>JBBRVZ010000014.1:0-52063 GCA_038246445.1 Mycobacteriales bacterium
ACATATGTTCGTCGGCATTTCAAGTCGGCCCGATCACCGCCCCCAGCCGATCAACCCTGCAGGAGGCGCTGCACCGCGGGGACGACATCGCCGATGGGGCAGGGGTTCTGCTCCCCGGACACGAGATCTCGCACCATCACGGTGGCCGATTCGATTTCCTGGTCACCCAGCAGCAGGGCCACCCTCGCACCGGATGCATCAGCCGCCTTCATCGCCGTCTTCAACGCTCTTCCGCCGTAGGCCATGTCGGCGCGAATACCCGCCCGCCGCAATTGGTCCGAGATCACCGCGAGCGGCAACGATGCCGACCCGCCCAGCGGCACACCGTAGACCTCGCACCGGCTTTCGCGCCCTACCTCGATGCCTTCCGCCTTCATGGCCAAAAAGGCCCGGTCCACACCGAGGCCGAAGCCGATGCCCGACAGCGGCTGTCCACCCAGCTCGGCCATCAGCCCGTCGTAGCGTCCGCCACCGCCGATACCCGACTGCGCTCCAAGACCGGGGTGCACGAATTCGAACGTCGTGCGCGTGTAGTAATCCAGCCCGCGCACCATGCGCGGGTTCAGCACGTAGCGAACACCCAGCGCATCCAGGACTGATCGCACCGCTGCGAAGTGCTCGCGGCAGGCGTCACAGAGGTGATCGATCATTAGCGGCGCATCGGCCAGCATCGGCTGCATCGCCGGCCGCTTGTCGTCCAGCACCCGCAGCGGATTGAGCGTGGCCCGAGCGGCGGTGACCTCGTCGAGGTCCAGCCCGGACAGGAAGGCTGTCAACGCCTCCCGGTACGCCGGCCGGCAGGTCGCGTCACCCAACGATGTGAGCTCCAGCCGGAAGCCGGTCAGCCCGAGGCTCCGAAAACCCTCGTCCGCGACCGCGACCACCTCGGCGTCCAGCGCGGGATCCTCGGTCCCGACGGCCTCGATGCCGACCTGCTGCAACTGCCGGTAGCGGCCGGCCTGCGGTCGCTCGTAGCGGAAGAACGGGCCGGAGTAGAGGAGTTTCACCGGCAACGGGCCGCGATCGAGCCCGTGCTCGATGACCGCACGGATCACCCCCGCGGTGCCCTCCGGCCGGAGCGTGATCGACCTGCCGCCGCGGTCGGCGAAGGTGTACATCTCCTTGGACACGACGTCCGTCGACTCGCCCACACCCCTCGCGAACAGCGCGGTGTCCTCGAAGATCGGCAGCTCGATCGGCGAGTACCCGGCCCGATCCGCGGCCGCGATCAACGCGGCCTTGACTGCGGCGAACGTGCGTGACGTCGGCGGGACGTAGTCGGGGACGCCCTTCGGCGCAGAGAATTCGACCATCGGTTCCGTTCAATCTGGTTCGGGGGCGACGGGTTCGCTCCGGTTCGGCGCCGCACAGCGCCGAGTGGCGGGCGGGATGTCCGGTGGGGCAGATCGTCAGCGAGGGCCCGATCTGCCCTCGGCGTGCTGTGCCCGGGCCAGCGATGCCGGCGTCAGGAACGGGTTGCCGGCGCGTTCCGCACCGATCGTGGTGGACGGTCCGTGGCCGGGCAGGACGACGGCGCTGTCCGAGCGGCTGAGCAAGCGGTTCTGGATGGACACCAGTTGCTGTGACGTCGAACCGCCCGGGAGGTCGGTGCGGCCGATGGAGCCGGCGAACAGGGTGTCGCCGGTCAGCAGCACCTCGGGCCGGTCACCGTCCCCCTCGATCCGGATCGCGACCGAACCCCCGGTGTGCCCGGGGATGTGCTCGATGGTCAGCGGCAGGTCCGCCAGCATCGGATCGGCGCCGTCCTCCAAGCTGATGACGGTCGGCGGTCGCAGACCCGCCAGCGACATCCCCGCCAGCATCGACTGCAGTTCTGGGGACAACGCGGACAGCGGATCGGTGAGCATGTACTCATCCGCCGGGTGGATGTGGACAGGAATGTCGGCCCACCGGCAGACGTCGCCGGTCGAGGCCGTGTGATCGAGGTGACCGTGGGTGAGGAGCACGGCCACCGGCTCGAGCCGGTGTTCTTCCAGCAGCCGTTGCAGCCCCGACAGCGCGTCCTGCCCGGGGTCCACGATGACGCAGGGCGCGCCGGCGTCGGCGGCCAGCACGTAACAGTTGGCCTGGAACGAACCGGCCGGGAACCCTGCGATCAGCACCGGATCACCCTAGCGTCGGCCGGCCGCGGACGTTCACAGCCGGTTCACACAGGTTGCTCCCCGCGTTACCTGCAGTCCGGCGCGGCCCGTCACCTAGACTCCGGCCGGGCTCCGCCTCGTCGAGCGGTGCCCTTGAAGATCGCGGGGAGGACCCAGGCGTGCCCACCAATCAGCAACGTCGCGACGCGGCAAAGCGGAAGCTGGAGCGGCAGCTCGCACGGCGGGAGGAGCTCGAGAGGGCCCGGAGACAGCGGCTGGTCATCGTCGGTGTCGTCGCTGCGGTGCTCGTCATCTCCGGCGGTATCTGGCTGTTCGTCTCGCGCGACAACGGTTCAACGGCCGCCGACCCGTCCACCGACACATCAGAGTCGGCGGCGCCCACGACGCCCTGCTCGTACCCGGTGTCCGGCACCGCCGCGATACAAGTCAGCGCTCCGGCGAACCTGGAGCCGCGCAACTCGGGCGTCGTCGAGTCGACCATTGTGCTCAACGGTCAGGACGTTCCGGTGAGCCTGGACCGGGCCACCGCACCGTGCGGGGTGAACGCCTTCCTGTCCCTGGCATCACAGGGCTTCTACGACAACACCCAGTGCCATCGGCTGACCGTCAGCGACCAGCTGAACATCCTGCAATGCGGCGACCCGACCGGACAGGGCAACGGCGGGCCCGGTTTCAGCTTTGCCACCGAACCACCCGCCAGTGGCCAGTACCCGGTCGGCACTGTCGCGCTGGCCAACGCCGGCGCAAACACCAACGGTTCGCAGTTCTTCATCGTGTATGGCACGGCGACGCTGTCGCCGGACTACACGATCCTGGGCAAGGTCACCGGGCAGGGCATGAGGGTGATCGACGGCATCGCCGCCAAGGGGGTTCAGAACGGCGCGCAGGACGGTCCCCCGGTCGAGACCGCCACCATCGGTAAGGTCACCGTGCCCGGCGATGCTCTGGAGGGCACCGGTACGTACGCTTCCGCAAGCCCGTCTGCCGAATCCGGCGTACCAGGCGGCGAGGTACCAGCACCCGCACCCTCAGCACCCGCAGCCCCAGCACCCGCACCCGCACCCGCACCCGCAGCGTCGGCACCCGCGGCATCGAGCGGCGGGGCCGGCTGAGCCGTTGGTCGGGTCGGACAGCGGCCGCCTACCTGACTGCGGGTCAGGTGCGGGTTCGGGCTGGCTGACCATGGCGTGGTCGCTACGGGGCCCCGTGCCAGTGGCCTGCTACTTCAGTGAGCACGGCAGGCACGATGGAGTCATGACGGTCATCAAGATCAACGCCATCACCGTGCCCGCTGGCAGTGGCGACGAACTCGCGCAGCGGTTCGCAGCCCGCGCCGGGGCGATTGACAATCAGGACGGTTTCGAGGGTTTCGAACTCCTGCAGCCCACCGACGACCGGACCACCTGGCTGGTGATCACCCGGTGGCGGGACGAGGAGTCGTTCACGGCGTGGGCGTCGTCTCCGGCCTTCGGGCATGGCCATCGGTCGGCTGCGGAGCGATCCGGCGGGGATGCGGCACCGCCGGTGGCGGTCAGCAGCGAGTTGTGGTCCTACCTGGTGGCCGGTGGTTCGGTCAGCACCGGCTGATCACCTGCCAACCGACGTCAGATCTGTCCGAAGAGCTGCTGTTTACGGATCTGGAATTCCGTGTCCCCGATGGCGCCGGCCCGATGCAGGGCGCGTAGTTCGGCGAGCTCCTCGAGGGGATCCCGGTGGCCGGCCGGGCCGTCCGGGGGCGGGGTCATCGCCAGTTCGATGGTGGCCACCAGGGATTCGGCCTGATTGCCGAGAATCTGATCGACCACGATCCCGCCCGGTGACTTGTCGTCCTCATTGCCGGTGGGCGCACCTCCCGCCGTGACGTCCAGCGCACCGAGTCCCCGGTGAATGCGCGCGGTGACCGATTGGATCTGGCTCAGCGGCACAGTGGTGGGCGTTTTCCGGTCCGCGTGCGCCGGTGCGAAAACGAGCCTGCGGGAGGTCAGCAACAGCAGGCCCATCGCTCCGGCGTAACGTCCTTCGACCAGCGAGGACGGCTTCATCAGCGCCGAGAAGTGCGCCTGCGTCGGGGATCCCCACGTCGGTCTGCCGGCCGAAGGCCGTGCGGTCGGCGGCCAGGACGAGATCCTCCCGGACACCCTGGGCACGCAGCCGCTCGGGAAGCGTCGGAATCTTCAACCACCTGCCGAGTGGACCGTTCATCACGCACCCATCTCGTTGTCGGACGGCACAGTTCCGCCCGACCGCAGTATCTCCGATCAGTGGGTGAGTGACACCTTCAGCAGGCTGACCGCCGCGCCGACCACCGCCATCCCGATGCCGAAGCTTCGTGGCAGAACGGATGCCGACGTGTCCGTTATGGGCAATTCTGGGCTGTCCGTCCACCATCGGGCGATGACGACGTCGCCGCCGCGGCGGCGAACGCTCTGCGCTGCAGGGCCTTGAGCCGGTGCATGACATCGGACCCGCCCCGGCCGAAATGGTCGTGCAACTCGACATAAGATGAAAACAGCTCGTCGTAGGCTGCCGCGTTCGCCTCGATGGGTCGATAGACCGCGCGCCGGACGCTGCCCATCGCCGCTGCGGCCGCTGCCACGCCGGGGTAGGCACCTGCCGCCGCGGCCGCGTGGATAGCAGATCCGAGCGCGGAACCGTGAGCCGAGGTGATGAGCCCGAGCGGCAACCGTGTGACGTCGGCGTAGATCTGCATCAACAGTGGGTTCTTCACCAAACCGCCGGTCATCACCAATTCGTCGACGGGAATGCCGGTGCTGGAAAATGCCTCGATGATGACCCGGGTACCGAATGCGGTGGCCTCGATCAGTGCGCGGTAGACGTCCTCCGGTCTGGTGCGCATGGTCAGGCCCACCAGGACGCCCGACAGGTCGTGGTTGACGAGCACGGAACGGTTGCCGCTGAGCCAGTCCAGGGCAATCAGACCGTGCTGCCCGATCGTCTGCCCCGTCGCCAGGGTGGTCAGCAATTCGTGCAGGGATTGACCCGCGTTCGCCGCGCGAGCGCTGTACTCGGCGGGAATGGCCGATTTCAGATACCAGTCGAAGATGTCACCGGCGCCGCTCTGCCCGGCCTCGTAACCCCATTTTTCGTCAACGATGCCGGCGTCGACGACCCCGCACATCCCCGGGACCTCCCGCAGCACATCGGCGTTGATCACGTGACACGTCGACGTTCCCATGATCGCCACCATCTGCCCGGACCGCAACGCGTTACCGGCGGCGGCCGCGACATGCGCATCGACATTGCCCACAGCGACGGGTATCCCGGCCGGCAATCCGGTGAGTGCGGCGCCGTCCGCGGACAGGGCGCCGGCCGCGTCACCGAGCCGGCCGATCGGCGCATCCAGCTTCTCGTCGACGACACCCGCGAACGCGGGGTTCAGGGCGCCGAGGAAATCCCTGCTCGGGTAGTGACCGTTCTGCAGCATGCCCTTGTAGCCGGCGGTGCAGGCATTTCGCACGTAGCGTCCGGTCAATTGCCAGACGATCCAGTCCGCGGCCTCCACCCAGTACCGCATGGTCGCGAATATCTCGGGGTCGTCTTCGAGCACCTGCAGCGCCTTGGCGAATTCCCATTCGGCGGAGATCAGTCCGCCGTACCGGCGCAACCACGGCTCCGCGCGCTCCGCGGCGAGCCGGTTGATGCGGTCCGCCTGCGGCTGCGCCGCATGATGTTTCCATAGCTTGACGTAGGCATGGGGCCGGTCGGCGAATTCCGGTAGCTCGCAGAGCGGGGTCCCGTCCCGGGTTACCGGCAGCATGGTGCACGCGGTGAAATCCGTCCCCACCCCGATTACCAGCGTCGGATCCACTCCCGCGGCCGCCAGCGCCTGCGGCACAGCGGTTCTCAGCACCGCGCGATAGTCCACCGGTACCTGCAGCGCCCACGCCGGCGGCAACGTCGGGCCGTTGCCGGGCAGCGCACGGTCGAGCACGCCGTGCCGGTATTCGCGTACCGCCGAGCCCAGCTCGGCGCCGTCCGATACCCGAACCACGAGCGCTCTGCCGGAAAGCGTGCCGAAATCGATGCCCAGCACAACGGCGGTGGACGCGGCGGTCGTCATGGCGCTCATGCTGTCAGCCGCCGGGTTGCGGCGCGTCAGCCGTAGGCCTGCACACCCAGCCGGATCGCCAGTGCGACCCCCGCCGCGCCGATGAGGTACCGCAAGACCGTTGCCGGCGCCCGCCTGACAACGACCGGGCCGGCCCGGGACCCCATCAGGCAGCCGAGGCCCAGCGGGATGGCGGCCGCCCAGCTGACCGGGGACAGCGCGATGAACAGCAGGGCCGCGATGGTGTTGGCCACTCCGAGCAACAGGTTCTTCGCCGCGTTGGCTCGGGCCAGGCTGGCATGGCTCCGAAGCAGCAGAGCCAGCAGCAGCACGCCCGCGGCGGCCCCGAAATAGCCGCCGTACACGGCGATCAGCAGGATCGCGGCAGCCTGCACAACCTGCTGACGGCGGCCCGGCAGCGCCGGCGCGGCTGCGTCCGGCGGCGGCCGACGCGGAATGAGGATCGTCAGCGACGACAACCCCAGCAGTACGGGCACCACCTTCTGGAACCCGCCTGCCGGGGTGGACAGGAGCAGGATCGCGCCGATCGCGCCGCCGACCGCCGCGACCGGCGCCAGTACCCGCAGTCGCGATCCCTGCCCGCGCAGCTCGGGTCGGGACCCGAGTACCGACCCGACGCCGGAGAACACCAGAGCAACCGTGTTCGTCACGTTCGCCGCGACCGGGTCCAGACCGACAGCCAGTAGCGCCGGATAGGTGACCAGGGACGCCAGCCCCGCGACGCTCCCCACCAGTCCCCCGGTGATGCCCGCACCCACCAGCAGCAGGATCTCCAGCGCGGACACCTGATCGATCTTGTCAGCGCAGCCGTCGACGGCCACCGCTGGGGCGTCAGGCGCTGGTCACCCGGTAGACGTCGTAGACGCCCTCCACCCCACGCACCGTCCGTAGCAGGTGACCCAGGTGTTTCGGGTCGGCCATCTCGAAGGAGAACCGGGAGATTGCCATGCCGTCCTTGGACATCGACAAATTGGCCGACAGGATGTTGACCTTCACGTCCGCGAGCGTCTTGGTGATGTCCGACAGCAGGCGGGCCCGGTCGAGCGCCTCGACCTGAATGGTCACCAGGAACACCGATGCCGACGTCGGGTCCCAGGCAACGTCGACCAGCCGGGCCTGCTCCTGTTGCAGCGAAGCCGCATTGGTGCAATCGACGCGGTGCACCGAGACCGCACCACCCTTGGTGATGAATCCGAGGATCGCGTCCCCCGGCACCGGCGTGCAACACCGCGCGAGCTTCATCTGGATATCGCTGATGCCCTTGACCAGGACACCCGCGTCGCCGGTGGTGCGGGTACGGCGGCGAGTGACCGACGGCGCCGAGCGCTCCGCGACCTGGTCGCCGGCCTCCTCCTCGCCGCCGAGGTAGGACACCACCTTGGCGACCAGGCTGGTTGCCGAGAGGTGGTTCTCCCCCACGGCGGCATACAGCGCTGCGATGTCGCGGTAGCCCAGGTCGTGCCCGATGGCCGCCATGGCGTCGTGCGAGATCAGCCGCTGTACCGGCAGTCCCGCACGCCGGGCGGCCTTGGCAATGGCCTCCTTGCCGAGTTCGACGGCCTCCTCGCGACGGGACTTGGCGAAATACTGCCTGATCTTGGTCTTGGCCCTGGACGACGCGACGAAACCCAGCCAGTCCCGGCTCGGGCCCTGGTTCGGCGCCTTGGAGGTGAAGATCTCGACGAACTGACCGTTGGACAGGTGCCGCTCCAACGGCACCAGACGGCCGTCGACCTTGGCCCCGATGCACCGGTGACCGACCTCGGTGTGCACCGCGTACGCGAAGTCGACCGGGGTGGAACCGGCAGGCAGCGTCTGGATGTCGCCCTTCGGAGTGAACACGAAGATCTCGCTGTGCGCCATCTCGTAACGCAGGTTGTCCAGGAACTCCCCGGCATCGCCGGCTTCCCGCTGCCAGTCGAGAAGTTGCCGCATCCAGGCCATCTCGTCCACCGCAGCACCCGCACCGGTGTGCGTGCCACGGGTTTCCTTGTAGCGCCAGTGCGAGGCGATGCCGTACTCGGCGGTGTGGTGCATGTCGTAGGTGCGGATCTGCACCTCCAGCGGCTTGCCCTCCGGGCCGATGACGGTGGTGTGCAGTGACTGGTACACCCCGTACCGCGGCTGGGCGATGTAGTCCTTGAACCGGCCGGGCATCGGCGCCCACAGCGCATGCACGACACCCATTGCCGCGTAACACTCGCGGACGTTACCGACCATGATACGAACGGCCACCAGGTCATGGATCTCGTCGAACTCGCGACCACGGGACTGCATCTTCTGATAGATCGAGTAGTAGTGCTTTCCACGGCCGACCACCTGGCAAGCAATCTTGGCTGCGGACAGCTCGGCCTCCAGTTGCCCGGTGACGGCTGCCAGGTAGGTGTCGCGAGACGGTGCCCGATCGGCCACCAGCCGGACGATCTCGTCGTACCGCTTGGAATGCAGGATCGAGAACGCCAGGTCCTCGAGTTCCCACTTGACGGTGGCCATCCCCAGGCGGTGCGCCAGCGGGGCGAGCACCTCCAGGGTCTCCCTGGCCTTCCGCGCCTGCTTGTCCGGCGGCAGGAAACGCATCGTGCGCATGTTGTGCAGCCGGTCGGCGAGCTTGATGACCAGAACCCTGGGGTCCTTCGCCATCGCGATGATCATCTTGCGGATGGTCTCGGCCTCGGTCGCGTCGCCGAAATGCACCTTGTCCAGCTTGGTGACGCCGTCCACCAGGTGGGCCACCTCGTCACCGAAATCCGCCCTGACGGTGGCGAGCGTGTACGGGGTGTCCTCCACCGTGTCGTGGAGCAGGGCCGCACCCAGTGTCGTGGTGTCCATCCCCAGGTCGGCGAGGATGGTCGCCACCGCCAGCGGGTGGGTGATGTACGGGTCGCCGGACTTGCGGAACTGGCCGGCGTGCGCCTTTTCGGCCACCTCGTAGGCCCTTTGCAGCAACTTGAGGTCGGCCTTCGGGTGCAATCCGCGGTGGACCGCGAACAGCGGTTCGAGGACCGTTCTGGCGGGGGAGGACCCGGCACGCTGGCCGCTCATCCGGCGGGTCAGCCGGGCGCGCACCCGCCGGCTGGCCGACGGCGTCGGCGCCTCGGGCGGGGGCTGCAACTCGGGGACCGTGGTGCTCCGCGCCTCCGGCTGGACGGGCTCGACACTGAGCGGCCGAACGACAGCCGGCTCGAGGCTCACCGCCTCGGGGACGGCTGCGGCCGCGGGCGGCTCCTCGATGGCCAGCGCGACCGCGTCGTGGCCAACAGCGTCGGCGGTATGCCGTGGCGGCGAGGTGTCCTTCGGAGCGTGCCCGCGCCTGACTCGTCTTTCGACATCGGAGCTCATAGGGGCACCTCCTTCGGGCAGCACGGAGCGCCGTGCGGGACAACCGAGCATAACGCCGAGGTCCTCACCACCCATTCATGCGTGGTGACCGTCGCCCGCGAAGCAGGGTGAGGGCGGCGATCAGCCGTCTTGCTGAGCGGCAGAACGATGCTGACGCGTTCCGCTGCCGCCCGGCACCGTCCCCGCGCGCCCTGTTGAGCAGCTCGTGGGGAATGGCGAGTAGTCGCCTGCCGGGAGAAACCGGCTTTTGCCGCGCCACGTAGTCGAAATCCATACCCAATTCGGCGAGCAAAGGAAATACGAAAACCATTTCGTATGCGGAACGGCCCGCTTGCCGATCACTGCGAGCAACTTGTCAAGACAACTGAAACCCTTTTGCATCACCACTTTTATCACCTGGTGTAAGGAATGCAGATGCTTTGCGTAGCGATGCGTCGAAATGTCACCCGTTCGGGGTAATTGACTAGTACTCTCGGCCCTACTGACCGGCCTTGACCTGGCCTTGACCCAGAGTTACCTCCCTTCCACACGCATCTGGAACGGGAGGGACCTTCATGATCAGGAGACTGCTCATCGGATTACTGGCCTTGGCGGTGGTCTGCCAGACGGCAGCAACCCCGGCGTTCGGCGCTCCACCCGGTGGCAGTCCACCCATGGCTGACATGCCCGCCGCCACCGCTGCCGCCGGCACGCCAGACGAAACCAAGGTCCCGCACTACTTCGGCCCCTACCCGAACTGGGCGAACAGCCCGCAGGTGCTCTCCGATGCGATCGTCTCCATCGGCCTCGGTAGTCCCACGCCGGTCTTGTACGGCAACCCCCTGCAGGAGCGCGCTTACGCGACCGACTACGCGACCGCGCCGGGCACACTCGCCCCGGTCTTCGTCGTCCTGGGCAACACCAAGCTGCCGGCGGGCACCCTGCAGAACTTCCAGATCTGGAATCAGGGCACCAAGGGTGGCAGCCCGACGACGTCCGAGGGAAACCACTTCCACGCCTACATTCTTCGACCGACCGGGACGGCGAACGCCTACACGGTCGTGTACGACTCCGGTTACCAGGTCGTGACGGCGCCGACGGTCCCGTCCGGCGAGGTCGATACCTACCCGATCCCGAACGTCGCCGTCGAAGACGGTGACGTCATCGGCTTCTACGGTGAGGGCATACCCGTCGACACCGGTGTCGGCGCGAACCTGGACACGCTGAGCTACCCGGCCACAGCAGGTCAGCCCGGCACCACCGAACCACCGGCAGTGGACGCCACGATCAGCGTGGGCACGGACGCCGGATACCCGCTGTTCTCCCAGGACCGCACCTACAGCTTCGCGGCCACCGTTGCCCCGACCATCACCGATCCCGGAACCGGCGCGGAGGCAACCACCACCGTCGATCCGAAGACCGGCGCCATCTCGGGGATTACGGTGACCAGTCCCGGCAGCGGGTACGCGGTGCCCCCCAAGGTCACCATCAGCACCGGCGGCGTGACGCCGACATCGGACGCCACTGCGACCGCGCAGGTCTCGCCCGGCGTGCTGTCGGCGATCACCGTCCACGAGGCCGGTTTCGGGTTCACCGCACCCAAGGTCACCATCACCGGCGGAAACCCGAGTCCTGGCGCAGAGGCGACGGCCGTCGCCAGCGGCGGAGTCGACAACCTCACCCTCGTCGATGGCGGAAGTGGGTACACCATTCAGCCCATCGTCAAGTTCTCGATCCCGGAACTTCCTGACGGCACGCCGGCCACCGGTTCTGCCGTCATGGACAACAACGGCGTGGTGACCGGCGTGGACGTGGTGAACCCCGGGTCCGGGTACACCACGGCCCCCACCGTCACGAACCCGGGCGGCGGCTACCTGACCCCGGGCCTGAAGAAGTTCGTCGACACCCTGCCCGGCCAGGACGCCGACCATCCGAACGACCTGGGCCAGTACATCCCGACGGCCGTGCCGGACACCACCTACCCCGGCACGGACTACTACGAGATCGCCCTGGTCCAGTACCGGATAAAGTTCCACCAGGACCTGCCGGCCACGTTGCTGCGTGGTTACGTCCAGGTCTCGACCAATGTCGTTCAGGGTAAGCAGACGCAGCTGACCAACGCGAACCTGGACCCGAAGGTCGCCCCGACCCCCATCCCCGGATACTTCGGGGTTGACGATCCGCACTACCTCGGGCCGACAATCGTTGCCACCAAGAACAAGCCGGTTCGGGTGACGTTCCGCAACCTGCTCCCCACCGGCGACAGCGGCGACCTGTTCCTGCCGGTCGATACCTCGATGATGGGTTCGGGTCCGGGCCCGGACATGATGCAGCTGGACAGCAACGGCGTTCCGATGGACATGGCGCCCGACCAGGGCTCCGTCACCGACGGCGTGCGCAACCCGATGTGCGGGAACGACATGAAGGACAGAACCTGCTACTCGGAGAACCGGGCCACCATGCACCCGCACGGCGGGATCACGCCGTGGATCAGTGATGGGACCCCGCATCAGTGGGTGACCCCGAGCGGTGAGCAGACCGCGTACCCCAAGGGTGTCAGCGTCAGCAACGTCCCCGACATGCCCGACCCCGGTCCCGGAGCGGAGACGTTCTTCTACACCAACCAGCAGAGCGCGCGGCTGATGTTCTACCACGATCACGCCTGGGGTATCACCCGGCTGAACGTGTACGCGGGTCAGGCGGCCGGTTACCTGCTGACCGACGACACCGAGAAGGCACTGATCACCTCGGGTGGCGCGCTTGCCGATGTCGGTGAGGGCACGCCGCTGATCATCCAGGACAAGACCTTCGTCCCGGATGCCGCGACCATGGCCAAGGTGGATCCCACCTGGGACGCCTCGAAGTGGGCGGTGAGGGCAACCTGTGGTCCCCGCACGTCTACATGCCGGCGCAGAACCCCAGCGACCCATCGGGGATGAGCGCGTTCGGACGCTGGATGTACGGCCCGTGGTTCTGGCCGCCGGCCAAGGACACGAAGTACCCACCCATCGCCAACCCTTATTACGACGCCAGCTGTGACCCCGATGTCCAGCCGTTCTGCGAGCCTGCGCAGATCCCCGGGACGCCGAACAACTCGGTCGGTATGGAGGCCTTCAACGACACACCCGTCGTCAACGGCACCGCCTACCCGACCACGACGGTCGATCCCAAGGCGTACCGCTACCGGATCCTCAACGCCGCCAACGACCGGTTCTGGAACCTGTCCTGGTACGTGGCCGACCCGACGACCGGAACCCTGAGCGAGGTTGCGCTCAAGCCCGCCGAGGTGGAGGCCGCGCAGACCGACCCGAACGTGGTACCGACCCCTGATACCACCAAGAGCCCGGCCGGCCCGAGCTGGATCCAGATCGGCACCGAGGGCGGCTTCCTGCCGGCACCGGTCGTCGTCCCGGCCCAGCCGACCACCTGGATCACCGACCCGACCCGCTTCGACGTCGGCAACGTGGACAAGCACTCGCTGCTGCTGGCACCGGCCGAGCGGGCCGACGTCGTCGTCGACTTCAGCCAGTACCGGGGCAAGACGCTGATCATGTACAACGACGCCCCGGCGGCGTTCCCGGCCAGGGTCAGCAGCAACGACTACTACACCGGCGGACCGGACCTGTCCCCCGCCGGCGCCCCGAGCACCCTTGCCGGCTACGGGCCCACCACCCGCACCGTCATGCAGGTGAAGGTGTCGAACGCCGCTCCCGAAATCGCCTTCGACCGGACGGGAACCACCGCCGACCGGATGGGCGCGCTCGACGCCGCATTCGCCCACCACCCCGACGGTTCGGGCGTCTTCGAAAAGGGCTCCAATCCGATCATCGTCGGTCAGGCCGCCTACAACTCGACCTACGGCACGAACTTCGCCGGCAGCGGGTACTGCAACAGCCCGACACATCCGTCCGCGAAGTGCGACGGTTTCGCGCGCATCCAGCAGCAGGGCGGCGACCTGTTCAAATTCGACACCCTTGCTGCGCAGCGAGAACCCGCTACAAACAAGGCACTGTCGATACCCCTGCAACCCAAGGGCATCCACGACGAGATGAACTCGGCGAACTTCGACGAATTCGGTCGGATGACGGCGAATATGGGACTGGAGGCCCCTGGAGCCACCCCGCTGCTGCAGAACATCATTCTGTATCCGTACTCGAACCCCGCGACGGAGGTGCTCACCCCTGGTGACAACATGCCGAGCAGTCTTGATGTCACGCCGATCTCGTCGGAAACGGATGGCACCCAGATATGGAAGATCACCCACAACGGGGTGGATACCCACCCGATCCACTTCCACCTCTATGACGTGCAAGTCCTCAACCGGTGAGGGTCGGCCCGCAAGGGCCAGGTAGGCAGCGGGGCGGGGACTATTCCCCGCCCCGCTGCTGTGCTCCCTGGTAGTGCTCGCTGGACCGACCCGGTCGTTCTTGGTCCCGGAACAACCCGGCTGCGCGATGCGGCGATCGGTCAACGGTCTAGCATTGCGCTGAAATTACGACCGCCGCAGGCGGTCGCCGGCCGACCAGAGGAATCGATGAGCCAACACGTGTACGCAGTGAGCGAGATCGTCGGGACGTCACCGGACGGCGTCGATGCGGCGATCGAGGTCGGCATCGCCCGCGCCTCGTCAACCCTGCGGGGCCTTGACTGGTTCGAGGTCACCGAGATCCGCGGGCACATCCACGACGGCCGCGTCGGGCACTACCAGGTCAGCATGAAGGTCGGCTTCCGGATGGACGAGTAAGAGGGCACGCGGGCCGTCACCGTAGCCAGCACTAGCGGGCGACGCCCTTGGCCGCCGCGTGATCGGTGACAACCTCGAGCTGTTCGGAACGGACCTCGCCGGTGACGGTCTGCTGCGACGTCAGCGCCACCGTGCCGAACCGAACCCGTTCCACCGCAACCCATTCCATGGTCACGACGGGGCGCTGGGCGTACAGCACCATCCACCGGTCGCGACCGGCACGGTCTTCGTCCTGCGTGCCGACCGACGGAGCTCCGGTCGCGTCCATGTCAACACCGCCGGGCGAGCCCTGCGCCGAACGATCGTTCGCACGAAGCTCTGCATCGCTGTCGTATTCCACCCGAACCTGTTCGCGTGCGACGGTCACCGTGATCTGCTGTTCCTCGGTGACCTGGAACTTACGCAGCCTGGCCCGCCCGGTGGCTACTCGCTCCGTGTCCACCGCAAGCCGCTCTTCGGACCGCACCATGGTGCCGGCGTCGAGGAATGCCTCGGTCACCGTGCCGTCGTTCGCGCCGTCGACGTCCACCACCTCTGCCTCGGACAGGTGCCTTGCCCGGTCCGAGCCTGCCAAGTCTTCGGGGCTGACCATGATGTACCTCCGCGGCGGTGCACGCCCGGCCGTCGCGAACGCGTCCCTTGCGGGGTATCCCGCCCGGCAGAAAACGAAACCCCGGCCGGGAGACGCAAGGAGGTGCCGGATCAGTCAACGAGGCGCCCACGTAACTGCTCGAGCACCGCACCGTCGATGCCGATGGCGTCGAAATAGCCGTCGAAGGATCCGAACGCCGCGTCGGCCGCGTCCCAGCCGGCCTGCAAGTAGCTCTCATCCACTCCGAGGACCTCTTTTCCCGCCCGCAGTGCTGCCTGGCCGTATTGCGCGAGCATCCAGGCACGCAGCGATTCGATCGCGTCGTTGCTCTGCAGGTAGTCGGCCAGCACCGCGTCCCGATCCGCGCCGGCGGCCCGCAGCACCGTTGCGATGGCCCAGCCGGTGCGGTCCTTCCCGGCGGCGCAATGCACCAGAACGCTTCCGGTGCCGGTTGCGACCGTCCGGATCAGTGCGGCAACCGACTGCTGGGCGGGCGCCAGCGTGGGGATCTCCGCGTAGTACCGGCGGAGCCGGCCCGCCTGGGTCCACGGCTGATGGTCGTCCCGCCGCGCACCATCCTGCTCCTCGTCCTGCTGGGCCTCGTGCGCCGGTGTGTCGTCGTCCTCGGGATGGAAAGGCGCCACCCGGACGGTCACGCCCTCGGGCACGCGGTCGGCACCCTCCCGGCGGATCTCCCGCTCACCGCGAAGGTCGACGACCTCGCTCACCCCGAGATCGTCAAGGGCTTGCATGCCGGCTTTCTCCAACTGCGCCAGCGCCGCGGACCGGTACACCAGGCCCGAGCGGATGACACCGCCCACGGTGCGAATACCGCCGATGTCGCGGAAGTTCCAGGTACCCGGCAGGGCATCGGCGTGCTGCTGGTACGTCATCTGATCTCCGGGGCAGGGCCGTCGGTCACGGGCTGATTTCCTACACCGTACGAGCCAGCCGGTGAGCCGGCCTCACCACTGCCGGAGGGCGGTGACGGGCAGTCCTGGCAAGGCCGAACGCCCCCCGAGGTCGGTCAACTCGATGGCTACCGCGACTCCGGCGATGTCCGCCCCCGCCCGTCGCAAGAGCCGACATGCGGCTGCCGCTGTCCCGCCGGTCGCCAGGACATCGTCGATCACCAGTACGCGGGCGCCCGATGGCACGTCGCCGGGGTGCAACTCGAGTCGCGCCGAGCCGTATTCCAGCTGGTATTCCTCGGACAGCACGGTTCCCGGCAGCTTCCCGGGCTTGCGCACCGCGAGGACCCCCGTCCCGGCGATCATCGCGGCGGCCGCGCCGAGCAGGAAACCCCGTGAATCCAGCCCGGCAATCAAGGTCGCATCGGGCCCAGCGGCGGCCAGGGCCCTGGCGGTCGCGTCAAGCGCGGCGGCATCGGCGAGAACCGGCGTCAGGTCCCGGAACAGGACTCCTGGCTGCGGAAAGTCCTGCTGGATGCGCACCAGCCGGTCGATGTGTGCGGCGGCCAGCGCGATCAGCGCCGGCCCGTCAAGCCGGCCGGTCACCGGCTCCGTTTGCCGGACGGCCGGCCGCCCTTACCACTGGGCCGGGTACCACCCGACGAAGACCTGCCCGACGCTGTGCTGCCCGACGGAGCGGGCTTCGGCGCCACCGGCCGAACCGGTTTCGCACCGGGCCTCGGCGCGGCTGACGGCTTGAGCTGCTGACCGGGCGCCGATGGGGTGCCTGCGACCACCGGAGCGCGCACCGCAGGGCGGGCGCCGGCGAGGGCGGTCCCGCCGATCCGGCGGATCGGATCGCCGTCCGCATCGACGATCAGGCCCTCGGCCTTGCGCTTGGCGTTCACCCGCGCGGTGTGGGCCACGATCGCGGGGTCCCGCAGCTTGAGGTCGACGGCGATCGGCACGGCGATGAACACCGACGAGTAGGCGCCCAGCAGCATGCCGATCAGCATCACCAGGGATAGGTCCTTGAGAGTGCCAGAGCCGAGGATGACGACGCCGGCCACCAAGAGGCCGGCCACCGGTAGCAGAGCGATCAGCGACGTGTTGATCGACCGCATCAGCGTCTGGTTGATGGCCAGATTGGCGGCCTCCGGATACGTTCGCCGGTTCAGCGAGGTCAGGCCCTTGGTGTTCTCCTGCACCTTGTCGTAGACGACAACCGTGTCGTAGAGCGAGAAACCGAGAATCGTGAGCAATCCGATGACAGTCGCCGGCGTCACCTCGAAGCCGACGAGCGAATAGACACCGGCCGCGATGATCACGTCGTGCAGCACCGAGACGACGGCGCCCACTGCCATCCGCCGCTCGTAACGGATCCACAGGAAGGCCGCCACAGCAACCAGGAACACCAGGACGGCAATGAGCGCCCGCTGCGAGATCTCCGATCCCCAGGTCTCGGACACCGCGGAATTCGAGACACCGCCGGACGGGGCGTACTGCTGATTGATCGCGCCCTTCGCCGCCACCACCTGCTCGGTGGAGAGGGTGGAGGAGCTCACCTGGATCTGCGCCCCGACAGTCTGCACCGAGTCCGGCGACACGCCGGTTGCCGACGTGACCACCTCGGCAACCTGACTGGTGGAGATCTCCTGCCCGGTGTTCGGCTGGAACTGCAGCGTTGTGCCGCCGGCGAAGTCGATTCCGAACTGGAATCCGCGAAAGATGATGAGCAGCAACGACAACACGACCAACGTCGTCGATACCAGGTAGTAGATCCGGCGTTTGCCAAGGACGCCGAACGCACCTGTCCCGGTGGACAGCCGGGTCAGCACCCCCGCCTGCCGGCCGAACTGCTTGTCCAGGGTCGCCGTGTTCGGCGGCGTCACGGCGATGGAGTCCTCGCCGAGTGCGGACGACCCCGCCACCACTCCGGCGGTGCTGGGCCCGTGCTGGTCCTGCGTCATACCGACACCTCCTTGGTGTCTTTCGCGCTGATTCTCGCGTTCGCCGCCCGCTGCCGGGCACCGGCCTTTGCGACGCCGCCCAGACCCGACCAACGGGCGCTTGCAAAGATCGGCGACCCGGCCGCCAGGTGGACCAGCGGATGCGTCACCAGGAACACCACCACCAGGTCGAGAACCGTTGACAGGCCGAGCGTGAAGGCGAAGCCCTTCACCTGACCAACGGCCAGCATGTACAGGATGAACGCCGAGAGGAACGACACGGCATCGGCGGACAGAATGGTCCGTTTCGCACGCTGCCAACCGCGCGGCACCGCAGACCGGAACGTCCGGCCCTCGCGGACCTCGTCCTTGATGCGTTCGAAATAGATGACGAACGAGTCCGCCGTGATACCGATCGCAATGATCAGACCGGCCACGCCCGCCATGTCGACGCTGAAGTTGACCCACCTGCCGAGCAGCACCAGGATCGCGTAGACCAGCCCGAACGACAGAACCAGCGACAGAATGGTGATGACACCCAGCAGCCGGTAGTACAGCAGGCAGTAGAGCACCACCAGCAGCAGGCCGATTCCGCCGGCGATCAGGCCCGCCCTGAGATACTCCAGGCCCAACTGGGCACTGACGTTGACCGACTCGGCGCGATCGAAGGCCAGCGGCAACGCGCCGAACTTCAGCGAGTTCGCCAGCCCCGCAGCAGATTCCTGGTTGAACGAACCGGAGATCTCTGTGCCGGGGGTGGTGATCGGGCCGTTGATCCGCGGGGCGGAGATGACCTGCCCGTCGAGCACCATCGCCGTCAGCTTGCCGACGTTGGAGGCGGTGTAGGACGACCAGGTTGCGTAGCCCTCGGACTGGAACGTCATGTTGACGACCCAGCCCGCGCCCTGCGTGCTCTGTCCGGATGTTGCGGTGCTGATCTGGGTGCCGGCGATGAGCGTCTTGTCCGTCAGGTAGATCGCAGTCCCGTCGTCACTGCAGGCGATCAGCGGCTTGTTCGGGTCGTCGAGCCCGCGGTACGGCTCCAGATCCGCGCAGCTGATCCCCGGCAACGCCGTCGTGGCCGCCGCAATCCAGGCGCTGATGGCCGCCTCGTCGGTGCCCAGGGGTTGGGTCGGCATGTTCGGATTGCTGCCGGCGGGCCACGCGGGCGCAGCGGCAGTTCCGGACGCCGCAGTTCCCGACGCTGCGGTCCCCGGAGCTGCGGTCGAGGCACTCGGTGCAGCTGCGGAGGCGGCCGTAGCCTGCGCCGACGCTGTCGGTGCTGCGGTGTTGGTGTCTGCGGTCTCACTGGGGGTGGCGCCGCTGGGAGCTGCCAACGCCTGCTGCGGTGCGCGCAAGCCGGGAGCCGGCGAACTCGGAACCGGCGTAGCGGTGGTCTCGGCAGCGCTCGCGCCGGACACCGGTGCGCCACCGGCCGGTGCCGCTGTCGCCGACCCACCCGGGACGGCGCTCGACGCGGGCGCCGGGGTGTCACCGATCGCGGGGATGGTCGATCCCGACGCGGCGGGCGACCCGCTCGCCGACCCACTGGGTGACGGCCCACTGGATGACGGCCCACTGGATGACGGGGGCGTCGTCCCGGTGGCCGCGGGCGGGACATACCCGGCGGGATAGCTGATCACCGGGTTGCCGCTCGAGTCCGCGACGACCGGCCGGATATTCATCTGTGCACTGCGGGTCAGTGAGTTCAGATCCTGATTCCCGGGAACTGTGATGACGAGGGTGCGCGCACCGTCGATCTGGATCTCGGCGCCGGCAACACCGGATCCGTTCACCCGGCTCTCCATGATCGAGCGGGCCTGCTGAATCTGCGCCCTGGTCGGATCCGAACCGTCCGTGGTCCTGGCGGTCAGGGTGATCCGGGTGCCGCCCTGGAGGTCGATCCCGAGCTTGGGTGTGTTCGAACCGGGGGTCAGAAACACCAGCCCGTACAGCACCGCAGTGATGCCGATGAAGGTCCAGATCAATCGCCAGGGCCTGAACTGCCCAGCTGGTGTCGCCACGTCGCGCCAATCTTCTCGGCACGCGACTCGAAGCCCTTGGTGATCAGCGCAACCGCGGTAGACGCTGCCGATCGCCACGGGCCGGTCGCGATGCAACAGGGGCGATCGTCACGCCCCCCACATGATGGTGCCCCGACCCTGCACGGGCCGGGGCAATCCCAGAGCTTAGTTGAGGTCCTTGAACTTACGGTCCGTGACATTCTGATCGGTCGGGTCGCGATCGCCGGCGTCGATGACGTCCGGATCTGCGTCGATCGCCAGGTCGAAGTCCTCCGACGGCCCCGGCACGATGATCTCGCGGACCGCCGCACGTACCCAGATGGTGCGCAGACCCGGCGCGATTTCCAGCTCGATGGTGTCGTCGGCGACGGCCGTGACGGTGCCGTGCAGGCCGGAGGTCGTCAGGACCCTCGCGCCGGACACCAGCGAATCATGCATCTGCCTGGTGGCGGCGGCGACCCTCTTCTGCTTCTTCATGCTGAAGTACATCAACCCGCCGAGCCCCGCAAACATCAGGATCGGAAGCAGCAACTGGTCCATGGTTCTCCTCGGTGTTCGAGTCTGACAACACGACGGTCACAGCGGTCACTGCCCCGATGGGCGAAGCTTCACACGCGCGCTGGGGCCGTTGCGGCGCATTCACCTGCTGGTCCGCAGGTTCGAAAGCACCAGTTCAACTCCGAAGCGCTGCCGGAGGTTCCATGCACCGGCTGACATCGGCGGAAAGTCCGGTGAGCTAGGACAAGGCTACCGGAATGCAGCATGATCATCGGTCGGCCTCGCGCGTTGGAGGCCGGGCCGGCATTCTCCCGCCGTCGAACAGCGTCGCCTGGCCGGCCGGCCGGACCTCCCGCGCCGGCTGCAGGCCCAGGTGCTGCCACGCCGCCGGAGTCGCGATCCGGCCCTGCCGCGTCCGGGCGAGCATGCCGACCCTGACCAGAAACGGCTCGCACACCTCTTCGACAGTGCTCGCCTCCTCACCGACTGCGACGGCGAGCGTGGTCAGGCCCACCGGGCCGCCGCCGAACGAACGGCACAGCGCGGTCAGCACCGAGCGGTCGAGCCGGTCGAGGCCGAGCTCGTCGACGTCGTACACCGCGAGGGCCGCCCGGGCGATCTGCATGGTGATCGAGCCATCGGCCCTGACCTGCGCATAATCGCGTACCCGCCGCAGCAACCTGTTGGCGATCCGCGGCGTGCCGCGGGACCGGCGGGCGATCTCGGTGCCGCCGTCCGGGCGCAGGTCGATTCCGAGGATGGCTGCGCTGCGGGTGATCACCGTCGTCAGCTCGTCGGCGGTGTAGAACTCCATGTGCGCGGTGAAGCCGAAGCGGTCACGCAGCGGGCTGGTCAGCTGCCCCGATCGGGTGGTCGCGCCCACCAGGGTGAACGGCGCGATCTCCAGCGGAATCGAGGTCGCTCCGGGACCCTTCCCGACCATGACGTCGACCCGGAAGTCCTCCATTGCGAGATAGAGCATCTCCTCCGCGGGCCGGGCGATCCGGTGGATCTCGTCGATGAACAGCACGTCGCCTTCGACCAGGTTGGACAGGATCGCGGCCAGATCACCGGCCCGCTCCAGGGCCGGCCCGGAGGTGAGCCGCAGCGCCGCACCCATCTCCGAGGCGATGATCATCGATAGCGAGGTCTTGCCCAACCCCGGCGGGCCGGCGAGCAGGACGTGGTCCGGTGGGGTGCCGCGCAGTTTCGCACCGGACAGCACCAGCTCGAGTTGCTCGCGGACGCGGACCTGACCGACGAACTCGGACAGCGTCCGCGGTCGCAATGACGCCTCGAGAGCGGAGTCCCCGGCCGCTTCCGCCGGGCTGACCACGCCTTCGAATAGCAGGTCGTCCGGCTCGGAATACCCGGCGCCCGGTTCTTCGGCCGGTTCGATGCTCATCAGGCGCTCACCTGCTGCGCCCCAGCAGGGCCAGTGCTCTGCGCAGCAACACCCCGACATCGCCGTCCGTCACGGCCGGATCCTCGACATCGGTGGCGACGGTCGCCGTGGCGTCCTCGGCCTGCTTGGCGGTAAAACCCAGACCGACCAGCGCGTCAACCAGCTTGCTGCCCCACGGCAGCGCAACGCCCGGACCGGGGCCGCCGGGGATGGCAGCGGATTTCCCGGCCCCGCCGACCTTGTCCTTGAGTTCGAGCACCAGCCGTTCGGCGCCCTTCTTGCCGATGCCGGGCGCCCGGGTCAGCATCGCCGTGTCGCCGGCGCCCAGGGCACGGCGGAGCTGTTCCGGGTCGAGTACCGCCAGCAGGGCCAGGGCGATCTTCGGTCCGACCCCGGGCACCGACTGCACCAGTTCGAACAGGTCCCTCGCCTCGTCGGAGGCGAAACCGAACAGCGTCAGCGAGTCCTCCCGGACGACCAAAGTGGTCGACAGCCGGGCCTGCTCACCGCGCCGGAGCCCGGCCAGGGTGGCGGGCGTGCTGCGCACAGCCAGTCCGACGCCGCCAACCTCAACCACGGTGTGGTCCAGATGCACCGACAGCACTTGCCCACGAACGGAACTGATCACGGCGCCATCCTCGCCTTTGCCGCGGCCGCCAGCAGCCTGTTCTGCATAGGGGAACGCCACAGGTGACACAGCGCCAGGGCCAGTGCGTCGGCGGCGTCCGCGGGTTTGGGTGACTCCGGCAGCCTTAGCAGCCGGGTGATCATCGCCGTCACCTGTGCCTTGTCGGCGCTGCCGTTGCCGGACACCGCCGCCTTGACCTCGCTGGGGGTGTGCCAGGCCACCGGGATCGACCGGCGCGCGGCCGCCAGCGCCACCACCGCGGACGCCTGCGCGGTACCCATGACGGTCCGCACGTTGTGCTGGCTGAACATCCGCTCGATGGCCACCGTGTCCGGGCGGAGCCGGTCCATCATGGTTTCCACCTGTTCCGCGATCGTCAGCAGCCGCTCGGCGAGATCGATTCCCGGGGCCGTCCGGACCACCACGACCTCGACCATCCGCGGCGGCAGGCCGGGGCCGCCGTCGATGACGCCGATGCCGCACCTGGTCAGCCCGGGGTCAACGCCGAGCACCCGCACGTGCACCTCCTGCCGTCCCGCCGATGGCCGACCGGCACCGAACACCTGTACGTTCGCGTCACGCTACCGGCGTTCGCTCCGCCGGGGACGCGCCACGCCGCGGCTCACTCGTTGTCGAGCTGCTCAGCGACATCGTCCGGGATGTCGGCGTTGGTGTAGACGTTCTGCACGTCGTCCAGATCCTCGATGGCATCGACCAGCTTGACGACCTTGCGGGCACCGTCGAGGTCCAGCGGCACGCTCACCGACGCGATGAAGGTCGGGTCGGCGGCGTCGTACTCCATCGCACCGTCGGTCACTGCGCGCCGCACCCGCACCAGGTCGCCGGCCTCGGACACCACCTCGAAGACCTCGCCCAGGTCGTTGATCTCGTCCGCGCCGGCGTCCAGTACGGCCAGCATCAGATCGTCCTCCGACAGCTCCTTGCCGCCGTTGTCCTTCGGGACGACGACGACGCCCTTGCGGCTGAACAGGTAGGCCACGCTGCCGGGGTCCGCCATCGATCCACCGTTGCGGGTGACCGCCACCCGTACGTCGGATGCGGCCCGATTCCGATTGTCCGTCAGGCACTCGATCATGATCGCGACGCCGTTCGGTCCGTAACCCTCGTAGGTGATGGCCTGGTAGTCGACCCCACCGGCCTCCGCCCCGGAGCCGCGTTGGGTGGCGCGGTCGATGTTCTCGTTCGGTACCGAGGACTTCTTGGCCTTCTGGATCGCGTCGAACAGGGTCGGGTTGCCGTCCGGGTCACCCCCGCCGGTGCGGGCCGCCACCTCGATGTTCTTGATCAACTTCGCGAAGAGCTTGCCCCGTTTGGCGTCCTTGGCCGCCTTCTGGTGCTTGGTCGTCGCCCATTTGGAGTGGCCGCTCATCGTCCTGCAGAACCCCTCTATCTTCGTACCGCTCGTGTCTGGTGCTGATGTGGTGATGTTGATGTGGTGGTGCCGTGCTGATCGGGTTGCGCTCGCGCGCTGCGCTCGGCGCAGCGAGCCCGACAGAGGATCCTACGGTGCCGGGCGGGTCAGCCCTGAGCTCCGTCCACACCGCTGACAATTCGGAGAAACAACGCATGCAGCCGGTCGTCACCGCTGACCTCGGGGTGGAACGACGTCGCCAGCACGCTGCCCTGCCGCACGGCGACCGGGTGCTCGCCGACGGTGGCCAGCACGCCGACCTCTGGGCCGGTCCGCTCCACCCACGGTGCGCGGATGAAAACGGCGTGCACGGCGCCGGGCAGTCCGGCAACGTCGAGGTCGGTCTCGAAGGAGTCGACCTGACGCCCGAAGGCGTTGCGCCGCACGGTGATGTCCAGTGCGCCGAGCGGCCGCTGGTCGGGTCGGCCGTCCAGGATCTCGGAGGCCAGCACGATCATCCCGGCGCAGGAGCCGAAAGCGGGCAGTCCGTCGGCGAGGCGTTCGCGGAGCGGTTCCCGGAGCTCGAAGACGTCCAGCAGCCGGCAGATCGTCGTCGACTCGCCGCCCGGGATCACGATGCCGTCCAGTTCGGCCAGTTCCGAGGGCCTGCGCACCGGGCGGGCGGTGGCGCCGAGACCGCCGAGGACGGTCAGGTGTTCGCGGACGTCGCCCTGCAATGCGAGGACGCCGATGACGGGGGCCGTCGTGCTCACCGAACTGCTCGATCGGCGACCGGAACCGGTGCGCCGCAGCGGTTGCGGCTCACGATCCGCCCGGCTTCCACGTCATCAGCACCACCACGGCAACCAGCAGCAGCGTCGTCACACCGGATCCGACGGCGATCCGCCGGTAGTCGGGTTTGGTCAGCTGATTGCCGGTGGGGGCCGGTTGCTGCCCGGTAGTCAGGTGCCCGGTGGCCAGGTGCTCAGCGGCGCTGCGCATCGCCGGAATGACAGCGAGCAGGGTCAACGCCAGCGCGACGACGTACAGAATGATCGAGATCAGCACCCACGGCGTCGTCACGGACGTGTCCTGTTCGTCGGAGACGCCCAGAATGCCGAAGCCGAGCACGGCGACAATCAGCGACAGCAGCGTGTAGACGAACGTCGACCTGGCGAGCACCGCCACCTGGGTGCCCTGCCCCGCACGCAGGGCGCGCATCGCGGTCATCGGCAGGATCGCCAGCGGGCCGACGATGAACACGGCCCCGACGACGTGCAAAACGGACAACACTTCTTCCATGTCGCAACCCTATCCAGCGGTTCCATCCTTGGTCGGCGTCCGCCGGGCATCGCAGTTCCGATTCAACGGAGCACTACCGTCCCTCCGGCTCGGTCAGCGGAGCGGCCCCTCCCGTCGCGGACGCAGCGGGTTCGCCGGACTCGGTGTTGCGGACCTGCAGTCGCGGCAGAAGTAGGTGCAGCAGCGGCCCGATGGACAGTGCGTACAGCACCGTGCCGACACCCACGACACCGCCGAGCAGCCAGCCGATGCACAGCACGCTGAGTTCGATCGTGGTCCGGATCAACCGGATCGAGCCGACGCCACGCGCCACCAGCCCCGTCATCAGGCCGTCCCTCGGTCCCGGCCCCAGTCCGGCGCCGATGTACATCGCACCGGCCAGTGCGTTTCCGGCGATGGCGAGCACCATCACCACGATCCGCACGCCGAGGGTTTCGAGCTCGGGCAGCACCGAGAGCGTCGCGTCGGTGGTGAAGCCGATGATCGCCGCGTTGGCGACGGTGCCGACCCCGGGCCGCTGACGCAGCGGAATCCACAGCAACAGCACGATCACCGAGACGATCGTGATGACAGTGCCGAAGGACAGCGGGACCCAGCGGTTCACCAGCGCGGTGAGGCCCTGATGGAACACGTCCCACGGATCGAGCCCGAGCACGGAACGGACCATCATCCCCATGGTGATGCCGTAGAGCAGCAGACCTGCGAGGAGCTGGCTGAAGCGGCGTGGGCGACGGTCGGCCGGGATCGGGCTGAGCAAGCGCATTCGCCCAGTGTGGTCGGAACTGGTCTGGACATCCAGGACCAGTTGCGAGAAAGTGGCCTGATGGATGATGACCAGTGATCGGATCTGCGCGCATCTCCGCCGGCACCCTCGCGCGGCGACTGGGACCCCCGCCGCCGGGTCATGGCTTGCCCGCCTACCGCGTACTGGCCGACCGGATCCGCGCCGCCGTCCTCGACGGCCGGCTGACCGTCTCGACCGGACTGCCCAGCGAACGAGAACTTGCTGCGGGACTGAATCTCTCACGTACCACGGTCGGCGCTGCCTACGGGTTGCTGCGGGATCAGGGCTGGCTCGATTCCCGGCGCGGATCGGGGAGCCGGCTGAGGTTGCCCACCGGATCTGGCACCGCCGCATCGGGTCGGGGCGAGCCGGCCGGCGATTCGTTCGGGGTGGCCGGCATCTTCGGCTGGCAACCCGAGACCGGTTGGAGGGCCGATGACGCCGGCCGCTCCGACCCGAACGGCGTCATCGATCTCACGACGGCGTCGCTGCCTGCGCCCGCAGACGAATTCACCGCTGCACTGACGTCCGCCGGGCAGCAGCTCCCCCGCTATCTTTGCGGCTCCGGCTACGTACCATTCGGACTACCGGTCTTGCGGGACGTGATCGCCGCCCGGTACACGGCGATCGGCCTACCGACCACCGCGGAACAGATCCTTGTGACATCCGGTGCACAGCATGCCTTCACCCTGATTGTCGGGGAGCTGTCGGCGCCGGGCGACCGGGTACTGATCGAATCCCCGACCTATCCGGTGGCACTGGATGCGCTTCGCGCACGACGTCGGGTGCCGGCCCCGGTCGGCATGGCCGACTCGGTCACCGGAGCCGCGGATCACGTCGCCGACGAGAATGGATGGGACGTCGAACTATTCGCGGCGACCATGCGTCAGATCGCACCCCGGCTTGGGTATCTCATCCCCGACTTCCACAATCCCACCGGCGCGCTGATGGATGAGCGAACCAGGGAGTCGATCGTCGCGGCGGCGCGCGCCTCCCGGACGTTGCTGCTGTCCGACGAGTCGTTCCGGGATGTTCCGTTCCCGGGTACGCCCCCGCTGCCGCCTCCACTGGCCGCGTTCGACAGCGACAGCGGCGGCACCCGGGTGTTGTCGCTCGGATCGGTCTCGAAGTCGTTCTGGGGCGGGCTCCGGGTGGGCTGGATCCGCGCCGCGCCGAGTCTGGTGCAGCGCCTGACCGCCGCCAGGGCGTTGAGCGACATGGCGGGGCCGGTCCTGGATCAACTCGTCGCCGCCGAACTGCTGGGCAACCCCCACGCGGCCCTCACGGTGCAGCGTTCCCGCCTCGCCACCGGCGCCGCGGCGCTGCGGTCGGCACTGGCGAGCACCCTGCCGGACTGGCAGCCGACGGACCCGCAGGGAGGCACGTCGCTCTGGGTCCGATTGCCGGGACCGTTCGCCACTGAATTGGCGTTGCTGGCGCCCTCCGTCGGCGTCCGGATCGCGCCGGGTCCCCGCTTCGGTCCGGACGGGACCATGGCGTCGTACGTACGGCTGCCGTTCGGGGCACCGCCCGATCGGCTGATTACCGCCGTGCGCCGGCTGGCGACCGTGCAGGCGCAGGCCGCTGCCGGCGCGCAATCATCGCTGCCGGGTTGGCTGGCCTGAACGACTCCAACGGTTCTGAACCTGCAGGAGCTGCCGGGGCGCGCTCGTCGCTGTCGGTTCGGTAGGTCGCGCGTTCGCCGTCGTGAATGATCGCCCGGATATTCTCGTTCAATGGACTGGAGCCTGCTGGCCTGCGGCCGGCGCGGTCACGAGACCTTCGCGCCGGACGAGCCCGAACTTGCCGAACGACTGCATGCCGCGACACCGGTGGGAGACAGCTGGCGGTGCCTACGGTGCGGCACCTTCGTTCTGGGCGCACCGACGGGCTCGGGCCCCGCGGACAGCGCGCCGGAGGTACCCCGCGGCCGGTTGCTCCGCGACCGCACGCTCATGCGACTGCTGGCCGCCGAGCGGGGTGCCCGCGGGGTGCTGCTGCTGTTCGTTGCCGGGCTGGTGCTGCACTTTCGCACGTCGCACGCCGAACTGGAGCGGGCCTTCGACAACGACCTGAGCCTGTTGCGTCCGCTGGCATCGCAACTGGGCTGGGACCTGGACCGGTCCGAAGCTCTGCGCGGTATCTCGCGGATCTTTTCCTTCACGCCGCAGACCCTGCTGTGGATTGCCGTCGGGTTGTTCGCCTATGCCGCGCTGTTGTTGGTCGAGGCCTACGGCCTGTGGGGGGTCCGGAGGTGGGGCGAGTACCTGTCCGTGGTCGCGACCAGCGTGTTCCTGCCATGGGAGATCTATGAGGTCAGCACGAAGGTGACCGCGCTGAGGATTGTCCTGCTGCTGATCAATATCGCTGCCGTGGTGTGGCTGGTCGTGTCCAAGCGGTTGTTCGGGGTTCGCGGAGGTGGCGCGGCCTACCACGCCGAACACAGCGCCGAGAGCCTGCTGACGGTCGAACGGGCCGCGGTTGCTTCGACCGGTGCCCGCGCCGATGCGGCGGCCGGTTCACGAGCGGGTTCCGTCGGTGCACCGACGTCACCGCACTGAACCGGGGCGATCCGGACGCTGGCCCGGCTAGCGGCGCTGGGAGTCTGACCTGACGCCGCGAACACCCGCGATTCGGCGAGCCGGCAACTGGTCACCGCCGGTGGCGCTCAGGCGTTCGACGCGACCGGCCTTGAAGTCAGGTGCGGCTCGAGCTTCCGCATGATCGCCGTCCGCGGCTTCGCGCCCACAAATCGGGCGCAATCCGACCGTCGACAAACAGCGCCAGTGTGGGCATCCCGAGGACCTCGTACTTCAGGCTGTTCTCCGGGTTGCTGTCGACATCGAGCGACACCACTGTGAGGCGATCACACTCGTCGCGGGCGATCGATCCAGGGCGGGCGCGATCATCACGCACGGCGGGCACCACGCGGCCGTGAACTTCACAAGGACGGGCAGAGGCACGTCGAGCACATCGGCAGCGAACCTGGCATCGCTGGTTGCGGTAACGGTCATGACGATCTCCTGACGGTAGCGGGGTGAACGGGTTACTCCGAGCTTGGGTGACTCGGGCCTGGGTGACTCGGGCTTGGGTGACTCGGGCCTGGGTGACTCGGGGTTTGGGTGAGTCGGGGTTTGGGTGACTCGGGGTTTGGGTGACTCGGGGTTTGGGTGACTCGGGGTTTGGGTGACTCGGGGTTTGGGTGACTCGGGGTTTGGGTGACTCGGCACGCTTCTGACTCAGCGCTTCAACGGGTGACTTCGGCGATGAGCCGGTCCTGCGGCCCGGTCTGCTCGCCGCACTCGCAGTGCAGGCGAGCGGTGATGCGGCCGCCGCAGCCCCGATGCCGGTAGACGACCCTGGGCGGCTGTCCGGACAGATGCCGCTCCCCCCAGTCGGACAGTGCGGACAGGACCGGAAGAAGGTCGAATCCGGCATCCGTGAGGGTGTATTCAGCCCGGGCTCGCGCTCCCGGCAGCTGGTAGGCACGGGTGCTCAGAATGCCGGCCGCGGTGAGACGGCGGAGGCGATCCGAGAGCACAGTCCGCGGTGCGTTCGTCGCGGACTGGATTTCGTCGAATCTGCGGCGCCCCAAAGACACCTCGCGGACAATCAGCAACGCCCATCGCTCGCCGACAACGTCGAGCACGCTCGCCATCGGATCTATCACAGTGCTGACTCTAGACTCTGGACTCAGCTATCGCAAGAAGCGGCGGGCCTGATACAACCGTCGATCGGGCACCCCGACCACGTGCGCTGTCGATCCCCTGGCCCCGCCGCGTGACCCCCCGATACCCGGACGCCAGCACAACGAGCTACCAGCCGCGCTCGGCAAGCCGGTGCGGAACCGGGATGTCGTCGACGTTGATGCCGACCATGGCCTCGCCGAGCCCCCGCGAGACCTTCGCGATGACGTCGGGGTCGTCGTAGAAGGTGGTGGCCTTGACGATCGCCTCGGCCCGCGCGGCGGGATCCCCCGACTTGAAGATGCCGGAGCCGACAAAAACACCCTCCGCGCCCAGCTGCATCATCATCGCGGCGTCGGCCGGGGTGGCGATGCCGCCCGCGGTGAACAACACCACGGGCAGCTTGCCGAGCGATGCCACTTCGGCCACCAGGTCGTACGGCGCCTGCAGCTCCTTCGCGGCGGCATAGAGCTCGTCGGGCGACAGCGACGTCAGCCGGCGGATCTCGCCGCCGATGGTGCGCATATGGGTGACCGCGTTGGACACATCACCGGTTCCCGCCTCGCCCTTGGAACGGATCATCGCCGCTCCTTCGGTGATCCGGCGCAGCGCCTCGCCCAGGTTCGTCGCCCCGCACACGAAAGGCGCAGTAAAGGCCCACTTGTCGATGTGGTGCGCGTAGTCGGCCGGCGTCAGCACCTCGGATTCGTCGATGTAGTCGACGCCGAGCGACTGAAGCACCTGCGCCTCGACGAAATGACCGATGCGGGCCTTGGCCATCACCGGAACGGACACCGTCGCGATGATGCTGTCGATCATGTCGGGGTCGCTCATCCGCGAAACACCGCCCTGCGCGCGGATATCGGCGGGCACCCGCTCCAGGGCCATGACGGCGACGGCCCCGGCGTCCTCTGCGATCCGGGCCTGCTCGGCGGTGACGACGTCCATGATGACGCCACCCTTGAGCATCTCGGCCATTCCCCGCTTGACCCGGGCGGTGCCGGTGGTGGTCAGCGAGGTGGGGGACCCGACCTCGGCGGACGGGGACTCGCTGGTCACGCCCCCGATCGACTGGGCTGCCGTGGACTGGGCTGCCACGGACCGGGTGCGGGATGTGCTGCTGGCGGACACGACGACGGTGCTCCTCGGACGGATGACGCCGCGGACGGGTGGCCCGCGATCGGCGCTGCGGTGGGTCGGAGCTGCAATGGGCCGGCGCTGCGGTGAGTCGGCGCTGCGATTGCAGCGGGCGGGCTGCTGCGCCCGTTCCCGTCAGCGATCGTACTCGGACGCGAACACCCAGCCGCGAACACAGCGCTGCCAGGAAGCCGGCGAAGCCGGCCTACGACACCGAGACCGTCGCGGTCGGTGGAACGAGTGCCACCCACGTCTTACCCGGTTTGAACGGTACGGGCTGCCCGCCGGCATCGAGGTACTGGGTGGGCAGGTTGGCGGCCGAGCGGTTCCAGGTGCCGGTGATGGCGTGCCCGTCCCGGAGCAGCGTGAAGGAGCCGGTGCCGACGGTGTGCGAGATGAACGATGGTGACCCCACCGAATCGACGGTGCCGTCGGGGTCGAGCGTGACGTTCTGCACCAGCACGTTGTCAGCCACGATCGGGGCACCGGACGCATCCGACTGGGCGATACCGTCCCGTTCCAGCCGGTAGTGGCCGTCGGTGAAGGTGAAACCGGTGTTGGCAGCCTGCCAGCTGACCGCGAGCGAGGTGGCCGGTGGACCAGCGTCGACCCTGGGATCGGACGCGGCGAACTGGAATCCGATGTCCCGGGGCGACGTCAGGTCCGGGTGGGCGGCAGCGACGTCCTTCAGGTTCGAGTGCAGGTTGAACGGCGCCGGACTGCTGGAGATGCGGGAGAAGCCCGCACCGCCGGCATCTTCCGAGACCGCGACCGTCGGGGTTGTGGCCAGCGCGGCGAGCGGTCCGCCGGCCCCGCCGGAGAACACCAGGGCCGGGACGCCGAACACCGGGAGCAGTTCGGCGTCCGTGCTGCGAACGCTACGCACGGACCCGACATCCATCGGAAGGGTGGTGTGGAAGACGGCCATCAGCCGCGTCAATCCGCCCTCGACCTGCTCGACGTAGACCACGTCGGCATCCGCCACCGCGTACTGCGGCAGCCCGGCCTGGCTGTTGTCGACCTTCACGGCGATCACCGGGGTACTCACCAACGGACCGCCGGTCAGCGGGTTGTTCGTCAGCGGCGGCGCGGGCGGGATCGCGGCGGTGCTCGGAACGGTCGACACCGCGGTGGGCACAGGAGCCCCCGACACAGGCGCCGGTCGACCGATCGGCGTCGTATCGCCGCCGGAGCAGGCAGTGAGAGCGAGCCCGAGCCCGAGCAACCACGTCAGGAACGTCAGAACGCGGGCGTGACGCAGCACGTCTCCTCCAGGCGCCTGCGCCCGGGGCGGGCGTGTGGAACGCAGTTCGGAACCTAGACCCAGCCGACGCCGATGAGCGTCGACCCGCCGACGGAATGCAGTTTTTGTCCCACTACGGGTGGCCGAAGCAGCTCAGCGTGGCCGACGAGCCAGGACAGGTGCGGTCAGCTGATCGGCGCAGGTGCGGGTGGGACCGCGGCGCCGCGCAGGATCGCAGTCGCTTCAGGCAGGCGGCGGGCGAGTTCCTCGGGGTAGACGGCCTCGTTGGTCCCGGCGAGCGCCTCGCCGGTCCACCATCGGTGCCCGGTGAGGGTGAGCTGCTCCACCTCGGTGCGGCCCGAGGCGTCCAGCGGGAGGTCCGCCGGCGGCGCCTCGAGAAGGACCGGACTCGCACACCGGTCGGCACCCTGCGCTGCCGGGCCATCATCGGCGACGACAAGAGAGGGGGTGGATGACGTGCCAACCGAACTGTCGGCACGCCCGTTCGAGGGATGCGATGCTCGGGCGACGAAGAAGAACTCGGTTTGGTCGTAGTCCAGACCCAGGAAGGTGAACCGCGCGACCCGTCGCCAGATCGGTCCCTTCACTTCTGTGCCCGAGAGCCGAAAGCCCGTCTCCTCGGCCACTTCCCGGATCGCGGCCGCGCGCAGGTCTTCGCCCTTCTCCATTCCGCCGCCCGGCGTATGCCACCAATGTGACTCGATCTCGGGGTCCGTCCCGGAGAGCAGTAGGACCCGGTCCGCCTCGTCCACCAGCACGATGCGCGCTGCGGTCCGGTGAACCGTCGCGCGATGGTGCGGGTACTCGGCGATCTCGAAGTAGGCGGGCAGCGCTGCCCGCCCCGCCAGCCGGAACACCCTGGTGAACCAGACAGCACGCAGGGCCCTGGTGTCCCGCACGGCATCGTTGTAGAACCGGCGCGCCAGCAGAACCCGCTCGCCGGCATCGGCCAGTTCCAGCGCAAGGTCCGGTTCGGACACAGCGGGCATGTTCGACAACGCGCGCGACAGGTCGTTCTCGGCGTCCGCCCGATGACGGCGGTCCGCGCGGTCGGCGACATCGGCGAGCCGTCGCAACTCGTCCGATTGCGGGTGCTGCAGCCCGCCCGCCACAGCGACCGCGCGGGTCGCGACCACGCGCCGGGCGAGGGCGCCTTCCAGAGCCGACCACGCGGCCTCGGTCCGGACATGCAACCGGTCGAGTCGGTTCGCGGTGACCCACAACCGCAAAGCGGCGAACAGCAGCAGAGCGACCAGGACGATGACGACGGCAGTAGTCATCGGTCATCCTCCATCCGGGTCAAGTGGCACTAGGGTCTGTCCGTCGCCGTCGGCAGGCTTCGGACCCTTCTGCAGCGTTGCACCCCGGCGGCCGGGCGGCATCAGGGATTTCACCGGGTTGCGCGCGGCAGTTCATCACGGTAGGCCAGCACCCCCGCCTCTGGAAAACCTATTGCACCGGTGCGCGCGACGAAGTGAGCAACACCGCACGATCTGTGGGACAGGTCGTCGGCAGTGGTTCTACTCGGCCTCGACCACAGCCCGCGGGTCGGCCGCGATCACCGTCTCGTAGACCTTGACCACGGTGGCGGCGACCACCGGCCAGTCGTATGCCGCGACGACGCGCCGGCCCTGCGCGGACAGCACCGCCCGCCGACCGGGGTCGAGCAGCACAGACCCCAGTGCCCTGGCCAGCCCGGTCGCGTCACCGACCGGCGCCAGCACCCCGGCGATGCCGCCGTCGAGGACCCGGCGGAACGCATCGAGATCACTGGCGACGACGGGGGTGCCGGCGCTCATCGCCTCGGTGAGGATGATCCCGAAGCTCTCACCTCCGGTGTTCGGTGCGCAGTAGATGTCCACCGACTTGAGCATCGACGCCTTGTCGGCTTCGCTGACCCGGCCCAGGAAGCGCAGCGTGTTCCGGAGCTCGGGACCGGCCATCTCCCAGAGGTCCTTCTCGTCACCGCTGCCGGCGACGAGCAATTGCACATCCGGCCGTGAACCGGCCAGCAGCCGCAGCGCGTCGAGCAGCACCGCCATGCCCTTGCGCGACTCGTCGAAGCGGCCGACGAAGCCGATGGTGCCGCCCGGTCGTGGATAGCCGGGCAGCGGCGCCGCCGCGTCGAAGAACTGGACGTCCACGCCGTTCGGGATGATCACGGCGTCACCACCGAGATGCTCGACCTGCACCTGCCGGGCCAGTTCGCTGACCGCGATCCGGCCGGTGATCTTCTCCAGGAAGGGCTGCAGCACGCCCTGGAACGCGGCCAGCATCCGCGATCTCGGGTTCGCCGTGTGGAAGGTGGCCACGATCGGGCCGTCGGCGACCATCATCGCGATCATCGACAGGCTCGGCGCAACCGGTTCATGCACGTGCAGCACGTCGAACCGCCCGGCCCGAATCCACTTGCGGACCTTGGTGTACGACACCGGCCCGAAGGAGAGCCTGGCCACGGATCCGTTGTACGGGATCGGCAGGCTTCGCCCCGACGGCACCAGGAACTCGGGAAACTCGACGGTGGCGTCGCTGTCGTCCCCCGGCGCCAGCACCGAGACGTGGTGACCCAACCCGATCAGCGTGCGCGCCAGGTCGGCGACGTGCGCCTGCACGCCGCCGGGAATGTCGAACGAGTACGGGCAGACCAGGCCGACCTTCATCCGGCCGCCTGCGCTGCTGCTGCAGTCCCCTGCCGCGGCAGCGCCAGGTCCGCGCGCCACAGCGGTTGCAACATGTGCCAGTCCTGCGGATGCGCGGCGATGCCCTGCTCGAAAATGTTCGCGATCAGCTGCGTTCCCCCGCGAACCTGCTCGGACAGCCGGGTGCCCGGAAGCGTCACCGGCGGGTGGATGTGGATGGACCAGCCCTTGTCGGTAAAGGCGAGGTTGGTCGGGCACAGGTAGCTGTCCGTCAGGGCCGCCAGCATCGCCGGACCGGGAGGCATCGTGGCGATCTCGCCGAAGAACGTCACCGGCACGCCGCTGCGGGACAGGTCGCGATCACCGACCAGTGGGATCCGGGCGCCGGCCCGCAGCCGTTGCTTGAGCACCGTGGACGGGTTCGCGCCGCCGGTCAACGGCAGGATCTCCATGCCCAGCGACTCCCGGAACGCGACGAACTTCTCGTACAACGACTCCGGTTCGAGCCGCTCCGCGACCGTCGTCATCGACCCCCATCGACGCGCGACCCACAACCCGGCTGCATCCCAGTTGCCGGAATGGGTGACAGGAAGAACGATCCCCCGCCCCTCGGCCGCCGCCCGGTCCATGTGCTCGGCCCCGATGGCCGAGGCGTCCAGCTGCTCGAAGACCTGGTCGCGGTCCATCGCCGGCAGCCGGAAGGCCTCCTTCCAGTAACGCGCATACGAACGCACGCCCGCGCGGGTCACCGCTGCCAGGGATTGCGGTGTCGCGGAGTCCCCCAGCACCCGGTGCAGGTTTTTCGCCAGCTGGACCACACTGGGTCCCCTGCGCCGGAAGGCGAGGTCCGCGGCCCGCTGGAAGAGCCTGTCCGCCACCGGTTCCGGGATCGACTTCACCGCCGACCAGCCGAGTCCGAAGCCGAGATCGGTCAGGCGGGCGGGGATGTCGTCGAAGGCGCGGCGCGGCGATCCGTCGGCAACACGCACGCGAGTACCGCTGTCCCCGACATCGCTGTTCACCGCCGACACGGTCACAGCGCGGGACGGCCGGTGCCGCGATCGGACCCGGTGTCCGCGGCGGCCTCCACGGCCGCCCGCCTGACCTGCACCAGCCGCTGCACGACGGTGATCAGACCGGCCGCCGCCAGCAACCACAGGCAGATGTCGAGCGCATACGGCACCCCGAGCCCGGCCAGACCGGCGCCGACCAGACCGAGCACGTTGCGTTCCGCACGCTCGGCCAGTGCGCCGCCGATGATCAACCCGACCGAATCGGCGCGTGCCTTGACGTACGAGATGACCTGACCGGTGACCAGACACACCAGCGCGACCGCACCCAGGACCCGTTGCCCGGAGGAGAACGCGGAGAAGGCCAGCGCCCCGAACAGTGCGCCGTCGGCGATCCGGTCGCAGGAGGCGTCGAGCACCACCCCGAAATCGGTTCCGTAGCCGCGCGCCCTGGCCATCGCGCCGTCCACCAGATCGGCCAGCACAAAAACTGTGACCACCATCGTCCCGGCGAACAGGTAACCCGGCGCCAGCAGGGCGACCGATCCTGCGACGACGCCGATCGTCCCGAGCACGGTCACCAGATCCGGGCTCAATCCGGCGCGGAGCAATCCGCGGCCGATCGGGTCCGTCACCTTGGACACCGAGGCCCGGGCCAGGGAGTTGAGCATCGGGATCCGTCCGGTCGGGCTCTCAGGTCGAGGCAGTCGGCTGTGGTCTGGGGGTGCGGGTCGATCGGTACCTGCTACGGGTCCGAACGACGCCGTGCGTGCGGTGTGTCTAGGACAGAGGTGGACCCGGGTAGTGGTCCACGATAGCGGCGACCGGGCCCGGTTCCGGCCAGGGCTGGCTCGCATCGGGGTTCCGCGGACGGTGTCCGCCTCCCGTTGAGCGGTCTGCTGTCGGTCGGCCGGTGTCCGTTCACCAGGCCTGTGCGAACAACCGGCGGGTGTCGGCGAGCAGTTGCGGCAGGACCTTCGTCAACCCGATCACCGGCATGAAATTCGCGTCACCGCCCCACCTCGGCACGATGTGCTGGTGCAGGTGCCCGGCAATGCCGGCGCCCGCCGCGGAGCCGGCGTTGATCCCGATGTTGAAGCCGTGCGGTGCACTGACCGCCCGCACCGTCCGCAGTGCATGCCGGGTGAGCTCGCTGAACTCGGCCAGCTCGTCGGCGTCCAGGTCGGTGTAGTCGGGCATATGCCGCAGCGGCAGCACCATCAGGTGGCCCGGGTTGTACGGAAACAGGTTGAGCACCGCGTACACCCGCTCCCCGCGGGCCACGATCAGTCCGTCCTCGTCGGACAGGGTCGGGATCCGGCAGAACGGGCACTCGCCGGACGCGGCCCCGTCGGGTGCCGACACCTCCGACGATTCCGTGCGGTCCGCTCCGGACCCGCCGGTCACGTACGCCATCCGGTGCGGGGTCCACAGTCGTTGCAGCTGATCGGGCACCCCGATGCCGTTCTGCGGGACCAGTTCGGGCCCGTCATCCACCGGTCGACTCGAGCCCTGGGACGGGTGGCACCAGCCCAACGAAGCCATCGGCGGTCGGCGACACGTTCGAGCGACCCCTGATCCAGGAGTCGATCGCGTCGACGGCCGCCGCCACCGGCACCTGGTTGACCTGGGTGCCATCCCGAAAGCGGAAGGACACCGCGCCTGCGGTGAGGTCCTTCTCCCCCGCCAGCAGCATGAACGGGACCTTCTGCGTGGTGTGGTGACGGATCTTCTTCTGCATCCGGTCGTCGGAGTGGTCCACCTCGGCCCTGACCCCACGCCGGCGCAGCTCGCCGATGACGGCCTCGAGGTGGTCACCGAAGGCGTCCGCCACCGGGATGCCGACCACCTGCACCGGCGAGAGCCACGCGGGGAACGCACCCGCGTAGTGCTCGGTGAGCACTGCGAAGAACCGTTCGATGGAGCCGAACAGCGCGCGGTGGATCATCACCGGCCGCTGCTTGGTGCCGTCCGGGGCCGTGTACTCCAACTCGAAGCGTTCCGGCAGGGTGAAATCCAACTGGATGGTCGACATCTGCCAGGTTCGGCCCAGGGCGTCACGAGCCTGGACGGAGATCTTGGGGCCGTAGAACGCGGCTCCACCAGGATCGTCGAGCAGGCGCAGTCCGGACGCCGCGCCAACCTCGGCGAGAGTGTCGGTGGCGACCCGCCAGTTCTCATCCGAACCGACGTACTTCTCCTCGTTGCGGGTCGACAGCTCGAGGTAGAAATCGTCCAGCCCGTAGTCGGCCAGCAGGTCGAGCACGAACTGCAACAGGCTGGTCAGCTCGTCCGCCATCTGCTCACGGGTGCAGAAGATGTGCGCGTCATCCTGGGTCATCCCCCGCACCCGGGTGAGCCCGTGGATGACGCCTGATTTCTCGTAGCGGTAGACGGTGCCGAATTCGAACATCCGGATCGGCAGCTCGCGGTAGGAGCGGCCGCGTGACCGGAAGATCAGGTCGTGCATCGGGCAGTTCATCGGCTTGAGGTAGTAGTCCTGGCCCGGCTTGCGAATCTCGCCGTCCGGGCCGAGCTCCGCGTCCAGGTGCATCGGCGGGAACATCCCGTCGGCGTACCAGTCCAGGTGCCCGGAGACCTCGAACAGCCGCGCCTTGGTGATGTGCGGAGTGTTCACGAAGGAGTAGCCGGCCGCCAAGTGCTTGGCCCTGCTGTAGTCCTCCATCTCCTTGCGGATGATGCCGCCACGCGGATGGAAAACGGCCAGACCGGAACCGATCTCGTCCGGGAACGAGAACAGGTCCAACTCGTTGCCGAGTCGGCGGTGGTCACGACGTTCGGCCTCGGCGATCCAGTCGACGTGCGCCTGGAGTGCGTCCGCCGACTCCCAGGCGGTGCCGTAGATGCGTTGTAGTTGCGGGTTCTTCTCGCTGCCGCGCCAGTAGGCGGCGGCGGACCTGGTCAGGCTGACGGCCGGGATGTACCGGGTGGTCGGGACATGCGGACCGCGGCACAGGTCGCCCCACACCCGATCACCGGTGTGGGCGCGCAGGTTGTCGTAGATCGTCAGTTCGCCGGCGCCGATCTCCACGCTCTCCTCGGCGCTGGCCGCTGCGCCTGCTGTCGACCCCTTGAGGTCGATCAGCTCCAACTTGTACGGCTCTGCGGCCAATTCGGCACGGGCGTCGTTGGCGTCGACGACCCGCCGGGAGAACCGCTGGCCGGACTTGATGATCTTCCGCATCCGCTTGTCGAGGTCGGCGAGATCCTCGGGAGTGAAGGGCTTTTCGACGTCGAAGTCGTAGTAGAAGCCATCCCTGATCGGCGGGCCGATACCGAGTTTGGCGTCCGGGAATGCCTGCTGCACGGCTTGGGCCAGGACGTGGGCGGCGGAGTGCCGGATGACGGCGCGTCCGTCGTCGGAATCCGCCGGCACCGGGTCGACCTCGGCGTCGTCGGCCGGCGTCCAGGCGAGGTCACGCAACTGGCCCTGGCCGTCACGCACCACGACGATCGCGTGCGGTCCGCTGGACGGCAGTTCCGCTTCCCGCACCGCCGAGCCGGCCGTCGTCCCCGCCGGAACCTTCACGACGGGAAGGGACGCGGCGGGCGTAGGGCTGGGCACGGAGTTCTCCTCGAGCGTCGGACAGGTCGGCGCCGACGATGGCCGGGTCTGGCACCACTGCCCCGGGCATCCAGTACGTCTGACCTGAGGTAATGCTGGTGGGCGATACTGGGATCGAACCAGTGACCTCTTCGGTGTGAACGAAGCGCTCTCCCGCTGAGCTAATCGCCCGGAGCCCGTCCCGCCGCCCGAGCAGGGATTTGAGTTTACCCGATCCCGAAGCCGCGGTCGCACCCGTCCAGCGTTGGTGGCCATTAGGCCAAATGGGTGAACCCCGCTGAAGCGCGTGACCGTCCGGCTCGTCATCCGTCCACCCTGCGAGAGGGAACGGCCTGACACCAGGAGTGCGGATATCGGTCTCGCCGCGCACAGGCCACCGGACGGCGGAAACGACATGCCACAGCTGAGCCCGGATAGTCGGGTCACCACCGCTGCGACTGAGATGCTGTTGATCTCCGACGCCGCCCTGCCGGCGGTCAACGCCGAACTGCGCTACTACGGCGACGACCCGTTCGCCGTTCATCTGCTGCTCTCCGTCGATCAGAGCCCCGCCATCACCTGGGTGTTCGGACGCGAGTTGCTTCTGACAGGGGCGCGGATGCCCGCCGGGATCGGCGACGTCCAGGTGTACCCGGCGAACGACGGTCTGATCATCGAACTGCGATCCGGGAACGTGGGAGCGCGACTGCTCGCGCACACCGACGACATCGACACGTTCCTCACCCGCACGACGGCACGGGTCCCGCTGGGCACCGAGATGGATCACTACGACTTCGCCGAGGGCCTGCGCACCTTGCCGGTCCACGATTCGTTCGACGCCTGACGCAACAACTTTCGCAATGGTCGGTCAAGACCTGCGCCGGACACGGGTGGTGCCCGCCTGGACAGCCGACGCCTCGACGCGCGTTCGGTATGCGCGTCGAGGCGCCGGGCCCATCGAGGGGTTGGGTGGCCTGCAAAGGCCCTGGCAGGCGGCACCATGGTGAAACCTTTTGACGGCCCGCCGGTTTGGCCAGCACGTCCCCGTTCGGATACAGTTGTCGGGCCGCGTGGCCCTGGTGGGTCGGTGAGGCATGCGGACGTAGCGCAGTGGTAGCGCATCACCTTGCCAAGGTGAGGGTCGCGGGTTCGAATCCCGTCGTCCGCTCGACGAGGTCCAGGCCGTCACCTGGGTTTGCGTCCGCGGTGGGATGGCCGAGAGGCGAGGCAACGGCCTGCAAAGCCGTGTACACGGGTTCGAATCCCGTTCCCACCTCGCGGCACGGCCGTTCGTCGATGGAGGTTTCCATTGTTCGAATGGTGAAGGGCGATTAGCTCAGCGGGAGAGCGCTTCCCTGACACGGAAGAGGTCACTGGTTCAATCCCAGTATCGCCCACCGGCATTACCGCAGGTCAGAGGCCATATCCGGCCGAGTTTCAAGATCAAGTGTCGGATCCGTGTCGGATCGCGGAAGGCGTTTCGGAGCATGTGGCGCGTACCCTCATCGAGAGGACCCACCCGCCATGACCATCCCAACCACCGTTCTTCAACGGAAGTCATGCTTGGAGTGTTTCATCGCCTGGGACGACCAGGGTGGTTATGCCCCGGTAGAGTTCGGCAACGCCCGTCCTTCAAATGCCACGAAGGATCGATACCGTCCTCACTTCAAAACCTTCGTAGCATCGGCCACATGAAGGACCCCTCATCGGCCAATCATGACGGCGTGTGCTGGGCGTCTGCGGTCGGCGGCGCCCGGCACCTGATCCCGCTCGTGGGTTGGGACGCCGCCCACGAGCTGGCGGCTCAACGCTCGCGTCCGGTGCGCAAGCTTGCAAATGTGCCCGCCAGAAAGGGCAGCAGCGAAGCTGGCGGCAGCGTCAATAGACCGATGCCGACCAGCGTCGTCTATCGGATCACCTACCCCAACGGGAAGATCTACATCGGGCAGGACCGCACCAACAGCATCAACTACTTCGGCTCGGCCGACGGCAGACTGATCGAAGTGGACTTCACCGCGGACCAGCGCCGGAGCTTCACCATCACCCGAGACATCTTGTGGTCGTCGGACACCGCTACCCGGTCCGAGGTGTCAATCATGGAGAACAAGTTCATCCGAGCACACCGAGCGAACGAGCAGGCCATCGGTTACAACCGGACACCGCGCTTTCGCGGTTGACGACCGCGACTGGACCCAGCACCCGACAGCGCGCCCTTCCCTAGCCGCGACGGAGGTGTCTCTGGGCTCCCGCTGATCAGTTCGTTGCGATCGTGGCTGTACACCGAGAGGACGTGGACTGTTGCCGCCATGGTCTCCGCTCCCGTGTGTCGCTGGCGACTGTAGTAGCCGGCGTCAACAACAGCTCGCCGGGCGTCTCTGAAGCGACGCCGAAGCTCCGCCGGCCGGTCGAGCTTGTACTCCATCGTGTAGATGAGCTCCCTGCTCACTTTGAAATACTCGACCATCTCGTCGGGGCCGTCCCCGTCCTTCAGGTTCAGGTTGTGTCGGGAGTCCGCGGCCTCCACCGCGTCGGCCCAAGACTGTTGGCCTTCGGTTCTTAACTGCACCTCGATCTTCCGAAAATCCCGCTCAACCACGATGTGGACAGCGCGATATCCGATGTCCTTCGGGTCGGTTATGTAATCACGTTCGCGGGTGTGTCGCCGCACCACTTCTTGACGAGGTGAGAACGCAGCCGGACAAGCTCCGCGCCGTCCCCCACGACGACCCGGCAGCCTCCCACGTCCTCCAGGCGCGCGAGCTGAGACTTGGGCATTCGAAGCAATTTTCGGATGATCCTGGGTTGTCGCTTGAGTCGCTGCGTAACGACGCCCTCGACCGACGCACCCTTGACGAAGCTTGTCAGACCCATCCGCACCTTCAGCAACGGTTGCGAGTGACAGGCGCGGAAGTGGTTCAGTACGGCGACCGCGCGCTCTTCATCCACGCCGGGGGGCCTGCCGGATCGCCTGGGCTGTGCCAGAGGTGAACCAGAAACTCTCCGCAACGGTTGATCTCTCCCTTTGAGACTCCTGTCAACGTCGGGCTGGGCATGATTGGGAGAATATCGCTGCACAACAACGGAGTCCGAGAATTGCGCGCCGGACGTTGACAGTTGCTCCGGCCGTAAACGCCGCTGGTCGCGAGCCCTTTTTTAGCTCGTCCAGCTCGTCCCGGACCCTGACCTCGGCCAGCCCGAGCCGCGGCGGTTTGTCGGAGAGAACCCGAGCATCGACAGCCATGTCGTTTGCTGCGCCCGCCGGTCCCGCAGCAGCGTCACTGCCGGGTGGGAGACCTGGGCGCTGTTGGACAGCCGGTAGAACCAGGGGTAGTCGCCCCGGTCGAGCCCGGCGCGCAGCCCTTCGGCCTCGTCGGCGACGTAGCACAGCTGCTGAACCAGGGTCCGGTCTATGTCCGGGGACAGCCAGGACCGGCCCGCGGTCCACACTCTGCGCCCAACGCCCGACCGGTTGGGCCGAGCTTCTTCGGCCCTGGCATCGAGGACGCACCGTGCAGCCCCTCGCCGCCACCAGCGGCATCCGGTAACCGCCGCTGGGCGTTGGACGCGGCCGGGACCGCGGCGTCCTGGGAGGCATACCCGGCCAGTAGTTCCTGCTCCCGGCTCTTCTTCGGGAACCAGAAGAACACCAGCGCCGCGCCCAGCAACACGATCACGATGCCGGCCGCGTAGGCCAGCGATTCTCCGTCGAGGAAAGACTGTTTCGCCGCGGCGATGATCTGACTCTGGTACTGCGGATATCGCTCGCCCATCGTGGCGGCGCTTGCAAAGGATTTTTGCAGTTCGATCTGAACGGTGCGGCTGACGTCCGAGGCCTCCGGCGAGGCAGCGATCGCTGTGGCGAAGGACGCGGCATATCCCGCTGTGAGCATCGCCCCGAGCAGAGACTGCATGATGGCGCCGCCGAGGTCCCGCTGCAGATCGGCGGTGCCCGACGCCATCCCCGCCCGGGACACCGGCACCGACCCGGTCAGCGAGTGTGACGCCGGCGTCCCGGCGAATCCCACGCCGATCCCCACCAGCACGAACGCCAGGCACACCGGCCAGAATCCGATGCCCTCCTTCCACAGCAGCAGCGCCGCGACGAGTCCGAGCAGGCAGAACACGTAGCCGACGAGCAGGGTGAACCGGGAACCGTGCGACCCGATCAACCGGGCCGATATCGGCGCGACCACGATCATCCCCGCCGCTGCCGGCAACATCGCCGAGCCGGACTGCAGTGGCGTGTAGCCGAGCACGTTCTGGAGGAACTGCTGTCCGACGAACATGGCCGCCATCAGCGTTCCGAACACGATGATCCCGGCGATCGCCGCGACCCAGAAGATCCGACGAGCGGCGATGTGCGGGTCGAACAGGGGCGAGGGCGCACGTTGCTGACGAAGCACGAAGCCGACCCCTGCGAGCACGGCGAGCCCGCCGAGCAGCAACGCCACCGAACCCTGCCCGGGGACCGCCGCGAAGTTGATCGACAACACCAGCGCCGCCACCAGCACCACCGACAGGATGCCGCCGAGATTGTCCACTGCATCGGTCGTCTCGTTGATGTGCGCCGGCACCATGGCAACGGCCATCAGCAGGGCGAGCACCGCCAGCGGCAGCGTGACCAGGAAGACCGACTTCCAACTGAAGTGCTCCATCAGCCAGCCCGACAGCAGTGAGCCGAGCGCCGCCGTGGCCCCACCGACGGCGGACCACAACGCGATCGCCTTGGTCCGTGCCGGTCCCGCCCACAGCGCCGTGATCAGCGCAAGTGTCGTCGGGTACGCCATCCCGGCCGCGACCCCACCGAGCAACCGGGCCGCGAACAGCACTTCGATCGAAGGCGCAAAGCCGGCCAGCAGGCACGCCGGGACGGTGACGACCATGCCCAGCACGAGCAGCAGCTTGCGGCCGTACCGATCCCCCACCGCACCCAGGTACAGCACGGACGCGGCGAGTCCCAACGAGAAGCCGACCGCCACCAGGTTCAGTTCCGTCTGGCTGGCGTCGAACGCCTTCCCGATGTCCGGTAGCGCCACGTTGGCAACCGCGAGGTTCAGGTTCGCGACGGTCGCCACCAGGATCAACGCCACGAGCACCCACCACGATCGCTGCGGCGAAGCGACGGCAACCAGGCTCGGTTCGGGACGGCCGCTTCCGGTCCGCACGCGTGGGTTGTTGTCCGACACACTGGCCCCGCTTCACCCCGGCGTCCCACGGGCAGGGTCGCAGTGCGCCTCAGTGTGCCCGATGGCGAGTGCGGAGCGGGATCACTCGATTACTTTCCGTAAGTGGACATGGCAGAGCGACCCGGCACATCGGTCGTGGATGCGTTCCGCGGCCCGACCCCTCAGCAGTCCCGAGACAAGGACCGCACCGGCGGCCCCGATCAGCGATCGCAATCGCAGGCGCCGCTGCGCCGACGGTTCCGCAGCTGTCTGCGCGCAGCATCAGCGGCCGGCGACCGCGCGGCCTGTTCGTCACTGCAATCCCGCACAGTGTTGCCGGAGACCACCCATCCGGGCGACTACCGCCGGATCGTAAGCTTTGCCACACTCTGCATACGCCCGACGGGGAAACCCGCCGGGCGTGCCACGTTCTCCGGCCCCTGCGCGTCGCCCGCGGCTACATCTTCTGGCGGGCCAGCACCTTGCGCTGTACCTGACGTTCGGCGACGAACGACACGAAGGGGATCGTCCCGGCGATCAGCACCCAGATGGTGCCCAGCGGCGACCACCGGTCCTTGTAGGCGAGGTCGAACGCGATGATCACGTAGACGACGAACAGCGCGCCGTGGATCGGTCCCCAGATGGCCACTGCCGCGCCCATGTCGAACGCGTACTTGAGCACCATCGCCGCGCACAGCAGCAACAGTCCCCAGCCGACGACGAACGCCGCCACCCGGTAACGGCGGAACGCGGACAGAATTTTCGCCGGCACGACCGACGCCCGGCCGGCGGACGCACCGGGCGGTGTCGCCGGTCGGGTGGTCGGGGGTGTTGCCGCGGCCCCGGGGGCGGTCGCTTCACCGGTCGGATCAACGGGCACGTCGGCGGTCCTCCTCTGCCAGGGCAGCGAGCGCCTGGTTGTAAGCGGTCAATTCGGGGTCGTCGTCGTCATCGCCGCCGACCGTCGCGACGGAGATCGTCACGCCCTGGCTTGGCCTTTGCAGGTACTCCCCCAGCCGGTCGCGTCGGCGCTGCGAGAGAGCGTCATCGGCGCCGTCATCCGCGCTGAGTTCCGTTGCGGGAGAGGCACCTTCGGCCGCAGAATGATCTGCGGCGAAACCACTGCCTGGCTGGGGCGCGCGGAATCCATCGCCCGCGGTGGCCCCACCGGAGGCTCCGGCGAGCAACTCGCGCAAGCCGCGCTCGGTGTCCTGCTCGTCCTCGATGTCTTTGAGGACTTCCATGTGCAGAAACCGGACCCACATGTAAATGAAGGCCGCACCGAAGGCCGGCCAGAGCAGCGCGTAGCCGAAGTTCTGGGCGGTGCCGGTGGTCTGCTGAGTTCGCTCCCACTGCCACCAGCCCAGTCGCAGGCACGTCAGGACAGCGGCAACAACGAGCACATGCCCAGCAACCCAGCCGGGGCGCAGGAAACGTCGGTCCACACGATAACGGTACCGCCGACGACCTCGAGCCGGTTGCGCACTCACCCCTGCGCACCGAAAGCGGTGGTCAGCCCCGGAACCGGGCGCCGCAGAAGCGCGGAGCGGTCCGCGGCAGTGACCTCCGCGAGCAACGCCAGCGTGCGCCGGCCGGTGACCCCGGCAAGATCGCCGATCACGTCGACGTCACGACGCAGGCCCGAGGTCACTGGCAGCTCGAGTGGGACGGCACCGACGGCGACGTGCCGCGAGAACGAACCCGGACCGTAGCGGGGCGCCAGCCCACGCACGGCCGATGCCGCCAACAACGTGCTGCCGGAGCCGTGCCGATCGGCGACCACGGCCAGCGGGTGCGGTTGCGCGCTGAACAGGGCAGCAGTGAGTTCGTCGGCACGCAGCGAGGGCAGATCACCCGGCAGCACGGCGATGCGGCCGTGCCGGATGTGACACGAACCGTCCAAGATCGCTTCGTTCAACCCGCCGGCGCCGGTGAGTAACGGGCGTACGCCCGCCATCCCGACGAAGAGCCGGGCATCGGACCGATCATCGGCGACGACCAGCACGGTGTCCACGGGAACGGCCGCGGCGGCCGCCTCGACCGTGTCCATCGCCATAGCCCGTGCGAGTGCGCGGCGCAGCCCAGGCCTTGCATTCAGCCTGCTCTTTCCGCGGGCCGTCGACTTCAGCGGCACCAGGACGGTCCACTGACGCACCGGGGCAGTCAGCTGCACCCGGCCATTGTGATCGACACTCGGCGGCGCGCAGCAGCGACTCCTGGCGCGTAGGTCGTCGGACACCTCAACCGGCGAGGAACCCGCTGATCCGCCGCCCGAACTCCGGTGCCCGGATCAGCGGCTCCATGTGGCCGCCGGGGTAGAGAAACAAGGTGGCGTTCGGGATGCCCGCGGCCAAGATGCGTGCGTTGCTGACCGGCACTATGGCGTCCCGGTCGCCAGCCATCACCAGGACCGGCTGCCGGATCAGCCGAAGGAACGGCAGGCTCGTCCAGCAGGCCACAGCAGCGAGCTGATAGGCAACACCGCGACCTGAGAAGGCCGCCCGGGACGCGCTCAGCACACGTCGCGTGTCGTCATTGCGCCGGCCGGACGCGTTGCCGTTCAGCGGACCGGTCATCGCCGCGACGTAGTCCTCGAATTGGCGGGAGGTGGCGAGCTTGGCCACCATCGAGACCTTGGCAGGGATCGACCACACCCCGGTATTCGTGCCCACCAGGACCAGGCGACGGCAGCGGCGCCAGTGTTGCACCGCGAACTGCTGCGCCAGGGCGCCACCCCAGGAGAAACCGACGATGTCGACCTCGCCGTGGTAGCCCAATTTGTCCAGCAAGCGTTGGAGCAGTAGGGCCAGCTGTGGGAACCCGTAGGGCAGCACACCCACCGGCGAGCCACCGACACCGGGGACGTCGAACCTGATCACTTCCATATCGGGGTCGAGCGCGTCGACCAGCGGCTGGAGTGCCTCGAATCCGATGCCCAGCCCATTGCACATGACCAGTGGCGGCCGGGTGCGGTCCCCGGCCCTGACATCGACCCGTAGCAAATGCCGACCGATCGTCACCTCGCGGGTACTGTCGTCGGCTCTTGTCGCTTGCGCTCTGGAGCCAATCACGTCATTAGTTTACTCGTTATACGACCGGAGTGCCCGGCTCGAGCAGGTGCTCGTAGGTCACCACGAGGAGTACACGCCGGAGTTGGCCTGCCTCATCGCGCTGACGTAGTTGCCGCGCTCCCGACCGGAATGGTCTTCGCCGGCGGGCGCGGCCAGCATCCCGCGCACCTGGTCCAGACTCCGAAACTCTTTCCGTGCCAGCCACTTCGACAGGTCATCCAGCAGCGTCGCAGCGTGCCCGGGACCGTGCCGGAGCAATGCAGAGGTGGTCATCACCACATCGGCGCCGGCGAGCAGGTAGGCGACCACGTCGGCGACGTCCTCCACTCCGGTGGTCGCGGCCAGTGAGGCCCGGACCCGCCCGTGCAGCAGCGCTATCCACGTCCGTGGCACCCTGGCCTCGGCCTGGGTGGACAACCGCACATTCGCCCCGACGGCCAGTGTCTCCGGGTCGATGTCGGGCTGCAGGAACCGGTTGAAGAGCACCAAGCCATCCGCACCTGCGTCGTCCAGTCGCACCGCCATCTCACCCAACGCGCTGAAGTAAGGGCTTAGCTTCACAGCCACCGGCACGGTGACCGCGTCCTTCACCGAGGCGAGCACATCCAGGTGCCGCTGTTCCACCTCGGGCCCCGTGATGCGTGTATCACCGGGCAGGTAGTAGATGTTCAGTTCGATCGCGGCAGCGCCGGCATCCTGCATCGCCCGGGCATACCTGGACCAACTGCCGACCGTGACTCCGTTGATGCTGCCGATCACCGGCACGTCCACCGCGGCAGCGGAGCGCTCCAGCAGGCTCAGATAGCGGCGCGGCTCGTAGTTCTCGGCGTCATCGGGGACGACGTCGGCCGGGAAATAGGACAGAGCTTCGCCGAATACCTCAGCGTTGACGTTCGCCAGCCGGAGGTCCCGCTCCGCCTCGCGAATCACCTGCTCCTCGTACAGCGAGTAGAGCACCACCGCGCCGACACCACCGTCGGCGAGCCGTTGGACACCGTCCACGGAGTTCGACAGCGGCGACGGCGAGGCCACCAAGGGATTGCGCAGCGTCAAACCGAGATATTTTGTGGTGAGGTCCATCATGCCTCCGGGCGAGGGTCGGTGGGGAATCGATGCGCGCCGCGTACGGCCATTTCCTCGTAGGTCTGCCAGCGTTGCGCAACCGACTGCTCGGCCAGCGCGAGCAATCGCTCGGCCTCTACCGGATTGGTATTGGTGAGCGAGCGGTAACGCAATTCCTTGTAGATGTAATCCGTCAGCGGTATCCGTGGTCGCGGTGAGTCGAGCAAGAACGGATTGTCCCCGGCCGCCTGCACCTCCGGGTCGTACCGCACCAGCGGCCAATATCCACTGGCTACCGCCCGATGCTGCTGATCCAGGCCGTTTCGAGTATCGATGCCGTGGGCGATGCAGTGGCTGTAGGCGATGATCAGCGACGTCCCGTCATAGGCCTCGGCCTCCCGGAACGCTTCCAACGTCTGCTGCGCGTCGGCTCCCATGGCGACCCGGGCGACGTACACATTGCCGTACGCCATCGCCTGCAGCGCAAGGTCTTTCTTGTTCACCTGTTTGCCGGATGCGGCGAACTTGGCGATCGCGCCCACCGGTGTGGATTTTGACATCTGACCGCCGGTATTGGAGTACACCTCGGTATCGAGCACCAGCACGTTGACATTGCGCCCGCTGGACAGCACGTGGTCCAGACCGCCGGAACCGATGTCGTACGCCCAGCCGTCCCCTCCGACGATCCACACGCTGCGCCTGACCAGGTGATCCACCACGCTGAGCAGATCGGCCACGATCGGCCCGTCCAGGTCGGCGAGCCGGCTGCGCAGTTCCTCCACCCGATCGCGTTGGGCGCGCAGCTCCGATTCGTGCACCTGAGGTGCGTTCAGAATGGCGTCGACCAGATCGGCGCCCACCACATCCCGCAAGTCCGCCAACCGCCTGCGGGCAAGATCGTTATGCCCGTCGGCGGTCAGCCTGAATCCCAGCCCGAATTCCGCGTTGTCCTCGAACAGCGAGTTCGACCACGCTGGTCCGTGGCCCTCGGCGTTGGCCGTCCACGGTGTCGTGGGCAGGTTGCCGCCGTAGATCGAGGAACAACCCGTGGCGTTGGCAACCATCAGCCGGTCACCGAACAGCTGCGAGAGCAGCTTGATGTACGGCGTCTCTCCGCATCCTGCACAGGCGCCGGAGAACTCGAACAGCGGCTCCAGGAACTGTGTTCCGCGGACCGTCCCGAAGTCGACCCGGGACCGGTCGTTCTGCGGCAGGGTCTCGAAGAAGGCGATGTTGTCCCGCTCGGCGGCAACCAACGGCTCCCGCAAGCCGAGGTTGATCGCCTTCGTCCCCGGGTCACCCAACGCCACCACGGGACAGGCCTCGACGCACAGCCCGCACCCGGTGCAGTCCTCCACGTAGACCTGCAACGAATAGCGGGCGTCCGGCAGACCCACGGCGTTCAACGGCGCCGAAGCGAACCCGTCGGGGGCGTTGTCCAGCTTTTTCTCGTCGAACAGCTTCGACCGGATCACGCTGTGCGGGCACACGAAACTGCAATTGCCGCATTGGATGCAGCTATCGGCGTCCCACACCGCGACCAGCTCGGAGATGTTCCGCTTCTCGTACGCGGCGGTGCCGGTCGGGTACGTCCCGTCCACCGGAAGTGCGCTGACCGGCAGTAGATCGCCACGACCGGCGATCATCTCGCCGGTGACCGAGCGGACGAACTCCGGCGCGCCGGCGGGCACCGGTAGCGGTAGACCTCGGGTGGCACTTGCCATCTCGGGCACCTTCACCCGGTGCAAGCCTTGGACCGAGAGATCGACGGCGGCGTGGTTCTTGGCCACCACCTCTGCTCCCCGCTTGCCGTAGCTCTTGGTGATCGACTGTTTGATCTTGTCGATGGCCTGGTCCTGCGGTAGCACGCCAGAGATCGCGAAGAAGCAGGTTTGCAACACGATGTTGGTCCGGCCGGCCATCCCGACGTCGCGGGCGATCTTGGCGGCGTCGACGACGTACACCTTGATGTCCTTGGCCAGTATCTGCTCCTGAACGGGCAACGGCAGCCAACCCCAGAGCTTGTCCGCCGAGTGCCTGGTGTTCAGCAACAGGGTCGCTCCGCGCGCGGCGACCCCCAGCACGTCGACCCGCTCCAACAGGTTGAATTGGTGGCAGCCGACGAAACTGGCATTGCTCACCAGGTAGGACGCCCGGATCGGCTTCGGCCCGAAGCGCAGATGCGAGACGGTCTGCGAGCCGGACTTCTTCGAGTCATAGACGAAGTAGCCCTGACCGAAGATGGCCTCTTCGTCCCCGAGGATCTTGATGGTGTTCTTGTTCGCCCCCACGGTCCCGTCGGAGCCGAGGCCGAAGAACACGGCGCGGACGGTGTCCGACGGCTCGATGTCCAGCGCCGGGTCGTAGCTGATGCTGGTCCCGGACACGTCGTCGTTGATCCCGACGGTGAACCGGCGGCGCGGCTGCTCGGCGGACAGTTCGGCGAAGACGCCCGCAACCATGCCGGGAGTGAACTCCTTGGAGGACAGCCCGTACCGGCCACCCGTTACCTTCGGCATCACGGCCAACTCGCCGCCCGCATAGGCATCGGTCAGCGCGGCGACGACATCGAGGAACAGCGGTTCGCCGATGGAACCGGGCTCCTTCGTCCGATCCAGCACCGCGACCCGAGTCGCGGTCGGCGGTAACGCGTCCAGCAGTGCCTGGGTCGGGAACGGGCGGTACAGCCGGACTTGGATGACCCCGACTCGCTCCCCCTGGCCGTTGAGGTACTCGACAGTGTCCTGCGCCGTCTGCACGCCGGACCCCATCAGAACGAGCACCCGGTCGGCCTCCGGATGCCCGCTGTACTCGACGATCCCCATCGCCCGCCCGGTGCGTCGCGCCAGATCGTCCATCAGGTCCTGGACCACCTGCGGCGTGCGGTCGTAGAACGGATTCACTGTTTCCCGCGCCTGGAAGTAGACATCCGGGTTCTGCGCCGTGCCGCGGATGAACGGCCGTTCCGGCGAGAGCGCCCGGTCTCGGTGGGCACGGACGAGTTCCGCGGGAATCATCGCCCGCAGGTCGTCGTCCTCGAGCATCTCGATCGTATTGAGTTCGTGGGAAGTGCGGAAACCGTCGAAGAAGTGCAGGAACGGCACCCGGGTGCGCAGCGTCGCCGCCTGCGCGATCAGGGCCAGGTCATGGCACTCCTGCACCGATGCCGCGGACAGCATGGCCCAACCGGTCTGCCGGACCGCCATCACGTCCTGATGGTCGCCGAAGATCGACAGGCCCTGAGCCGCCAACGATCGCGCCGCGACATGGATGACCGCCGAGGTGAGCTCGCCGGCGATCTTGTACATGTTGGGGATCATCAGCAGCAAGCCCTGCGAAGCGGTGAAAGTTGTTGCCAGCGAACCACTTTGCAGCGCGCCGTGCAGCGCGCCCGCCGCGCCGGCCTCGCTCTGCATCTCGACCACGGTGGGCACCGTGCCCCACACATTGGGCTTGGACTTGCTGGACCACTCGTCGCACAGCTCGGCCATCGTGGAGGCCGGCGTGATCGGGTAGATGCAGCAGACCTCGTTGAGCCGGTAGGCCAGCGAAGCCGCTGCCTCGTTGCCGTCGATGGTGGTACGCCTCATCAGTGCATCTCCTGAACCATGTCGATGGCGTGCACCGGGCACTGCTCGTAGCAGGCGCCACAGCCGGTGCAGGTGTTGTAGTCGAACCGGTAGCGATTGCCGGGGCCGAGCTTGATCACCGAGTCCTCCGGGCA
>JBBRVZ010000015.1:0-48855 GCA_038246445.1 Mycobacteriales bacterium
CACGTCGGTGAACTGCAGTCGGCCGCGCAGCGGCGGTGCACCAAGGCGATGCGGCTTGTCCGGTGAGGACACCGTGATCGGCGCATCCATCACCTCGAAGAACCGCTGTGACGCGCTTGCGGCATCGTTCGACATGGCCAGCAACCAGCCGATCGAATCGATCGGCCAGCGCAGGCCCAGCGCCACACCGAAGAAGGCAACCAGGGTGCCGGCCGACAGCGTGCCGTCGGCGACCTGACCGATACCGAGGAACAGAGTCACCCCGAACGCGATCTCCGGCACCAGCACGATGACGGCCCACAGCTGCGAGATGACCCGGGCCTTACCGATTTCGGTGCTTCGCAGGTGCCGAGCCGAGACCAGGAATCGCCGGCCCTGGTAGTCGCTGCGGCCGAACGCCTTCAGGATCCGGATGCCCAGTACTGACTCCTCGACCATGGTGGCGAGGTCGCCGACCTGGTCCTGCGAACGCCGGGCGAGTACCTGGTACCGGGACTCGTAGTGGAAACACAGCGCAATCAGCGGTACCGCCAGTGCCGCGACGATCAGCCCGAGTTGCCAGGACAAATTGACCAGGATGACGACGCCGACGACGAACGTGGTCAGGTTCACCACCAGGAACACCAGCCCGAAGGCCAGGAACCGGCGGATGGTGGTCAGGTCGGACACCGCACGGGACATCAGTTGGCCCGCCGGCCATCGATCGTGGAACGACACCGGCAACCGTTGCAGGTGGTCGTAGATGGCCGCCCGCATGGCCGCCTCGACCCGCACCGTCGGACGCGCCGCGAGCATCCGGCGGACCCAGAACAATGCCGCTTCGAAAACGCCGAGCGCCAGCAGAGCGCCCGTCAGTGGCCACAGAGCGGAAAGGTCACCGCCGGCGATGGGTCCGTCGATGATCTGTCGGATCACCAGCGGGAACACCAGGCCGCACAGCATCGCCGCCATCGCGCTGACGGCGCTCGCGGCGAGCGCGGGGAGCGCGGGCCGGGCGTACGGCAGCAGCCTGCGCAGCGATGTGGTCGCCGAGGCGCGCAGGGGTTGTCCCGGGGTCCGATCCGCCATCGATCCGTCGGGTTGTTCGGGTTGCTGGTCGAGATCTGCCTGGGTAGCAGTGGAACCGGTTGTCATCGCGTGGCAAGGCTACGTCCGGGGACCGACAGTCTCGACAGGGTTTACCGGTGGTGGTTCCGTCTGCAACACGATGAGTGGGACGCCGATGCGACAACGGCGTCAGTCCCGTCAGCAGGACAGGCCCGGTCAGCGGCTCGGTCGCGTCAGCAGGACAGGCCCGGTCAGCGGCGCAGCCAAGGGACCCGGCGGGCCTACGCTTCGGCAATGCCAGGTCCGGGTTCGGCCACCGTCATCGCGCAGGCATTCGGCCTGGGTGACGGCGCGAGGTTGTCGGACACCCCGGTCGCGCGCGGGAAGCAGGGCCAGGTCTGGCGTTTGGACACCACAAGGGGACGTTGGGCGGTCAAGGAGCCGTTCCGCCGATCGACGGAAACCGCGGTGACCGACTCGGTCGCGTTCCAGGAGGCGGTGCACGCCGCCGGCGTGATGGTGCCCCGGGTACTCCGGACCGTTCATGGCAACGTCTTCGCCGATGTCGGCCGCGCGCAAGTGCGGGTCGACGAGTGGGTGGATCTGCTGCCCCCGAACATCGGTGCCGATCCGATCCGGGTGGGCCGGACGGTGGCCGGAATCCACCTGGTGCAGTCCGCGACGGGTGACCCGTTCGACTCCTGGTTCTGCGAACCCGTCGGCGCGGACCGGTGGGACGTACTGATCAAAGACCTGCGGGCGGCGGGGGCCCCGTTCGCGGAGTTTCTTGCCCGGATGCGCGCCGAGCTGATCGCCCTGGAGCAATGGGTTCGACCTCCGCGGCACCTGCAGACGTGTCATCGCGACCTCTGGGCCGACAACATGCGGCCGACGCCGGCCGGCGATCTGTGCGTGATCGATTGGCACGATTGCGGTCTGGCGGACCCGAGCCAGGAGCTGGCTTGCGTGCTCTTCGAGTTCGGTTCCGGGAATCCTGCCCGTCTCGGTACGTTGTACCGGGCCTACGTCGACGCCGGCGGGCCGGGCAGAGTGGATGGGACCGAACAATTCTCGATGTTGATCTGCCAGCTGGGGCACATCGGCGAGGCAGCCTGCCGCGACTGGTTGAAGCCCAATCCCCGGTCTCCGCATCGGGACGACAGCGCCGCTTCGTTCGCGGAGTTGGTCGATCGTCCGCATCACCGCACGGCGCTGATGGAAATCCTCGACGCAGTGTCCTCGCACTGACTCAGACCATTCGGGTGGTGTGCACAGACACGAAGACGCATGTCCGGATCACAGGCGCAGGCAGCCCACGGTTTGGTTCGGCAGTGAAGTTCGGCAGTGATAGAAGATCGGGCCGGAGACACCGTGCAGGACACTGGAAGGGCGGACATCACGATCCGACAGCGTCCCTTGACGGCGCCGCTTCGACGTGATTGGGTGCGTTAATACCCACATGAAACTATGAGCCGGCTCACTGAGGAGTACGGGCGTTGACGACTGATGTCCTGTGCGGGACGCTGACACACTTGCGGTCCGGTGGTGTGAGTCTGGTACTGGACACCCGGGACGGCGGCCTGCCGGCGGTTCTGCACTGGGGCAGCGACCTCGGAGAACTCACCGCCGACGAACTGGCGGGCCTCGACACGGCGCTCGTCGCGCCGGTGGGTGACAGTCGCATCGACGTCCCCACCAGGATCAGCATGCTGCCAACCCCGGCCGAGGGCTGGGTCGGCACCCCGGGCCTGACCGGTCACCGCGGCGGTAGGGACTTTTCGACGACGTTCGCGGTGGTGCACGAGGAGTCCACGGGCGCCGGGCGTCGCTACACGGCCGTGGACGATGTGGCTCACCTTCAAGTGATCATCGATGTCGAGCTTGCCGCGTCCGGGCTGCTCCGCGCGCGGGCCGAGCTGATAAACACCGATGATGAGCTTGCTTTCCAGCTGGGCGGGCTTGTGCTGGCACTGCCCGTGCCGACGGAGGCGGACGAGCTGTTCGATATGGCGGGACGCCATGCCCGCGAACGGGTCCCGCAGCGCGGGCCGTTCCGCGTCGGGACACTCCTACGAGAATCCCGGAAGGGCAAACCGGGTCTGGATGCTTCCTACCTGCTCGCCGCGGGCACCCCCGGCTTCGGCTTCACCTCCGGTGAGGTGTGGGCCCTGCACGTTGGGTGGTCCGGCAACCAGGTGGCTTACGCCGAGCGCAGTTACAACGGCATCCGGCAGTTGGGCGGCGGTGAACTGCTGCTGTCCGGAGAGATGAACCTGCTGCCCGGCGCCAGCTACACCATGCCGTGGTTGTATGCGTCCTACGGCCGTGGACTCAACGGGGTGGCTCACCGTCTGCACGCCTACCTGCGGGCACGACCGTCACACCCGATCCGTCCTCGACCGGTTGTCCTGAACACCTGGGAGGCGGTCTATTTCGACCACGATCTCGAACGGCTGATCGCGTTGGCCGAGGCCGGCGCTGCGGTCGGTGCCGAGCGCTTCGTACTCGACGACGGTTGGTTCCGGCACCGCCGCGACGACACCGCGGGCCTGGGCGATTGGTATGTGGACGAGCAGGTCTGGCCCGCCGGCCTCTCGCCGTTGATCAGCAGGGTGCGCGGGTTGGGCATGGAGTTCGGCCTCTGGGTGGAACCGGAAATGGTCAACATGGATTCCGATCTGGCCAGGACGCACCCTGAGTGGGTGTTCCGGGCCGGCAGTCGGCAAGGCATTGCGTCGCGGAACCAGTACGTGCTCGATCTGGCTCACCCCGAGGCGTACGCCTACATTTCCGAGCGGTTGCACAGCCTGCTCGCGGAATACGACATTGCCTACCTCAAGTGGGACCACAACCGGATGGTGGTCGAGGCCGGTCATGGGTCGGAGGGGCGCCCGGGCGTCCATGCGCACACCGCCGCGCTCTATCGGCTACTCGACGAAATCCGCCACCGGCACCCGCATGTCGAGATCGAGAGTTGCGCCGGCGGAGGTGGGCGTATCGATCTCGGGATCCTGGAGCGTGTCGATCGGGTATGGGCCAGCGATTGCAACGACGCTCTCGAACGACAGCAGATCCAGCGGTACACCGCGTTACTGCTGCCGCCCGAACTTGTCGGCAGTCACGTCGGTCCGACCCAGGCGCACACCACTCGTCGTACCCAGCAACTCGATTTTCGGGCGGGGACGGCTTTCTGGGGTCATATGGGGATCGAGTGGGACCTGACGAAGGCGAGCCGGCAGGAATTGGACCGGCTGGCCCGCTGGGTTGCGCTGTACAAGCAGTACCGCGGACTATTGCACAGCGGCGATCTTCTCGTCGCCGACCATCCCGATCCGGCGATCTGGGTGAACGGCGTGGTGTCGACGGATCGGACAGAGGCGCTCTACTGCATCGCCTCGGTGGACCGTTCGGTGACGTGGCCACCGGGCCGGGTTCGGCTGCCGGGTCTGGATCCGGACCTGCGGTACCGGCTGCTGCCGGTACCACCGGCGGACCATTACCCGGAGGCCGGCCAGCTGCCGCCGTGGTGGGCCGAAGGGGTGGTGGCAACGGGCCGGGCCCTGGAAAGCGTGGGGGTTCAGATCCCCGCGATGTTTCCGGAATACGTGCACCTTCTGCGAGCCATCAGCACCGCACAGCATCCGGAGGAGGGGGCGATGACCGGTCCACCCCGTGAGTGACGCCCGCAGACCAGAAATGGCTGTCGGTAGATCGGGCTCATGGACCCCGATGATGCCGCTACGAAAGGGTGATCCGGCATCACCACCACAACAACCAGTGGACTGGAGCACTTTGCGGTCCGTGCGCCAGGTTCATTCAATGGTCCGGACCAATTCCGGCCGAGAAACATCCGATGTGGCCCGATCGCTGCCCTCACGGCACATCGGCCCGAGAAAAGGAGTCATCACATGACGGCGACGACACAGACGTCGAGACGCTGGCTGGCGGCCATGGCAGGAGGCATGCTGCTGTTTACCGCGGCCTGTGGTAGCAGCAGTGACAGTTCCACGTCTGCCAGCGCCCCGGCCGGCGGAGCCTCATCAGGTGCGGCCGCCGCCGGTGGCGGCGGTGACGCAGCGGCGTGCCAGCCCACGGCTGCCGGTGAGAAGGTCAGCCTGAACTTCTATTCGTGGATTCCTGGGATCGAGAAGGTGGTCGCCACCTGGAATGCCGCGAACCCCGACATCCAGGTGAAGGTTTCGACCGGCCCCAGCGGCAACGCCGGCGCCTACCAGAACTTCTCGAACGGCATCAAGGCCGGGAATGCGCCCGACCTGATGCAGATCGAGTTCGACCGGCTGCCGAACTTCCGCATCCAGGACGGTTTGGCGAACATCGCCTCCTGCCCCGGTGTGACCGAGGCCAAGAGCAATTTCGTGGACTGGACCTGGGCGCAGGCAACATTCGGTGAGGACAACGCGGTGTACGCCATTCCGCAGGACACCGGTCCGATGGCGTTGTTCTACCGCAAGGACCTGTTCGAGCAGAACAACATCCCCGTGCCGAAGACCTGGGACGAATTCAAGACCGCGGCCGAGGCGGTCAAGGCCAAGGGCGCTTTCATCACCAACTTCTCCAGTGGCGACCCCAACCAGTTCGCCGGCTTCGTGTGGCAGAACAAGGGCAAGTGGTTCGAGAACACCGAGGCCGGCTGGAAGGTCGGGTTGACCTCGAAGGAATCGACCGATGTGGCGAACTACTGGCAGGGCCTCATCGATGCCAAGCTGGTTTCCCCGGTGAAGAACTTCACCGACGAGTGGAACAAGGCCGCCGACTCCAGCCAGTTGTGGGGCTGGGTTTCAGCGGTCTGGGGCAACCAGACCATCGAATCGAATGCGCCCAGCACCGCCGGGAAATGGGCCGTCGTCCCGATGCCGCAGTGGAGCGCCGACGGCGCCACCGCCGGCAACTGGGGCGGTTCCACCACCGCGGTGTTCAAGGGCAGCAAACACCCGGCCGAGGCCGCGAAGTTTGCGCTGTGGTTGAACACCAACACCGCATCGTTGACCGCGCTGAACACCGACGGTGGTCTGTACCCGGCCACCACCGCCGGCCAGGAGTTGCCGGCGTTGCAGGAGCCGGTCAAGTTCTACGGTGGGCAGGACATCTTCACTGTGTTCAAGGACGCCTCGTCCCAGGTCGATCCCAACTTCACCTGGGGTCCGGTGATGAACGAGACGTACAACTCGCTGACTGATGGCTTCGGGGCCGCGCTGGGTGGTCAGGGCACGCTTGCCGACGCCCTTGCGACCGCGCAGACCAAGACCATCGATGCCATGAAGGCGCAGTCGATCCCGGTCGTCGGCGGGTAACCGCAACTGTGTGGTACCACCGCAGGCGCGACAGCCGTATTCCCGCGCGGCAGTGTGCCGAACGGTAGGGCCGCCGAGCGGGTGGGCACCCAAGGGTTCTCACCCGCCCGGCGGTCGTCCGACGGCCACCGGGCAGCGCTCGTCAGGTGACACACGGCCCCAGCACATCAAGTGAGAGGCACCCGCACATGACAACCGCGACAGCCGCTCCGGTCGCAGAGATGCCGCCGGTGAAGTCCCGGAAACGCGAACCCACCAAGCACAAGGCGGCCATCGTCGGCTTCCTGGCGCCGTTCGTCGTCCTGTTCACGCTGTTCTACGCACTCCCGGTGCTGTATGCGCTGTACCAATCATTTTTCAAAACCGTCCGGCAGGGCACCTTCGGTCCGGCGACATCGGTTTTCGGTGGATTCGATCAGTACCAGCGGGTTTTCGCGTCCAGCGAATTCTGGTCGTCCATCGGCAGGGTGCTGCTGTTGTTCATCGTCCAGGTCCCGATCATGCTCGGATTGGCCTTGGTATTCGCACTTCTGCTCGATTCCACGGTGGCAAAGGGCAAGAAGTTCTTCCGGCTGGCCATCTTCGCGCCGTACGCCGTTCCCGGCGTCATCGCGGCCATCATGTGGGGTTTTCTGTACGTGCCCTCGCTGTCACCGTTCGGCATCACCGAGAGCGTTGACTTCCTGGGCTCGGGGTTGATCCTGTGGTCCATCGCGAATGTCATCACCTGGGTGTTCTGCGGCTACAACATGCTGATCATCTTTTCTGCGCTGCAGGCCATTCCGCAGGAGATTTTCGAAGCGGCCCGCACCGACGGCGCCGGGCAGTTCCGCATCGCCTGGTCGATCAAGATCCCGATCGTGCTGCCGGCCATCATCCTGACGTTCGTCTTCTCGATCATCGGCACGCTGCAGTTGTTCAACGAGCCGCAGGTCTTCCGGACGATCACCAGTTCCGTGTCCAGCAATTACACGCCGAACATGGTGGTGTATTCGACATCTATCGTACCGAACTACAACCTTTCCGCCGCCTATTCGGTGGTGCTGGCACTGTCCACATTCGTCCTGTCGTTCGTGTTCCTCAAGGTCACCCAGAAGCGAGCGTTCGCATGAGCAGCGACGTGATGCCCGCGCCCACCGCCCCGGACCCAACAGCAGCCAAGGGCGGCGGTCCGAGGGAGCGGCCGCTGTCCGTGGTGCTGGCCACCGGCGGCCTGGTCGTCGCGGCAATCTACTTCCTCGTCCCGATCTGGTGGCTGGTGGTGGCTTCCAGCAAGTCGCAGGCCACCCTGGTGACGACCAACGGCCTGTGGTTCGCCCAGCCGTTCCAGCTGTTCTCCAACGTCTCGAATCTCTTCGCGTTCCGCGACGGGCTCTATGTGCGGTGGCTGATCAACAGCGTCGGATACGCCGTGCTGGGCGCGGCTTTCGGCACCCTGTTCGCCACGATGGCCGGCTATGCCTTGGCCAAGTACGTCTTCCGCGGGCGTGAGGTGGTGTTCAACCTGATCCTCGGCGGCGTCCTGGTTCCGGCGACGGCGCTTGCGCTGCCGCTGTTTTTGATGTTCAGCCAGGTCGGTCTGGTCAACACCTACTGGGCCGTCCTGCTGCCCAGCCTGGTGAGCCCCTTCGGCGTGTATTTGGCCCGCATCTACGCGGCCGCGTCGGTTCCGGAGCCCCTGCTGGAGGCCGCCCGGCTGGACGGCGCAAGCGAGTTCCGCGCCTTCTTCGTCATTGCGCTGCGGCTCATGAAGCCGGCGTTGGTGACGATCTTCCTGTTCCAGTTCGTCGTCATCTGGAACAACTTCTTCCTCCCACTGGTCATGCTCTCGAACGAGCGGCTGTTCCCGATCACGTTGGGCCTGTACACCTGGAACAGCTCCATCAACCAGGCCCCGGAACTGCGGCTGTTCGTCATCGTAGGCAGCCTGGTGTCGATCCTGCCGTTGTTGATTGCCTTCCTGGGCCTGCAGCGGTTCTGGCAGAGCGGGTTGTCAGCGGGTGGCGTCAAGTAGTGCGCTATCGCCATACCGGCGAGGTCCCGACCCCTGGAGTGTGGTGCGGTGCCGGACCGTCCTGAGTCTGGAAGACAGTCGACACCGACCCGGTGGCCTACGGCCGGGATCGGCTACGGCGGTGACTACAACCCCGAACAGTGGCCGGAGGAGATCTGGCCGCAGGATGTGGCGCTGATGCGGGAGGCCGGTATCACCGTCGTGACGGTCGGGGTGTTCTCCTGGGCGCGGCTGCGACCGGAGCCGGACGTGTGGGACGACGGATGGCTGCGACGGATCCTCGATCTACTGCACGCCAACGGTATTGCGGTCGACCTGGCGACCGCCACCGCGTCGCCTCCGCCGTGGCTGGCCCGCGCGCATCCGGAGATCCGGCCGGTCGATGCGTCCGGGACCCGCCTGGAAATCGGCAGCCGGCAGACCTGGTGCGCAAGCTCCCCCGTGTTCCGGGAGTACTCCCTGCAACTGGTGCGTGATCTGGCAAGCGGGTTCGCGGCCCATCCCGCGGTCCGGATGTGGCACGTGGGAAACGAGCTGGGCAACCACAACGCCTACTGCTACTGCGATGTCAGCCGGCGGCACTTCCGGTGTTGGCTGACCGAGCGCTACGGCGATATCGAGACGGTGAACCGGTCGTGGGGGACCGCCTTCTGGAGTCAGCACTACGCATCGTTCGACGAGATCGGCGCGCCGTCGAAGACCTCCGCCTTCGGCAATCCCGGTCAGCTGCTCGACTGGAACCGGTTCTGCTCCGATGCGCTGCTGGATCAGTTCACCGCCGAAAAGGCGGTCCTGCGGGAGATCTCACCGGCCATCCCGGTGACCACCAACTTCACCGTCGGGATGGGTCCGGGTGAGGTGGGCCCCGGTCCGTGCGACTACGCCCGCTGGGCGCCGCACCAGGACATCGTGTCCACCGACCATTATCTGATCGGTCTGGGCACAGGGGAACAGGCACCTCGGCTTCATCTGGCGTTCAGCGCCGACCTGACCCGGGGGCTGGCCGGCCGCCGGCCCTGGTTCCTGATGGAGCATTCGACGAGCGCGGTGAACTGGCAGCCGATCAATCGGGCCAAGGCGCCCGGCGAGATGGAGCGCAACTCGCTGGCCCATCTGGCCAGGGGGGCGGACGCGATCTGCTTCTTCCAATTCCGGCAATCCGTGATCGGCGCCGAGAAGTACCACTCGGCGATGCTGCCGCACGCCGGCGTCGACTCGCGTCGCTGGTGTGACGTGGTGGCCCTGGGCGCCCTGCTCGGCCGGCTCGCGGACGTCGCCGGCTCCGAGGTCGACGCTCCAACAGCGGTTCTGGTGGACTGGGACTCGGCCTGGGCCTGCCAGCAGGCAGCAAACCCGAGTGTGGCGGTGCAGCACTTCGAGGTGGCGATGGCCGCGCAGCGGGCGATCTCCCGCACCGGAACCGGATGCGACGTTCTGCCGCTGGACAGCGAACTGCGCGGATACCGGGTCATCGTCGTCCCGGCCGTGGTGCTGCTCGACGCCGAGCACGCACAGCGACTGGCGGCCGCAGCGCAGGCGGGGGCGCACGTCCTGGTGACCTTTTTCTCCGGGATCGCGGACCGCAACAACCAGATCGTTCCCGGCGGCTATCCCGGAGTGCTCAGGGACGTGCTCGGCGTGCGGTCGGAGGAATTCTTCCCGCTGGCGTCGGGCCGTCAGGTGCACTGGGAGCTGACGAGCACGGTTGTCACCAGCGAGATCTGGGTGGAGGACACCGTCGCCATGCCCGGCACCCAGGTGCTGGCCCGGTACACCGACGGGCCGACCGCGGGGGCGGCCGCCCTGACCCGCCGCCCCGTCGGTGCCGGCGCGATGTGGTATCTGTCCACCCACCCCGACCCTGCCGGTTGCGCCGCGGTGCTCGAGCGAGTACTGCGTGAGTCCGGTGCCGAACCCGCCGTCGCTCTACCGGCCGGCGTACCCGCGGTGGCAGCGGGTGAAATCGACGTCGTCCGCCGGCGTTCGGCGGACCGGTCATGGCTGTTCGTCATCAACCACTCCACCGACGACATCGATCTCCCCGCCTCGGGTTTCGACGAGGTGACCCGGGAACCCGTGGAGGGCACGCTGCGACTGCGAGCAGGTGGATGCGCGGTGATCCGGGAGAACTGACCACGGGCCACCATCGTCACGGCGTCCTGTTCGTCCGCCGGTTGTTGCGCGGCGGCCGGTTTCGATCAGGCGTCCGGTCGGACCGCAACATCCAATTGTTGGCGCAGCGCGATGACCGCCGCACCCCTGGCCCATTCGGTGAAGGTGAACGGCGCGATCTCGATCGGAACGGCCGCCAGGGTCCAGTGCTGAACGAGTCTTGCCTGCTCCCTTGTGGTCTCCAGGGCCAGCGCGGCCAGGGCCACGCCCTCGCCGGAGACGATGACCTTGGCCGGAGCGGTCACCGTGGCGATCGTGCCGATGAGCGTGCCAAGGGCTCGGCCGGCCTCCTCGACGACGGTGCCCGCTATCGGCGATCCCTCGGCCGCCATCGTCAGCACCGCGTCATAGTCCACCTGCCGGCCGACCGCTGCGGAGACCGCCGCAACGATGGCGGTCGATGACAGGTAGGACCGGGCGCACCCCCGATGGCCCCGTTCGCACATCGGCCCCCACGGCGTCACCGGGAGGTGTCCTACCTGGCCGCTTCCGCCGCTCGCCCCGTCCACCAGGCGGTCGTCGACGACAATGCCGCACCCGACGCCGGCACCGATGGTCACCAGCACGAAGTCGCTGCAACCGGCCGCGGCGCCGAACCAGTGCTCAGCAGCGGTGAGGGCCCGGACGTCGTTCTCGACGACTGCCGGTAGGCCCGTCCGCTGCCGGATCATCGCGACGAGGGGCACGTCTGTCCACTCGAGAAACGGTGAGGTGCGCACGATCTCGGACCGCGGGGACACCGGTCCGGCCAGACTGACGCCGATCGCACACAACGTGTCGTCCCGTCGCTGCGCTTGCGCGACCGCCTCCCCGATCGCCGAGACCACCGACTCCGGGTCGGACGAGGGCAGCGGCACCGTTCGATCGGTCAGTAGTCGTGCGCGCAGGTCCGTGGTCACCATGTTGAGCTGACCGGCAGAGAGCTTGATGCCGATCAGATGTGCCTGATCGACAGTGACGTCCATCGGTTGCGAGGGACGCCCGGTCCGTTGCGGTGAGGTGGTGTCCGACTCGCTGATCAGACCGGCGTCGACGAACGACCTGGTGATCCTGGTCAGGCTGGCCGGCGACAAGCCCGAACGCCGGGCCAGGTCCGCACGCGACGCGGGACCGTGCACCAGCAGGTCCACCAACACCGACCTGGATGCCTGCGACAACGCCGGGAAGGGCGCGCCGACTTTGTGCATGCGCGAAAGTATATGGTCTGCGGCGCATGCCGCACCGGATCAACCGTCGCGACTGGCACCATCGGCCGGCCTGACCAGCCGCGGAACCGGCGCGGCAAAGCCGTTCGCCGCAAAAGCCGTTGTGACGGAGGCGATCGCACCATCCACCAGGTCGGCGGGCAGCAGCGCGATGGCGGACCCACCGAAGCCGCCGCCGGTCATCCTGGCCCCGACGGCGCCCGCCTCGAGCGCTGCATCGACGGCCACGTCCAGTTCCGCGCAGGAAACCTCGTAGTCATCACGCAACGAGCGGTGCGACGCCGTCAGCAACTCACCGATCTCGGCGACCCGGCCGGCCCGGAGCAGGTCAACCGTCCGCGCTACCCGGTCGTTCTCGGTGACGACATGGCGGACCCTGCGCTGCAGTTCCTCGTCGGCAAGCCTGTCCAGAGCCGCCGGCAGTTCGTCCATACCGATGTCGCGGAGCCAGCGCACCCCGAGGACGTCGGCCGCCTGCTCGCAGGACGCCCGCCGGCGCCCGTACCGGCCGTCGGACAGCGCGTGGGTCACCCTGGTGTCGATGACCACCACCTCGAGGTCGTGTGCCGCCGGATCGAAGGGAATGTGTTCCACCGTGCCAGATCTGGTATCGAATAGCAGCACGGAGCCGCGTCGGGCGGCCGCCGACGCCGTCTGATCCATCGGGCCGACAGGGACACCGACGAAGTCGTTCTCGGCCTCCTGCGCGATCCGCGCGATCGTCATGACATCGAGATCGACCCCCGACAGCCTCGACGCAGCGAGTGCGGTGGCACATTCCATGGCCGCTGACGACGACAGTCCTGCCCCGGACGGAACCTGCGAGTCCAGCGCCAGATCGAAGCCGCCGATGTGGTGGCCCGCCCGCCGCAACGTCCAGATGGAGCCGAGCAGGTAGCCGGCCCAGCTCGTGGCAACTGCCGAATCGGGAGCCAGTTCGTCCACAGTCGTGGTGATCACCTCGCCGGGCTTCTGCGCGGACGTCGCCCGGACTGTGCCGTCGGTAGTGGTGGCCGCCGCCAGATACGCCCGGGCATCGATCGCGAAGGGCAGTACGAGGCCGCCGCTGTAGTCGGTGTGCTCGCCGATCAGGTTGACCCTGCCCGGCGCGGAGAAGACACCGTCAGGCTCGCGGGAGTAAGTGCCGCGGAACAGTTCCGCGGCGTCCATCAGCACGCCTCCCTGGCGGTTGTTCCACCTGTGAAAACCCAGGCGTCGGCGACCATGTCGGCCAGTGTCAACTCGGGTGTCCAGCCCAGTCGCTGCGCCGCGCGCGTGCCGGATGCCACCAATCGGGTCGGGTCACCCGCGCGTCGCGGGCCGACAATCACCGGCACCGGCAGCCCGGTGACCTCCTCGATGGTCGCCAGGACCTCCCGGACGCTGTAGCCACTGCCGTTGCCGAGGTTGCAGATCAGGTGTTCGCCCGGCTCGGCCGCCGTCAGGGCCAGCACGTGCGCCCGCGCCAGGTCCTTGACGTGCACGTAGTCGCGGATGGGTGTGCCGTCCGGGGTGGGCCAGTCATCACCGTAGATGCTCAGCGCCGGCCGCCGGCCGGCCACCGCGTCGAGCGCGATCGGGATCAGATGCGTTTCGGTGCCATGCCTTTCGCCCGCACCGAAGGCGGCTCCAGCGACGTTGAAGTACCGCAGCGATACCGCCGCGAGCTCGGTCGCCGCGCACTGACCGGTGATCATCATGTCGACGGCGAGCTTGGTGGCGCCGTAGGTACTGGTCGGTCGTGTCGCCGCATCCTCGGTGATGGGGACGGCATCGGGTTCGCCGTAGGTCGCTGCCGACGACGAGAAGACCAGCGTCGGGACGTCGTTCTCGGTGATCGCATCGAGCAGGGCGCGGGTGCCGCAGACGTTCGTCTGCCAGTACAGCGACGGCTTCGACACCGATTCGCCGACCAGCGACTTGGCCGCGAAGTGCAGCACCGCGTCGAAGCCGCCGCGGCCCAGAACAGTGGCAGCTTGGGCGATATCGGATCGAACGAGCTCTACCCCATCGGGAACGGAGTCGGCGTGGCCGGTCGAGCAGTCATCGAGAACGACCACCTCGTGACCGTCCTGCTGCAACTGCCGGGTCACCACGGAACCGATGTAGCCGGCGCCGCCGACGACGAGCACCTTCATCCGGACACCGTCCCGGCCTCGCGAAGCCGGGTAGCGGCAACCTCCGGGCTGATGTCGTTCACGAAAGCTCCCATGGCTGATTCGGATCCGGCCAGGTACTTCAGTTTCCCGACCGCCCTTCGGATGGTGAAAACCTCCAGGTGCACACGGAAGTCGTCCTGGTCCGCCATCACCGGGGCCTGATGCACACCGGTGATGGCGGGCAGGGTGTCGTCGAAGACGCGCTCCATCCGCCGGATGACGTCCAGGTACAGCTCGGCCAGGCCGGCGCGTTCCCGCTCCTGCAGTGCGGGCAGATCGCGGACCGGCCGGCGCGGGTAGAGGTGGACCTCGATCGGCCACCTCGCGGCGAAGGGGACGAACGCGACCCACGAGTCGTTCTGGCTGACGATGCGCCGTCCGTCGGCGAGTTCGCCGGCCACCAGATCTTCGAACAGGTCCCCGCCGGTGCTCTCGCGGTAGGCCCGCGCGGAACGGATCGTCGCGGCCGTCTTCGGAGTGACGAAGGGGTAGCCGTAGATCTGGCCGTGCGGATGCGCCAGCGTCACGCCGATCTCGACGCCGCGGTTCTCGAAGCAGAAGACCTGCTGCACGCCGTCCTGGGCCATCAAGGCGGCGGTCCGGTCCGCCCACGCCTGGATTACCGTGCGCATGCGCGACACCGGCAGGCTGGACAGCGTGGCGTTGTGGTCGGAGGTGAAGCAGACCACCTCGCACCGGCCGTTGCCGGGCCGGCTGTCGAACAGAGCACCGTCGGTGGCGATCGGACCCGCGCCGGCGAAGGACGGAAAGCGGTTCTCGAACACGACGACGTCGTAATCGGGCGACGGAATCTCGCTGGCGTTCTCCGGGGTCGAGGGGCACAGCGGGCAGGCGTTGGCCGGCGGGTGGTAGATCCTGCTCTGCCGGTGCCCGGCGATGCCCACCCACTCACCGGTGACGGCGTCGAAACGCACCTCTGACCCCGGCACGACCTCCGGTAGATCCCGGTTGTCCAGCAGAACGCGCTCTGCGTCCGGGGTCTCGTCGAAGTAGATCAGTTCGCGGCCGTCGGCCATGGTGGCACGGATGCGGGTGATCCGGCCGCCGGTGGGTCGGGTCGGGGTGGATGTCACGGCGCTCCTGGCGGTCGGCGCGCCGGCCGTGCGAGCGGGGCCCCGCAGCCCCGTGACCTGCGCGCCGGTGCGAAGGTGGTGCTGTGAGTATGCCAAGCAAGCCTGGTCGTAGTCAACAGATACAAACAAAGCAGATGGTCACACTTGTTCGATCATGTGTAGTCGCATTCGGGGCACTGACGTGTGAGGAATCGCGGAGGTGCGCCACACGTCGTAAGTCAGGGGTTTATTACAGGTTGGGTGTCTGCCCGCCGCCGAGCAGCACGTCCTCCCAGCCGGGCATGACCGGCCGCTGACCCTTGCGTCCGCGCCCCGCATGGTCCGTCCCGGTGCGAGCAGCCTCGGTGCGCTCGGGCGTGTTCGTGGCACCGGCGCGCTCGTCGAGCACCGTCTGCTCCACCGACTCCTGCTCCATGCGATCGGCAACCGACCTGCGAGTGCCCGCCGGGTGATGTGACCCCGCCGGCAGCGTCGACCGCCGTGGCACCTGACGGGTCTGCCCCGCAGCGAGGTCGCCGGCGCCGGTGTCCGGGAAGGCGGCACCGGATGCGTCCGGCGTGGGGGTGCCGGCGGCGCGGGACTGATGTCTGTGGAAAACGTCTGCAGCGGGAGGTTCGTCGATGGTCCGCAGCGCCCGCGGGGACGGATCGATCAGGTCGCGTGCGGCATCGTCGCGCGCACGCACAGTCGGGTTCCGGGGTCCGGCATGGACGTCCCAGACTGCGGCGTTCTCACTGCGCCCCGCCTGCCAGCGCAACGCGACCACCCAGCCGTCGGTGTCCCGGTAGGCATCCCATCGCACGTTGCCGGCCTGGCCGCGCTCGGTGAGAGTGCCCATCACGAGTTCCTCGAGGCTGCGCCGCGCAGGGTTGCCGTCGATCATCGGGAAGGATCGCCGCGCCTTCTCCGCCATCGTCGACCGCTCCAGCATGACCGGGTACGCGTAGCGCTCGATGCGGCCGATGCCGGTGTTCGCGGCCGCCGCAACCTCGGCGACGGAGCCGCCGGACCTGATGCGCGCCTGTATCTCTCGGGGGCGCAGCGCAGGTTCGAGCTCGATCTCGAGTTGGCCCAACCGGCTGAGATCGCCTCGAGTGGCAGCCCGGAGCCGCTCGTCCGCGGGCAACGTGAACAGCTCACCCGAGGTGGCGTCCTCGCACACCAGGTTGTCACCATCCTCGGCAAGGCCTACGACCCGCAACGCGCGCATGGGTTCTCCTCCCGAATCCAGAACTCCGATCCCGACGCTATCGCGGCCTCGGGCGGGCTCTGTCCAGGCGCGCCGCCGCGCCGCGGGGTGGTTGACGAATTCACTCCCGTACCACCTGCGGCGCGGACACCTGTGGCAACTACAGCCGCTCCACCACGTAGTCGATGCAGCTGATCAGGGCGCTCACGTCGTCCGGCTCGACCGCGGGGAACATCCCGATCCGGAGCTGGTTGCGGCCGAGCTTGCGGTACGGCTCGGTATCGACGATGCCGTTGGCCCGCAACGTCTTCGCCACCGCGGCGGCGTCCACCGTGTCGGCGAAGTCAATGGTGCCGACAACCTGTGACCGCAGTTCGGGACGGCGGACGAACGGGGTTGCGTACTCGCTGGCGGTAGCCCAGTGGTAAAGCCGGCCGGACGAATCCGCGGTCCGCTTGGTCGCCCAGCCCAGGCCGCCGTTGCCGAGGATCCACTCGATCTGATCGGCCAGCAGGAACAGCGTCGCGACAGCGGGGGTGTTGAGGGTCTGGTCCTTGATGCTGTTGTCCAGCGCGGTGGCGAGGGACAGGAATTCCGGGATCCACCGGTCGGTGGCGGCGATCTCGGCGATCCGGCGCAGGGCAGCGGGGGAGACCAGCGCGATCCAGAGTCCGCCGTCCGAGCCGAAGACCTTCTGCGGGGCGAAGTAGTAGACATCGGCCTGCTGCGGATCCAGCGGCAGACCACCGGCGCCCGAGGTTGCGTCCACCAGGACGAGCTGATCGGCTCTCGCACCGACCGGCCGCAGCACCGGGAGCGCGACGCCGGTGGACGTCTCGTTGTGGGCCCAGGCGTAGACGTCCACGTCGGGGGCGGCGACCGCGTCCGGGGCGTCACCGGGATCGGCCGTGATCACCTGCGGGTCCGCAAGGAACGGCGCCTTCCGGGTGACCGTCGCGAACTTGGCGGAGAACTCACCGAACGTCAGGTGTTGCGCCCGGTTGCGGATCAGTCCGAGCGCGGCGGCATCCCAGAAGGCGGTGGCGCCGCCGTTGCCGAGGATCACCTGGTAGCCGTCCGGGAGCCCGAACAATGTGCTGATCCCCTCCCGAACCCGGCGCACCAGGGACTTCACCGGTGCCTGGCGATGCGAGGTGCCCATCACCGCCACGCCCGAGCCGGCCAGTGCGGCCAGCGCTTCCGGGCGGACCTTGGACGGCCCGCACCCGAACCGCCCGTCGCTGGGCAGCATCGCCGGGGGCAGGGTCAGGGTTGATCGATCGGCCATGACGGCGCGTTCTCCTCACAGTGCACGGACGGCACCACAGGCCCGCAGGGACGGCTTGGTCAGACAGCCAGCGCCAGGTGGTCGAAACCGGCGACCATCTCGGGGGTGCGGGCCGCCGGGCCGTTGTAGATCGCAGACGGGCGGACCAGCTTGCCCAGCTTCTTCTGCTCCAGGATGTGCGCACTCCAGCCGGCGGTGCGGGCGCAGGTGAACATCGCCGGCATCGTCGCCGCCGGGACGCCCGCGAAGTCGAGGATGACGGCGGCCCAGAACTCGACGTTCGTCTCGATCGCTCGGTCGTGGCGCCGCTCCCGCAGGATGGTCAGAGCGGCCTGCTCGAGCGCGGCCGCCGCCTCGTAGCGGGGGGCGTCGAGCTCGCGACAGGTCCGGCGCAGCACGCGTGCGCGGGGATCCTCGGCCCGGTAGACCCGGTGACCGAAGCCCATCAGTCGTTCCTTGCGGTCCAGGATCCCGTTCACCAGACGCTCGGGATTCCCGGTCAGCTCGACCTCCTGGACCATCGGCAGTACACGGGCGGGTGCTCCGCCGTGCAACGGCCCGGACATCGAGCCGACCGCGCCGCTGAAGCAGGCCGGCACGTCGGCGCCGGTGGACGCGACGACCCTGCCGGTGAAGGTGGAGGCGTTCATCCCGTGTTCTGCCGCAGACACCCAGTAGGCGTCGATCGCCTTCACCTGCTCGGGGCTGGGATCCCCGAGCCAGGTCGTCATGAACCGCTCCACAACGGTGGAGCACTCGGCGAGCCGCGACGCGGACACGGCCGGCTTGTCACCGCGGGCCGAGTGGGCGGCGTAGGACAGCACCGCGGAGGTGGTCTGCGCCAGATGGTCCCGGGCCTGCTCGTCGGTGATGTCCAGCAGCGGCCCGAATCCGCGGACCGGCGCGAGCAGCGGCAGCGACGCCTGGACGTCCACCCGAACGTCCCCGGAGCGGAAGGCCGGCGGCGACGTGTCGACCGGCAGGGTCGGTCCGAATGCGTCGTCGACAAGCAGATGCCAGACGTCGTCGAATCCGACACTCCCGACCAGGTCGTCGATGTCGACCCCTCGGTAACGCAGCGAACCACCGTCCTTGTCGGGTTCGGCGATGGCGGTGTGGAAGGCAACGACGCCCTCGAGTCCCGAGACGAAGGAAGATCCATTGGTGGTCATTGACGTACCTCCACAGTGAGCACTGCCGACTACGAGGGCGCCACCGGCGAGCGCCGGCCGCGACAGGAGCGACATCGGCCAGACCGCCGGATGGTGGCCGCCGTGAGCGCGGACGCCACGGCGACCGGCCGGGAACTGACCGTTTCTTCACAATGCCTTTACTTGCGGACCGTGGCCATGGGAAGCGGCGTGTGATCGGTCACGTGTGGGCAACCCGGTGCTGCGTATGACGGCGACCGCACTCCCGGGACGGCGGCAAGCGCGGTGCGGCGTACCGTGCGTGGCCGGCGCCAGGACGCGATCCGAGGACGACGCCACAGCAGCCGAGACGCCATCGAACAATCAGGAGGACGAGTGGTGAGCAGCGAAAAGGCCGGCGATCCGACGCCGGAAGGGGGGCCGGATCTCGCGGCGATGCGGGAGAGCTACTTGCTCGCAGGCCTGGCCGAATCGGACCTCGCGCCGGACTGGCTGACGCAGTTCCGCCGCTGGCTGGCGGATGCGGTGGCCGGTGGCATCCGGGAGCCGAACGCGATGGTGGTGGCGACCTCGTCACCGGACGGGGACGTCGCCAGCAGGTGTGTGCTGTGCAAGGGGCTGGACGAGGACGGCGTCGTGTTCTACACCAACCTCACCTCGGACAAGAGCCTGGATCTGCGGGCCAATCCGCGCGCCTCGGCCACCTTCCCGTGGATCGGGTTGCAGCGTCAGGTCCATTTTCGTGGCCCGGTGAGCAGGGTGTCAGACGAGACGGCCCGGCAGTACTGGTCGACCAGGCCCCGGGGCTCGAAGATCGGCGCGTGGGCGAGCCCGCAGTCGACCGTGCTCCGCGACCGCTCCGAACTGGACGGTCTGCGCGAAAGCGCCTACGCCCGGTTCGGTGACGCGGATGCGGACGGCGCCACCGCGACAGATGACATCCCGTTGCCCCCGTTCTGGGGCGGCTGGTTGATCCGGCCGCAGACCGTGGAATTCTGGCAGGGTCGGGTCGGACGGCTGCACGACCGGCTGCGGTATCGCGCCGACGGGAACGGCGGGTGGGTCGTCGAACGGCTTGCGCCGTGATCGCGCGGTGACGCAGGACCGCCCCGAGACGAAGCGGGAAGGCGGCCGGCGTTCCGTGCTGCGCCGGATCGGGCCGGACCTGCGGCCGCTGCGGATTCCGCCGTACCGCCGCCTGTTCCTGGGTCAGATCACCACCGTCATCGGCGCCATGCTGACCACCGTCGCCGTGCAGCAGCAGATCTTCGACATCACCCAGAGCTCGGCGTGGGTCGGCATCGCCTCGCTCGTGGCGCTGGTGCCGCTGGTCGCGTTCGGGCTCCTCGGCGGGGCGATCGCCGACACCTACGACCGCCGCACGCTGCTCATGATCACCTCGGTGGGCATCGCGGCCGCCAGCATCGGCCTGTGGGTGGCGGCGCTGGCCGATGCGGGCTCGGTGTGGGTGGTGCTCATCCTGCTCGCGGTGCAGCAGGGCTTTTTCGCGGTGAACCAGCCGACCCGCAGCGCGATAATCCCGCGGATCGTTCCCGCGGAGCAGGTGCCGTCCGCGAACGCGCTGGGTATGACGGTGTTCTCCCTGGGCGTCATCGTCGGACCGCTGCTGGTGGGGCTGCTCATCCCGCTGGTGGGTCTGCCGTGGCTGTACTTCCTCGACGCGCTGACGCTGGTGGCCATTCTGTACGCAGTGATCAAGCTGCCACCGATCGCGCCGCTCGGCGCGCATCGTGGACGGGCCAGGGTGCTCGACGGAATCGCCTACCTGCGGGTGAAACCGTTGCTGCTGATGACCTTCGTCGTCGACATCATCGCGATGGTCTTCGGCATGCCGCGAGCCCTGTTCCCGCAGATGGCGCAGCAGACCTTCGGCGGCCCACCAGGCGGCGGCCTGGCGCTCGGGCTGCTCAACGCGGGGCTGGCCATCGGGGCGTTGCTCGGCGGCCTGACCGGCGGCTGGATCAATCGCGTCTACCGGCAGGGCATCGCAATCGTCGCGGCGATCGTGGTGTGGGGCGTGTCCATGGCGCTGTTCGGCGGCACCTCGGTGCTCTGGCTGGCGGTGCTGTACCTGGCGATCGGCGGCTGGGCGGACCTGGTCAGTGCGGTCTACCGGTCGACGATCCTGCAGGTGAACGCCACCGATCAGATGCGCGGCCGGATGCAGGGCGTGTTCACCGTCGTCGTTGCGGGTGGGCCGCGGTTGGCGGACCTGGTGCACGGTCTGCTGGCCAGTGCGACGTCGACGTCCTTCGCAGTGGTCGCCGGCGGGTTGGCGACTCTTGTGTTCACCGTTGTCGCCGCGCTGCTCGGCCGGTCCCTGTTGCGCTACGACACCCGCCGGCAGACCCTATGAGATCCACATGCGCAGACCAGGAGACCTGACACCGATGCACCATCCGCGCCATCACGTGCCTCAGGACTGGGCGCCGTATCCGCTGCTGGACGACGCCGTGCGCGCCTATATCCGGGACGCGGACGCGGCCCTCGAGGCGCTCGGGGGCGTCATCGAGTCATCGGCGGTGCTGGCCTTCACCTGTGAACGTGTCGCGGCCCAGCAGAGCTGGGGGGATTCGCTCTGGCAGGAGGTCGCGGTGACCGATGGGCGACGCCTGGTGCTGTGGCACGGCGATGACGAGGCCGAGGACGGCCGGCCGGATCACCCGATGTTCTCCTCGTCGATCCGGACGGTCCCACTGTCCGCGATCGTCGATCAGGGGCTGCGGAACCGATTCCGGACCGAACCGGATGGTTCGCGGACCATGAACGCGGTGATGTTGTACCTGTCGACGCAAACCCCGGAACGGTCGATGACGGAGCTGACGGAGGCGAACGAAACCCGTGCTGTGCACCATGTCGAGACCTACCGCTTCTCCAAGTCCGTGAACGACGGAGGGCTGGCCCAGATGCAGCGGCTGTTGCAGTTCGGACGAGCGCTCTCCCGGGCGACCGGGCGGCCGGACGGCGCCGGCCGGTGACGGCGCGCAGGCCCGCCAGCGGGCGACAGTTCCTGATCCGCAGCGGCGGTGTCACCGCACAGGTCGGCGAGGTGGCCGCAGTGCTGCGGGCCTTCGCCGTTGACGGCGTTCGGTTCACCGAGACCTGGGACGACGCCTCGGTCCCGCCAATGGGCGACGGAATCGTCCTGGTGCCGTGGCCGAACCGGATTCCCGGCGGTCGCTGGACCCTGCGCGGCAAGCAGCAACAACTGGACATCACCGACGTGGGACACGCGGCGGCCATCCACGGCCTGCTGCGGAACACCCCGTACCGGCTGATGGATCAACAGCAGGCGTCGGTCACCCTCGCGGCGTCGATCTACCCGCAGCACGGCTACCCGTTCACGCTGGACACCGAGGTGACCCATGCGGTGTCCGCGGATGGGCTGTTCGTCACCCACGCTCTGACGAACGCCGGCACCGCCGCCGCCCCGTTCGGGGTCGGAGTGCACCCGTACCTGCGGGTCGGCGAGCGAGCGGTGAGCGAGCTGACGCTCACCGTGTACGGCGACCGATTCCTGCGCACGGACGAGAATCTGGTTCCGGTCGGTCTGGTGCCGGTCGACGGGACACCGAACGACCTGCGCGGTGGACGATTGCTGGCTGATCTGGATCTCGACGTCGCGCTGACCGGATTTGAGCCCATCGACGGCCGGGTGGAGCACCGGTTGACCGCGCCCGGTGGAACCGGTCTGGCGTTGTGGGCCGAAGGGGTTTTCGGCTGGGCGCAGGTGTACTCGCCACCGAACTTCCCAGGTCCGGGCAGCCCCGATCAGCGTCGCGCGGTGGCGGTCGAGCCGATGACCTGCGGGCCCGACGCCTTCAATACCGGTGACGGGTTGTTGTGGCTGGAGCCCGGCGAGAGCTGGTCGGCGTCATGGGGTCTGCGGCCGTTCGGCTTCTGATGCCCGGCCGGACGGACCGGCACCCGGGCGCCGGTGTCAGCTCCGTGCGCGGGATTCCCAGCGGCGCAGCGATTCCGTCCGCTCGGCGGCGTGGTCGACGATCGGTGTCGGATAGTCGGCAGGCGCGCCGCCCGGCAGTTCCCATGGCCGGTGCACCGCCTTGCCCGGGATGTCCCGCAGTTCGGGGACGAAGCGGCGGACGTACGTGCCGTCCGGGTCGAACTTCTCGCCCTGGCCGATCGGGTTGAAGATCCGGTAGAACGCCGCCGCCTGCGGTCCTGAGCCGGCCACCCACTGCCAGCCGTGGTTGTTCGACGCATAGTCGCCGTCGACCAGGTGGTCCATGAAGTGAGCCGCGCCGACCTGCCACGGCAGGTGCAGATCCTTGATCAGGAATGACGCCACCCCCATGCGAACCCGGTTGTGCACCCAGCCCTGCGCCAGCAGTTGGCGCATGCCCGCATCGATGTAGGGGTAGCCGGTCTTGCCGGCCTTCCACGCGGCGAGCCGCTCGTCCGCCGTCTTCCCGGTATCGCCGGTCAGTCGGTCTATCGCCGGATCCAGCGATGTGTGCAGCGATTCGGGCCGGTGGAAGACCACGTCGGCGTAGAACTCCCGCCACGCCAGTTCCCGCCGGTACGACGCAGCACCGGGGGAGCCGGACGCGGCGAGATCGGCCAGCAGGGTGCGGGGATGAATGCAACCCCACTTCAGGTAGGGCGACATCTGGCTGGTCCCAGCATGATCGGGCCGATTCCGCTGGTCCGGATAGGTGTCGAGGCCATACCTGCCGGCGGCCGTCTCCGGTGAATGGCCGCTGTCCGAATACTCGTTGTGCGAATCGTGGTTGTGCGAATCCTTGCTGTGCAGGAAGTCCTGCCACACCTGCCGGGCCGCGGCCTCTCCCGGTTCGGGCAGGGTGGTGGACGGATCAAGTGGCAGGCCGAGATCCGCCGCGGACCGCAGCTGCGGGCCGTCGACCGATGACGGGTCGAGCCAGGTCACCGGGTCGGCCGTCCGGGCCGGCGCGCGCCAGCCGTGCGCGGTCCACCCGCGGTAGTACGGGGTGAAGACTGCGTACCGGCTGCCGTCGGGTTTGCGAACCCTGCCGGGCGCGACCGCATACGGCGAGCCGCTGCCGATCAGCTCCACGCCCGTTGCGGCCAAGGCTTTCTCGACCCTGGCATCGCGCCGCCGGCCGTAGGGGCCGTAGTCAGCCGACACATGAACGGCGGACGCCCCCACCGCTGCCGCAACGGCGGGCACCACCTGTTCCGGGCGTCCGGCGGCGATCAGCAAACGGCCGCCCAGGGCCGACGACAACCGCTCCAAGCAGCCCGCCAGGAACACCCGTCGCGGCGCACCGGACGGCACCAGGACAGCGTCATCGGCGACGAAAAGGGCGAGGACCTCAGGGGAGTCGGCGACGGCGCGGAGCAGGGCGGGGTGGTCGGCCAGTCGCAGATCGCGGCGGAACCACAGCACAGCTGGCTTGGTCATGCACCGATCATGCCTGCGTGCCGGTCAGGCGTCGCAGCTGTGCGTCGATCGCCCTCCGGCAGACCCGCTCCCGCGCAGTGCGACCCTGCACCGACCTCAGCGCTCACCCAGTTCGACGTAGTCACGTTCGGTGTAACCGGTGTAGACCTGCCGGGGACGGCCGATCTTGGTTGCCGGGTCGTTGATCATCTCGCCCCACTGGGCGATCCACCCCGGCAGCCGGCCCAGCGCGAACAGCACGGGGAACATCCGGTTCGGAAAGCCCATCGCCTTGTAGATCAGCCCGGTATAGAAGTCCACGTTCGGATAGAGCTTGCGGGAGACGAAATAGTCGTCGGACAGGGCGACCTCTTCGAGCTGCTTGGCGAGGTCGAGCAGCTCGTCCTTGGCGCCCAGCTCGGCCAGCACCTCGTCGGCGGTGGCCTTGACCAGGGCGGCTCGCGGGTCGTAGTTCTTGTAGACCCGGTGACCGAAGCCCATCAGCTTGACGCCCGGCTCCTTGTTCTTGACCCGCCGGACGAAGGCGTCCACCCCGTCACCGTCCTGCCGCATCTTCTCGAGCATCACCAGCACTGCCTGATTGGCCCCGCCGTGCAGCGGCCCGAACAGCGCGTTGATACCGGCCGACACCGAGGCGAACAGGTTGGCGTTCGACGACCCGACCAGCCGCACGGTCGATGTCGAGCAGTTCTGCTCGTGGTCGGCATGCAGGATCAGCAGCTGGTCCAGCGCCTTTCCCAGTACCGGGTTGACCTCGTACGGTTCGGCCGGGAACCCGAACGACATCCGCAGAAAGTTTTCCACCAGGCCCAGCGAGTTGTCCGGGTACAGCAGCGGCCGCCCGACGGACTTCCGGTAGGCGTAGGCCGCGATGGTCGGCAGCTTGGCGAGCAGCCTGATGGTGGACAGTTCCACCTGGGCGGGATTGAACGGGTCGAGCGAGTCCTGGTAAAAGGTCGACAGTGCGCTGACGGCGCTGGAGAGCACCGGCATCGGGTGCGCGTCGCGCGGGAAACCGTCGAAGAACCGCTTGAGATCCTCGTGCAGCATGGTGTGCCGGCTGATCTGCTGGACAAAGGTGTCGAGCTCGGACGTGCTCGGCAGCTCGCCGTAGATCAGCAGGTAACTCGTCTCGAGGAATGTCGACGATTGCGCCAGCTGCTCGATCGGGTAGCCCCGGTAGCGCAGGATCCCGGCATCTCCGTCGATGTAGGTGACCGCGGATGTTGTCGACCCGGTGTTGGTGAACCCCGGATCGAGGGTCACGACGCCGAACGTCGACAGCAGTTTGGAGATCTCCAATCCCGGTGCGCCGTCAGTGGCCGGGACCAGCGCCAGGTCGAGTTCCTGGCCAGCGAATCGCAGCGTCGCGGACGTCACCGGCCCGGTCTCGGGGTTCGCTGTGGGCTCCGCGGCGGCACCGGAGCCGTTGCCGGGAGTCTGCGAGCGCTGCTCGGTCTTCCGCTGCTCGTCGGGACCTGGGGTGGCGTCGACAGCGGACGTCGCGGCGTCGGTGACCTCGGACATAGGGAGTCGCCTTCCATCTCTTCGGAGCGACTGGCATCCCGCCCACCCGTGGATAATGGCGGACGCCTGGGGATGACACCAGTGAATGTCGAGGTTACTGGCCCGGATGAAGCGTCAGAGCCACGGGCGATGCACCCCGACGGGCTCCGGACAGCCTGCCGGGACCGCGTCACCCGACAGTAACCCGCGGGTGATATCGGGAACCTGCGGGTGATATCGGGCAAACTGGGGAACCCCGACAGAACGATTCCGCCGGACCGGGCGTGGCTGCACATTTTCCGCTCGGCACGGCGTGCGACGGAAGGCATCGACGATGAGCCTCACCCTGGCAGCAGTCCTGGCCGAGTCCGCCCACCGGCATCCCGACCGGGACGCCGTCGTGATGGGCCAGGAACGGATCAGCTACCGCGCGCTGTGGGAACAGACCCGCCGCTATGCGACCGTGCTGCGCGAGGCGGGCATCGGGCCCGGCGACCGGGTGGCCCTGCTCATCCCGAACGTTCCGGATTTCCCACGGGCGTATTACGCGATCCTGTCGCTGGGAGCCGTCGTCGTACCGGTGCATGCACTGCTGGTGGCCCGCGAGATCGGCTTCGTGCTCACCGACTCCCAGGCGAAGCTGCTGATCGTTGCCGGCCCGCTGCTGGCGCAGGGCCGGCCAGCGGCTGAGCAGGCCGGCGTTCCACTGCTGGCGGTGATGGGCGATCCCGCGGACGGCTCCGGAGCGTCCCGGCTCGATCTGAGTGCCGCGGAGGCCGAACCGATCGGCAGCTACGTCGAGCGCCGACCCGACGACGAAGCCGTCATCCTCTACACGTCAGGCACGACCGGAACGCCCAAGGGTGCCGTTCTGACCCAGCTCAACATGACGATGAACGCGATGGTGTCCTCGACGTCGGTGCTGCTCCTGCTACCCGAGGACGTCATCCTCGGGTGTCTGCCGCTGTTCCATTCCTTCGGGCAGACCTGCGCGATGAACGCGGGATTTTTCGCGGGCGCGGCGCTGGTGCTGCTGCCGCGGTTCGACGGAGTCGCCGCGTTGGAGATCATCATCACCGAGCGGGTCAATGTGTTCATGGGTGTACCGACCATGTACATGGCGCTGCTGGAAGCCGCCAGGGCGGACGATCGGCGGCCGGCCCTGCGAACTGCGGTGTCGGGCGGGGCGAGCCTTCCGGTCGCCGTCATCAACGCCGTGGCCGAGGTGTTCGGTGCGGACATCTGGGAGGGCTACGGGCTCAGCGAGACCTCGCCGGTCGCCACCTTCAACCAGCCCGTCTTCGGGCGCAAGGCCGGCACCGTCGGAAGGGCGATCTGGGGCACCGAGGCTGCTATCGCTGCCGCGGAGATCGAAGACCGGATCGACTTGCTGCCGCAGGGCGAAGTCGGTGAGGTGGTGATGCGCGGTCACCACATCTTCGCCGGGTACCTCAACAACCCGCAGGCCACAGCGGCGGTTCTCGTCGACGGCTGGTTCCGGTCGGGTGATCTGGGTGTGCTGGACGAGGACGGATTCCTCTCGATCGTCGACCGGAAGAAGGACCTGATCATTCGCGGAGGGTTCAACGTGTACCCACGTGAGATCGAGGAGGTGCTGGCCATGCACCCCGGCGTCGCCCAGGTGGCCGTCGTCGCGGTGCCGCACTCGCGCCACGGCGAGGAGATCTGCGCCGTCGTGATCCGGTCGGCGCAGGGCGGTGACCTCGAGCCCGAGGCGCTGATCGAGTGGTCCAAGGAACGTCTGGGCCGGCACAAGTACCCGCGGCGGATCGAGTTCGTCACGGCCCTTCCGCTCGGACCCAGCGGCAAGGTGCTCAAGCGCGAGCTGGTCAAGGAGCTCTGAGCTGACCTGCCCGATCGCAGTCGCTACCGATGACAAGCGGCGGGTACCACGCGGCAGTGGATCAAGCCGACAGCGGACGGAACGACTGCCGAGACAACGGCTGCCTGACGGAATCGCCGCGGGACACAGGCTTGACCTGCCGGAACTGCCTGCGCCGTTCTGGCACCCTGGCAACCGGGCGGTTCCGGTGCGATGACGGAACCACAGGGTCGACCGGTACGTCCAGTCAGCGCCCCGTCCTCGGCGTAGTTCCGGTCGCCACCGGAAGCGGTGGCGAAGATATGGGTGGGCTCGACAGGCGCAGTGCGTACCGCACGGAGTGAAACGAGGAATTCATGCGAGCCCGATATTTGGTCATCGGCCTGGTGGTGGCCCTGGCGGCAGTGACCGGAGTCCTGATCTATCAGGGCAACCAGACGCAGGTCGCGAATTCGCTGCCGCTGACGGTCACCCAGACGTCCACGGCCGCGGGGTCACCCGCCGACCCGTACGCGCGGGACACGGCCGCCGCCACGCAGAGCCCGGCGGCCGCACCGGCGGGGGACCGGCCCGCGACGAACGTCCCCATGGAGAAACTCGCCCCGGGGGCCAAGGCGCCTCAGTTCATCATCTTCTCCTTCGACGGTGCCGGCTCGCATCAGCGGTGGAACGAGTTCATGGCCGCCGCCGAGCCGACGAATTCACGCTTCACCGGATTCCTGTCCGGCATCTACCTGCTCGGCGATCCGGCGAAGGAAGCCGGCGCGTATGTCGGCCCGGGGCACGCGCCGGGGAAGGCGTCGATCGGGTACGGCGGACCGGAGGAGGAGATCGTCGCCGAGGTCAACGATCTCAACCTCGCCTACTCCAAGGGCCACGAGATCGGCACGCACTACAACGGTCACTTCTGTGACGACAATCCGCCGGGTGGCAATCAATGGACGACCGCCGACTGGAAGAACGAGCTTGATCAGTTCTTCACCTTCATGACGGATTGGAAGAAGCTCAACGGGTACACCGACGCCCCTGATCTCAAGGTGCCCCTCGAGTCCATCAAGGGTGGGCGCACACCGTGCCTGACGGGTTCTCTGGAAACCCTGATCCCGGCGTGGAAAGCCCACAACATGACGTACGACTCGTCCATACCGGCGCCGAAGAACGGGATCTACTGGCCCGAGAAGGTCGACGGTATCTGGGAGTTCTACATGCCCCAGGTCTATTCGCCGGGATTCGAAGGCATGACGACCGCGATGGACTACAACTTCTGGTTCAAGTTCAACCAGGGCAAGGAAGAGCCGGACACTGCGCCGGAACTGCGGGACATCGTCAAGAAGACCTACGACTACATGTACGACCAGGCCTACAACGGCAATCGCGCTCCCGTGCTGATCGCAAATCACTTCAACAAATGGAACGGTGACTCCTTCAATCCGCCGGCGATGGATTTCATGAAGGAGAAGTGCGGCCAGCCGGACACCTATTGCGCGACCTACCAGGACGTCATCGCATGGATGGACATGCAGGATCCGGCGGTGTTGGCGCAACTGCAGGCCCAGGCGCCGGTGGCGGATACCGCACCGTGACCCGGCGAATGGGGCCGAGGAGGTAGTTCCCGGGCCGGTCCCACATGACACACGCCGCGGCCCGGGTCCACCGAAGACCCGGGCCGAGGCACTCCTTACAGCGGAAGATCAGGCTTGTCGAACAGCGGTCAGCCCGGCTTGTCGAACAGCGGTCAGCCCGCAGGCGGGCAGAAGATCTCCAGCGGCAGACCGTCAGGATCTTTGAACGACAGTCCGGACCCGTAGCCGGCGTCCATGACGCCACCGTGCCGCACGCCGAGCCGGTCCAGGTTCGCCGCCCATCGCACCAGTTCGGCCCGGTCGGCGCACGCGAACGAGACGTGGTCCAGCCCGACCCTGCGGGGAGTGAAGGGGACGTCGGTGATCTGGCCCTCGGGAAAGGTGTGCAACCCGAACAGCGTGTTGCCCAGGGCGAACACCACATGACGGAACGGCCCGGTGTCCTCATCCAGCACTGGCGGCTCGCCGAAGACGTCCTGGTACCACGGAACGCTGATCGACAGATCGGAAACCGTCAGCGCCACATGGCCCAGGCCGGAGAGGGTGGGGGGTGCGGCAACCGTCGTCGATGACGTGGTTGGTGCGTTGCTGGTCAAAGCTCCTCCTGAGCGAGATGCGTGGGCGGGGGCACCCGGCGCGGACGATCAGGTCGCGGACGCGGCCTGATCAGGAGTACGCACACTCGGGGCGAACGGTTCTCGGCATGTGAATCGGGCTGCCCGAGGCGGCACCCACGTAGGGGTGACCGCCCCGGTGCTCCGCCCGGTGACCCCGTGCCGGGGCCCGCTGAAGGTGCTGCGGCGCTTCAGGAACGCGCGGCCCCGGTCCGGTCCGCGTTGGCGTGAATGGCGTCCCGCAACCACTGCGCCAAGCCTTGTGCGACGTCGTCGTACGTCTTGGTGAATCGCTCGTCGGCGATGTACATGTCACCGAGTCCGCGATGCATCTCAGAGCTGCAGTCGTAGAACACCTCGATCGAGCGTCGATGTTCTTCGGCGAGGTCCATGGCCGGTTCGCTGTTCGGGGCCGCCCCACTGGCCATTGCCTCGGCCAGTCGGCGGTTGAGATCGTCGCCCGCCTGCTTGATCTGGACCCACTGCTGCTTGCCGAACGTGGCTGCCTTTGCCTGCGACTGCTTCCAGATGTCCGTGTCACCCCAGCGCTCCTGCGCCTCCACTTCGTAATCCTCGCTGTATGTGGGGCCGAATATCTCGAACTTTTCCTCCGGCGTGAGCTGGATTCCCATGGTCAATGCCTCCAATTCCTTCTCGACGGCCACAACCATCGACTGCAGACGATCGATCCGGGTGTTCAGCAACTCCCGTTGCCGCGCAAGGTGAGCCGACGCGTCAGCCCCCGGATCGCTCAAGATGGTCGCGATATCCTCCAGCGCAAAGCCGAGTTCCCGGTAGAACAGGATGTGCTGCAGCCTTTGCAGGTCGTCATCGGAGTACCGGCGGTATCCCGCGGTACTGCGCTCCTGCGGTTCCAACAATCCGATCTGGCCGTAATGGTGCAACGTCCGGACCGTCACACCGGCCAGTTCGGCAACCTGGCCGACCGAGTAACTCATTGCTCTCCCTGGTGGACGTCCGGGCCGGGTGGTCCGGACACCAACGACGATGCAGGCTGACGTTACGTCAGGGTCAAGGCCTTTCCAGGAATTCGGTCGCCGGTCCGTCCAGCGGGATCAGCCTTTGCGCCAGCAGCCGGCTCGGCCCGCGGGGCGGAAGCCCAGGGCCTCGTTGACCTCCAGCATGTGCCGGTTCTCCTCGGCATTGCTGGTCACCACCAGCGGTGGCGACGGCTGAAGCTCGGCCAGGGCGAGCAGGTTGGCTGCCTTCATCAGCATCCCGAGGCCGTTTCCGCGGTTTCCGGCGAGCACCAGGGTGTCCTCCTGCCGGGCCGGCCGGGTCCGGTCGTCGGGCACGACAAGCTGCGAGAACCCGACGAGGCGTTGGGTGCTCAGGTGCTCTGCCGCGACTGTCAGCTTGATGCTGCCCGCGCCCTCGAACGACGTCTCGTGCTCCTCCAGTCGTGCCGCGGTCCACGGCTCCTCGTCGATCTCCAGCCCGGCGAACGGCGCGTCGATACCCATCCTGGTGTGCAGGTTCAGAAGGTCGTCGATCCATTCCGTCGGAGTACGCCCGATCCAGTTCACCAGCCGGTACTCCGAACCGACGCGGGCCGTCCCGTCCAACACGATCTGTTGCAGCGCAACGCAATCCACCGGCAGCGCGAGAAAGCTGAGCCGCTCTACCTGCTCCAGCCGGTAGCCGCGGCGGAGCAGGAACCGGACGCCGGGATCGCTCATCGGGAGATCGCCGAAGCCGGTCGGGGACGGCAGCCGCTCGCCACCCTCGGTCCCGCTGTGCAGCGCCTCCGCCTGCAGGATCGACCGTCCGGACTGCACCGCGAGCGACTCGATCCGCTCGAAGAGCGCATCCCCGATGCCCCGCCCGCGGAACTCGGGCAGCACCTGTTCATGCAGCCAGCAGGACCGCGATCCAGCTGCGATCGGCTCGTCCAGTATCGCCCGGCCGACCACCGTTCCATCCACCCTGGCAACGAAGATTCGTTTCGGCTCGAATGCCGTGGTGTACACCGGCAGCAGTTCGGCCGGTGTCGTCGAGAGTGCGTCGCTGCCGAGCACGAACGCCTCGACAGCGTTCCTCAGCTCGACCATCTCGATGAAGGCGACCGCTGCGGGATCGTCGAGATCGGCCGGGACCACCAGTTCGTCGATGTGGGGCGTTGTGGCGAGCATGGCTTCTCCAGATGAGGGAACGCGGTTGCATCGATCCCACCGCACCGGTGGCCGGCGCGCAAAGGGTTTTGTGGTCACGCCTCGTGCGGCAGCACAGCCCCGGGAACCACATCAGTGCCGCCGGTGATCCACCCTGGCAGCGCGGTGCCCGAGCCGTGGCTTGCGGAACCCGCTGGCCTCGATCAGCCGGATGATGCGGTAGCGATGGCCCCGCCAGGGTTCCAGCAACTCCAGCATGCCGTCGTCGTCAACGGGTCTACCGATCAATGCCCAGCCGACAAGGGCGGCGAGGTGGAAGTCGCCGACGCTGACGGTGTCGGGGTCGCCGTGCGCACGCTGAACGATTTCGGCGGCTGTCCACAGGCCGATGCCACGGACGGTCCTCAGGGCCGAGATCGCCCGTTGTCCGCCGCGCTCGCCCTGCAGGGTTCGCTCCAGACCGTCGGCGACCCGGGCTGCCGCCGTGTTGGTGGCAGCACGGCCGGGGTCGACCCCGGCGAGATGCCATTCCCAGGCTGGAATCCGCCCCCATGCGACGGCGGGCGGGCAGATCAGCATCCCGTCCGGCGCCGGACCGGGGGCGGGCGCACCGAACCGCTGCAGGAGTTGTCGCCAAGATTGGCGGGCGTCGGCGCCGACCACCCGCTGTTCGAGGACTGCGGGCACTAGAGACTCGAACACCAGGCCGGTGCGGGGGATGCGCAGGCCCGGTACCCCGCGCCGGGTGCGATCGAGCAGAGGATGCGATCGGCAATCGAGCTCGGTCCAGTCATCGCCACGGCCGAGCAGATCCGGCACTCCGGCAATGGCCCACTCGGCGCCAGGCCCCCAAGCCGTCGCCGCGATCCCCTGCGCAGGGCGCAGGTGAATCGTCGCCGGGCCCGCGGGTGTGGTGCACGTCCGCCAGATGCCGGTGTCGTCGACCCGCATGGTGGGATCCAGCGCGCCTCGACGAAGCGGTGCCAGGGTGCGGCGCAGGTCGACCGGCTCCGCCGGCGCCCAGACGGTGCTCACCGGTCCGGACGCTTGCCGGACATCCGCATCGGTCACCGCTCCACTGTGCCATTCAGATGCACTGTGCCATTCAGATGCACGGTGCCATTCAGATGCACGGTGCCAGTCGAATCCGACGACTCCTACCGTCGCAGCCGGCAGTACCGCAGCGACGACGTCAGTCCCGCAATCGGTCGACGAGCATCGTCGCGACCCGGCCGTCGAAGACCGACCGGCCGGCCGCGACCGTCCAGAGCGCGGCCAGCACATCGCCCGGGTCGGTGTCCTTCATGAGGTAACCCATGGCACCGGCCCGGATGGCGGCGGTGACCGAGTCCGCGTCGGCGCTGGACGTCAGGATCATGCACTGGATGTGCGGCAGTATCCGACGGATCCGCGCACACAAATCGGCGCCGTTGCCGTCCCGTAGTGCAACGTCCACGACCAGCACATCCGGTCGGTGCAGCGGAATCTGTTCCAGCGCATCGGCAATCGACGACGCCTGCCCGACGACGGTCAGATTCGTCTCGTGGTCCATCATGTCGGCCAGGTCCTGACGACCGGCGGCGTCATCGTCGACGAGAAACACCCGCAACACCGGCGACCTGATCGGATGCGGATCGACGGGTGGCAATGTCAACGCAACGATGGTGCCCGCTCCGGGAATGCTGGTGATCCGCACTGCCCCGGCGACAGCCCGCGCGCGACTGCGCATCGCGGACAATCCCAGGTGCCCGCCACCGGACCGAGGGCGCCCGCACCCGACTCCGTCATCGGTCACGGTGATGACGACGGCATCGTCGGTCGCCATCACGTCGATCGACGCACGCTGTGCGGCGGCGTGCTTGCGGATATTGATCAGCGCCTCCCGCACGATGCGGTACGCGGCCAGCCGTGCGTCGGTGGTGAGCGGGACATCGGCAGGTCCCCTGACGTCAACAGAGGTGGACGTCCCGATGAAGATTCCCGCCGCCAGTCGGCCCAACGCAGCCCCCAGTCCCTCGTCGAAGTTCGGCGGACTGGTCGCCACGATGAGGGCGCGCAATTTTTCGACGGCCGACTCCAGCATCGAGTTCAGCACGTCGTACTTCTGTTCAGACCCAGGGTGTGTCGCACTGAGCAGGTCGACATGCGTCATGGCTGCAACGATCAGCTGGAGCGGATCGTCATGGATCGCCTCCGCGATCAGGGTCCGCTCCCGTGTCTCGATCTCGCCCAGCCGGTCCAGCATGGTGTGCGGGTCGAGCAGACCCACATCGAAGGGCGCGCCCAGCCTCCAGGTTTCTCCAGGTGGATGGTGGCTGCCGTCCGCGACCCGTTGGATGCGGTCGGCAGAACGGGCGCCGGCGTTATCGACAACGGACATTCCGTCACGGTACGCAAGCATCGTCTACTGAGAGCAAGCTGGTGCTTGATTGGCTCAACCAGAGACGGCTTTCCTTCACTGTGCGTAGGCGACTTCGGGACGCTGAGCCGGAGGAACCTGTCGTTCGCCGCGAACTGTCACCCTGCGACAGAACGTGGCGCCCGGAAGAAGACGGCGGAACCTTGCGGTTCCTTTCAGGCAACGCTTCTTCGTCGTCGACAACAAGAACCCGGATTGGCCGGCCATCCGGGCCACGCAATGCGGCACGGTCGACGGGTGCTCCGGCGCCGGACCCGGGGGCTTTGAGGCTCACTCCAGGATCCTGGACGCCCGGGTGTGCCGCGTCCAGGTTCCGGCTGTGGTTGCTGTGCGCCGCGAAACTCCTCGCCAGGGCCGGGGCGACGGCTGACGGGGCTCAGGCGGGGTAGACCTGGCCGCCGCTGACGGTGACCGCGATCTCGGCAAGTGGCTGCAGCGCAGGTGGATTCTGCACCGCACCGGTCTGCACGTCGAACTTGGAGCCGTGACACGGGCACGCGCCGCTCGCCGCCACGGTGCAGCCCTGATGTGTGCAGATGGCGGTGTGCGCGACCACGGTTCCGTTGGCTGCGGCCAGCAGCACCGGAGCGTCCCCGGGACCCACGACCAGCGCGCCCGCCGCCTCCACATCGGCGACCGAGGCCAGCGGCGTCCCGGTCGGCGCGGCACCGGACGGCCCCGCAATTGATCCGGCGGCCGTTGATCCGGCGGCCGTTGATCCGGCGGCACCGGACGGCCCCGCAATTGATCCGGCGGCCGTTGATCCGGCGGCCGTTGATCCGGCGGCACCGGAGGGCGCCGTCGTCGCGGCGGAGGGCGCCGCCGCAGAGCTCTGGGTGGGCGTCGGGTTGGCCGCCGTACCCGACGAGCTGCAGGCCGCTGCGGTCGCCAGCAAGGCGGTCCCGGACGCGGCGAGGACAGTTCTTCGGGGCAGGGAACGGGGCAATGGGGTCACAGGTGATCCTCCAGCAGGTGGGCCGTCGGCGGTCCGCCGTCAGCAGTCGTGGGCAGTGTGCAGTGGTCAGCAGTCTGTGGGCGGTGGGCAGTGATCGGTGGGTCATGATCGGGGGGGGGCGTGGTTGGTGGGCAGTGGTCGATGACGAGCGGTGACGGCGCCCTCACAGGGGACCGTCATTCCGATACTCGCTGACACCGCGGCCGATGGTTCGAAACCCCGTCGAGGTTTTACACATTCGTCATATGGTTTTGCTGGCTGACGACGGTCGTCAGGCGAAGGGCTGGTCCGACACATCGGGCAGAGTGGGCGTCATGAAGCTGCTGATCCTTGCCGGGTGCCTGACGGGTGCCACCGCGACCGCAGTGGTGGGTGCCCTGGCCACCGACCCGGAGTCGACCTACTACCGGACGCTGGAAAAGCCGTCCTGGCAGCCACCCCCACCCGTGTACGGCATCGTCTGGACGCCGTTGTACGCCGATATCGCACTGTCGGCGGGCCATGCGATCGCGCGCCTGGGTGAGCAGAACAGGGGAGCGGAGCGGACCCGGCTGATCGGGGCGCTCGGCGTCAACCTGGTCCTCAACGCCGGATGGTCCTGGCTGTTCTTCCGCTTTCATCGCCCGTGGGTAGCGGCCGCGCAATGCGCAGTGCTGACCGTCAGCTCGGCGGACCTGGTGCGGCGGGTGGGGGCCGCGGACCGCCGGGCGGGGATTGCCCTCGCGCCGTACCCGGCATGGTGCGCGTTCGCCACGGCACTGACGCTCGCGATTGCCCGGCGGAATCCGGTGGCCGCCATCAGGGCACGACTGGGTTGAGGTCCGGAACCGGCAGCGTCCGGCACGTGGGCTTACTCCCTCGCCGTCCGGCTCGTGGCCTCACTCCTCGCCGTCCGGCCGGGGTTGTCTACCCGCCTACCGGCTCGTCGTCGGGTGGGACGCACAGCACCGGGCGCGACGACCAGTGCAGCAACTTGTGTGGGGTCGAGCCGAGCATTGCGCCGCGCAGCGGACTTTCGCCGTAGGTGCCGACCACGATCAGCCTGGCATCGTGCTTGTCGGCCGCATTGAGCAGCGCCTGGGCAGGCTTCTCGTCGACCAGTTCCACAACGGCCCTGACACCGGCGGAATGCGCCTGTTCGACCGCACCGTGCAGGGCCGTCCGTCCCTCCTCGGCGAGGGCCTTGAAGTGCTCGGCGAACTCCTCTCCCATCCGGCTCGGCGGTTCGGCGCCGTACACCAGCACCAGTTCGTCGTCGAGCAGTTTCGCCAGATCGATGGCGTAGCGCAGCGCGCGGCGGGCGCCGGGCGATTCGTCGTAGCCCAGGACGATGCTCATCGAGCGCCACCGGGTGCGCCGCCGCCCTCGGGTTTGGCGCCTACGGCAGCGAGGACGGGATCGGCGACACCGGGCTTCTCCTGCCAGTATCGACCGTCCTTGATCCGCCAGAAGATCATGAAGATCACCCCGACGACGAACACGCCGACACCGATGACCAGCGGCGGGCCGACGCCTAACCAGGCCGCACCGGTGTAGGAATTCTCCGGGTTGGACATGTCGATGATGGATTCGACGAGCAGCCAGAACAGCAGCAGCGCACCGACAACGGGGCCGACCCCGATCAGGACCAAGTTCTTCACGCTTTTGGTGAGTTCGCGCCGGTAGTAGATGGCGCAGGCAATCCCGGTCAGGCCGTAGTAGAACGCAATGAGCAGGGACAGCGCCGTGAGCGAGTCGAAAAGCGCGTTCGCACTGATGTAGTCGACCGCCAGGTACCACAGGCTGGCAATCACGGCCACTGTCCAGGTGGAGACATCCGGTGTGCGGAATCGGGGATGGATATGGCCCATCTTCTTGGGGAGCGCATGTCGACGGGCCATCGACAGTCCCGTCCGTGACGCCGGGATGATCGTCGTCTGGCTCGACGCAATCGCAGAGGTGGATACCGCGAGCAGCAACACCCACGACCAGTTGCCCATGGCGCTGTCGGCAAGGGAGGCGAAGATGGCCTCTTCTTCCGACGCGTTCTCGGCGAGGTAGTCGACCCCTGCGTATGCCACCACCGCGACCGCAACGGACACGTAGGTGACCAGGAGGACGACGGTGGAGGCAATCGCCGCCCGTCCGGGCGTAGAGCTGGCACCCTCGGTTTCCTCGTTGAGGTTGACGGCCGATTCCCAGCCCCAGTAGGCGAAGACGCCCAGCAGGAGCCCACCGGTGAGTGCCGCTCCGCCGGCCCCGAACGGATTGAGCCAGCCCCATTCCGGGGTGATCGACCCGAGTTCGCTGGTTCCGGATAGTGCGGAGTACAGCGCGGTGACGGCGAATGCGATGAGCGCCAGCACCTGCGCGATGATCAGGACGTCCTGGAAACGCGCGGACAACTCCGTGCCGATCACGCAGATCGCTGTCATCAGCAGGATGAGGCCAACCGTCAGGGCCCTGATGAGCCACTCGTTCGCGACCAGATCGTCGGCGCCGATGGCCAGCAGGAAATAGGTGACGCCGACGTTGGCCAGCGAACCGACAACCAGGACGCCGGTCATTGCGATTGCCCAACCACCCAACCAGCCGAACCACGGACCCATTGCGCGGGTCACCCAGGAGAATGTCGTTCCGCAATCGGAATCAACCCGATTGAGGTAATAAAAGGCCGACGCAATCAGCAGCATGGGTACGAATGAGGCCAGCAGCGCGCCCGGCGCGTAGACGCCCAGAAGAGCGACCATCGGGCCGCTGATGGCGGCCAGCGAATAGGCCGGCGAGGTCGAGGCCAGGCCGATCACCATCGAGCTGACAAAGCCGATGGCGCCCGGTTTCAGCGTCGCCGCGGGCTCAAGATCGCCACCTCCGGTTAGTGGGGGTACGGCACCCGCTGGTGTCGCTGCGGACTCTGTCGCCATCGTTGTCCTCCAGGCCCGGAGCGGTGGGCCACCCTGTCGCGTTCTTGGCTGCCGGACGTTCGGCAGGTCGTTTTTCTGGGTGTCCGGCGGATTTGCTCGACGGACGGTCATAATGTCCCTGCTGGTACCCGTTTGCGCAAGTACCGGTCTTTGACAGCGATTTTTCCCGACCGAAGGGGTCACTCATGCGTGTCTTGCTGATAGGAGCTGGTGGAGTCGGCGGGTCCATTGCGCTGATCGCCGCTCGACGCGACTTCTTCGAGGCGATGGTGGTGGCGGACTACGATGCCGCGCGCGCGGCGGAGGTGGTTGCCGGGACGAACGATCCGCGCTTCGTTGCGGCCCGGGTCGATGCCTCCGATTCGGCAGCAGTCGTCGCGCTGCTGACCGAGCACCGGTGTGACGTGTTGATGAACGCCACGGACCCGCGTTTTGTCATGCCGCTGTTTACCGCCGCGTTGGAAGGTGGCGCCCATTACCTGGACATGGCCATGTCGCTGTCGAAGCCGCACCCGACTGAGCCGTACTCCAAGACGGGTGTGAAGCTGGGTGACGAGCAATTCGCACTGGCCGAGAAGTGGCAGGCGGCCGGTCAATTGGCTTTGGTCGGGATGGGGATCGAGCCGGGCCTGGCCGACGTGTTCGCCAGATACGCTGCGGACGAGCTGTTCTCCGAGATCGACGAACTGGGTGTGCGGGACGGCGCAAACTTGACGGTGTCGGGTTTCGACTTCGCGCCCAGCTTCTCCATCTGGACGACCATCGAGGAATGCCTGAACCCGCCGGTGATCTGGGAGAAGGAGCGGGGCTGGTTCACGACGCCACCCTTCAGCGAACCTGAGGTGTTCGAGTTCCCGGACGGCATCGGGCCGGTCGAATGTGTGAACGTCGAGCACGAGGAAGTTTTGTTGATGCCGCGCTGGGTCGATGCGAAGCGGGTCACCTTCAAGTACGGGCTCGGCGAAGAATTCATCACCGTGCTGCAGGTGCTGCACAAGCTCGGCCTGGACAGCACGACCCCGGTCCGGGTCGGCGATGCGGAGGTCTCGCCACGCGACGTCGTCGCCGCGGTGCTTCCGAACCCGGCCCAGTTGGGTGACCGGATGTCGGGGAAGACGTGCGCCGGGTTGTGGGTCAAGGGCACCGGCACGGACGGCAAGCCGCGGCAGGTGTACCTCTACCACGTGGTGGACAACGAATGGTCGATGCGCGAGTACGGGGCTCAGGCGGTCGTGTGGCAGACGGCATTGAATCCGGTCGTCGCGCTGGAATTGATGGCCGCCGGTGTCTGGGCCGGAGCCGGCGTCCTCGGCCCGGAAGCGCTGCCGCCCAAGCCGTTCCTCGACAAGGTCATCGAGTACGGCTCGCCCTGGGGGATGCGCGAGGACTGACGGACGTCCCCGGGTGTCAGGCCCCGCAGGGAACCTGGCGCCATGCGGATTTCAGAGCCCTGCGAGCACCTCTTCCAGACGCTCGTAGCCCTCTGTCACACCCGTTTCCATGTTGCTGCCAGCCATGCCATCCCTTGCCTCGAGCGTGGGATAGGTGCTGTGGATGCGCAATCGCGTCCGGCCGTTGCCCAGGTCCTCGAAACGCAGCGACTCGATGCTGACCACGTCCGGGAACTGCTCGAACTCGAAGGTCTGGATCGCGAATTCGTTCTCCCGAACGACGTGGAAAACGCCGTTGAAGAAGAATTCCTCGCCGTTGTCGTTGCGGTGGACGTACCGGTAGCGGCCTCCGGTGGTGAAATCGTAGGTATCGATCTGCATCTCGTAACCGAGCGGGCCGAGCCACTGTTCCAGCAACGCCGGTTCCCGGTGGGCGCGAAAGACGGCTTCGACGGGGGCCTCGAAGTCGCGCTCGATCTCGATGAAGGGCAGCCCTTCGGGCACGGTGATGGTGGTCGGGTGGGTGGTGGTGTTCATTGCTTCTCCTCCGGGGTGTGCGGACCCGCCGTGGGATCGGCGCGGTCGATGGTGCCGAGTAGAGCGTCAAGACTGCGGAACCGCTGCTCGCTGATCAGCCTGTATCTGTCGATCCAGGCGGTCAGCGCTTCCAGTCGGGTTGCGTTGAGGTGGACAGGTCGTCGTTGAGCATCCCTCGTCCTGGTGACAAGTTCGGCGTGCTCGAGCACCTGGATATGTTTGGAGACAGCCTGTTTCGAGATGTCAAAAGGCTCGGCCAGCTCGTTCACCGTGGCGGGGCCACGGCTCAGCCTGGCGATGATCCGTCGCCGGACGGGGTCGGCCAGCGCGAGAAACGCCCTGTCCAGCCGGTCGTCCGCCGAAGGATCGACGACCATTGACAACTACCTTCTTTATCAACTCGTTGGTTGACTAAGACTGTAGAAGTCGTACTGAGGCGTGTCAAGACCGGGATCTCAGCCGATTCCGCTCGATCCCTGGCTCACCCGGCGGCCGGCCTCAGTTCCCGGCTCCGCTGGGTGAGACCTGGCTCGCCGTAGGGGTAGTCAGCAGGCTCGGGATCGCTCGCGGCGTCCAGTACGGCGGTCTCCGATGGATCCAGGAGCAGGTCTGCAGCACCCAGGTTGTCCGCCAGTTGAGCGGTCGATCGCGATCCGAGGATTACCGACGTCACCGCCGGGCGCTGTGCCAACCAAGCCAGGGCAACCTGCGCCATCGTCACGTCACGAGCCTTGGCCACGACCCGGACCGACTCCACCACCGCCCAGGTGCGTTGCTGAGCCGAACGTCGGTCGTACGCCTCGACCCCCCGCTCGGGGTTCTCGCCCAGCCGGGTGGCCCCCGTCGGTGGTGCGTGCTGCTGATACTTGCCGGTCAACCAGCCACCGCCGAGCGGTGACCATGGCAGCAGCCCGAGGCCCGCGTCCAGGCAGGACGGCACGATTTCCCATTCGATCTCGCGGACCAGCATGTTGTACTGCGGCTGCAGGGTCACCGGGAGTTGGTAGCCCGCGGCCTGTGCCACCGCCACCGCCTTCTGCACCTGCCACCCGGTGAAGTTGGAAAGTCCGATGTAGCGGACCTTTCCGGCCGTGACCATGGCATCAAGGGTGCGCAGAGTCTCCTCCAGTGGCGTCACCGGATCCCAGGAGTGCACCTGGTACAGGTCGATGCAGTCGGCGCCGAGCCGTCGCAGCGAATCCTCCAGGGCGCGTTGCAGGTGACGCCGGGACAACCCGACGTCGTTGCTGCCGGTGCCCATCGGGAAGCGTCCCTTGGTGGCCAACACGATCCGGTCCCGGATGTGCTGCGGTCGGTCGGCCAGCCAGCGACCGATGATGGTCTCCGACTCGCCTGCCGAGTACACGTCCGCCGTATCGACCAGGGTGCCGCCGGCCTCGACGAACATGTCGAGCTGGTCGTGTGATCCGGCCTCGTCGGTCTCCGCACCGAACGTCATGGTCCCCAGGGCGAAGGTGGAGACGACACATCCGGAACGGCCGAGGGTGCGGTAATCCATGACGCGGCATTTCCCGCCGATGAGGCGGCGCAAACAACGGCGACACCATCAGTACCCGCGCGGTCCGTGCCGCTGGATCAGCGGGCAACCTGGCGGCTCGGGCTCACCGTTGCCTGCTCCGCCCGGTACCAGTCCAACGTTGCCGCGATGGCGTCGTCCATCGGCGTCGGCCTGGCGTCGAAGGTGGATTCGAAGGCTGAAGAGTCCACTACATAGGGCTTTTCGAATTCGTACATCATCTCCGGTAGTTCCCGCATCGTCGGCGAGACCATTCCGACCATCGTCGCCAGCCGGCGGCCCAGGAACCGCGTACGTGGCCGGCCGTGACGGCCGGCGGCCGCCCAGACCCGCGCCGCGAACTCGGCCTGGGTCAGCGCAGGTTGCACCGGCGGGATCCACACCCGTCCCCACCCGCTCCCGCTCGCGCCGAGCTCGGCCATCGCGGCACCGACGTCAGGGACGTAGCTGAAGCTGTGCGGTTGATCCCCGCGACCGAGAAACTGCATCGACTTGCCCCGGAGGGCCGGCGTGAACACCATGCTGCCCGCCTGGTCGTAGCCCGGCCCGAAGAAATGCGCCGGCCGCGAGATTGCCACCTGCAGGCGACCTGCCGCGTGCGCCGCCAATGCCTGCCTGGCCATCTCGCGCCGCACCATGCCCTTGCGGGTCGACGTCTGCTCCGGCGACCGCTCGGTCAGCACCCGGCCCTCCGGATCCCCATAGGGGTAGAGGTTGTCGGCGATCACCAGGCTCGCCGACGCACCGGCGGCAGCATCGATCACCCGCGCCTGGAGGGCCGGGAACTCGGTGGTCCAGCGGTGGTAGGCCGGCTGGGCGCACTGGTAGACCACCGCAGCGCCGTCGAAGGCGCTGCGCAGGGCCGCCGGATCGTTCGCATCGGCGGCCAGGACCTCGGCGCCGTCGACACGCGCGGAACCTGCGCGGTTCACGATGCGCACCCGTTGCCCGCGGCGCACCAGATCCCGCGCGACCGCGGTGCCCAGGGATCCGGCTCCGACGATGACATGCTCGCTCATGACCTGCTCACTCTCGGCGCATCTTCGCGCTGCTGTTGGATAGTGCCGCCGGCCGGCGTGGCCAGGCGTGCGGCATCAGTCAGTGGGGGGTGTTGCCAGTGGCAATATTGTCACCAGTGGTAACTTATGGCACGCTGAAGACGATGTCAACAGTTGGATCCACGCCGGAAACGCGCACGACGTACCACCACGGCGATCTGCGGAACGCGCTGTTGGACGCCGGTGTGCGGGTGGCGCGTGATGTTGGCTCGGAGGCTCTGTCGCTGCGGGAGGTCGCGCGAAGGGCCGGCGTCAGCCACACCGCTGCCTACAACCATTTCGCCGACAAGAACGATCTGCTCAGGGGTCTGGCGATTCGCGCGTTCGACGAGTTGACCGCTGGTCTGCAGCGGGTCGTCGACACCGGAACTCTGCGCCTGGAGGATCTCGGCGTCGCCTATCTGCGATTTGCTGTCACGCACCGGGCCGAATTCCATTTCATGTTCCAGCGCAGCCTGTGCGTGCCGGCGGGTGTTGACGACCCGCTCGCAACCGCGTCGCTCGCATCGCAGGCCGTGCTCACCGATTACTTGGTGACGCTGCAGCGCGTCGGTGTTATCTCGGCCGGCGATCCCGAACACCTCACGCTTATCGTCTGGAGCCAGATCCACGGGCTCACCACGATCGTGCTCGAAACGCCGGGGTTCACGTCGTTGCCGGAAAGCGGAGCCGAAGAGCTCGCGCGTCAGGGCATCGCCGGTCTGATAGCGGGAATCGGCGGGTCAGGCAGCTGACGGTGGGCGGGCCTGCAGGGCACCACCGCAGCTCCCGGCAGCCGCGATGACATCGCCATCACCGTGTTCAGTCAATGGTGGAAAATCGCAACGCCGGCAGGTCCGGCGCCAGCTGGTCGCGAAACCCCTGCGTTCCCAACACCTCTCCGTTGTCGGTGACGATCAGCACCTGGTGTCCCGGCGGCCACTGCCCACGGTCGAGCCCTCGGGTGCCATCGGCCACGACGGCGGTGGCCAGGATGTCCGCCCACACCAGCGAAGGGCCGACAACGCTCGCCTGGGTGACGCCCGTCGCCGGTCGTCCGGTCCGCGGGTCGTGGATGTGACCCCCGCGATGTGAGCGCCCGGAGGTCGCTACGGCGCCTGTCGAAGCCTGCACCACGGCGAGCAAACCGGCTGGGTCGTGCGGATGTTCGATGCCGATTCGCCAGGGCCGCCCCACGGAACGGGAGCGGAGCAGAACGTCGCCCCCGGCATTGAGGTAATAGTCGCAGCCCAGTGCCCGCAGCGCCGTGTCGGCCCGGGAGGCCGCCCACGCCTTGACGATCCCCGACGGGTCCAGGATTCCGGTGGCCCGCACATCGAACGCCCCGGAGGTGATCCTGCTGGCCAGGCCGGCCAACTCCAGAACCTCCGTCACCGACGGGTCGGCGTCGGCGACGGCCAGTTCACCGCGGTTGATCCGGCTGATGTCGCTGTCCGCACGGTAGGTGCTGAAGATGCGGTCGGACTCCCGCAGCGACTCCCAGACCTGTTGTACCGCTTCGTCGATCATCTCGTCGGTCAGTATGTCCTGCGCGCGCACGGCTGGCCGCAGATGAATCGAGAACGGCAGGCCCATGATCATCGCCGTTCTGACCACGTGCCCGCCGGTGCGGGCACCGGTGGACGGTGTGGTGGCCGGAGCGTCGGTCACGGCCGAACGCGCGGTCACTTCCCGAAGCCTGCCGCGTCCAGGGCCGATTGCAACGAGGCGATGTAACCCTCGGTGGTGAAGGTGGCACCCGAGACGCCGTCGATCTTCGCGCTCTGTGCGCTCAGCGCCTGGTTGCGCAGCATCGGAATGGCCTGGCTGTTGATCTCCTGGTCCGTGCGGTCCTGTTGCGGGTAGTCGACGGCGATGACGTCGGTGATGGCGCCGTTGGTGATGACAACCCGAACCTGGACGGCCCCGTAGTTGGTCATCTCCGCGGCCCCGTCGACGGTCACCGATCCGGTCGTGGCCCGCTGGCTCGTCGTCGAGTCCTGGGTGCCGGGAGCGGCGTTCGACGACGGCGAGGGCGACGGCGATGCAGGTCTGGACCCGGAACTCGGCTGCTGACCGGATCCGCCCGAGGAGGATCCCGTGCTGGTCGAACCCCCGGCAGGATCGGGCCCCTGACCGGTGGTTGGCGCGGAGGTGGTTCCCGGCTGGGTCAGGATCTTGGCGGAGGAGACGGCCTGCGCGACGACGCTGCCGGACTGGCCCGTGCTGGTGGGGTAGCTGAACAGCGCGACCAGCGCCGCGAGGGTGCTGATCGCGGCCAGGGCGATGCGCTTCATCGTGGATCCGTTCCCTTCTGTGGTGCGGGCAGGTCGATCCGACGGCTCACCAGGTGAATTCCTCGGCATGGACCTGGGTGCGGGGGACCCCCAGCGAGCGCAGGGTCTGATTCACCTGGTCCATCCAGGGCGCCGGCCCGCACAGGTACACCTCCCGGTCCTGCAGGTCCGGAACGAGGTAGGGCAGCGCCGTTTCCGGAGAAACCGGCCGGGTGCCGCCCCACCAGCCGCTGACGCCGGCGCGGCGACCGACGAGCGTCACCCCGCGAAGGTCGCCGACGGTGGCCAGGTGCGACATCTCGCGAGCGAACAGCGCGTCCGACGCGCTCCTGATCCGCTGCAGGACAACGACGGACGGGCGGCGAACCCCGCCAGGGCCGGCTGCCGCCGCTTCGGCGATCACCGCTTCGGCCAATCCACGCATCGTCGTGATGCCTACGCCCGCGGCAATCAGCAGAACGTCACGATGGGTGCGGCGCGCGGCGTCCATGATCCCGTAGGGCCCCTCGACGAGCACCCGGGCGCCGGGCCGCACACCCTTCAGTGCGCGGGTGCCGTCCCCCGCCGCGCGGACAGTGATCCGCAGCCGGGTGCTGGTGGGCACGGCGGACACCGTGAACGGGTGCGCCCTGGTCCAGCCGGGTCGCCCGAGGAAGCGCCATTGGCAGAACTGCCCGGCGCGCAGGCCCACTGTGTCCAGCCCGCGGCCGGACATCACGATCGACACGACGTCCCGCGATTCCCGGACGACAGCGAGGACCCGGATCTCGTGACGCAGACTGCGCAGGATCGGGGTCCCGACCCGCCAGAACAGCACCGCGCCGGCGGCGGCAGCCCACAGGGCCCACCAGAAGACGCTCGCCAGTGGGGAGGCGACGAAGTCGCTGCCGGTCCACAGTTGATGGGGCAGCGCGAGCCCCACACCGAGGTAGGCGTACAGGTGAATCAGGTGCCAGGATTCGTACCTCAACGAGCGTCGTGCTGCCCGGATCGACGTGCCGACGACGGCCACCAGCGCCAGGGTGCCGGCCGCTGCCAGCAGCATCCCCGGGTAGATGGTCAGCAGCTGCCAGATCTCATGCAGCACACCCGTGTTCGCGGCGGCGGCGTAGCCGAGCACGATGGTGACGATGTGCAGGATGAGGAGATCGAACGAGGCGAACCCGACCAGCCGGTGCTGCCGCGCCAGCACGTCCTGGCCCCAGATGCGCTCGAGCCACGGGATTCTCGCCATCAGCAGTACCTGGACGAGCAGCAGATAGGACGCGAGAAGCCCGGACAGGCGACCGATCTCGGTGGCCGGTCCACCGACCGTCGCAAACCCCCGCAGACCGCCGCCGATCAGCCACAGGGCGATGACGAACAGCAACCCTGCCGCGGCAAGCCCCACCACGAGCCGGGCGACGAACCGCCGCCGACGACGACCGTCAGGATCGGGCAGGAACGGCGGTAGTGCCGCAATGGTGACGCTTCTCCGGATCGGCTGTTGGGTCATCGCCATGGTTCACCTACTCATGTCTGCACCGGCGCTCTGCGGGACCTCCCCGCCCCACTGATAGTGCCGACGGGTCATCAGAGGGATCTCAGAACGGTGCGTGACACCATCACCAGGTGAGCCATCACACCGATGCCGACAGTGCGGACGGGCCCGACGGCAGTGAATCCGGCGCCGGGGTACCGCGGCTACTACTGGTCGAGGACGACCGCAACCTCGGTCCGCTGCTAATGGAGGTCCTCGGCGACCAGCACCGTGTCGATCACGCCGCCGACGGCCAGGCCGGCCTGCACCTGGCGCTCACCCGCCAGTACGACGTGATGGTGATCGACCGCGGCTTGCCGGCGATCGACGGCATCGACCTGATCGGCAGGCTCCGGAACCGCGGCATCGGCACGCCCATCCTGATCCTGACCGCCCGCGGCACGGTCGCCGATCGGGTGCGGGGGCTGGACGCCGGTGCCGAGGACTACCTGGTCAAACCGTTCGAGATCGACGAACTGCTGGCCCGGCTGCGGGCGCTGCTGCGCCGTCATGCCGACGTCGCCGGCGTCGTGTCGTTGGGTCGTCGACGGTTCGACGTGGACGGCCGGCGGGTGCTCGGTCATGGCGCGGATCACGTGGAGCTATCCGGAAAGGAGGCGGCTCTGCTCGAGGTGCTGGCCAGGCGTCCGAGCAAGGTGTTCACCAGACCGGAGCTCCTCGCCGCCGTCTTCGACCCGGGCGACGGGCAGGGCACCGTCGACACGTACGTGTATTACCTGCGCCGCAAGCTCGGCCGGGACGCCGTCCGGACCGTGCACGGCCTGGGCTACCGGCTGGGTGTCGCATGAGCCCGCGCCCCGACGGGCCGGATGCGGCGCTGCTGCGCTCAGCCGCCCGCAGGGTTGCCTGGCAGATCTCGGCCGCCTGCGCGGTCGTGGTGATCGTCGTTGCGCTGCTGGCCCTTTCGATCACCCAGGTGCGCCACGGCGGCCGCCCGCCCGGACCCCGGCCGGAGACCGGCGATGACGACATCGACAGCCTCCTTCGTGAAACCCTGCTGATTGCGGGGATCATCGGGATCGCCATCGCCGGCCTGGTCGGGTTCCTGGTGGCCCGCCGGGCCGTCGCCCCGCTGGGCGAAGCCCTTGCGCTGCAGCGACGTTTCGTGGCCGATGCCGGTCACGAACTGCGAACCCCGCTGACCGTGCTGCACACCAGGGCGCAACTGGTCGCCCGGAAGATGGCACCCGACGACCCGTCGCGGCCGGCGGTGGACCAGTTGCTCAGCGATTCTCGGGCGCTGGGCGAGATCGTGGACGAAATGCTCGAAAGCGCTGCGCTGGCAGCAGATCCGCGACGCGGGGAGCCGCTCGACGTTGCCGATGTCACGGGTGAGGTGGTGGCCAGCATGCAGGTGCTCGCGGCCGGGGCCGGGGTATCGCTGGTCCTGACCTCGTCGGGCGATCGGCAGATTCGGGGGTCCCGCACGGCGCTGCGCCGGGCGATCACCGCGCTGGTCGACAACGCTTTGTCACACACCCCCGACGGCGGGCAGGTCGTAGTGGCGGCGGAGGCCGCCGGCGACCGCATCCTGCTCGCCGTCACCGACACCGGGGGTGGGCTCGGCGGGGACGACGCGACCAGGCTGACCGAGCGTTTCGCCCGCGGCCAGGCGGCGCCGTCCGGGGTCGGCGGTGGGCGGAGGTTCGGCCTGGGGCTGTCGCTGGTGCGGGAAGTGGCCGCCGCACACGGCGGCACGTTCAGTCTCGTGGAAGCACCGACGGGCGGCGTTCGAGCCGTCATCGAACTCCCCGCGGTGGCCCCGTAGGCGCTCCACTCAGCGGACCAACCGCAATGGCTCCACATGGCTGGGTACCAGTCGTCACCGCTCCAGCGCGGCGCGCACGATATCCAGTGCCTCGGCGCGCTCGATCCCCAGGCTGTCGACGGTCGCGGTGTAGGAGGCGGCCGCCTCCGCCGCTGCCAGGCGGCTGCGATCACCGGTGCCGGAGACGAAAGTGCCCGCGCGGCCGCGTGTCTGGACCAGTTCGGCTTCTTCCAGCTCGCGGTACGCGCGGGCCACGGTGTTCACCGCGAGGCCCAGCTCGGCGGCGAGTCCACGGACGGTCGGGAGCCGGGTGCCCACCGGCAGCGCGCCCTCGTTGATCTGGCCGGCCAGCTGCCCGCGCACCTGTTCGTACGGCGGCACACCGGAGCCGACGTCGATTCTGATCGTCATCGACGTGTTCGCGCGCAGGTTGCCAGCGGCATTGCCTTTACGCTACCGGGATTGCTTGACAGCAGTTCGTTTTCCCGAAGGGGCGGCGCACCATGCAGCGTGATCGTCCCCGCGTCCGGGCAACAGTTCAGCGGTCGCTGCACACTCGTACACCGCACCCCCGAATGGCAGCTCTTCCGATGTGATCATCACATCGTCGTCATCACATCACAGAGCAGTCCCCGACGACACCACGGTGATGATCCGGCCGCGAACGAGCGCTATTCGCGCCAATCGATCGCCTCGAACGCTTGATAGAACCGGCCACCCCTGGCCGGGTTCAGTGC
>JBBRVZ010000016.1:0-48800 GCA_038246445.1 Mycobacteriales bacterium
CCGAAGGGCAGCGCGTACGCCGTGACCATCCACTGCCGGTCGGCGTCGGAGATGGCGAGTGCGGCCTGCGCCTGCGGCAGGGCGATGTTCACGATCGTGGCGTCCAGGATCACCATCAGCTGGGAGATGCCGATGACGAGTAGCGCGATCCACCGCTTCGGGTCGAGCGAGAGGTCCTCTTTCGCATGCTGCGACCGTGATCCATTGCCGGCGGGATGCTGCGCGCCGCCGACCTGGGCGGCGCGCAACGCCTCGACCTCGGCTGGGTCCGGTGGTGCGGCGTGGGCTCCGTAGGTGAGCACGTCTTCGGGTGGTGGTGTGAGCACAACTACTCCTGCTGCTGTGTGGGCGTCGCCGACTCCGGATGGACTCGGCTGGGGGTAGACACCGCGAGGGCGTCAAAACAAGCGGCGCGGCGACGCCACTGACGCCGCGTTTCGTGCCCGAGTATCACTGACCGCAGCGACAGTGGGTCAACACGGTTTTCCCACAGCGCAACCTGCCGATGGATGTCGAATATTCCGCTGCGCAGAAACGACGGGTCCGTCGGTGCCCACCTGTCACGATGAGCGCGGTCCCTGCGCCACCCGGTCAACTGCGAGGAAACAGCAAGATGCCCGAACTCGAGCCGGTGGTGTTCCTGGTGGTCGGGGTTGTCCTGGTCAACGGGATCGCCGGCCGCATCAGGGTGCCCGCACCGATCCTGCTGGTGATTGCCGGTGTGGCGGCGTCGTTCGTCCCCGGCGTCCCGGACTACCAGGTCAACCCGGAAATCGTTCTCTCGGTGCTGATCCCGCCGCTGCTGTACGCCGCAGCCGCCGAAGCCTCCGTCATCGCGCTGCGCACCCTGCTCCGGTCCATCGTCCAACTGGCGGTCGGCATGGTGCTGGTCACCGCACTGGCCGTGGCCACCGTTGTGTACCTCATCGTTCCGGACATGCCGTTCGCCGCGGCTCTGGCACTGGGCGCGATCGTGGCGCCACCGGATGCCGTGGCCGCGGTGGCGGTCGCCAGGAGGGCCGGTCTGCCCCGGCGGGTGGTCACCGTGCTCGAAGGCGAGTCGTTGTTCAACGATGCGACATCGCTGGTGCTGCTGCGGGTTGCCATCGTCGGGATCAGCCTGGGCACCCTGTCGGTCGGCGGCGCGGTGGTCCAGTTCGCCTGGGCGACGGCCGGCGGGGTGATCGTCGGGGCGGTGCTGGGGTTCCTGCTGTCGGCGGCCCGCAGGTACACCCGATCGTCGCTGGCGACGACCGCGCTGTCGTTGGTGACGCCGTTCCTCGCCTATCAGGTCGGTGAGCTGCTGGACGCATCGGGAATGCTGGCCGTGGTGATCACCGGGCTGGTGCTGGGCTTCCGGGCCCCGTACGACCTGGGGCCGGAGGTCCGGCTGACCCTGCGGGCGACGTGGGCGTCGATCCAGTACGTCCTGGAGGGCTCCGTCTTCGCTCTCATCGGTCTGCAGTTGTGGGGCATCGTGACCGCGCCGGACATCGGCCGCCGACCCGTGCTGCTGATCTCCGCGGCGGTGCTGCTGACCGTCATCGGGATCCGGCCGGTATGGATCTTCCTGACGGACGCGGTCGGTCGGTTGCTGCACCGGCCGGGAACGTTCGGCTCATGGCGCCCGCTGGCAGCGATCTCCTGGGCCGGCATGCGAGGCGTGGTGTCGTTGGCAGCGGCGCAGACCCTACCGCTGGACACCCCGTACCGTTCGCTGCTGCTCACCTGCACGATTGCCGTCATCCTGGGAACCTTGGTGGTGCAGGGGCTATCACTGCCATCGGTGATTACCGCGCTGCACCTACCGGGCGATCCCGACGCCGACCTCCGGCAGGAACGTGCCGACGCCAGGGCAGAGGCGGGCACGGCGATCAACGACGCCGTCGAAAAGGAGATTGCCACCGGCAACCTGCCTGCGCAGGAGGCGGACCGGATGCGCGCTTGGGTGTCTTTCCGCGACTGGCGGCGAATGACCGAACAGTGGGACCAAACGGGCGCGGACGCAGGCGCCCGCATCGGCCGGATCGCGCGGTGGAACAGGGACATGGTGACCATCGAGCGGGACGTCTTCGTCAGGATGCGCAACGAGGGCCGGTTGTCCGAGGAGGTGCTGCGGGAGGTGGAGTACGGCCTGGATCTGGAGGAGGCGCTGCTGGAGCAGCGCATCGAGAACGCGAACGGTCACCTCGACCAACTGCGCGCCGATTCCGCTCAACCCGGACCCGGACCTGGACCTGGACCCGTGGCCCTGGCCGACGACGGTCAGGACCCCGACGGCAGATGACGGTCCCACCAGTCCAGGATCGCCTCGAACCGCTGCAACCGATGCCTGGGACGGCCTGACCTGGACAGCTCGTGGCCCTCCCCGGGGAACAGCAGCATCTCGATCTCTGCACCGCGGCGGGCCAGGGCGACGAACAGCCGCTGCGCCTGCTCGATCGGGCATCGCCAATCCTGTTCGGAGTGGATGATCAACAACGGCAGGTCGATGTCGTCTGCGTGCGCCAGCGGGGACGCTGCCCACTGCAGTTCCCGGTCGGCCCCGACGTAGGCCTCGGCAAAGTAGTAGCCGATGTCGCTGGATCCGGCGAAAGAATCCCACGCGTTGACCGCCCGCTCGCTGATCGCCACGACGAACCTTTCCGGTGCGTGCGAGGAGAGCCAGGACGTCATGAAACCGCCGTAGGACCCGCCCATCACGCCCACCCGCTCGGCGTTGCAGTCCGGCCGCGTCAGGGCCGCATCGAGCAGGGCCAGAACATCGTCGACATCGACCGTGCCCAGGCGACCAACCACCGCCCGGCCGTGACCTTCGCCATATCCCGCCGACCCGCGGGGATTACCCAGCACGACCGCGTACCCCGCGCCTGCGTAGACCTGGGCCTCGTCGAAGAATGCCGGGCCGTAGGCGGCGAACGGACCGCCGTGCACCACCAGCAGCACCGAATGCGGACCGTCCCCCTCGGGCGTAACGAGCCAGCCGTGCACCGGGTAACCGTCCGGCGCCGTCGCGGTGAGCTCGATGGCGGGACGGATCCCGGCACCCGACAGGTCCCGGGCGAAGTTCGACAGTTGCTGCCGATCGATCCCCGATCCGTCATTGGCGACCTGTACGGTCACCACCTCGCCCGGCCCGTGGCTGTCCGCGACCACGGCTGCCACGGTCCGCCCGCGTACCACGAAGGACCCGACGACGGCACCCTCGCCGACCACCACCGGGAGGCCGGGCAACTCGATGTCGCGCGAGGACAGGGGAACGCCGCGGACAGCAACAACCCCGCGGTCCACCACAGGAACCAGCACCCGATTCCCCACCACCTGGGGCCGACCCGCGGCCCGCTCGACGTGAATGGTGGTCCGATCGGTGAGCCGGCGCGGCGAGCCGCCGGCCAAGGGAGCGGTCCAGACGCCGAGAGTGTGTGCCACCGCGTCGATCCCGGAGAACTCCGCTCCCAGGTACATTACCTGGTCACCGGCCACCACCGGCCATGCCGCCGATCCACCCGCGGTGACGATGACCCCGCCCCGGGTCGGCGCCGGCGCGGCCGCCAGATCCACCGGCACGTCGACAGCGGCGATCTCGTCGGTCAGCTGATCCACCCCTGTCGACCGGACGTAGAGCAGGCGGTCGGCGCCGGCGAAGAACGGGTCGGCAACGCCGGATGGCTCGGAAGTGAGCTGAACGGGTGGACCACCGGCGAGTTCGACGACGAACAGTTGAGCCTGTTTGTCGACGACAAAGCCCTCGCCGTCCAACCGGTAGGAGAGCCGGGTGATCCACCGCGGCGGTTCGACGGCGGCGGGCACGTCATCGTCGGTGCCGTACCGGCCCGGTTCCGGCACGGCCGCGACGTAGGCGACCCGGCGGCCGTCCGGGGAGAATACGACCGGTCCCGCGCCGAGTGGATGCTCGGCGATCCGGCGCGGTTCGCCGCCGTTCAGCGGCATCGCGAACAGCTGCGCAGGACCCGTCTGGGCCGCGCGCCGGAACACGATCTGACGACCGTCGGGGCTGGTCACCGGATCGGAGTCGCGCGGGCCGACCGTCAGGGCGGAACTGTCCTCGGGTGAAGACGCCTGCGGTGCAACAGCTTCGACGGCCGGCCGGAGCCGGTGCAGGTGGCCGCGATACAGGTCCGCATCCACGTCGGGAGCGGTGACGGCGATCACGACGGACCCGTCCGCGGCGATCGCGGGACAGCTCAACGTGCGGATCAGGGCGATGTCGGCCGGCTTCACGAGGGCAATCTCTCATCCGTCCGCCCGGCGCCGGCGCCGACCCCAGCGGGAGCGGCTCAGGGTTCACCCTGAACGTCCCTGCCGCGTCCTCTGGCACCCTGGTGGGATGAACGAACAGGTCATCAGCGATCAGCGCCCGCCCGGTATGCCTCGGTGAAGGGTCGCCTGCGCCGCCTGTTCAACTCGCGGGAACGAAAGATCACGGCTGTCGTCGTGGTTCTCGCCCTGGTTGCGGCCGTGACCTGGGCCGCGTGGCCCGCGCCGGCGCCGGCGACCGTCGCCACCCGGGACGTGACGATCACCGCGCCGGGTGGGCCCGGCATCGACGAGCCAGTTCAACTCGATTCGACTCTGTATCTCCCGGCGCAGACGCCGGCGCCCGCGGTGATCATGGCGCACGGCTTTGGCGGCTCCAAGCGATCGGTGGCTGCGAACGCGGAGCAGCTGGCGCGGGACGGATTCGTCGTTCTCGCCTACTCCGCGCGCGGCTTCGGAGCCTCGACGGGGCAGATCGGGCTCGACTCACTGGACTACGAGATCCCGGACGGCCGGGCGATCGTGGACTGGCTGGGCACCCAGCCCGAGGTTGTGCAGGACGGTGCGGACGACCCCAGGGTGGGTGTCACCGGCGCGTCGTACGGTGGTGCGCTGTCGCTGATGCTGGCCGGCACGGATCCCCGGGTCGACGCGGCGGTGCCGCTGATCACCTGGAACGACCTCGAGCAGTCACTGTTCCCGAACGCGCAGGCGACGCCGGCCGATCAGCGGGCCACCACCCCGGCGGCAGCCTCCGGCGTCGGGGACGGGGTGTTCAAGAAGTTCTGGACGTCCACGTTGATGGCCTCCATCACGACCGGCGCGGCCCTGTCGGCGTCGCCGACCGGAGTGGCGCAGGGCGACAGCGGCGACAGCGGCTTCGTGCGCCGGGGTGGGACCAGCTCATCGTCGGCTGCAGCGCCGAGCGGGCAGTCGACGGCCCCGGACGCCGGCGGTACGGGTGACGGCACCGCGCAGACACCGGCCGCGATCTCGGCGGCATGCGGCCGGATGCGGGTTGAATTGTGCGCCGGCTACGCCCAGGCTGCGCAGACCGGGCGGATCACCCCAGCGTTCTCGACGCTGCTCGAAAAGTCCAGCCCCAAATCGGTTGTCGGCGACATCACTGCTCCGACACTGCTCGTGCAGGGTGAGCGGGACACCCTGTTCCCGCTCAGTGAGGCCGACGCCAACGCCCGGGCCATCGCCGCGAACGGCGCCACGGTCGCGATGACCTGGTACAACGGCGGTCACGACGGTGGCAGCCCGGATCCGGCCACCGAGGCCCGGATCACCGAGTGGTTCCAGCACTATCTCGCCGACACCGGCCCCGTCCCCTCTACGGCGTTCCAGTACACCGTCGAAGGTCCGCTGTCGGACACCGGATCAGCCCGCAGCAGGACGCTGGAGGCACCTGTCTACCCGGGCCTGACCGACGCAACCACGACCGATCGGGCGGCGATCGCGCTGAGCGGAGCGCCGCAGTTCGTCGTCAACCCTCCCGGCGCATCACCGGCGTCGATCTCGAGCCTGCCGGGCCTGTCCGGGCTCGCGTCCACGGCGCTGTCCACCTTCGCCGGCGGACTTCCCGGCCAGACGGCGCGATTCGGGTCCCAGCCGTTCGGTGAACTGACGTTGATCACCGGCACCCCGAGAGTGACGGTGACGGTCTCCAAGGTGGCGGTCCCCGGGAACGTCGGAGCCGCAGCGGGTTCTTCCGCCCAGGATGACGGTGCGGTGCTGTACGGGTCGCTGAGCAAGGTCTCGGAGGGGGGAACGAGAACGCTCGCCGGCGGAGCCGTCGCGCCGATCCGGTTGACCAACCTGCCTGCCGACGGAAGCCCGGTTACCGTCACCGTCGATCTGCCCGCAACCGCATTGCAGGTGGAAGCCGGATCCACCATCGAGGTGGCGCTGGCCACCACAGATCAGGCCTTCGCCGGTCCTACAGCGCCTGCCGCGTACCAGATCTCGCTGGCCGGAGGTTCCATCCGCGGCACCGAGGTTGCCGGCGGGGTGAGTGCACCGGAGGTTCCCGGCGTGCGGGTATCCGCGTCCGACATTCCCGTTGGGCAATTCGTCGGTCTCGCGGTGCTCGCTGTGCTCGCACTGCTCGGGCTCATCCTCGGCGGGCGAGTGCGGTCACGCCGCTCCGACGTCGATCCGGCACTGGTCGGCGTTCCGCTGTCCATCACCGGGCTCGGGAAGTCCTACCCGGGCGGCGTCAAAGCGGTGACGGACGTCGGTTTCCGCGTCGAGGCCGGCCAGGTGCTGGGTCTGCTCGGCCCGAACGGGGCCGGCAAAACCACCACCCTGCGCATGGTGATGGGCCTGATCCAACCGACCCAGGGCGAGATCCGGGTCTTCGGTCACAAGATCCGCCCCGGGTCCGACATCCTCTCCCGCATCGGCAGTTTCGTCGAGGGCTCCGGGTTCCTGCCGCACCTGTCAGGAAAGGCGAACCTGGACCTGTACTGGAAGGCGACCGGCCGTCCCGCCGCCGACGCACACATGGCGGAGGCACTGGAGATCGCCGGCCTGGGGAAGGCAGTCAACCGCAAGGTCCGCACCTATTCGCAGGGCATGCGGCAACGGCTGGCCATCGCGCAGGCGATGCTCGGGCTACCGGACCTGCTGTTGATGGACGAGCCGACCAACGGCCTGGATCCGCCACAGATCCACGCCATGCGCGAGGTGCTGCGGCGGTACGCGGCCAGCGGACGGACTGTGCTGGTATCCAGCCACCTGCTGTCCGAGGTGGAACAGACCTGCAGCCACGTCGTCGTCGTGCACCTCGGTCGCACCATCGCGTCCGGCACCGTTGCCGAACTGGTCTCGTCATCGGGCGAGATGGTGTTCTCCGTCGACGACCAGGATGCCGCGGCCGCGGTGCTGCGGACCATGGCCGATGACGTCGAGCTGACCGAAACAGGCGTGCAGGCGGATCTCGGCACCGTCCCGCCCTCCGCGGCGGTGTCGGCCCTGGTGTCGGCCGGCATTGCGGTCATGGCCGCCGCGCCACGGAACAGGCTGGAGGACGTATTCCTGACGCTGATCGGCGCGTCGGGTTCCGATGAGACCGCAGGCGCAGCAGACCTGGCCCCGACATCCCACGAGGTCGACTACGGCACCGGGTCGGCATTGGAGTCGGCGTCGGCATTGGAGTCGTCTCCGGACAACCGGCCCAACGATCCCGGTGGGCTGACGCCCGTCGGCACCAGCTCACAGCACGGAGGTGCGGAATGAGTCCCGTCCATCACGACCACTCGGCCGACGCCGCGGTGGCCGCGATGAATTCGGTGACGGCCGCCGTGCCGGTAACGGAACACGGCACACCCGTTGGATTCGCCGTCGGCCGCACGCTGCCGGTCCGGGTCGAACTCAGCAGGCAGCTGCGACGGCGCCGCACCCAGGTTGCGCTGGGATTCATGGCTTTGCTCCCGGTGATCCTGGTGATCTCCTTCGCCTTCGGCAGCAACAACGGGGCCCGGGGAGCCGTGTCGCTGGTCGACCTGGCCACCTCGGGGTCCATCAACTTTGCGATGGTGTCGTTGTTCTTCTCGGCCAGCTTCCTGTTGATCGTCGTCATCTCGTTGTTCTTCGGTGACACGATCGCGTCCGAGGCATCGTGGTCGTCGCTGCGCTACCTGCTGGCCATGCCGGTCCCGAGGATCCGCCTGATCCGGCAGAAAGTGCTGGTCGCAGGGCTGTTGTCGGTACTCGCGCTGTCGATCCTGCCGGTCACCGCGTTGATCATCGGCGGATTCGCCTACGGCTGGAACCCGCTGTCGACACCTGTCGGCGAGCAGTTCACCTTCGGCGAGGGCCTGCTCCGGCTCGGGATCATCGTGGGATACGTCGCGGTCCAGCTGACCTGGGTGGCCGGGTTGGCACTGCTGTTGAGTGTCTCGACCGACGCCCCGCTCGGCGCGGTCGGCGGTGCGGTGCTGATCTCGATCCTGTCGCAGATCCTCAACCAGATCGATGCGCTGGGAGACATCCGGAACTGGCTACCGACGCATTACTCGTTCGCCTGGACGGGTGCGCTGGTGGACCCGGTCCGCTGGGACGACATGATCCGTGGTGGCTTCGCCAGCTTGGCCTACGCAGTGCTGTTCACGACGTTGGCGGTGCTCCGTTTCCGGCGCAAGGACATCACCAGCTGAGCCTGATCGGATCACTCATCTGAGCGATGACGGTCCCCCATCGGCGGCTGACCGTCGATGACCTCCTCACTAAGATGCGTAGTGCGCGCCCTACTCCGGGCAGTCCGTCGCTTTCGTGCAGGTAGGTCCGGCCATGTGGAACCGATGGAAGCGCGCAATCGTGGGGCGCCCGCAGAAGTCCCGCACGATGCGGCCAGTCGCGAATCTGCCGGACCTGGCGGTCGTGCCTGCATTGCCTGTCGGTGATCCCCGGGGGCTCGGCGCCGTCGACCTCGCTGTGATGAGCGATTACCTGTGTCGCCACGTTGTTCGGGTGGAGGGTGTGCAAACGAATTCCTCAACGGCGAACCAGGAAGTGCAGCAGCCCCACGAGCCGGGCCACCCGCATGGCGCGGCACAGAACCTGCCGGCCCAGCTTGTCGCCGAGGACAACGGCCTCGCCGACAACCGCGTAATAGGGAACCGCGTCGTTGACAACGGCTCCTCGAACACCCAACCGGCACCCGACCGCGCAGCACATGAGGGCGCAGCACCCGACGGCGCAGCACCCGACGGCGCGGCACCCGACGGCGCGGCACCCGACGGACCGGCACCCGACGGCGCGGCATCGAGTGGGACGGCGCGGTGGCGAATCCTTTTCGAGGACGGCACCCGTGCCGAGCTCAAACTGCAGACGGTCGGTAGGGCGAGCAGTGAATTTCCGGCGCTGCAGGCCCGCTTCCTCGCCCAGCAGGACGGCGTCGGCCGGGACTCTGACACCGACCACATCGCAATCGACGCGACCGGGCGGGTCAGCGGTGCGCCGTACGAGATGTACTATCGGGGAACGGTTTTGGCAGCCTGCGGTACCCGTCATGAGGCTGTCGTGGTCGGCTCCGGCCTTGATTCGGCACATTCCCGCGGCGCCCTGGCGGGTATTGCCGTCCTCGCGCTGCGCATGCTCGACGAATAGCCGCCAAGAAATCGAACCCGCCTCACCTCGCCGCGGCGACCACCCCCGCGGAGTCCATGTCTCGGATTTCCCGCTTGAGTTCTCGGATCTCGTCACGCAGTCGCCCCGCGAGTTCGAATTGCAGGTCGCGCGCTGCGTTCATCATTTGATCGGTGAGCTGCTGGACGAGATCCGCCAGTTCGTTGCGTGCCATGCCCACCGTGTTGTGCCCCGCGTACACACCTGAGGTCGAACGCCCCGGCCCCTTCTCCCCCGCGGCCCGCCGGCCACGTGACGAGCTACGACCCGAGCCACCCTGCCGGATCGGGGTGGCTCCGTCGACCGAGTCCTCCGCCTCTGCGTAGACCCGCTCGAGGATGTCGTTGATCTTCTTGCGGAGCGGCGTCGGATCGATGCCGTTGGCGGCGTTGTAATCCCGTTGCTTCTGTCGTCGCCGGGTGGTCTCGTCGATCGCCCTCGCCATCGACGGGGTGATCTTGTCCGCATACATGTGCACCTGGCCGTTGACGTTCCGCGCGGCTCGACCGATCGTCTGGATCAGCGACGTCTCCGAGCGCAGGAAGCCCTCCTTGTCCGCGTCGAGGATGGCCACCAGGGACACCTCCGGAAGGTCGAGGCCCTCCCGCAGCAGGTTGATCCCGACCAGCACGTCGAACTCGCCCATCCGGAGTTCGCGGAGCAGTTCCACCCGACGCAGGGTGTCGACCTCGGAATGCAGGTACCGCACCCGAATGCCCAGCTCGAGCAGGTAGTCCGTCAGGTCCTCTGACATCTTCTTGGTCAGCGTTGTCACCAGTACCCGCTCGTTCTGTGCGCTGCGCTGCCGGATCTCGCCGATGAGGTCGTCGATCTGTCCCCGGGTCGGCTTGACGACGATCTCCGGATCGACCAGACCGGTCGGCCGGATGACCTGCTCGACAAATTCCCCGTGCGCCCGGCCCATTTCGTATGGTCCCGGGGTCGCCGACAGATACACCGTCTGGCCGACGCGGCCGGCGAACTCCTCCCAGGTCAACGGCCGATTGTCCAGCGCGGACGGCAGCCGGAAGCCGTGGTCCACCAGAGTCCGTTTCCGAGACGCGTCGCCCTCGTGCATGGCCCCGATCTGCGGCACGGTCACGTGTGACTCATCGATCACCATCAGGAAGTCTTCGGGGAAGTAGTCGATCAAGGTGGCGGGTGCCGAACCCTGCGGGCGGCCGTCGATGTGCCGCGAATAGTTTTCGATGCCGGAGCAGAACCCGACCTGGCGCATCATCTCGATGTCGTAGCTGGTTCTCATCCGCAGCCGCTGGGATTCCAGTAGCTTCCCCTGCTTCTCCATCTCGGCCAGCCGGTCGGCGAGTTCCTGTTCAATGGCGGCGATCGCCTTCTCCATCCGCTCCGGACCGGCCACGTAGTGGGTGGCCGGGAAGATCCGCAGCGACGGGACCTCGCGGACGACGTCACCGGTCAGCGGGTGAAGGTAGTAGAGCCGCTCTATTTCGTCACCGAAGAATTCGATCCGCACAGCGAGTTCCTCGTAGGCGGGGATGATCTCGACCGTGTCACCGCGCACCCGGAACGAACCTCTGGTGAACGACACATCGTTGCGCGCGTACTGGATCTCGACCAGCGCCCGCAGCAGGGTGTCGCGATCGATGCTGTCCCCCACCGCCACCGGCAGCGAACGGTCCATGTACGACTGCGGGGTGCCGAGGCCGTAGATGCAGGACACCGAAGCCACCACGATGACGTCGCGCCGGGACAGCAGGGACATGGTGGCGGAGTGCCGCAGACGCTCCACATCCGAGTTGATCGATGAATCCTTCTCGATGTAGGTGTCGGTCTGCGGGACGTAGGCCTCCGGTTGGTAATAGTCGTAATAGGAGACGAAGTACTCGACCGCGTTGTGCGGGAAGAGCTCTCGCAGCTCGTTCGCGAGCTGCGCGGCGAGTGTCTTGTTGGGTGCCATCACCAGCGTCGGCCGCTGCACCTTCTCGATCAGCCAGGCCGTCGTGGCCGACTTGCCGGTGCCGGTGGCGCCGAGCAGCACGACGTCTTTCTCCCCCGCCTCGAGCCGCTGTTCGAGATCGTCGATGGCCGTCGGTTGATCGCCGGACGGCGAATAATCGCTGACCACCTCGAAGCGACCGGTCGACCGCGGGATGTCCCCGACCGGCCGGTGTTCGGAGACGGCAATGACGGGATGTTCGGTTGCGAAAGCCACGTGGCCACGGTACGCGGAGAGTCCGACAGTCATCCCGAGCGGCGATCCCGACCCGTTCCGCTGCGTCCGGGCCGAGGTTTCATCGCGCGTTCGGCGTCCACCCGGTCCGCAAAGCCCACCGCAGACCGCGCGAATAGGCCGCGTCGATCCACTGCTCCGTCGAGAAGTCGGCACTGTCGGTCGCCGCGCCCGCTCGGTGCCGGTTCGCCGCTTGCTCAACATCGAGATAGGCCGCGCGCTCCGCCGGTTCGGCCCTCAGCCAGTCCCGGGCGAGCAATGCCCACCGCCAATTCGGGGCATCCCTCACCCTCAGGTAGAGGTTGAGAGTGCGTCCGGGATCGGCATTGACGTGCAGCCGTTCGACCCATCGGGCAGGGTCGTCATCAGCACGGTCCTGAGTCCCGCCGTGGGGTGTGTCCCGGTCGTCGCCCGGCACGCCCGGGAAACCGGCCGCCGTCAGATCGGCGGACAAGCGATCTGCCGTGAGCAGGTCCGGCACCGCCAGCTGAAGGTCGATGACATCCTTGGCCGGCATCCCGGGAATCGCTGTCGGGCCGATGTGATCGACCGGCAGACCCCCGACCGCGGCCGACACCCGGGCCGCCAGCCTGCTGCCGTCCGCCGGCCACCGCAGATCAGGCGGGAGAAGCTCAGGTCCGCCGTTTCGGAGAGCAGGCCGTCCGGTTCTGGTGTTCGCCTCGAACGGCAGCAGGCGGCCCGTCCACAGCTCGTTCACGGCGCTTTCCAGGCCGGCAACCTCGCCGTGATTGTGCACTATCACGTCGGACAGTGAGGCTCGTTCCTCGTCCGTCAACTGGCTCGCCATCCGTGCCCGTGCGTCCGCCTCGGACAGCCCCCGGCCTACCAGGCGCCTCGTCCGTACGTCGGGGTCGGCCACCACGCCGATCACCAGGTGAAACGAGGCGGCGACGGACAGCGTGGTCAGCAACGGGATGTCGTTGACGACAACCGCATCACCGGGAGCCTGCCGCTGGAGCTCGGTGAACCGTGCGCGCACCCGCGGGTGGGTGATGCCCTCCAGTCGGGCTCGGGCGGCCGAGTCCGAAAAGACCACAGCGGCCAGGGCGACCCTGTCCAGTGCCCCGTCCGGCCCGATCATTCGCGGACCGAACTCCTCCCTGACCGCTTGAAGGCCGGGGGTGCCCGCGGCGACCACCTCCCTGGCGAGCTGATCGCTGTCGATGACGACGGCCCCCCGGTCGCGGAGAGCGGCCGACACGGTGGACTTGCCGGCGCCGATGCCGCCCGTCACCGCAACGGTGATCATGGTTCCGCCTTCCCGCATTCTTCAGGGGCGTTGCCCGGCCGGCCGACACGCGCCTGCGCCTCCCGGCCGGGACACAGCCTGCCACGTAGCGTCAGCAGGAAGCAGACCCCGTCTCTCACGGGCGATGTCAGACCCGGCAGGCGCCGCACCGCGAATAAAGGAGACGCCGTGAGCACCATCAGCATCACTCAGGTCACCGCTCCGACCGGCGGCCGGCACCGGCTCGGCCGTCCCGGCCTCATCTCGGTGACCGCCCTGGCCGTTGTTGTGCGTCGCGGGTTGCTGGCCTGGTTCCGCCCGGGCAAGCACCGCTGGGCCGCGCCACGATCCACCGCCGGACGGTCGGTGAGGGCACCAGTCGCCGCAGCTGTCTGACCTTCCTGGGTGCGGTCGGCGATCCGGCTGTACGCACCACCATCGCGTCGGCACGGACATCGATCCGGCTGGTTCCCGCTGCGCCGCGTACGTAGCCGGACAGGATTGGAACGGGATGTGCTCACCTGTGTCCGGGAAACCCGGTCCCGAGAAGCGCCACGGTGACGACAGCGCACGATCCGGCGGCAGGCGGCCCGAAGCGGACATCCGACGGGCGTTACGTGATCATCAATGGCCGCCGCTGGCGGGCCACTGATCCCGAGATCCCGGACGAAGCAGCGGATGTGCTGCGTCGCGAGCTGATGAGCGCTCGGCGGGCGGTCGGCGCCGCGCTGAAGGCGGGTGATTCCAGGGCCGAACGGACGGCACGGGACCGCGTCCAGCTCGCCAAGGTCGCCCTGGGCGAGCGAGGCACACCACCCTGGCGGGAGCAGACCTCGGCACAGCGGCGGGTCCGGTGGGCCGACCTGGTGGATGCCCTGCGGCGCCAGTGGAACGCCGGCGACCCGCTCGATAGGCCGCACAACAGTGGCTCCGGATAGCGCCATCAAGTCGATTCCGTGCTCCGACTGTGTCGGACGATCACGACGATACAAGGCGGCTCAGCTCTTCAAAATCCTTGCCAGCGCCGCTTCGGCCACCTGAGGCAGACCCTTCTGCAGCGCTGCGGCATCGATGTCCGATGACGTCGCTATCGCCAGTGTCCAGTTGTCGTACGGCATGATCATCAACCCGCCGTCCCGCAAGGCCACCGTCGCGGGATAGCCGCTTACCGTCGTGCTGGAGATCTTTGCGTTGTTGTCCGTCTCGTTCTGGACGGTGACCCCGACCTGCTTCTCGGCCGCGGCCGCAGTGGTGTACTGGGTCAGTGCCATCGAGAACGCCCCGGACTTCTTGTCCCCGCTGAGCCCGTACAGACAGCGGATCCGTCCGTTCTGCCCCGCATCCTTGTTGAGCTCGGCCACGGTGATCTTGAGCCGGTCGTTCGGGATGTTCTTGTTGAAGATCTTCTTGATGTCGGTGGCGCTCAGGATCGAGGCGCAATCCACCTTCAGCGGATCGACCTTCTTGATCGGAGCCGCTGTCGCGGAGCCGGCCGACGACGCGGCGGCGGCGGACGAGGGGCCGGCAGCGGAGGTCGCACTCCCGCCGGCCGACGCACCACTGGCGGGCACGCCAACCGATGCCGACCCGCCCGCGCCACTGGGCACCGTGACAACCGCAGTGACAGTGCGCCTCTCGCCGGCCGAGTCGGACCCGCAGCCGGCGATGAGCAGGACCGCGGCGGCCGTGGCCGCAACAACCATTCGGTGACGTCGCATAGCTGTACCGTAATGTCCGGCGGCGCCCAGAAGAGCCAGGAGCCGCCCCATGGCTCGGCGTGTCAGGTGACACATTGCCATCAGGGCCGCCACCCGGTGAGGTGACGGCCCTGTTGATGAAGCCCTTCAGCAATGCGATCCCGGACCCGGGACGGTCAGCTCCCGGCGAGCCGCTCGCGCAGTGCGGCCAGCTGCTCGTCGTTCACCAGCGAACCCGACGGGGTCTCCGGATCGGACGGCGCAGCCGTTCCGGACGAGTAGTTGCTCGGCTCGGCAGCCTCGGCGTCGGCAACAACGGCCGCCGCGATTTGCTTGAGGTGGGACTCGTAGACGGCATGGGCCTCCGAGTACTGCTTCTCCCATGCCTCGCGCTGGGTGTCGAAACCTTCGAGCCACTCGCCACTCTCGACGTCGAAGCCTTCCGGCGGAACGAAGTTGCCGGACTCGTCGTAGTGATCGACAACGCCGTACTGGGCGCGAACCTCGTCGAACTCGGTCTCGGTGGTGATTCCCTCGTTCGCCTGCTTGAGCGACAGCGAGATCCGGCGGCGTTCGAGGTCGATGTCGATGACCCGAACGAAGATCTCGTCATCCACCGTGACGACCTGCTCGGGGATCTCCACGTGCCGACCGGCCAGCTCGGAAATGTGCACCAAGCCCTCGATGCCGTCGTAGACGCGAACGAAGGCACCGAACGGAACCAGCTTGGTGACCTTGCCGGGAACGACCTGGCCGATGGCGTGAGTGCGGGCGAAGTGCCGCCACGGATCCTCCTGGGTCGCCTTCAGCGACAGCGAGACACGCTCGCGGTCCATGTCGACGTCCAGCACCTCGACGGTGACCTCCTGGCCGACCTCGACAACCTCGCTCGGGTGGTCGATGTGCTTCCAGGACAGCTCGGAGACGTGCACCAGACCGTCGACACCGCCGAGATCGACGAACGCGCCGAAGTTGACGATCGACGAGACGACGCCCTTTCGGACCTGGCCCTTGCCGAGCTGGTTGAGGAATTCACTGCGGACCTCGGACTGGGTCTGCTCCAGCCACTGCCGGCGGGACAGCACGACATTGTTGCGGTTCTTGTCGAGCTCGATGATCTTGGCGTCCAGCTGCCGGCCGACGTACGGCTGCAGATCCCGGACCCGGCGCATCTCGACCAGGGAGGCGGGCAGGAAGCCGCGCAACCCGATGTCGAGGATCAGACCACCCTTGACGACCTCGATGACGGTGCCGGAGACAACGCCGTCCTCTTCCTTGATCTTCTCGATCGTGCCCCACGCGCGCTCGTACTGAGCCCGCTTCTTGGACAGGATGAGACGGCCTTCCTTGTCCTCCTTCTGGAGGACAAGGGCCTCGACGTGCTCGCCGATCGAGACGACCTCGCTCGGATCGACATCGTGCTTGATGGACAGCTCGCGCGAGGGGATGACGCCCTCGGTCTTGTAGCCGATGTCGAGCAGGACCTCGTCGCGGTCGACCTTGACGATGGTGCCCTCGACGATGTCGCCATCGTTGAAGTACTTGATCGTCAGATCGATGGCTGCGAGGAAGTCCTCGGCCGACCCGATGTCGTTGATCGCGACCTGCGGGGCGGTGACGGTGGGGGTGGACATGTGGTGGGGTACTCCGGAGGTGGGCTGGTGAGAACCTGACGGCGCCTTGGACGGCGTAGCGACGGGTCCCGGACGATCGACACGCGGCGGGGCAGATTTCACCCGGGGCGACCGAGGACGACGCCCTGCAACGAAGGCGATGCTGACGGTGCGAAGGACCGGATGAGTGCGGCCTGCTCCATTCCGAGACAGCACAGACCCACAGCGCGGGTCCCAGGGTACGGCATTCGCCACCCGATCGAGTACCTGTCGGACAGGGGCCCCGGCGCACCGCGAGCCGGAGGCAACGCAGCGTGCGCCGGAGGCGACGCCGACCGATTGTGGTGGCCGACGCGACCGGGGCCAGCGGCCGACGCCGACCTGGGAGGCCCTGTTCTGGCGCCGAGCGGCAGTGCGACGATGGTGCCGTGGTGCCCCAGCACTCCCCCGACGGCTCCGCTGCTTCGGCGAGCGCCGGCAGCCCGCCGGCACCTGCCACCAGGCCGCCCATCGGACCCACCCGCCCACGCCAACGTGGCGCAGATCAGAACGAGTCCCGCAGCGCGAACAGGCGCTGGTGGGACGCCGATGCGGCCGCCTATCACGCCGAGCACGGTACGTTCCTCGGCGAGAACGACCTGGTGTGGTCCCCGGAGAACCTGCGCGAGTCGGAAGCAGGACTGCTCGGCGACGTGGCCGGGCGCCGGATCCTGGAGGTCGGCTGCGGTTCGGCGCCGTGCTCGAGGTACCTGCGAACCAGGGGTGCGTCGGTAGTCGCCTTCGACCTGTCGGCCGGGATGCTGGACTTCGCGACCGCGGCGGAGCGGCGCACCGGTGTTCCGGTTCCGCTGGTGCAAGCCGATGTCTGCGAGATGCCGTTTCGCGACGACAGCTTCGATCTCGCCTTCTCCGCGTTCGGCGCGATCCCGTTCGTCGCCGACTCGGCACTCGCGATGCGACAGGTCGCCAGGGTGCTGGTACCGGGTGGGCGGTGGGTGTTCTCGGCGACACACCCGATGCGTTGGATGTTTCCGGACGACCCGGGCCCGGCCGGGCTGACCGCCATCCAGTCCTACTTCGACCGTTCGCCGTACGTCGAGGTGGATGCCGACGGCATCCCCGCCTACGTCGAGCATCATCGCACGTTCGGCGATCGGATCCGTGAACTGGTCGGTGCCGGGTTCGTCGTCGAGGATGTGCTGGAGCCCGAGTGGCCGGACGGTTTCACCGCGGTGTGGGGACAGTGGTCACCGGAGCGGGGCGAGATGTTTCCCGGCACAGCCATCTATGTCAGTCGGTTGCCCGGCTGACGCCCTGCTCGACTCAGCCCTGCTCGACTCAGGCCCGCTCGACTCTGGCCCCCTCGACTCAGCCCCGCTGGCCCGGCTGCTGGCCGTAACCGGTTTGACCAGGGGGCCCGCCGCGCTGGATCTGAGTGGCCCAGCCGCGGAGCTCTGCGAGCTCACGCTGGATCGGCCATTCCTTGTAGGCGAAGACCAGCAGCATGACGATGTTGGCGATGGGGACCAGGAGGATGAGAACCCACCACCCTGAGTAACCCGCCTTGGTGATGATCTTGATATAGGCGATGACGAAGACGATCCAGATGACGACGCCAACGATGATCGCGACCGTCAGTCCTGCGGTGCCGAGACCGGAATTGTCCACAGAATTCATGACGGGCCGCCTTGTGTCGTCGGTACGGCCGGCGCCGACGGCCGGTGATTCACTGAGCGTAACGGACCGATGGCCATCCCAAACGGAGGCTTTCAGTGTGCCGCGGCGTCCCAATTCGGGCCGGAGCCGACGGAAACCTCCAGCGGCACGGCGAGCGGGTAGGCCCCGGCCATCTCCTGGCGGAGCAGCGCCGTCATCGCCTCCAACTCCGAATCGACAACCTCGCAGACGAGTTCGTCGTGCACCTGCAGCAACATCCGCGAACGCAGTCCCTCACGCTCTATCCGACGCTGCACATTGAGCATCGCCACCTTGATGATGTCCGCGGCACTGCCCTGGATCGGCGCGTTCAACGCGATCCGCTCCGCCATCTCGCGCTTCTGCCTGTTGTCGCTCGTCAGATCGGGGACGTAGCGCCGGCGACCGAACACCGTCTCGGTGTAACCGTCGGTCCTGGCCAGCGCGACAGTGCGCCGGAGGTAGTCGCGCACCCCGCCGAATCGGGCGAAGTACGCCTCCATCTGCTCCCGCGCCTCTTCGACGGAGATCTTCAGCTGCCCCGACAGCCCGAAAGCAGACAGTCCGTAGGCCAGCCCGTAGGACATGGCCTTGATCCGGCGCCGCAGTTCCGGCGTCACCTGCTCTGCGGGTAGACCGAAGGCCCGGACGGCCACCGCGGTATGCAGGTCCTCGCCCGAATTGAATGCCTCGATCAGCCCGGCATCCTCGGAAAGAGTCGCCATGATTCGCATCTCGATCTGCGAGTAGTCCGCGGTGAGCAGCACGGCAGCGTTCGGCCCGGGGACGAACGCGCGGCGGATCTGCCGTCCCTCGTCCGTCCGGATGGGGATGTTCTGCAGGTTCGGCTCGGTGCTGGAGAGCCGGCCGGTCGCCGCGACGGTCTGCTGATAGGTGGTGTGGATGCGGACATCGTCACTCACCGATTTCCGCAGGCCCTCGACGGTTGTCTTGAGCCGGGTGACATCTCGGTGCCGCAGGAGGTGCGTCAGGAACGGGTGCCCGGTCTGCTCGTGCAGGTTGACCAGCGCGTCGGCGTCAGTGGTGTAGCCCGTCTTCGTCCGCTTGGTCTTCGGCATGTTCAGCTCGTCGAAGAGCACCACCTGCAACTGCTTCGGCGAGCCGAGGTTCACCTCCTTGCCGATCTCCGCGTATGCCGCTTTGGCGGCGATCTCGGCCTCCGCGGCGAATTGCGATTGCAGATCATCGAGGTATTCGACGTCTACCGCAATGCCGTCCCGTTCCATGATTCCCAGCACCGTCATCACCGGGAGCTCGATATCGGCCAGCAGGGACCGCTGGCCGAGCGACTCGAGGTGCTTCTCGAGAGCATCGGCGAGGTCGATGATGGCGCGCGCCTTCACCATGTCCCTGGTGTCGACATCGCGTGCGGCTGTCTCGTTCTCGTCAGGAATCAAGGACAGCTGCTCTTCGGAGTTCGTGCTGTGGTCCGGGTCGAGGCTGCGGTGCAGGTAGCGATGAACCAGGTCGTGCAGGTCGAAGGTGGCCTGTCCCGGACGTGCCAGATAGGCAGCGAGCGCGGTATCGCAGGCGACGCCGTCCACCGGCCAACCGCGGGCAGTGAGCGCGTTGATCGCAGGCTTGAGATCGTGCCCGACCTTGATGGGCGTGGGGTCGGCGAACCACGCAGCCAGGGCAGCCTCGTCATCGGGATCGGCACCGACGACATCGACCACCGCCGCCGCGCCGTCAGCGGCTGCCAGGGCAAGGGTGTGCACGTCGCCGCCGTCCGGCGCCCAGGTCCCCCTGACATGAAGCCCGACCCGCCCACCGGCGTGCTCGGCCAACCACTGGCGCACTGCCCCCGTCGGCAACCGGGTGCCGGCGACCTCGAACCCCTCAGTGCTCGTTTCGTCCTCCTGGACGAAGGTCTCCAGCAGTCGCTCGCGCAGCACTCTGAACTGCAGGTCGTCGAAGATCTTGTGGACCGATTCCCGGTCGTACGGCACAGCCGGGAAGTCGGTGGCCGGATCGGCGTCGATCGGCACCTCCCGCACCAACTCGGTGAGCCGGCGATTCATCAGGACGCTGGTCAGATTGTCCCGCAGGGCGTCCCCGACCTTCCCGCGGACCTCGTCCACCCGATCGGTCAGTGCGGTGAGGCTGCCGAACTCGCGGATCCACTTGGCCGCAGTCTTCTCCCCCACCCCGGGAATGCCTGGCAGGTTGTCCGAGGGATCGCCTCGCAGTGCCGCGTAGTCGGGATACTGCAGCGGCGTCAGGCCGTATTTGGATTCGACCTCCTCCGGCGTGAACCGGGTGAGCTCGGAGACACCGCGCTTGGGATACAACACCGTGACGTCGTCCGAGACCAGTTGCAGCGCATCGCGATCACCGCTGCAGATTCGCACCTGCATGCCCTCGGCGACCGCCCGCATGGTGAGGGTCGCGATGACGTCATCCGCCTCGTAGTTCTCCGCCGTCGCCGTCGGAATCCGCAGGGCGGCCAGCACTTCCTTGATCAGGTCTATCTGACCGTTGAACTCCGACGGCGATGCCGCGCGATTCGACTTGTACTCGACGTATTCCGCACGGCGCCATGTCTGCCGGGACAGGTCGAAGGCCACGGCCACATGGGTCGGTCGCTCGTCCCGCAGCAGATTGATCAACATGGAGGTGAAGCCGTACACCGCGTTGGTGAACTGGCCCGTCGTCGTCGAGAAGTTCTCGGCAGGGAGCGCATGGAAGGCCCGGTAGGCGATGGAATGACCATCCAGTAACAGCAGGACCGGGCCCGTCGCCTGCTCCGTTGCGGCGGGTTGCACGGTGCGGGAGGTGGCGCTGCGGTTGGCCGCGCCGCGCGCTCGGGTACCTGTTGTCGTCGGGCTCACGCGCCCGAGTCTAGGGTCAGGCACCGACAGTGCCGGCCCCTTCATCCGGGCATCCTGATCGACGCACTGGGACCACCGATCGAGCCGCAGCCCGTCCCACGTTGGAGACATCGATGACAGCACTGCCAGGACCCGCCGGACTCCTCGCACTGCAGCAGCTACCGCAGCCGCCGGACCCGAGAGCCGTCCTGGAGATCCTCCAGGAGATGCGGGGCGAGCTGGCAGAGAACCTGGGCATCGAGCTCTCCGAGTTCACCCGCGATCGGGTGGTCGCGACGATGCCGGTCGCGGGTAACAGGCAACCGTTCGGCCTGCTGCACGGTGGTGCGAGCGCTGCCCTGGCCGAGACGATGGGGTCGTTCCACGGCTCTTTGATCGGTGACGGCAAGACCCCGCTGGGTATCGAACTGAACTGCACGCATCACCGGTCCGCCGCCCACGGGCTCGTCACCGCCGTGTCGGTTCCGGTGCACATCGGCCGCACGTTGTGCACGTTCGACATCGTCATCACCGACGAGAAGGAGCGGCGCATCTGCACGGCTCGGCTGACCGTGCTGTTGCGCGAGCCGTGAGTTCCGCTCGCACGCTGGCCCCCGCCTGTTGTTGATCATGCAGCTCAGCACGCTTTCTCGGGCGTGTCGTCGGCGTGTCGCGTGCTGAGCTGCATGATCAACACGGATTTCGCGCGCAGCGCCCGCTGTTCACGCAACCCCGAGGTACGCCTCTTTGATCGACGGGTCGGCCAGCAACTCCGGGCCGGGACCGGATTTGACGACCTCGCCGGTTTCCAGGATGTAGGCCCGGTCCGAGCGGGACAGGGCCTGCTGGGCGTTCTGCTCGACCAGCAGGATCGTCACGCCGGTGGCGTTGATCTCGGTGATGATCCGGAAGATCTGTTGGATCATCATCGGCGCCAGCCCCATCGAGGGCTCGTCCAGCAGGAGCACCCGCGGGCGGGCCATCATCGCCCGCCCGATCGCGACCATCTGCTGCTCGCCACCGGAGAGCGTCCCGCCCATCTGGTCCCGACGCTCACCGAGCCGCGGGAACAGTTCCAATACCCGATCCAGGGTCGCCCGATACTCCGTCTTGGACTTGAACTTCCGCCCGTAGTGGCCCATGTCCAGGTTCTCCTGGACGGTCATTCCAGGAAAGACGCCGCGGCCTTCCGGTGCCTGGACGATGCCGGCAAGCACCCGCAGATGCGCTTTCATCTTGGTGATGTCCTGCCCGTCGAACATGATCGTTCCCCGGGTCAGTGGCCGGATCCCGGAGATGGCGCGCATGGTGGTCGTCTTGCCGGCGCCGTTGGCACCGATCAAGGTGACGAGTTCGCCGTCCTCCACGGACAGCGAGACACCGTGCAGTGCCTCGATGCGGCCGTAGCCGACCGTCATGTCCCGGATCTCAAGCAGTGGCATCGTCAGGAACCCCCAGGTAGGCAGCCACCACGGCGGGATTGTCGCGGATCTCGGTGGGTAGACCCTCGGCAATCTTCTTGCCGAACTCCAGCACCACGATGCGGTCGGTCACGCCCATCACCAGGCGCATGTCGTGCTCGATCAGCAACACGGTGTAGCCATCGGACCTGATCTTGCGGATCAGATCCATCAGCGCCGCTTTCTCCGCGGGGTTGAAGCCCGCCGCCGGTTCGTCCAGGCACAGCAATTTTGGTTCGGTGGCCAGCGCCCGGGCGATCTCGAGCCGGCGCTGGTCGCCATACGGCAGGTTCCTGGACTTCTCTGTGGCCCTGGCGCCGATCCCGACGAACTCGAGCAGCGCCATGCCGCGATCGATGGCATCTCGCTCCTCGTGCCGGTGCCGGGGGACCCGGAATGTCGCGCCGGGAACGGACGTCTTGTGCCGCGCGTCCGTGCCGACGACGACGTTCTCCAGAGCAGTCATCTCCGAGAACAGCCGGACATTCTGAAAGGTGCGGGCGATGCCGAGCCGGGTGATCTGATTACGCTTGAGTTTGCCCATGACCTGGTTGTCGAACGTGACTGTGCCGGACGTCGGCCGGTAAACGCCTGTCATGGCGTTGAAGCAGGTGGTTTTCCCCGCTCCGTTGGGCCCGATCAGGCCGAGGATCTCGCCGCGCCGGATGTCGAACGTCACGCTGTCCAGTGCCACCAGACCGCCGAACCGTACGGTGACGTCGCGCAATTCGACCAGGGGCTTGCCGAGCGGGGTGTCGATCTCCCGGGTGGGGGCGACAATCTCGGCCACAACCTCCGGATCGGCCAATTCAGGGTGGACGTCAGCAACGTCGACGACGACCGACTCGTCGAGGATCATCGGGCCCACTGGTACCTCGCGGAAGGCCTGCTCCGACATGTGCCGGTATTCCTCGCCGACCTCGGCGCCGGCGCCGACCGCACCGGGATCGTGCAGCGAATCGGAATCGTCGCGGCTCACTTGGTGACCTCCGACTGCTCGGTGGACCGGCGCCGGCGGGCGGCGACGTACAGCTCACGGCCGTAGGTCAACAGCTTCTGCCGGACCGGTATCAGGCCCTGCGGCCGGAAGATCATCAGCACCATCAGCGCGACTCCGAAGAACAGATACTTGTACTCGGCGATGTTGTCGCCGTTGACCGGGATGCCGAGGATCTCTGTCCGTCCCAGGAAGAAGTTCGGCAGGTACACGATGATGAAGGCACCGAGTATGACGCCGAGTTTATTGCCCTGACCGCCGAGCACGACGGCACACAGAAACAGCACGGAGTTGATGACGTTGAAATTGGTCGGCACCACGAACTGCACCTGGCCCGCGTACAACGCACCGGACATGCCGCCGATCATCGCGCCGATGACGAAGGCCCATAGCTTGAACTTGAACGTGGGCACGCCCATGATCTCCGCCGCGTCCTCGTCCTCGCGGATGGCCACCCAGGCCCGGCCGACGCGCGACCGCTCCAGGTTTCCCACAAACAGTAGGACGACGATGATCAGTAACAGCGACACCCAGTACCACCAGACGCCGGCGTTGAGCGTCTTTCCGACGTTGCCGGCGGAGAACACACCGAGTGGGAAGTCGTCGGTCACACCGATCCGCGGATAGGCCACCTGGGACAGCCCACGGCCGCCGCCGGTGATCTCCTCCAGGTTGTCGGCCAGCAGCCGGACGATCTCACCGAAGCCGAGGGTGACGATTGCCAGGTAGTCGCCGCGAAGCCGCAAGGTCGGAGAACCGAGCAGCAGGCCGGACAGCGCGGTGATAGCCATCGCGATCGGCAACACGGCGAGCCATGCCCAGTCCTTGGACAGCCAGCCATCGGGTCCGGTCTGGTTCCACGGACTGTCCGGGCTGGTCAGCAGGGCCACCGTGTAGGCACCGACGGCGTAGAAGCCGACATAACCGAGGTCCAGCAGTCCCGCCTGGCCGACCACGACGTTGAGGCCGACGGCGATCAGCGCGTACATACCGAACTGCGCCATCACCGAGCCGAAGTTGGTGCCTTCGGTGGTCAGCAGCGGAATGTTCAGCAGAGGCAGAAGGGCCAGCAGTGCGATGAACGGGACCCCGACCAACCACTGCGTCGGGCGCGCAAGGGAGTTCCACCAGCTGCGGAAGCCGTCACCGACGCCACCTTTGGGGCGATCTCTGAAAGCGGCACTGCTCATACCCGCGCCCTCCCCAGTGTCTCGCCGAGAATGCCGGTCGGGCGGAACATCAGAATGCCGATGAGCAGGACGAACGCGACGACGTCACGCCATCCGGTGCCGAACAGGACCTGCCCGTAGTTCTCCATCACCCCGAGGATCAGTCCGCCGAGCAGAGCGCCGCGGAGATTGCCGATGCCACCGAGCACGGCCGCGGCGAAGGCCTTGATCCCGAGGATGAAGCCACCGGAGTAGATGATGCCGTTGGGCACTCGCAGCGTGTAGAGCAGCGCTGCCGCACCTGCCAGCAGGCCGCCGAGCAAGAACGTCAGCATGATCACCCGCTCGCGGGAGATACCCATCAGCGTCGCGGTTGTCGGGTCCTGGGCGACGGCGCGGATGCCGCGGCCGAACTTGGTCCGGTTCACGAATGTGTCGGTGCCCAGCGCCAGGATGAACGCCGAGATGACGATGATCAGCGTGATGTTGGTGACCGACGCGCCGAGGAAACCGAAGACCTCTTGCGGCGCAACCAACCGGATCGGTATCTGGGCGTTCACGCCGCCCAGTTCGTTGTCGGTCAACTGCGGAAGGACGTAATGCACGAACTCCTGGAGCACGAATGACGCGCCGATCGCGGTGATCAGGAAAACCAGTGATGGCGCATTGCGCTTCCGTAGCGGCCGGTAGGCGATGCGTTCCAGGCCGACCGCCGCTCCACCGGAAATTGCCATTCCGCCGATCAGTGCAAGCCCGAGGTACATGATCGTCAATACGACGCCCTCGTCGTACACGTTGCCGCTCGGGGTGAATCCGAGTGCCAGCAGCACCGCGTACTGGCCGAACATGCCGAGCATGAAAATTTCGGAGTGGGCGAAGTTGATCAGCCGTAGCACGCCGTAGACCAGGGTGTATCCGACCGCTACCAGCGCGTAGATCGCGCCGTAGGCCAGCCCGTCGATGGTCAATTGCCAGAAGTTGGCAACGAGTGCGCCGGTATTGAAATTGATCGGCGCCATTGCGAGGACGTTTCCCGCATCCGCCCAACTACCCATCACATCGTGCTCCTTCAATGACCGACCAGCTCCGCGGAGCGCGTGCGATGGTAGACAGCATGACGGCGCCGCGGCCACCCGGCGACCGGGACCACACCGATAGGTGCGGAGCCGGTCGCCGGACGGACTCGCGGCGGGGGTTTACTGAACCTGGTACAGCCACGGGTTCGCGACGGCAAGCTCACCGCTGGAATCCCACCTGTAGGACTTGGCAAGACCTTGACCGTCGTAGGTCTTGAAATACTCGATCATGCTGGCGCGGTCGGTGACCTTACCGGCGGCGATGCCGGTGACCATGATCGTCGCCAGGTCGTAGGCGTCCACCGAGTACACGCCGGGTGCGATGTTGAATGCCGCCTTGTACTGCGCGGCGAAATCATCCGGTGCCGGCCCGCACGGGCAGGTCAGGATCGCGTCCTTGGACGCCTTGCCTGCCTGATCGACGAACTGCGGATCGTTGACGCCGTCACCGGCGACGAACGCCGCTGTCACGCCCGCGTCCCGCAGCTGCTGAACGAAGGGTGCCGCCTCTGCGTAGTAGCCCGCGTAGTAGACGGCGTCCGGGGACTCTCCCTTGATCAGCTGGATGCCGGCCGAGAAGTCCTTGTCACCGGTCTTCACCTTGACGGCACAGTTGCCGTCGGCTGCCGCAGCGAGGGTCTGGGTGACGACCTCGGCAAGGCCGACACCATAGTCGGTGTTGTCCTGGACGACACAGACCTTCTTGAAAGCCTTCTCGCCTGTCAGGTAGTTGGCGGTGGCGCCGCCCTGCGAGTTGTCGTTACCCAGTCCACGGAAGAAGTTGGTCCAACCGTTGGTGGTCAGGCCCGGGTTGGTCGCCGAAGCGGTGACCGACAGCAGACCGGCCTGGTTGAAGATCGGCCCGGTCGCCTTCGTCTCGCCGGAGAACGCCGGCCCCAGCAGGCCGATGACGGAAGCGTCGCTGATGATCTGCGGCGCCACCTGCGTCGCCTTCTGTGGATCACCCTCGGTATCGAACTGCTTGATTGCGAGCTGGCAGTCCGGATTGGCCTTGTTGAACTGGTCGACGGCCAACTGAGCGCCGTTCAGAATGTTGATGCCCAGCGCGGCGTTGGGCCCGGTGAGAGCGCCCGCCATCGCGATGTTCTGACCGGCCGCGCACTTCGCTTTGCCGTCGCCGGCCGGCAGAACCGGGGTGATGGCACTGGCGGCGGGCACGTCGGTGCCTTCCGGGGTGATCTGCTTGAGCGGAGTGATGGTCAGGGCACCGCCGGCGGCGGCCGAACCCGACGTCTCGCTACCGGACGCAGCGCTGCCCGCGGCGGACGACACATCACTCGCCGCGGGCGCCGCGGCCGACGTCGTTGCACTATCGCTGGACTTGGAACCACAGGCTGCCAGCGTCACAGTGGCAACAGCCACCAGGACGACGGCGGATCGCATCGGACGTCGATGCACAGGCCACCTCCGAAGATTCTTTTCACCGGACGTTGCTGACCGGTCGTGCCGACGACGTCGGGCACGCCCGGGAACCTATCCCACAGTTGGCGCATCCCCGCGCATTTTGGGAGGCTCGTAACCAAAACGCGACTCGGCGGACATATGACCGGCCCTGTCCGGATTACTGGGTCGGTCGGACTCGCGTTGACCTGCAACGATCGGCGGCAAATAACATTGCGTCACTGATCCTTCGTGCCAGTAACAGACGATGCTGCGGCGACATGCAGCAGCGGGCGGAATTCTCGCGGTCTGCGTGGTTCATTGCCGCTGATCAGACGGCCCCGTGCGCAGCGCTGTGCTGGCTGCGAACGCTTCGCTGCCATGGTCCCGGGCGTCATCACACAGCGTGGTCAGCTCTTGGCCGCCAGCCCTTCCAGGACCGCTCCGGCGACCGCTTGCATCGAGGTTCGTCGATCCATCGCTGTCCGCTGGATCCACCGGAACGCCTCCGGCTCGGTCATCTTCTGGTGCGTCATCAACAGGCCCTTGGCACGGTCGATCACCTTCCGGGCTTCCAATCGGGCGGTGACGTCGGCGATCTCCGCCCGCAGTGCGGCAGTCTCCGCATAACGCGCCACGGCGAGTTCGATCGCCGGAAGCAGGTCTGCCTTCGAGAACGGTTTCACCAGATAGGCCATGGCCCCGGCATCGCGTGCACGCTCGATGAGGTCTCGCTGCGAGAAGGCGGTCAGGATGACGACCGGAGCGATCTGGTCGGCGACGATCTCGCCGGCCGCGTCGATCCCGTCGCGCTTGGGCATCTTGACGTCAAGGATCACCAGGTCGGGCCGCAATTCGGCCGCCATCGCCACGGCCTGCTCGCCGTCCGCTGCCTGACCGACAACCTCAAAACCCTCTTCGGACAACATCTCTGCCAGGTCCAGCCTGATCAAGGCCTCGTCTTCGGCGATAAGAACGCGTCTCGGAGTCGTCATCGGCACCCCTCCAGCCATGCCGACGGCCGCGGATCGGCCATTGGTCCCGGCGGTCAGCCTAACGGGGCATTGTGTCCCGCAGACTACGTGCGTACCGGGGGCGATGTGATGTGGAAGGCTCCACGGGCGAGCAACCGACATCGTTGTCGCCGCTCCTCGGCCGAGCGCAGCGAACGGCCCGTCTAAGATTGTTGCGGCCCCGGTTGCGGGGCCTGCCCCCGTATCCCAATTGGCAGAGGAAGCGGATTCAAATCCCGCACAGTGTGAGTTCGAGTCTCACCGGGGGCACGACCACTGTGGCCACACGGCCGGCAGGCAGGTCGCAGCCTGCCGGCGCGGATTCGTCATTCGCCCTCTGCGTGATGGCCGGCGGTTCCTCTCCCCCGGTCGACCCGCTGAATCGACTGCGGCAGGTACACCGCAGCGGACGACGGCTGCTGGGCCTGGCAGGTCAGCCATTCGCGCGGTGCCTGCTGGACCCGGACCGGCACGTCCAGCACATCACCGCCCGCCTGAACCCGGACGACCGTCATCGCCGGGCGGAGCCGGGTGGAGCGAAGGGGTCGGACATCATTCACCGTCAACCCGCGGATCTCCCGGTGCACGTGCGCCATGGCAGCCTGCTGGTCCGGAGGGAAGCCGACCCTGCCGCGGAGATGGTGTTCCAGGACCAAGCCTCGATCCGCGGCGTCGGCCATCAGGTCGGCCGAAGATTCGTGCACCTTCCCGTACAGCAGCCCGGACGGCAGGACGAGGACGTTCGCTGCGAACCGATCGCCGCCCACGTGGCTGCACTCCCAGACCTGACCGGGTCGAGCGACGGCGAGGGCAGCGGCGACCGGACGCCCGCGCATGGCGCAGCACACATCGTGCGTGCCGTGGGCGCACACCAGGAAGACCGCCGGGCTGCTCGCCGGTGATGGGTCTTCCTGGGGCGCGGCGAACGCGGCAACACCCCAGCTCATCAGCTCGAGCAGGTCGGCGTCCTCGCCGAAGGTGCCCCAGCGGATGCCCTCGCGACCCGGCCGGCAGTCCACCAGCCCCCAGCGGCGCGCCCCTGGCGCGACCTGCCGGCCAGGTCGCCGGATTGCCAGCACCCGGACGCCCGCCGGGTCCAGGCGCGCGATCAGCCGGTGCGCGACGCATCTTTCGAACCGTGAATTCAGCAATCCCGCGCGGCCCCACGGCCCGGGCTGCTCCACCAGCAGCAGTCGGGATGCGGGAAAAGCGGTGCCCAGCATCGGATCCGCCCGCAAGGCGGATTGCACCGCGCACCGCTCGGAGCGATCGGCCGGCACCGGCGTCGCCACCGGTGTCACCTGCTCACCCACTCGGCACGGAGCCGCGCTGCCCGCCCGAATCACCGGCCGCCACGATCAGCCCTTCGCGCAGCAGTCTGCGCGCCACCACCAGTTGCTCCTGGGCGTCCAGCTCCGGCAGCTGCTCGGGACGGAATTCGGTGCCGGACAACGCGGTTCGTAACGCAGGCACCGCCTGTGCCGGCCAGCTGGTCGACGTATCGAGCACCTCGACGATCGTCCGTTCACCGCTGTCGCGGTAGATCGGCCGGCAACCGGGTCGGAGCCGCAGCGACGTCGAACCCTCGACAAATCGAAGCACTCCCAGTTGAGCGAGCGGCGGCAGGGGAACCGGCCTGGTCTCGGTTGCTTGCCGACGTCCCACCCGGGACGCCACCGCGGCAATCTGCTCGGCGCCGGCGCCATCCACCGCGGCGCTGAGGCGGGCGGCGGCCGCCTTGACGTGGCCGGCCATCGCGCCAACGTCGGTCACATCGATGCCCATCGGCAGCGATCGGCGCAGCTCCCGGTCCGACGCTGCGCCGGTGATCAGTTCCCGGGCGAGGTCGTAGGCCGTCAGCGGATGCACGCCGACGGTCAGGTGGATCGACACCTCGCCCTGGGCGACGGCCGAATGCAGGAACCCGCGGGGCAGGTACAACGCATCACCGGGTCCGAGAACCGTTTCGATGACGGGCGTTTCACCCGCCCGGGCGGCCACCTGAGCCTTCCGCCGGTCCCAGGTCTGGTCCGGCAACGGGTCGTCCAGTACGGGACGGTGGATCGTCCAGCGCTTGCGACCGGCGACCTGCAGCACGAAGACGTCATGGGTGTCGTAGTGGGCCGCGAAACCCTGATTCTCCGGCGGCGTGATGTAGGCGTTGATCTGCACGGGATGGCCCAGTTCGCCGGCGAGGGCGGTGCCGAACTCGATCAGCGGGGGCCAGGTGCGGTGCAGCGCCTGCAGAACCAGCGTCGCGCCGCTCGCGAGCTGGCCCAGAACCTTGTCGTCGGCGACCTGATCAGCGATCCCAGCACCCACGCCGCCGGACCGGGTGAACGACGCCGAGGCGATGACGGAGCCGTCCTTGGCCATCCGCAGGAAGGGTGTGCGCAGTCCGTGTCGGGAGATCAGATCATCGACCGCGTCGGCCGAGAACAAGTCGCTGAAACCCTGCCCGAGGGCGCCGGCCGGCGTCAGCAACGCATGCAGACCCCAGTGGCTGTCTGCGAACTCGCCGGGGGTAATGGCGACACACCGGCTCAGCGCGGTCCGTTCGGACACGACGGCGGACCCGGAACGGGGGCGCCCGGATCCGGTCGCCCCCGCAGGTTCAGTTCCGAGCATCAGCTGCCGGCAGAACCGTCGGCACCACCGTCGGCACCACCATCGGCACCACCATCGGCACCACCATCGGCACCGCCGTCCTGGGCTCCGGGCTTGCCGGACGCGCCGCCGTCAGCGGGTCCTTCCGCACCGGCACCACCATCGGCACCACCATCGGCACCACCGTCCGAGACGCCCGCGACGCCGTCCGCGCCGCCGTCGGCGGTGCCTTCCGCGGCAGCGGATCCCGTCGTGATGTCGTCGTCACTCAGACTCATCAGCTCTCCCTTGGCTCATACCGCAGACCGGGCGGTCCGCGGTGTGTCACACCGGTACCCGAACCGGCCATTGCCACGCTACTTCTTCGTTGTTGACCCGACGTCAGCGCCCGACGCAGGGCCATCAGGTGCGGAATCCGTTTGCGGCGATCAAGGCCGGGGAGGCCGAACTCACCTGGACCTGGCTCGCACAGACAACGCGCCGCGCTGGCCCGCGGGCGGTTGACGGAGCCGGACAAGCCCCTCCTGCACCACCGTGGCGAGCATCCTGCCGTCCTGCGCGAAGAAGTGCCCCATGCCGAGGCCGCGGGACCCCGAAGCGCTCGGCGAGCTGACGTCGTAGAGCACCCAATCGTCGACCCGGAACGGCCGATGGAACCACATCGCGTGATCCAATGACGCGAGTTGCAGCCGGTCGAACTCGGCCGACAGGGCGTGGGTGGCCAGCACCGAGTACAGCAGAGTGAGGTCCGACAGATAGGCGAGGATGCAGACGTGCAGCAGCTCGTCATCGGGCAGGACGCCGTCGGTGCGGAACCACATCCTGTTGCGCGCCTGCGGTTGTGGGCCGGACAGGCGCGACACCCACGGCGGGTCGTCGACATAGCGGATGTCGAACGGCCGTGGGATCTTGCCCCATACCGCCATCCGCTCCTTGATCGGCGCGATCCGCTCCGCGTACCCGGCCAGTGAACCGGGGCCGGGAACCTCCGGCATCGGCACCGCGTGATCGACACCCTCCTCGTCGGCCTGGAAGGACGCCGACATGGTGAAGATCGGCTTCCCGTTCTGCACGGCCACCACCCGCCTGGTAGTGAACGTCAGCCCGTCCCGCGTCCGGTCGACCTGGTAGATGATCGGCTGATTCGGGCTGCCGGGGCGCAGGAAGTAGGCGTGCAGGGAGTGCACTTGACGATGGGCCGGAACGGTACGACCGGCGGCGATCAGCGCCTGTGCCGCCACCTGGCCCCCGAAGACCCTGGTCGGCGACACCTCGGGGGACACGCCCCGGTAGAGGTTGTCCTCCAAACGCTCCAGGTTCAGCAGGGCCACCAGCCCGTCGACCACTGCCTGACCTCGCGGAACGCCGTCGATGTCGAACTGCTGGACTGCGGGATCCTGCCGGGTGCCGGCCACGTCGTTCACCGGACCACCGTAACGGCCCGTCGGAACCCGGTGTGTCAGTCCCGGTGGCCCAGCCGGTGCACCCTGATCAGGTTCGTCGATCCGGAGGTGTTCGGCGGTGAACCAGCGACGATGATCACCGTGTCGCCCTTGGAATAGCCCGGTACCTTCAGCAGCCCCCTGTCGACCTGCTCGACCATCTGGTCGGTGTTCTCCACGGCCGTCGTGACGAAGGTCTGCACGCCCCACGTCAGCGACAGCTGGTTGCGGGTCTCCTCGATGGGGGTGAACGCCAGAAGCGGTAGCGGGGTGTGCAACCGGGCGAGCCGGCGGACGGTGTCGCCGGACTGGGTGAAGGCCACCAGCGCCTTTGCCTCGAGGCGCTCACCGATGTCCCTGGCGGCGAAGGACAGAACGCCCCGCTTGGTGCGCGGAACGTGGGTCAGCGGGGGCACGGCCACCGACTCACCCTCCACCGCTTCGATGATCTTGGCCATCGTCTTGACGGCGATGATCGGGTACTTGCCGACGGACGTCTCGCCGGAGAGCATCAGCGCATCGGCGCCGTCCAGCACGGCATTGGCGACGTCGGAGGCCTCGGCCCTGGTCGGCCTGGAGTGCTCGATCATCGAGTCGAGCATCTGCGTTGCGACGATCACCGGGCGTGCGTTCTCCCGGGCGATCTGAACCGCTCGCTTCTGCACCAGCGGGACCTGCTCGAGCGGCAACTCGACGCCCAGATCGCCGCGGGCGACCATGATGCCGTCGAAGGCGAGCACAACCGCCTCGAGATTGGCGACAGCTTCGGGCTTCTCGAGCTTCGCGATGACCGGGAGTCGTGGCACACCGACCTCGTCCATCACCTTGTGCACGAGCTCGACATCCGACGGTGAGCGGACGAAGGACAGCGCGATGACGTCGACGCCCAGCGACAGGGCGAACTCCAGATCGTCGATGTCCTTCTGGCTCATCGCCGGCACGGAGACGTTCATCCCCGGCAGCGAGATGCCCTTGTTGTTGGACACCTGACCGCCCTCGGTGACCGAGCACAGCACATCGTTGTCCCGGACCTGGGTCACGACGAGGCCGACCTTGCCGTCATCGATCAGCAGCCGATCCCCCGGACGCGCGTCCTGCGCCAACCCCTGGTAGGTCGTCGAGACCCGATCCCTGGTGCCCACGACATCCTCGACGGTGATGGTGACGTTCTCGCCGGAGTTCCACTCGTGCGGACCGTCGACGAACCTTCCGAGCCGAATCTTCGGGCCCTGCAGATCGGCAAGGATGGCGAGCGCGTTGCCGCTGGCCCTGGCGGCTGCCCGCAGCCGGTCGTAGATGACCTTGTGATCGGCGTGGTCACCGTGACTGAAGTTCATCCGAGCGACATTCATCCCTGCGTCCAGCAGGGCGGCAATGCCCTCCTCGGACGACGTCGCTGGTCCCAAGGTGCACACGATCTTCGCGCGGCGATTCGAAGGCATGGCCGATAGTTTAGCGGCTTTCTGAACCGATTCTGCGGCCGCCCTCACACCATCGTCACGGCGAAGTAACGAAGATCGCCGGTGCCGCTCCGCCGGTTCACAGCACGACAGGACCGCTAGCGCAGCGCAACCGCCGTCGGTTCCAGGGGGTCGGGTAGGAACGACGAACCGGCAAGGTAGGAGTCCACTCCGGCTGCCGCGGAGCGGCCCTCCGCGATGGCCCAGACGATCAGCGACTGGCCGCGGCCCGCGTCACCGGCAACGAATACGCCGGGCACATTCGTCATGTAATTCTCGTCGCGGACGATGGTGCCGCGCGGCGACGTCGCGATCGCCAGACCGTCCAGCAGTCCTTCCCGCTCTGGTCCGACGAAGCCCAGCGCGATGAGCACCAGGTCCGCCTCCAGGTGGGTGTCGGTGCCATCGGTCGGGACGAAGCCGCCCGGGATGCGCCGTCCTTCCACCAGGTGGAGCCCGGTGACCCTGCCGTCCCGGCCTTCGATGGCGGTGGAGTTGACGCCGAACACCCGCTCGCCGCCCTCCTCGTGCGCGGCGGAGATGCGCAGCATCAGCGGGTAGGTGGGCCACGGCGTCGACGGGTCCCTGGTCAGCGGTGGCTCGACGTGGATGTCCAGCTGTCGCACCGATTTCGCCTGCTGCCGCAGCGCCGTGCCATAACAGTCCGCCCCGGTATCACCGCCGCCGATGATGATGACGTTCTTGCCCTCGGCGCTGATTTCCAGCGCTGCCCTGGTGCCCTCGAGCACCTGGTTCTGTTGCACGAGGTAGTCCATCGCGAGGTGGACGCCCTCGAGGTGCCGGCCGTCCACGGTCAACTCGCGGGGGACGGTTGCGCCGGTGGCGATGACAACGGCATCGAAGTCGGACTGCAACTGCTCGACGGTGGTGTCCTGACCGACGGAGCAGTTGCGCACGAAGATGACGCCTTCGGCTTCCATCTGGTCGAGCCGGCGGTCCAGGACCGCGCTGGCCATCTTGAATTCCGGGATGCCGTAGCGCATCAAGCCGCCGATCCTGGCGGCACGCTCGTACACCGTCACCGCATGCCCCGCGCGGGCCAGTTGCTGGGCGGCCGCCAACCCGGCCGGACCCGACCCGACGACGGCCACCGACCGGCCGGTGGACAGTTCCGCCGGCCGTGGGATCAGGCCGTACCCGCCGGCGATCGCGTGGTCGGCGATCTCCTGCTCGACGAGCTTGATGGCCACCGGCTCGTCACCGATGCCCAGCACGCAGGCCGCCTCGCAGGGCGCCGGACAGAGCCGGCCGGTGAACTCCGGGAAGTTGTTGGTCGCGTGCAGGCGATCCGACGCCTGCTCCCACTTGCCGGTGCGAACCAGGTCGTTCCATTCCGGGATGATGTTGCCCAGCGGGCAACCCTGATGACAGAACGGGACTCCGCAGTCCATGCAGCGGGCCGCCTGGCTCCTGGTTTCCTGCTCACCGAACGGCTCGTACACCTCTTTCCAGTCCCGCAGCCGCAGCGGGATGGGTCGCCGCGGTGGTCCCTGCCGGGAAAACTTCAAGAAGCCGCTGGGATCAGCCATGGCTGGCCTCCATGATCAACTCGTCGGCATCGAGGCCGCGGGCGGCCGCCTCGGCCCGCAGCGACAGCACCCGCCGGTAGTCGCGCGGCATGACCCTGGAAAACCGCACCGCGGCGATCGGCCAGTCGGCGAGAAGTGCCGCGGCGATGCGGGATCCGGTCAGCTTGGCGTGCGCGCTGATCACCTCGCCGAGCCAGCGCACCTCCTCCGGGTCCAGCGCCTCCAGGTCCACCAGTTCGGGGTTCACCCTGGCCGGATTCGGATCGAGCAGGTAGGCGATGCCGCCGCTCATCCCGGCGCCGACATTGCGGCCGGTGCGTCCCAGGATGACCACCCGACCACCCGTCATGTACTCGCAGGCGTGGTCACCGGTGCCCTCGACCACCATCAGCGCACCGGAGTTACGGACGGCGAACCGCTCCCCCACCCGCCCGCGCAGGTAGACCTCTCCCGACGTCGCGCCGTAGCCGATGGTGTTGCCGGCGATCACCTGGGTCTTCACGCCGGGCGCCTGGGACGGCGAGTTCTGGTCCGGACGGATCACGATCCGCCCGCCCGAAAGGCCTTTGGCGACATAGTCGTTCGCGTCACCGAGCAGGTCGATGGAGACCCCGCGCGGCAGGAACGCCCCGAGGGACTGGCCGGCGGTGCCGGTCAGGTTGACCTCGATGGTGTGATCCGGCAGCCCGTCCGGGCCGAACACCCGGGTGACCTCCGAGCCGAGCATGGTCCCGGCGGTGCGGTCCACGTTGCGGATCGGCAGGTCGATGCGGATGCCGCGGGCGTCCCGCAGCGCCGGCGCGGCCAGTTCGATCAGCTTCGCGTCGAGCGTCCGCGACAGGTCGTGCTGCGCGGGATGCGTGCAGGAGTAATCACTGTCCACGTCCGGGATCTCCAGCAGCGGCGCGAGGTCGAGCCCGCGGGCCCGATGATGCGCCACGGCGCGGCTGACGTCGAGCATCTCGGCGTGCCCGACGGCCTCGCCGACCGACCGGAAACCCAGTTCGGCGAGGTAATCCCTGACCTGCTCGGCCAGATAGAGGAAGAACGTCTCGACGAATTCCGGTGTGCCGGTGTACCGCCGCCGCAGCACCGGGTTCTGGGTCGCGATACCGACCGGGCAGGTGTCCAGGTGGCAGACCCGCATCATCACGCAGCCGGCCACCACCAGTGGCGCCGTCGAGAAACCGAACTCCTCGGCCCCCAGCAGGGCGGCGATGACGACGTCACGCGCAGTCTTCAGCCCGCCGTCCACCTGGACCTTGACCTGCTCGCGCAGCCGGTTGAGGCGCAGCGTCTGCTGCGTCTCGGCCAGACCCAGCTCCCACGGTTGGCCGGTGTGCTTGAGCGAGGTGAGCGGCGCCGCGCCGGTGCCGCCGTCGTTGCCGGCCACGATCACCTTGTCGGCGTGCGCCTTCGTGACGCCGGCCGCGACCGTTCCCACTCCCGGCTCGGACACCAGCTTCACCGACACCGCGGCCGCCGGGTTGGCATTGCGCAGGTCGTGGATCAGCTGTTTGAGGTCCTCGATCGAGTAGATGTCGTGGTGTGGCGGCGGCGAGATCAGGCCGACTCCGGCGGTGGCATGACGGGTGGCGGCGATCCACGGGTACACCTTGCTGCCCGGCAGCTGACCGCCCTCACCCGGCTTGGCACCCTGCGCCATCTTGATCTGGATCTCGGCGGAGTTCACCAGATACGCGCTGGTCACCCCGAACCGGCCGGAGGCCACCTGCTTGATGGCCGACCGGCGCACCGGGTCCAGCAGCCGCTCGACGTCCTCGCCACCCTCGCCGGTGTTGGACTTGCCACCGAGCCGGTTCATCGCAACGGCGAGCGTCTCGTGAGCCTCTATCGAGATCGACCCGTAGGACATCGCGCCGGTGACGAACCGCTTGACGATCTCCGCCGCCGGTTCCACATCGTGCAGCGGTACCGCCGGAAGCCGGCCGGCGTTCAGATCGAACAGCCCGCGCAGGGTGCCGCCCTGGCGGGACAGTGCGTCGACCGCCTCGGAGTACCGGCGGAACACCTTCTCCTGCTTGCTCCGAGCCGAGTGCTGCAGCAGGTAGACGGTTTCCGGGTTGAACAGGTGGATCTCACCCTCACGGCGCCACTGGTACTGGCCACCGGTCTCCAGCCCGCGGTGTTCCAGGGCCCGCGGGTTGGGCAGGAACGCCAACGCGTGCCGCTGCGCGACGTCGGCGGCGATCGTGGCCAGGCCGCTACCGCCGGTGCGGGTCGTGCTGCCGGTGAAATACTCGTCCAGCACGTCGTTGTCGATGCCGAACACGGCGAACACCTGCGCGGCGCGGTAGGAGCCGACCGTGGAGATGCCCATCTTGCTCATCACCTTCAGCACCCCCTTGCCGAGGGCGTACACGGTGTTCTGGATGGCCTTGTGCGGGGTGACGTCCGCCAGCCGGCCCTGCCGGGCCAGGTCCTCAGCGCTCTCCAGCACCAGGTACGGGTTGACTGCCCCGGCGCCGTATCCCAGCAGCATCGCGATGTGGTGCACCTCGCGGGCGTCACCGGACTCGACCACCAGGGCGACCTTGGTTCTGGTCTTCTGCCGGACCATGTGCTGGTGCACCGCCGAGGTCAGCAGCAGCGACGGGATGGGTGCCCGGTCGGCGCTGGAGTGGCGGTCCGACAGCATGATCACCCGGGCGCCCGCGGCGATGGCCTCGTCGGTCTCCCGGCGACACCGTTCGATCGCGTCGGCCAGCGCGTCGGCGCCGCCGTGCACGTCGAACAGGCCGGAAACGGTGGCGGACGCGAAACCCGGGAGGTCGCCCTCCGCGTTCATCCGCATCAGCTTGGCGAGATCGTCGTTGTCGAGCACCGGGAACGGCAGGACCACCTGACGGCAGGACCGGGGTCCGGGCTCCAGCAGGTTCTGCTCGGGTCCGATGACCGAGGACAGCGAGGTCACGATGGCTTCCCGGATCGCGTCCAGCGGCGGATTGGTGACCTGCGCGAACAGCTGGCTGAAGTAGTCGAAGATCAGCCGGGGCCGGCTGGACAGCACCGCCTCGGGGGTGTCGGTGCCCATCGAGCCCATGCCCTCGGCGCCGCTGGCGGCCATCGGGGTGATCAGCACCCGCAGCTCCTCCTCGGTGTACCCGAAGATCCGCTGCCGGGCCAGCACGCTGCGATGCGACACGGTGACGTGCGCGCGCGGGGGCAGGTCGGTGAGCCTGACCAGCCCGGCATGCACCCAGTCCCGGTACGGCTGCTCGGTGGCGAGCTCTTCCTTGACCTCGGTGTCGTCCAGGATCCGGCCCTGATCGGTGTCGACGAGGAACATCCGGCCGGGTTGCAGCCGGCCGCGCTCGAGCACCTTCTCCGGCGGGATCGGCAGCACACCTGCCTCTGAGGCCAGGATGACGGTGTCGTCGGTCGTCAGCCACCAGCGCCCGGGCCGCAGCCCGTTGCGGTCCAGCACGGCGCCCAGCACCGTGCCGTCGGTGAACGTCACGCAGGCGGGACCGTCCCATGGCTCGATCAAAGACGCGTGGAACTCGGCGAACCCGCGCAGCGCCGGGTCCATGGTGGCGTTGTTCTCCCAGGCCTCCGGGATCATCATCATCACCGCGTGGGGCAGGGTGCGGCCGCCCAGGTGCAGCAGCTCGAGAACCTCGTCGAAAGAGGCGGAGTCGGACGCGTCGGGCGTGACGATGGGGAACGCGCGGGCCAGGTCGCCCGGGATCAGCTCGGACGACAGCATCGCCTCGCGGGCCCGCATCCGGTTCCGGTTGCCGCGCACGGTATTGATCTCGCCGTTGTGCGCGATGTAGCGGAACGGGTGCGCCAGCGGCCAGGCCGGGAACGTGTTCGTGGAGAACCGGGAGTGCACGATCGCCAGCGCGCTGCACGTGCGCTCGTCGGTGATGTCCGGGAAGAACACCGGGAGCTGCCCGGTGGTCAGCATGCCCTTGTAGACGATCGTCCGGCTGGACAACGACGCGAAGTAGATGGCGTACCGACCGTCGTCGAACGACGCGGTGTCGTGTTCGATCCGCTTGCGGGCCGGGTAGATCGCCCGGTCGAGGTCGATGCCGGACGGCAGGGTGCCGTCGGCGCTGACCTTCGCCGTCACGAAGAGCTGCTCGAACGCGGGCATCACGTCCAGCGCCATCTGCCCGACGCCGGCAAGCCCGGGCTCGGTGGGAACCGTGCGCCAGCCGAGCAGCGTCAGACCCTCGTCCGCGATGATCGCCTCGGCGATGCGCTTCGCGTCGGCCCGAACGGAGGCGTCGGCGGGCAGGAACCCGACACCGACGGCGTAGGCCTGGCCGTGCCGCGGGTCGTCGCTGACCGGCAGCGGAAAAGGCACGGTGGTCCGCAGCAACTCGTCCGGCACCTGGATCAGGATTCCGGCGCCATCGCCGACCGCCGGGTCGGCGCCGGCCGCGCCCCGGTGATCGAGGTTGATCAGCGCGGTGACGCCGTCGTTGACGATGGAGTGGCTCCGACGGCCCTTGATGTCCGCCACGGCGGCCACCCCGCAGGCGTCGCGCTCGAACTGCGGGTCGTACAGCCCTTGGGGGGCGGGTGTTGCCGAGTACTGCACGGCAGACCTCCCGTCAGTAGGGATCCGGGACCGGCGACGTCACCGCTGGCGGCGACGTCCTCGGTGCGGACATCACATCGAGGACCGGGTATCGCTGGGTGTGCATGAAGGACAGGAGATCAGAGCAGGGTGCGGCAACCGACTCGCACGGACAGTTCCTCGGGACGGGCGATTGCGGGATCACCGCCCATCGGCACCGTGACCCGCGCTCGATGATCACGCAGATCACCGGGACGACAATGGCCCAGCGCGATTTCAAAGTTACCGCACGCCGGACTCGGACCGATACCAGGAATCAGCCGGCGACAGTGGTCAACGCCACGTGGCATCGACGCGCGGTCAGCCGGTGCCGGGGCGTTCCCCCGGTGGGCTCACCGAATCGGGTAGGCCCAGGTCCGCGGACCGACCGGTCGGTGCCGCTGCGTCACTGTCCGCCGGATCGGTGTTCACCTCGGTCGGCTCGTCCCGCCCGCCCGCTACGGAATCGCGCGACCCGGCGGACGACGCTGGATCGCTGGCGTTGGCCCCGGCCGCCGTGTCACCGCGGCGTCCGGGTCTGTCCGGTCCCCACACCAGGGCGGGGTCCTCCCGACCCACGTGGCGGCGCAGGACGAGGAACAGCACCGCGCCGCAGAACACCAGCACCGAAGTGAAGACGTTGATCCGCAACCCGAAGATGTGATTCGCCGGATCGATCCGCAGCATCTCGATCCAGGTTCTGCCCAGGGTGTACCCGGCGACGTACACGGCGAAGGCGCGTCCGCCGCCGAGCCGGTACCGCCGGTCCGCCCAGACCACGACAGCAGCGACCGCGAGGTTCCACAGCAACTCGTACAGGAAGGTCGGCTGGTAGATCCCACACAGCACTTCGGGGGCGGCCTTGACGTAGTCGGTCGGGAACTCGCAGGTGCCCGTCACCGGGATGACGCCCGGCACCCCACCGGGTGTGCGGACGAAGACCTCCAGTCCCCACGGCATGGTGGTCGCCGCGCCGAACAATTCCTGGTTGAAGTAGTTGCCGAGCCGGCCGATTGCCTGAGCAACGACGATGCCCGGCGCGATGGAGTCGGCGTAGGCAGCCAGCGGCACCTTGTAGTACCGGCAGCCGATCCACGCTCCGACGGCGCCGAGCGAGACCGCGCCCCAGATACCCAGTCCACCGTTCCAGATCGCGAACGCGCTCCAGGGGTTGCGGCCCTCGCCGAAGTACAGCTGGTTGTCGGTGATGACGTGATAGATCCGGCCGCCCACGATGCCGAACGGGACCGCGAACACCGAGATGTCGGTGACCCGTCCAGGTCGCCCACCCCGCGCGATAAACCGCTTGTTACCCCACCAGACGGCAACGACGATGCCGATGATGATGCAGATCGCGTAGGCCCGCAGTGCGATCGGCCCTACGTACCACACACCCTGCGGCGGTGAAGGAATCGCCGCCATATGGCTGGACAGAACGCCCCGGATCACCGTCAGCCGGCCCGGACGCGCGCCGCCGCGCGGTGGATGCCGGCCGCCAATTCGGCGGCCAGCTCGGACGCCGCGTCGGGACCACCCCGCTCCGCGGCACTCACGAAGGCGGAACCGACGATGACGGCATCGGCGAACGCGGCGATCTGCGCGGCCTGCTCCCCCGTCCGCACCCCCAACCCCACCCCGATGGGCAGATCGGTGATCTCACGGCATCGTGCGACCAACGCCGGCGCGGCAGCCGAAACCGTGTTCCGGGCGCCGGTGACGCCCATCGTGGAAGCGGCATAGAGGAACCCGCTGGTGGACGCGGCGGTTGTGGCGATCCGCTCCGCCGACGACGACGGCGCGACGAGGAAGATCGGATCGAGATGCTCGCGGTGGGCGGCGTCCAGCCAGGGCGTGGCCTCGTCGACGATGAGATCGGGGGTGATGACGCCGGAGCCGCCTGCGTTCGCCAGGTCACGGGCGAAGGCGTCGACGCCGTAGGCCAGAACCGGGTTGAAGTACGACATGACCACCGCACGCCCGCCGGCGGACGTCACCGCCTCGACCACGGTGAACACGTCGCTGATTCGGAACCCGTCCTGCAGGGCGGTCCGCGCCGCCTGCTGGATGACGGGCCCGTCCAGCACCGGGTCGGAGAACGGCAGGCCGACTTCGACCAGGTCGCAACCGCCATCGATCATCGCCGTCAGCAGCTGCGTCGACCCGGCGACGGTCGGGTAACCGGCCGGCAGGTACCCGACGAGTGCGGCTCTGCCCTGCCCGCGTAATTCGGCGAACAGCGCGTTCAGCGCGCTCATCTGGACACCGGCGGGTCGACCGGCTGGTTGTTGCCTGCATCGGTGTCGACCGGCTGCGGATCGCCGGGGGTGGCGTCACCGGTGGCCGCGGTCGGCTCGTCGAGTCCGAACCAGCGCATGGCCGTCTCCATGTCCTTGTCGCCGCGTCCGGAGACGTTGATCAGCACGATCCCGTCGGGACCGATCTCCCTGGCCAGATCCACCGCACCGGCGACCGCGTGGGCGGATTCGATGGCCGGAATGATGCCTTCGGTACGGGACAGCAATGCAAAGGCGTCCATCGCCTGCGTATCGGTGATGGAGCGATACTCGGCGCGGCCGATCTCGGCCAGGTGCGAGTGCTCCGGACCCACCCCCGGGTAGTCCAGTCCCGCCGAGATGGAGTGCGACTCGACGATCTGGCCGTCGCGGTCCTGCAACAGGTAGGAACGGGCGCCGTGCAGCACGCCGATCGTGCCGCCGCTGATCGTCGAGGCATGCCGGCCGGTGTCGATCCCGTCACCACCGGCTTCCATCCCGACCAGCCGGACACCGGGATCGTCGAGGAAGGCGTGGAAGATGCCGATGGCGTTGGATCCACCGCCGACGCAGGCCGCCACCGCGTCCGGGAGCCGCCCGGTCAGCGCCAGCACCTGGGCCCGCGCCTCGAGGCCGATGATCCGCTGGAAATCCCTGACGATGACCGGGAACGGGTGTGGCCCACCAACAGTGCCGAACAGGTAGAAGGTGTGGTCCACGTTGGTCACCCAGTCGCGGAACGCCTCGTTGATCGCATCCTTCAGCGTCGATGAACCGGAGTCCACCGCGATGACCTGGGCGCCGAGCAGCCGCATCCGGGCGACGTTCAGGGCCTGACGCTCGGTGTCCACCCGGCCCATGTAGATGCAGCACTCCAGCCCCAGCAGGGCCGCTGCGGTCGCCGTCGCGACGCCGTGCTGACCGGCGCCGGTCTCGGCAATGACCCGCCTCTTGCCCATCCGCTGGGCCAGCAGCGCCTGCCCGAGCACGTTGTTGATCTTGTGACTGCCGGTGTGGTTGAGGTCCTCGCGTTTGAGCAGGATCTGCGCTCCGCCGACCTGGTCTGTCAGCCGCTCCGCAACCGACAGCGGGCTGGGCCGACCGGCGTAGCTCGCCGCGAGGTAGTCCAGTCGGCCCAGGAACTCGGGATCACAGCGCGCTTTGCGGTAGCTGTCGGCGACCTCGTCCAGTGCGCCGACCAGCGCCTCGGGCAACCAGCGCCCGCCGAAGGAGCCGAAGTAACCCCGCTCATCGGGGTCGTGGGACGTGCCGGCAAGGCCGTCGGAAGGACGCGGTAGCCCTGTGGAGCCCGTTTCCAGGGCCGTTTCCGACCCGGCCGAGACCGGTGCAGCGGGGGTGACCGGAACTGAACTCACAGACACTCGACACTCACAGACACTCGGAACCTGTAGATGGTGGTCGCTCGCCCTGGTCAGCGGGACGGCCGCGGGCAGGACGGATGCGATCCGGCTGTGACCAGGTCCGCCACGGCGGCGCGCGGATCGCCGCTGGTGACCAGACCCTCTCCGACAAGAACGGCGTCGGCGCCGGCGCCGGCGTAGGCCAACAGATCGTTCGGGCCGCGAACGCCGGACTCGGCGATCGTGACGACTCCGCTCGGCAGGCCCGGCGCGATCCGGGCGAAGACGTTGCGGTCAACGGCCAGCGTGGTCAGGTCCCTGGCGTTGACGCCGATCACCTTCGCACCGGCGGCCAGGGCACGGTCGGCCTCCTGCTCGGTGTGGATCTCCACCAGAGCGGTCATCCCCAACGATTCGACGCGCTCGAGCAGGCCGTGCAGCACGTTCTGTTCCAGGGCGGCCACGATGAGCAGTACCAGGTCGGCGCCGTGCGCCCGGGCCTCGTGCACCTGGTAGGGGCTGACGATGAAGTCCTTGCGCAGTACCGGAATGTCGACCGCGGCCCGGACAGCGTCAAGGTCGGCCAGTGAACCGCCGAACCGCCGGCCCTCGGTGAGGACGGAGATCGCCCGCGCCCCCGCGTTGGCATAGATGCCGGCCAGGCCGGCGGGATCGCTGATCCGAGCGAGTTCACCGCGAGACGGGCTGGCCCGCTTGACCTCCGCGATGACCCCGACACCCGGTTCGAGCAGAACGGGAAGGACGTCGCGGACACCAGGGGCATCGGCCGCCCTCGCCTTGATCTCGGCGAGCGGCAGCTGTGCTTCGCGCGCGGCGAGGTCCTCCCGGACACCGACGAGGATCCCGTCCAGCACGTTCACCCGATCGTCTCCCGTCCGCGTCGCAATCCGTTTCGACTCTGGGCAACAGCGCCGAACGGCAGTCCGCCCACCCCACCGCACCCCGACGGCGATCCGCTCACTCCGGACGCATTCATGTCGGCCGTGATGCCTGCGGGTCATCGTAACCGTCCCCAGATGTCTGTTCTGACACAGCGTCGGTGGCACCCGCCGCGGATGCGGGGTCGGTGAGCGGGTCGCCGGTCCGGTGGGCCGTTGGATCCGCGCCCGCGTCCAGCGCCTTCCACCAGTCCCCCTCCTCGAGTGCGACCGCCGGCGTGCCCGCGCCGCTGCGGGCGCGCATCGCGGGAGCGGTCCGCTCGTACCGTGTCCCGAGCCGGCGGGCGCCGACACCGAACCCGACGAGCGCCCCGGCGGCGGACAGCAGCACGCCGCCGAGCACACCCAGCGTGGGGCCGAGCGCATGCAACTGCGGCGCGCCGACGAGGTCGGCGGGACGGCTGAGTGACCCGGCAAGCCCCGCGGGCGGGTTCCCGAAACAGAGTGCGGAGCGAACGGCGACGGTGACGCCGGCGGCCAGCAGCGCGACACCGACCAGCCGGCGCGGCACTCCCCCGGTGGCCAGTGTCGCGCCCAGCCCGGCAAGACCCACCAGCGCCAGCGGAATCAGTTCCGGCACACAGGAGGCCCCGGACAGGGCAACGGTCAGCGGCCCGGTGAGCGGATCGACGTAGTCGGCGGACCACCACGTCACGCCGGCGGCGATCGCCAACAGCGCCGCGCCGACCAGTCCGATGAGGATGACGAACCCCACCGCAGCGCCCCGACCGCGCGGCGAACGCTGCCCGGCCGCGACGGTCCCTGCGTCGTGGTGCTCAGGCACCGACCGGCCTCAGGGTCGCCGCGGCGCCGATGGCCGCGATCACCGCCGCCGCCTTGCCCTGGCACTCGGCGTCCTCCGACGCCGCCACCGAGTCGGGGACCACCCCGGCGCCCGCCTGTACCCGGGCGACGCCGTCGGCAACAAGAGCGGTGCGAATGGTGATGGCGGTGTCCGCGTCGCCCGCGAAATCGAGATAGCCGACGACCCCGCCGTACACCCCCCGGCGGGACGGCTCGAGTTCGTCGATGATCTGCATGGCGCGCGGCTTCGGGGCGCCCGACAGGGTGCCGGCCGGAAAGCAGGCGGCCAGCGCGTCGTAGGCGGTGCGGTCGGCGGCCAATCGCCCGGTGACGGTCGAGACGATGTGCATGACGTGGCTGTAGCGCTCGATGGTGAAGAACTCCACGACCTTGACGGTGCCTGCCGCGCAGACCCGGCCGAGATCGTTGCGGCCGAGATCGACCAGCATGACGTGCTCGCTGCGTTCCTTCGCGTCCGCCAGCAGGTCCTTGGCGAGCAGGACGTCGTCCTCCTCGGTGGTTCCCCGCGGCCGGGTTCCGGCGATCGGGTGCATGGTGACCAGTCCGTCCCGCACCGTGACAAGGGCCTCCGGCGACGAGCCGACGACAGCGATCGGCTCCCCACCGGGCGTGGGCAATCGCAGCAGATACATGTACGGGCTCGGGTTGGTCGCCCGCAGGACCCGGTAGATATCCAGCGGCGCTGCCTGCGTCGAGACGTCGAAGCGTTGCGACAACACGATCTGGAAGGCGTCACCGGCCCGGATGTGCTCCTTGGCAACCTCGACCATCGCCCGGTAGTCCGCGGATTCGACGCGCCTTCGGACCTCCGGCTGTTGAGGCGAGAACACCGCTGCCGGAAGGGATATCGGAGCGGCCAGCCGATCGCTCATCGCCGCCAGCCGCTGCACGGCGGCGTCGTAGGCGGCGTCGACCCGTTCGTCGCTGGCATCCCAGTTGACCGCGTTCGAGATCAGCGTGACGGTGCCTTCGTGGTGGTCGAGCGCTGCGAGGTCGGTCGCCAGCAGCATCACCAACTCCGGCACGCCCAGCTCGTCGACCGCTCCACCGCCGCCGGACCCGTCGATCCGCTCCAGCCGCCGGACCACGTCATAACCCAGATAGCCGACCATCCCACCGGTCAGCGGCGGCAGCCCGGCCAGCGGCTCGGTGTGCAGCCGCCGCAACGTCTCCGCCAGCGCCCGCAGCGGGTCGCCACCGGCGGGCAGCCCGACCGGCGGTTCACCCAGCCAGTGCGCCTGGCCGTCCTTCTCGGTCAATGCCGCGGGCGCGGCCACCCCGACGAACGACCACCGCGACCAGGAATGCCCGTTCTCCGCCGACTCCAGCAGGAAGGTGCCGGGCCGATCACCGGCCAACGTTGCATAGAGCCCGACCGGGGTGATCGCGTCGGCGAGCAGCCGACGGGTGACCGGGATGACCCGCCGGTCCCGTGCCAGTTCGCGGAAATGTTCTCGGGTCGGAGTGATCTCGCCGAGCGTGGCGAGGGCGCCGCGCCGGGGCGCGACCGAGGGCACGGACATGGCAGCCATTGTGCCGGTCGTACGGTGGGCCGGTGGCTCCCGACGACGCGCCCAGCCCCGCCGCTCGGCCGGCGGCTGCTGCTGATGCTCCATCCTCGGCCGCCGGTGGCGTCGCGGCCGAGTTGGCGCGGTGGACCGACCGGCAGACCGAGGCAGATCTGCGCAGCCGGGGATCGCTGAAGTGGTCGGGGACCGATCCGGGCATCATCGGGGCCTGGGTGGCGGAGATGGACCTGCCGCTGGCGCCTGCGATCGGCCGGGCGCTGCACGCGGCCACCGACGCCGGCATGACGGGGTACCTGCCCGCTCACCTCGCCGACGCCGTCGGGTCGGCGACCGCGCAATGGCAGGCCGGATACGGCTGGACCATCGACCCGGGCAGCGTGCACCCGGTCGCGTCGGTGGTGGCGGCGTTGCGGATCGTGCTGGCCCACCTGAGTGATCCCGCGGCCCCCGTCATCCTGCCGACACCGGCCTACATGCCGTTCCTGACGGTCCCGCCGTCGTCGGGTCGGGAGCTGATCACCGTGCCGATGCGGCTCACCGGGGATCGCTGGGAACTGGACCTCGACGCGATCGGCGCTGTGCTGCGCCCCGGCGCACTGCTGCTGCTCACCAACCCGCACAACCCCACCGGGCGGGTCTTCAGCAGCGCCGAACTGCTCGCGGTGGCCGACCTGGTCGAGAAGGCCGGCGCGACCGTGTTCGCCGACGAGATCCATGCACCACTGGTATTTCCCGGCCACACCTTTCATCCCTACGCGGCGCTCACCGCGGCGACCGCTCGGCACACGATCACCGGAACGTCCGCCTCCAAGGGTTGGAACATCGCCGGCGTCGGCTGTGCCCAACTGATCCTGTCCGACGACGCGAGCCGAGATCGTTGGGCGGGGATCGATCCGATGGAGACCTACGGCGCCACCCCGTTGGGAGCCGTCGCCACCATTGCGGCCTATACCGAGGGCAGGGCGCACCTGGGCGCCGTCGTCGACTACCTGCGCAGGGGCCGGGATCTGTTCGCGCAGGAGCTGGCGGTCTCGTTGCCGGCGGCCCACTTCTTCCCGCTCGAGGGCACCTACCTGGGCTGGCTCGACCTGCGCGACACCGGTTGCGCGCCGGAAGATGTCCCCGGCCGAGCGGGGGTCCGCGGGGTGGACGGCGCGTTCTGCGGTATGCCGGGCTTCCTACGGGTCAACCTGGCAATGCCGCACCATCTCGTTCACCAGATGGCGATCCGGTTCGGCGCCTGCGCGTCACCGCGTTGACGGTGAGCTCTTCCGGTCGTCGATCGGCGCCGGCGAGAGAAGCCCGTCATCGAAGCACGTCCTGGTGCCGGCGTGGCAGGCGACGCCGGTCTGATCGACATGCACCAGCAGCGTGTCACCGTCACAGTCCCGTCGGACCTCGACCACCCGCTGGGTGTTGCCGGACGTCGCACCCTTCACCCAGTACTCCCTACGGGAACGCGAGAAGTACGTCGCCGCACCGGTTGTCAACGTCCGGCGCAGAGCCTCGGCGTCCATCCAGGCCACCATCAGCACCTCCCTGGTATCGAACTGCTGGACAACGGCGCAGATCAGTCCGGCCTCGTTGAACCGGAGTCCGTCTCCGGGATCGGTCACCGGTCCCCCTGCCGCACCGAGTTGTGCAGCGCCGAGTCCTGCAGCACCGAGTCCCGCGGCGACAGCCGGACAGGGTAACCGGCCTCTTCGAGGTGCCGTTTCACCGCGTCGATCCGCAGTTCACCGAAGTGGAACACCGAGGCGGCCAGCACGGCATCCGCGCCGGCGGCGACGGCTTCGGGGAAATGATCGAGCGAGCCCGCACCACCGGACGCGATCAACGGCACCCCAACGCGGGCCCGGATCAACCGCAGCATCTCGGTGTCGAAACCATCCTTCGTTCCGTCGGCATCCATCGAGGTGAGCAGGATCTCCCCCGCACCCGACGACTCCGCCTGTTGAGCCCAGCGGACCGCGTCGATACCGGTACCCCACCGGCCGCCGTGCGTCGTCACCTCGAAGCCCGACGGGCAATCGATTGCGGTGTCGCCGGGGACCCGGCGGGCGTCGATGGCGATCACCACACATTGCGAGCCGAAGCGGTTCGCCGCCTCGGACAGGAACTCCGGCCGGGCGACGGCGGCGGAATTGATCGACACCTTGTCGGCCCCGGCCCGCAGCAGCGCATCGATGTCCTGGATGGTCCGCACACCGCCGCCGACGGTCAGCGGGATGAAAACCTGCTCCGCGGTGCGGCGGATCATCCCGTAGGCGCTGGCACGGTTGTCGCTGGTGGCGGTGATGTCCAGGAACGTCAGCTCGTCCGCGCCCTCCTCGTCGTAGCGCCGGGCGAGCTCGACGGGGTCGCCCGCGTCCACCA
>JBBRVZ010000017.1:0-48768 GCA_038246445.1 Mycobacteriales bacterium
CCACCGACCTCAACACCGACCAGAAAGACCTCTACGACCTATTCTCCCTACACCGCTGGGCGCCCCGCAGCACCACTTAGGTCATAGGCGAAACCAGCCTCCACAGCACCCCTGACCAGCAACAACACACCCGACAAGAAGATAGCCCCGAAACTCCCGCTAGGCTTGCCGGGACGACGCGGCATGGCGGTCGGGAACGACCGATTCTTCGCACCGGGGAGCGACGTGGACCAGCAACCGGCGGGACCCCACCAGGACCGGCCGACCGACGTTCTTTCGTCCGGGCTGCATCACCGCTCGACCGACGCCCCGGATTCCCGCCCGGATGACCACCTGACCGCAACAGACGTGACATCGCCCGACCCGGCTGATGCTGCGACCCGACGTCGCCTGGGAGCCTCCTTGACACTGCCCAATCTGCTGTTGCTGCTGTTTGCGGTCGGAGCCGCGGCAACCGGCCAGCTGATGCTCAAACACGGCATGTCCGGCGTCGCCGAACAGGTCAACCGGGACGGCGGGTCTCTGCTGCTGCGCGCCGCGACCGCTCCCTGGGTGATCGGCGGGCTGGCGGTCTTCGGCATCTCAGCGCTGGCGTGGCTGACCACGTTGTCCCGGGTGCCGCTGAGCGTTGCCTACCCGTTCAACGCCATCGGTCTGCTGATCGTCGTGGGATCCAGCGTCGTCGTCCTGCACGAGAAGGTCAGCCCGCTCGGCTGGGCGGGGGTCGCGGCCGTCGTCGGCGGGTTGATCCTGGTGGTGGTCGCCCAGTCGGGACAGTGACCGTCCGCCCCGGATCGGCTCACGGCGCCGCGAGAGTGGGCAGGTAGTAGTCGCGTGCCGGGGTTTCCCACCGATCGAGCACGAACCGGTGCTCCCACGGGTGCACCGTCTTGTCGCGGGTCCTGGATTCGAAGTGGTAGAGCCGGACGACCGCGAGCCAGATGAGCCGGTATCCGGCGGCCCTGATCTTGAACGAGAAATCCACATCGTTGAAGCTCCCTGGCAGTTCCTCGCACAGCCCGCCGACCTCTTCGTAGACGGACCGTGGCAGCGCGACGCACGCCGCGGTCAGACCGGATGCCTCCCGGCTCACCAGTAGGGCACCGAACTCGCCCGGGTCATCGGGTGACGCACCCAGGAAGGCGTGACCGAAATGCTGCTGCCGGTACACCAGGCCGGCATGCTGCACCGTTCCGTCGCTGTAGGACAGGTGAGCCCCCGTCATGCCGACGCCGGGTTCAGCCAGGGGAGCGATCAACTGCGTCAGGAAATCATCGGAGATGACCTCGACGTCGTCGTTGAGTAGCAGGATGACTTCGCCCGACGAGGCAAGGTAGCCCTGGTTGCACTTGGCGCTGAAGTTGAACGGCTCGTCGAAGCGAACCAGCACCAGACGCTCGCCGGCGATGTCTCGCAACTCGTCCAGAACCGTGATTGGCGTGGGCGTGTCGTACACCACGACGATCTCGTACCGGTCGTGGCCGGCCTTGGCGACCAGCGAGCGCACAGCCTCCATGACGTAGCACCGCCGTTGACCCCATACCAGCCCGGAGCCGCCGCGGGTCGGGATGATGACGCTGACGAGCTGCTCGGGATCCGCCGAACGCGTGACCCGGTAGTACCCGGGGTGCGGACCGAAATCGGCCCGTCCGGTGATGCCGCTGCGGTCCAGATGCTCCTGCACCGCCCTGCGTCCGGCCTCCCAGGCGTACGGCTTGGCGTTGATGTCACCCGCCGCAGACCCGGGCACGACCCGCCAGTGGTAGAGGATTTCCGGGATGTGCACGATCGCCCGAGCCTGCTCCGTCACCCGGAGCGCGAGGTCGTGGTCCTGCGACCCGTCGAATCCGGCTCGGAAGGCGCCGACCCGTCGCACCAGCTCGGTTCTCATCACGGAAAGGTGACCGGTGTACATCTGACCCCGCAGGCGCTCCGGTGACCAGTCGGGCTTGCGGAACGCGTCGTATTCGGCGCCGTTCGCGTCGATCTTGTCCTCGTCCGAGTACAGGTAGTCGACCTCGGGCTCGTCGGCGACGGCGTCCGCGACGGTCTGCAGGGCGTCCTCGGTCAGCAGGTCGTCATGATCGACAAGGACGACGAACTCGCCGTTCGCGGCGTCCACCGCGTCGTTGCTGGCCGCGACGATCCGGCCGTTTTCCGCCCGCTCGATGACGGTGATCCGCTGGTCGTGCTCGGCAGCCCGGCGCAGCACATCCCGCACCGCCTCGGACGGTGACACATCGTCGACGAGCACCAGCTCCCAGTCGTCGAACGTCTGCGCCAGAACCGAATCGATCATCTCCTGGAGCACGTCGACGGGTGGTTCGTACACCGGGGTGACGATCGAGAACAGCGGCCGGCGCCGGGTCGTAGGGTCGGTCACCGTCCGGCCCTACGGGCATTCAGCATCGGGCGGATCGGCGCCGTGATCACAGCCCACCCGCGCGGCCCGACAGCCCTCCTGACGACGACGGCGGCCCCCCGAAGCCCGTGCCGGATCGGGTGCCGGAACCACATCGCCATGGCAAGCCGAGCGTGCGCATCCTGCGAGTCCTTGATCGACTTCGCCAGTTCGGAGTGGGCGTACTGGGCATCGAGCGTCGTGGTGTGCAACTGGTGCCGCACGGTGGCGAGCTCGGCGCGGAGCCTACCCACCTGCGCTTCGTGCCCGATGGCGTGATCTCTGCTGGTGAGCACGGTGCGACGCAGCGCCGTGCTGATGTCCTGCTCGTGGGTCACTTCCTGACGGAGACCGACGATCCGGGTCTGCAGAGCGCCGATCTCCTCGTTCAGTTGATTGATCTCGTCCCGCAGCCCGGCCGCCTCGGCTCGGCGTTCGGTGATCTCGGCATGCATGTCGTGCACCTGGGGTGGCGGAACCGCAGGCAGGACATGCTGGACGTGATCAACGCCACTTTCGGCGCGCTGTGCCGTCAGGACGAACTGGTAGGCCTGCGCGTGCGCCTGATTGCGTACCCAGGTCACGGCGTCGGGCGGCAGCACGGAGTCCTCGACGGCGATCTCGGTACCGAGCGGGTCGGCAACCGTTGACCGCACCTCGGTCACCGACAGCCCCGCCCGCTCGAGCATCGCAAGCAGCGTGTCGAAGGTGAAGAAACGGATGTGGGTGCGGTCGAGCAGGCCGGTGTCGCTGTAGTTCCAGTGACCCTGCAGCAGGGACAACCGGACAGCGCCGTGCGCGACGTTCGGAATGGAGATCACGATCGAGCCACCCGGGCGGAGCAAGGCCAGCGACGAGGCCAGCACGGCGTCCGGGTCGAGCAGATGCTCCAGGACGTCGCCGAACACGATGGCGTCGTAGAGGCGGTCGGGGAACTGGTCGGCGAGGTCGACGGCGTTCAGGTCGGCTACCACCAGCTCGACCAGGAATGGCCGGGCCTTCTCCGCCTCGACCGGGTCGTACTCAATGCCGCTGACCCGGTTCGTGTTGCGCCCCAGCGCCTCTGCCAGGTAACCGGACGCGCACCCGATATCGAGGACGTCCTTGTCGTGACCGACCAGCTCCAACATCATCGTGTGGCTGGTATTGCGCTCGGCAGGATCGACAGTGGCCTGGTAGACGGACATGCAATCGGCGACCTTTCTGGTGTGACATCTGTCGGCGCCATGAACACCACGGTGTGCCGCTGAGGGTGCACGGTGAGCATCGGGGGGGACGCCGGCCCGCATCTTCTCATGAGGCGGTGACCCGCCGAGCCGGCGTCGGCCCGACCCGCAATGTCACACGTCACGCAGCGACGAGGCCCTTCCCGTTACGATCCCGCTGCCAGCACACGGTGTAGTCGAGAACACAAGGGGTAGGCGTGGGCCGTCGGAAACGCTTGACCCTTCTACTCGTCCTGGTGTGTGCCTTCGGCGGGCTGCCCCCCTCCCCCTCGATGGCCGCGACTCCATCGCAGGCGGTGAGCGACGCCGCGGCCTTTTCCGCGGCCCGAGCGGTAACCTCCTCCATCAGCGTGGTCGACCGCGGCACCGGAACGGTGCTGGCGCAGACCGGAAACGCGCAGGCGCAGATCGCCTCCGAGTCGATCATGAAGCTGTTGCTCGCCAGCTACTACCTGGTGCTGTACGGGGGTTACCGGAAGACTCCGTCGGACGTCCTGGGCCGGCTGAGCTACATGCTCCGATACTCGGACGACAACACCGCGAGCGCCCTGTTCAGCGCCGCGGCAATCCCCACCATCGCCGCCCGGTACGGGCTCGGACGCACCACCAATGCGACAGATCGCGCCGGCCATTGGGGCGCGGCCCGGGTCACCGCAGCCGACATGACACGGTTCCTCTACCGGGCGTCCAAAGACAGCGCAGTCGGTCCCTGGCTCATCCCGGTGATGTCGCAGACCGCACCGAACGGGTCCGACGGCTTCAGTCAGGCGTTCGGACTGAACGCCTTGGCCGGCACGCACGGGTCCAAGCAGGGCTGGGGCTGCGACAGCTATTGGACCGCCCAGGCCTGCGCCATCCACTCGGTGGGCTACACCGACACCAAGTTCGTCGCGGTCCTGCAGTTGAGCAACAGCTACCCGGACCCGGCTCGGGGGACCGCCACCCACTCCGCGCGGGCCATCCAGGCATCGACCGTCAGAGCCACTCCCGTCGGGGCGCTCGACATCGCCCGCAATCCCGCCAGGAACGTGCTGACCGTGGCCGGATGGGCGGAGGACCCGGAGGCACCCGGACAGCGCGAACAGGTCCATGTGTACGTCACCACGGCGGCGACCACCAAGGGGTTCCCGAGCATCTACACCGGTGGTGCCAGACCGGATGTCGCCAGGGTGTACCCGTGGGCCGGCGGAGCCGCCGGCTTCTCGGCGACGATCAACCCGGCCGGCACCGGCCTCAACAGGGTTTGCGCGTACGCGATCGGCGCCAACTCGCCAGGGGTGCACCCGCTGATCGGGTGCCGCACGGTCGACGTCCGCAACGCTTTCGGGCATCTGGATGCCGTCGGAAGCCGGTCGCGGGCGATCACCGCTCGCGGCTGGGCGCTGAACCCGAATGTTCCCGCCGAACGCGTCACCGTCCACCTGTACGACACGGCTCCGAGCGGTCGGAAGATCTACGTCCGGACAGCGGCCGAGCCCCGACCGGATGTCGCGCGGGTGTACCCCGGCTATGACGGGAGCCACGGCTTCAGCTTCGACATCACTGCGGCTGAGCCCGGTCAACACAATGTCTGCGCCTACCTCATCACGACCGGCGGGGGCACCGGCAATCCGCTGCTGGGCTGCCGGACCATCACTGTGCCGGCCTGACGCCGTACCCAGGCTGGGGCTTTGGGACCTTTCGGCCGAACGCGGTCAGCGCAGAGCAGGCGCCGAAGGACCGACCCAGGTCGCCGCAAGGGTGTCGAGCGTCCCCTCGGCCCGCAACCGGTCGATCGTCGCAGATACGCACCCGGTCAGCCGGGAGTCCTTGGGGAGCAGGGCCTTGAACTGGTCGGGCTGCGCGGACGGATCGGAGGGCAACTGGCCGGCGACAACGAGTCCCGGGTTCTGCTGGGCCGCGGCCAGTGCGGCCGGTGTCGGCATCACAACGCCGCCGATTGCGCGTGATACAAGGGCGGCGATCGCGGCCTCGTCACTGTCGAACCGGCCCGTCGGGCCGATGGAATTGCCGTACACGCTGGACCCGGCACCGGGCGCCGCTCCGACCATCAGCCTGCCGACCTCCGCAACCGTGGCCGGTTTGGGCTCTGTGACGGGCACCAGAAGGCTGTCCGTGATGGAGTAGTAGCCGGTCGAGTAATCGGCGGTGGTGGTGCCCGGATCGGGCGCGGTGTACTGATCGAGATCCACGTCGAATTGCGTCTTTTGACCGGCCGCGGCCTGCGCACTGTCGACCCGAACCCAGCGAACCCGATCGGACGGGTAACCCAAGCCGTCGGCAATCTCGTACGCGACAGCTGCCTCCAGACCCCGGCCGTTTGACGGGTCGCTTCCGGCGAACCACGGCGGGTCTGCCGGCGAACCGGTGGCGATGGTCAGCACACCCGGTGACACGGTGGGAATACCCGCAGAAGCGCACGAATCCAGCGGAGGCACCGTGGTGTCGGCGACCGTTCCTTCCGGGATCTGGACCAGCGACTCGCCCGTACTGGCAGGCACCGCGCTGCCCGCGTCCGAGACGGACGACGGTGATGCCGCCCCGGCGGGAGTCGGCCCCAACGGGACGGCGCAGGCGGAGAGGGTCAGTCCCACCGCAAGGATCAGCGCCGGGCAGAGCCTGACGCCGGGGCTCCGACTGACCACGAAACTGCTCCTTCTGCAGCGCTCTGCCACTACATCGGAACGCTGGCACCGCCCCCGGGTGGGGCCAGCACGGAGGATGCCACCACCGGGCACTCCACTGCTCGCCCGGTGAGCCCGCTGCGCCGACCTGCCAGGAACACGGCCGCCGACCCGGCCACCACCAGCACCGCGACGCCGGCGAGCCCGGGCGGGCCGGCCAGTCCGTAGCCGAGCAGGCCGGCAGCCAGTGCCTCGACGACCATAACCGCTCGCATTGACCAGGGTGCGAGCGCGTCCAGGCGGAGGTGCAACGTCTGCAGCAGAGCGGGTGTGCGCGCCGAACTACTCAGCAGCACGGCCAGGCCGCGGATGAGCCCGAACGCCACTCCCGCACCGCAGGCGAGGGCGGCGGATCCACTCAGCGCGCCGAGAAGAACGGTGAGGTAAACGGCCGCGGTCATGATGTAGGTGGCGAAGCCACAACCGATCTGCAGGCCGAACCCCGCGGCGTAGACCCAGCGCCGATATCGCCCGAGCCATTGCTCGTTGACCTGCCGCGGATGGTTGGGCAGCCGTAGCGGGATCACCGCGCTGTCGGAGGCCATCGCGATGGCGCAACATCCGATGCCGGCCAGCAGTGCTGTACCCGAGGACAGCGGCGACAACGCGATGTGCCCGAGAACCGCAACCCCGCCCAACAGCGCCCCGCCGACCACGGACCCCGCGACGAACCAGGCGGCGGTCAGGCTGTAGCGGTGACCGCGGGACCGCTCCGTGAACGGGTTGATCGCCGACACCATCGACAGTCCGCACGGGGACCACACCCCGCGAACCGCCGCGGCCGTCGACACCAGGAGCACGGCGGTGACCCAGATCGCTTGCGCGTCATCTACTCCGGCGCCGCTCATGCCACCGTCACCGTTCGGCTGCCGATGACCGGATTCCCCGACGCCGGGCCGACGTTGATTGCATACACCGTAAAGGTCTGCTGACCGGGAGGGCTCGTCAGCTGCGCGCTGAAGCCGTGCTGCCCGGTGATCCGGTTGACCGAGTTCACGTCGGGCCGGGCGCCTCCGGTGGGATACCACCCCACGAGGGCACCATTGCGGTAGATCGCGACCTTGATGCTGGCCGCCGGCTGGTCGGGGTCGAACGCCCAGCCCCGCAGGAACACCGAGCGGCCGGTGACGGTAACGCCGTCCAGGTGGCCCGTCGGCACGCCCACCTGGACGCCGCCCTGTCCGACGAGCGGGTTACCGGACCCGCCCCCGACGTTGATCGCATAGACCTGCACGGTGTGCTGACCGGGCGGGACCGCAACGGTGTTGTCGAAACCATGGTTGCCGGTGATCCGGTACACCGAGTTGACGTCGGGTCGCGACCCGGTGGCGGTGAACCTGGCAACCTCTCTGCCATCGACGCGGACGGCGATGGGGATGCTGGTTGCAGGCTGGTCCGGGTCGAACGCCCAGCCCGTCACCCGGAATTTTCCATCGGGTGCCGTTCGCAGCGCATCGAGGTGGCCTCGCGGTTGCGCACCGACGGTCGCAATCCGGCTCCCCACTTGGGTGTTCCCCGCTCCACCGCCGACGTTGACCGCAGTCACGCCCACCGTGTGTCGACCGGGTCCTGTCGGCACCGTGACGTCGAACCCGTGATTGCCGGTGATCCGGTACGCCCTATTTACGTCCGGCCGTGACCCGGTGGTCGTGAACGTGCCGGCGGCCTTGCCGTCCACGGTGACCGTCACCCTGATCGAGGTGGCGGGCTGGTCCGGGTCGAACGCCCAGCCGGCCGCGCGCACACCGTTGCCGGTAGCGGACACCAGGTCGAGACTGCCGACCGGCGGCTTGCCCGTCAGGCAGGGCGCCGAATGCGTCACGGTGCGGTTGTCGGTCGCGCTCGAACTGGTGCAGGTGCCGCCGAACTGCTGCCACGGCGGGGTACAGGACACCATCCGGCAGACGACGGGACCGGTGTTGGAGGCGGGGATCTCCAGGCTGCACTGCCCGTAGCGGAACTGGTTGCAGGCGACCCGCCGCTGATCGCAGGTGCCCTCCGCGCAGCGGCACTGCCACGCGCCGTCGCGGAAGGCGTTGCAGTCGATGTAGTACCGGGCGGAGCCGCCGCAGAAGGACGCGTTGTCCGCCTTCCACCAGCCGCCGATGAAGGAGTTCGGCGGGCAGGTGTTCCTGCCGCCGTTGATCGTGCAGCAGAACACCGAGTACCCGTCGGCGCAGCCGGCGTCCAATCCACAAACCGAGTCGTACGCGTTGGCCGGCCGCACCAGGTATCCCCACGGGTCGACCGCCAACGCGGCGCCGACCAGTGCCGCTCCGCCGAAGAAGCCCCGCCGTGACGTGCCGTCGGCCTTCTTGCTGCCCGATTTCCAGCCGGCCGATTTCCAGCCGGCTGACTTCCTGTCCACTGCTGTGGAGTCGACTGACTGCGGGGGGCGTGTACGGGTGCTGATGGACTGCACCAGCCGTTCCGGCAGGGTCATCGTCATGCGGCATTCACCTTCATCCGATCGAGCACCTTGTTCGCTTTGGCGGCCAGCGGGACGGCGTTCCGGTACGACCCGAGGACGACATACAGGCACAGCGGGCGACTCTGCACGGTGAAGAAATACTGCACCCCGGCCTGGCCGGCGATCCGTCGTTGCAATCCGTTGGGGTCGAACCGCTCCGCCCGGACCCTGGGCAGACCCAGGCTGCTGTACAGGGCGGTGCCAAGGCACTCCTGACCGAATTCCAGGATGGCGAGGAAGACGTCGGAGGGGCCCATCGTCTCGACAGCCCCGGATCCGTAGTCACCCCGGTCGACGGGCAACGGGAAGTTCGCGAGATGAACAACAGCGCCCGGATTCTCACCGAGCCAGCCACTCGTGGCGCCCTCGGCGGTCGCCACCCGGGCCCGACTATCCGGACTGAATGCGATCTCCGGCACGTTTCTGCGGTAGATCCGGCCCTCCCAGGCCGCCGGCAGGTCCACGGTAAACCCGTGCCCGGAGATAGACGGCGGCGTCATCGCTGTCCCCCGGCCTGATCGCCGACGGCGTCGGCGGCGTGGGGAGCAGCGACCGTGGGGAGCCGACGTCCGGCGGGCACCTGGGACATGTCGATCAGGTCGCCCGGGTCCGCGCCGTACAGGCTCGGGTGACCGGGACCGATCCCCGCCGCCAGCAGTGCGCGGTCCACATCGACCTCGCGCTCGACATCCCCCCGCGGCTTCACCACCCGTCGCCGGCCGGGCAGATCAGCGCCATCGCCGTACGCCTGCTGCATCAGCCCGGAAATCTGCTCAAGCGACGTGCCGGAACCTTCGCCCTTGATCCGGCCGGACCTACCGTCCACCACGATGACGTACGGCGAGCCCGGTACGCCGAAGTCGCTCCACGCGGCCGACGACATCACCACATCCACACCGGGCGGGCACACCTGTCGCAGCAGCGCCGGGCTTTCCTCGTCCGGGCTCTTGGTCACCACCAGCACACGACCCCCTCCGGCGAACGGCACCCGGCCGGTGGCCAGTTGCTCCCAGAACACCGTGCAGCCGGCGCAGCCGGCCGACAGGAACACCAGCACGGTGTCGTGTTCCACGGAAACCGTTCGCACAGAAATGATCTCGCCGGTCAAACCCTCACCGCGCAGGTCGTGCGCGGGCGCCCACTCCTGACGGGCAACGGCGCCGGCGATCCCGCTGTCCGCGCCCCACTGGTCACCCCCCGACCCGGCATCGGCCGCCGGAGCCGGCACTCCGGGCACCGTACGGAACGGCGGCGGACTCGCCGTCTCTCCGCCGTCGAGGGCATGCAGGCGCTGCAGCACGGTCGCATAGGCGCGCAACAGACCCGCGACCAACACGGCCAGCACGATCAGCACGACGGTCTGCACTGCGATCAGGACGGTCATCGGGCAGCTGTCACCTTTGCTCGGAGGGCGAGAAGGGCCGGCAACGCGGTCATGCCGAGGTAGCACAGGGAACACAGCACGGCCGCCATTGCGACCAGCAGCACGGCCTGGACGGCGTCGTCGGACAGCGCCTGCGGCACGGACGGCACATCGGAGAAGGCGGTGGGCAGCAGAGCCGCGCCTGCGCCGACAAGCACTCCGGCGCCGTTGACGATGCCATGCATGAGGCTGATCGGCTCGGAAGCGGTGCCGAAACAACCGCAGTTCTGGCCCTTCGCGAACCGCAACATCCGCGCCGCGACCATTGTCAGCGCAAGGTAGGCAATAGCGAGCAGTGCGGCCGGCAACGTGCCGCCGCCGAACAGCACCCAGGCGGTGATTGCCACCTCGGCCGCGCCGACCACCCGGACAACGGGCCGCGCGGACAACAGGGACGCAGCCGGCAGTTCGGCGGCCACGACGGCGCGCGCGCTCGGCCGCGGCTGCAACAGTTTGCCTAACCCGGCCGCCCCCAGCAGCATCGCCGCCGCCCACAACACACCGATCACGAGACCCCCTGCAGTTGGCCGACCTGGGCAGACTGTAGCGACTGGCGGACCGGATCACCCGGAGAATCCGGAATAACATTCAAAGCGACGACCACCGTCGACGGTTCGCCAAGCATCCGTGGACTGCCCGTGCTTCCGCACGGCACCGCTGCAAGGAGGTCGAACCCGCGACGATGTTGGGCGGGTCGATGAGGGCCTCGCAATCGAGCGGATCAGCGCCGCGACCGGCCGGCAATCCGATACGCGGCGATCGTCTCGGCGGCGCAGCGCTCCCAGGTCCACCCGACGGCGTACGCCTGGCGGACCCGCCGCGCATCGTCCGGCGTCGCGGGGCCGGTATCGGCGTGCGCCCCGTCCGGGCCGTCCGCGCGATCCATGGCAGTGCCGCTTTCGGCCATCCGCCCGGACGACGCCACCGCCGTCAGCTCCGCCGCCAAGCCATCGGCGTCCCCGATCCTGAAGACCCTGGCGTGGCCGCCGGTCACCTCCAGCAGCGCCGGGACATCGCTGACGATGACCTCGACCCCCGTCGCCAGGCCCTCCAGCGCCGGCAGCCCGAAACCCTCGTCGCGGGACGGCATGACCACCGCCCGCGCCGACGCCACGATCATCCGCAGTTCGGCCGTCGGGGCGTAGTCGCGGAGCTGAACGCCGTCGCCGATCTCCTCCCCGGTACCCCACCCGGACGGACCCACCAGCAGCAGCGACGGCACGTCCGCCGGCGCTCCGGTCCAGCAGGCACGAAACGATCGGTACGCGCGCAACAGGGTCGCAAGATCCTTACGGGGCTCCCTGGTGCCGACGAACAGGAAGTAGTCGGCGGGCAGGCCCAGGGCCGGCCTGTCCCGCGCAGCTGCCGCGCGAGCGGTGAACCAGTGCGGGTCGACGCCCAGCGGAGTCACCATCACCTCCGGCGTGGCCGGGCCGTAGGCGTCGAGCACCAGGTCCGCCACCGCTCGGGTGGGTGTGCAGACCACCGCCGCCCGGGCGAGGCTACGCGGGACGAGTTCGCGCAGCGCCCGGCTGGTGGCGTCGACGGTCTGCGGCATCGTCAGGTACGCCAGGTCGTGGATGGTCACCACCCCGCCGGCCCTGCCGGTCGGTGGCAAGACGAAGTTCGTACCGTGAAAGACGTCCACCCGGCCGCTGAACAGGCCCACCGGGGGCGTCTCGAGGTGCGACCAGGCGCTCCGAAGCGCCCTGGCCGGCACGGGTAGGGACCTCGCTGCCACTCCGTCCGGGACGGCCCGGCCCAGGGCTCCGGCTCCCCGCAGCGTGAAGGCGGTGGCGGACAGCGAAATGTGTTCGGCAGGATCGTTCGAGACTACGGCCAGCGCGGCCAGCAGATTCTCGGTGTACCGGCCGATCCCGGTTCGCCGGCCGAGCAACGGCGTGCCGTCCAGTGCAACGCGCACCGGTCAGACCCGCGCGGCTTTTCGTTTGCGGTCCGCCCTGTCGCGCGTGATCCGCGCGGTAGCCGCGTCGAGCACGCTCCGCACGCCGCCCTCCACCAGGTACCTCTGCGCGGTCCGCATATCGCGGCGAACCCTGGCCCGAAAGGCGCGGCTCTGGCCGGCCCGGGCATGATCCCCCGGCGCCTCCGGCGGAACCCGGTCCGATGCGGGCCTCGGATCCCGGCAGAACCGGACCAGCGGATCCAGCGCCTTGTCCCAGGTGAAGTCCGCACGCACACGGTCGACTCTTGTCCTGGCCCGATCGATCGCCGCCGAGTCGAACAGCATGGAATCCAGCGCGGCCGCCAGGGTTTCCGGATCGCTTTGCGGCACGGCAACGCCGAGGCCGTCGGCGGCGACCATATCTCCGAACCCGTCGCCGCGGGTGGTGACGATGGGCAGGTGCGCCCACAGGTAGTCCAGGATCCGGGTGCGGAAGGAGAAGGTGGTCTCGATGTGCTCGAAGTGCGTGCTGACGCCGACATCGGCATCCATCAGGTAATTCTGCCGATCGTTGTACGGCACCCATTTCTCGTTGAAAAAGACGTGCGACCCGGTCAATCCGAGCCGATCGGCGAGTTCTCGCGCCCGGACCGCCATCTGCATCTGCGGGACCAGCGGGTTCGGGTGCTGCATGCCCAGGAAGAAGAGCCGGACCTGTGGGCGCCGGCCGCGCAACAGATCGATGGCCGCAATCAGGGTGAGCGGATCGAACCAGTTGTAGATCCCACCGCCCCAGATGATCACCTTGTCGTCGAGCCCGATTCCCGGCACGACGCCGCGCATCCCCGCCCCGGTCCGGACGGGTTCGGCCGAGGGAAGGCCGAACGGAACCAGCGCAAGCAGGTTGTTCAACGAGTTGTCGGCCGCGTACGTCAGTGGATTGAGCCGGCCCAGCCCAGCCAGCTGGCCCAACCAGAAATGCCGCTGCCGTTCGCTCGCGCAGAGGAAGAAGTCGCCGCGCCGCATCTGCTGGTTGAGGACCTTGGTCGCGGACTCGACCTCGTACGCCCAGGCCGTCGGTCCGCGCTCCTTGGCCTGCTCCAACTGTTCGAGGTGCATCGGGTCGTACAGATCGACGACGATGATCTTCTCGGTCTCCTGGATGGCCGGATAGACCGCCATCGCATGCCCCTGGAAGATGATGATGTCCGCCCAGTCGACGTGCTCATCGGCGGCATGTGCATCCCGCGGTGACACGGAGCGGACCTCGAACGTCCGCGGGTCGACTCCTACCTCGCCGAAGGTGAGCAGCCGGACCTCGTGTTCGGGAGTGAGGTGCTGCGCCATGTTCCATGCTCGGATCGCCGGACCCGCCATCACCGTGGAGATCGGCTCGCCGGTGATGATGACGATCCGCTTCTTCCGGACCGCCTCCTCGATACCTAGAGCCTCGATCAGCTCCTGATGCCCGTCCAGATAGCTCGGCATCGCATACGCCGGCTCCAGAAGTGTGCCGAACAACGGCCGCAACGCCTCGTCGGACACCCGCCGGCGCCGCTGAAGATCCTGTCGCGTCTCGGACAGCGTGGTGATCTTCTCGACGAGCTGATCGACGGCGTAGATCCCGGCCAGCGCGTCCTTCGCGACGGGCCGTTCCGGGGTGGTGTCCCCGCCGGGACGACGAAGATCCAGCTCGGTGGAATCGAGCTCGCCGCGGCTGACCGACCGTCGCACCGCCAGCAGCAGGGCGCCCGGGAGCATCTTGGCCAACGACTCGTCGTCGAGGTTCTTGTACAGCGTGAACAGCGCGTTGCGCTCGAGCAGGTAGGTCTCGCGGAACGCACCGAACTTCTTCATCGATGCGTGGTGCTTGTGGAAGGCAAGCGAGCGGGGCTCGTAGCGCACCTTCCAGCCGAGCAGGTTCAGCCGCCAGCCCAGGTCGACGTCCTCGTAGAACATGAAATACCGCTCGTCGAACCCGCCGACGGATTCGAAGACATCGGCCCGGACGAACATCGCCGCGCCGGTGCCGAACAGCACGTTGCGCGGGGAATCGTAGCCACCCGGGTCGGGTTGACCGGCCAACGGCTTGTAGCCCATCCCGAACCAGGTCACGGCCGCATCGACGAAGTCGACGAGCTCGCCGTCCCAGTCCAGCACCTTCGAGGCGACCGAGCCGATGTCCGGCGCCTCGTTGAAGGCGGCCACGGCAGCGCGGATCCACATCGGATCGGGTCGCGCGTCATTGTTGAGGAAGGCGACGTACTCACCCTTGGACCGATGAACCCCGAGATTGCAGCCGCCCGCGAAGCCGAGATTCTCTTTCGATTCGATCAGCACCACGTCGGGGTCGGCCGCACTGATCCGGGCCACACTGTCGTCACCGGAATGATTGTCGACGCAGACGATCTCCAACTGCTCCGCCGGCCACTCGAGCGACCGCAACCCGGCGATGCAGGTGATCGTATCGGCCGCACCGCGGAAATTCACCAGCACGACGGACACCAGACCCGGAGTGTTCCTCCTGTTACGCGACACGCCTCAGGCGCCCTTCGCCGAGCTACCGATGGCGGACGCCGCCGCGGCGGATCGCAAGTTGCCCCAGGACCCGCCGAGCGCAACCGGCCCGCCCGACTCACGGGGCGAACCCAGGTCGACGTCGAAGCGCGTGCAATTGCGCAGGAAATCGAACGTATGTGTCGTCGAGTAGTCGACGATCGACGCGGTGACCTCGAACGTCCCCGGCTGCAGCATCAACGACGGCACCGTCATGTCCACACTGCCGGTCCCGGTGACCGACTCGGGCACGAATTCGCCGTCCCGGCTGTGGAACGCCCAAAGGTAATGGCCGTCCAGCGTCGTGATGGCCAGGCCGAACACCGGCTTGTCGATGCGCTCGTGGAAGTCGTAGTCGATCCGGATGGTGAACTCCTCGCCGGTACGGAAGCGGGAACTGCGAGCGCCCGCCACGTTGATCAACTGCACCTCGGTGATCGTGGCCTCTCCGGAGCCCCACCGGTTCGTGTCGTCGGTTTCCGTGGGACGGTCGACGTGGGTGGCGTCGACATAATCGTCCACCGTTTGTTCTGTGGCGCCGACCTCGACGAGATGTCCCTTCTGCAGCCACGCGGCGCGATCGCACATGCTGCGCAACGAACCCATCGCATGACTGACGATGACGACGGTCTTGCCGGCGCTACGGAAGTCCGCGAACTTGTCCATGCATTTCTGCTGGAACGCCGCATCACCGACCGCAAGGATCTCGTCCACCAGCAGGATCTCCGGGTCGATGTTGATCGCGATTGCGAACCCGAGCCTGACGTACATACCGGACGAGTAATTCTTCACCGGCTGGTCGATGAACGTGCCGATGCCGGCGAAATCGACGATCTCGTCGAACTTGGCCTCCAGCTCCTTGCGCCGCATGCCCAGAATCGAACCGTTCAGATAGACGTTCTCGCGGCCGGACAGCTCCGGGTGGAAGCCGGACCCGAGTTCCAACAGCGCGGCGAGCCGTCCACGGGCCACGACCTGGCCGGCGTCCGGCTGCAGGATCCTGGCGATGCACTTGAGCAGGGTCGACTTTCCCGACCCGTTCTCTCCGATCAGGCCGAAGGTCGATCCCTGCGGGATCTCGAAGGACACGTCGCGCAGCGCCCAGAACTCCTCGAACGAGGCCCGTTTGCCCCGCATCAGGGCGGCCTTGAGGGACTGGTTCCTCTCCCGGTACATCCGGAAACGTTTGGACACACCCTCCACGCTGACCGCGGCCTGGCTCACAGTTCCTCCGCGACTCTGCCCTGGTAACGACTGAAGATGAGTGCGCCCAGACCGAGCGAGACGACGGTCGCGCCGAGGCAGTACGCCATGTCACCCCACGGTGGCAGCCGGTTGTCGTACAGCAGATCCCGGAAGATCTGGACGAACCGCTCCATCGGATTGAGGTTGTAGAGCCATACCAGCGGGAAATCGTTCCCCTGTTCCGCCCATCGTTCCTGGGTGGCGACCACCAACGTGATCGGGTACACGATCGGCGTCGCATAGAACCACATCTGCATGCCGATGCCGACGAATTGTGCGGTATCCCTGAAGTACACGTTCGAAATGGACAGCATCAAACCGATGCCGAGGCCGAACAATGCCAACAGAATCACGAAGACAATAACCAGCGGGATCCAGATCCAAATCTGACTGCCGAACACGACGGCGATCGCGGCCAGCACCAGCAGTTCGAAACCGAAGGTCACCAGACCCGCCAGCATGTTCGACACGATCAGCGTGTACCTGGGGAAATACACCTTCTGAACGAGGTTGGCATTACCCAGCAGAGCATTCATGCCACCCTGTACGGTCACGGAAAAAAAATTCCACGGCAGCAGGGCGCAGGCCAGCCACAACGTGAAATTGTCAATGCCGCTCGGCTCGCCCGGCGGCGGGGTCGCCTTCAGGACGAGACCGAATACAACGGTATAGATCGCCAGCGAGGCAATTGGGTTCAGCAGGGACCAGGTCTGGCCGAGAAAGCTCCGCTTGTATTTCCCGCGAACTTCACGCATGGTGAGATTCGACAGTATTTCCCTCGACGCTCGAAGGTCGTTCGAAAGACTCATCCCGGCAGCTCCCACATCGTGCCGATGCTAGCCCATGAACGCCCGCCCCCCGGCGCACCGCGACTACAGCGGCAGCGTGCCTGAACCGTCGCGGCGCACATCACCCGGGCGACCACGGCGGTGACGATCGGGGAGACCGCCCTCGAGTTCAGTACAGGCGCCGGTAGAGGGCGATGAAGCCGCCGATCAGGACAAGGACGACGCCGGCGAGCACTGCGGCCTTCATCGTTCGCTGACGCACCACGACGTTTCCGGCGACGGCTGCCATCACTGCCGGCAGCAGCGGCACGAGGTACCGACCCTGGAACCCTTCGACGATGATGGCGCGCACCGTACTGAACGACAGGTAGATGGCGGAGACAACGACGGTGGCGGCGGCCGCCACGACTGCAATGGTCCCGTAGCGGAAGGTCCGCAGGCCGACGACGTCAGGCAGGTCGAAGGACTCACGGTCGTCACGAACCAGGACAGCGCCCAGTAGCGTCGCCCCGGCAACGATCACGAACAGCGGCGACAACGGCGCGCTCAGCCAGACAAAGGCGCCGAACAACGACGAGTACAGCTCGTCCAACTCCCCGGTGACGAATGTCCGGTAGAGGACCCCCAGGTAGGAAACGGGGTGGCGCAGGACGAATCCGAGTTGGTCACCGATATCGGCGTCAGGGTTCAGGCTGACGTTGGCAAAGCCGACGGCCCTGGTCCAGATCAGCGCAGGCACCAGCGCAGCCGCCGCGACGCCCAGGGCCGCGAGGACATCACGCCATCCGCGCGACGAGCGCCTACTCAGGGGCACCAGCACTATCAGCAACAGCAACGGCGCGTAGGCGACCTTGGTCAATGGCACCGCTGCGGCCAGTAGGCCCAGCAACACGTACTGACGGGCCAGCGGCGGTGCGGGAGCACCGATCAACCGAAGAACCGCAGCGATGAAAACCAGGCAGAACGCCAGCACGGTCGGATCCGCACTGAGGCTGGCCGCTTGTCCCACGAACACCGGCAGCAGTGCGACGACGAAGAAGGCCCACTTCGCCACCGGCGCGATCCGGATCGACAGGAACACGGCGGCCGCGACGAACAGCAGGTCTAAGACGCGGGCCAGGATCACCGTGGAGAAGTACGACAGCGACAGCAGCATGCCGATCCAGAACGCCGGCATCGCCGGCAGATAGGCCAGCGGTGAATAGATCGCGGTGTTGCGGAAGTCGGCGGCCACCTCGGGCGTCTTCGGCGATGTGGCCGCCACCGCGTCGCTGTCCGCGTAGAGGGACTGGACCTTCTGGCTGGGGTCGTAGACACGGCCCTCCCGCCACACGTGCGTCTGGCGGAACAGGGTGACCAGGTCGGTCGGCACAAAGCCGCCGATGGCGGTGTTGCCCTGTGCGTCACGCAGCACCTCCGGCAGGAGCTGACCGGAGGCGATCTGCTCCGCCCGCAGAGCGTGCGCTGGCTCGTCGCTGTTCCAGCCGGGCGGGATCAGCGCAATGAAGACGACCCCAGCGACGAGGAACAGCGGGAGAAAGAGCAGCTCCAGCCGCAAGCGGTCGAACACGCCGGCCCACCCGGATACCGGTCCCCCACCGTCATCCGCACTGAGCGTTGCCGCTACCCGGACCCTCTCGATCCGACCGGCATGGACTGCAGTGGTCCGCATGTCATCGGCGGCGCGGTCACGGTCCGCCGGAACCGCAGCTGTCTTGCGGTCGGCACCACCCCCACCGCCGGCACTTTTCGGTGTACCGAGCACTGGCTGCGTGGGTCGTTCGTCCACGGCGTCCTCGGTCCCCTGCCTGTGTCGTGAATCCCGCACCTGTAGCGGCTATCGGCGGCGGGCAGTCACGGCCCCGGGCACCTGCCGGAGCCGCGCTCCCGAAGGCGGCTGCGTCAGCAGGTCGCCAGCCCACCGGGCATCACCGTAACGGTGGCGCGGATCTGGACAGTGGAAGGGTGCCGTCAGCGGCGCCGTCCGCGGTCAGCGGAGGGCGCCATCACAACGACAAACGCAAGACTGATCGACCGAGCAGCTGCGCAGGAGCACCGCCGTGGGTCATGGCGTTCAGCCTCGAACCAGGCTGAACTTCTCCCAGGGTCCGATGACGGTCCGATTGGCGATGAGCGGGCGGGTGCCGGCACTTTGCGCGCACACCAGGCGGCCGTTCGCCTGAGCGCGCAGGCTGACCGAGCCGTCGGTGTTCCCGATCAGGGTGAAGGTTTCCCAGGGGCCGATGCCCGACCGATTGGCGATCAGCGGCGCTGCTCCCCTGGACTCCGCACAGACATATCGATTGTTCGCACGGGACCTCAGTGCGACGAGGTCTCCACCCCGGTTGATGACGTCGAAGCTCTCCCACGAGGCGGCAACGGTTCGGTTCGCGATCAACGAGCCGTCGCCAGCGTTCTCGGCGCAGACAAATCGATTGTTCACCCGGGCACGAAGGGTCGTTGCTGCGGTGTTCCCGCGAATGCGGGCCGCCAGCGACGTCAGTCCGGCATCGCCGGGCGACACATTGATCTCGAAATGCATGCCGTCGACGGTGCCGCGGTAGTCGCCGCCCCAGTACACGGTTCCGGCGCAATCCGTCAGAATCCTGCGAATGGCGGTGACCTTGGCCGCCGAGAACGTCGAACCGACCGATGCACCGTTGGGGTGCACGTTGAAATTGAGATCCAAGGCGGTACCCGATGCATGATTGGACCACACGCTCGGATTGTTGACGTTCATCCGGTAGCTGTAGCCGCTGCACCAGTTGTCGTCCAGCCGCTCGACCTCTGAGTTGAAGCGACCCGCCACGTACATCAGGACGGTCGCGACGTCACCACTTCTCACCTGCATGGTGACATTGCTTCCCGGCACTGAATACCAGGCGACGCCGATCGTGGACGCCGGCGATCCGACCGACCAGTCGTTGTACGACGTCGCAGCTGCCGACGCGAAGGCAAGCGACTTCTGCGCGGTGGCGAATTTGCGCTGGAAGCGGGTGTCCTCCGCGGGAGCTCCGTCAGCGCCCTGGTCACCGGTCGGGAGCTCTGCGGCCGGGACCCCGGCGGCTGCGCGGCCGCCGACGCCGAGCACCGCCGCCCCGCCGGTCAGCGCGCCAAGTTGCATCAACCGACGTCGGGATATCGGGAAAGAAGGTTCGTGCGTCATGAAGGCCTCCAGCTGAGTGCGCGGGGTGGTGCGACTCGGGAGGAAATCTTGGGGGGCAAATATCACGCTGAGTCGCAGATACTTACGGACAGTACAGAGCTTCGCGAATCTGTCGATCTTGTCAAATTCTCGAAAGCGGAACACCATTGCCGTCCGCACTCGCCGCCGATTCCGATAGGGGGACCCGGCAGGGAACCACCCGACGGTGGGAGGAAAGACCGACCGTGCGCGCACGATCGTCACGCGGTCGCGCACGCGAGGAGACCGGTCATCACCGCCGGGTGCCTTGGGTAGCATTCCCCGGAGCGGCCGGCATCCGGGACCGGACCATCCGGGCCGGCAGCCGGGAGAGTAGTCGTGATCAGTCGCGGGAGGTTGCATCAGGTGGCTGATCCAGACACCGGCGTCTCCGGCGAGATTGCCGAACCGTCAGGCTATTTTCGGACGCGGATGTCGGGGAACCCGAACCGGGCCCGGGTGTGGGCGCACATCTGCCGGTACCTCGAGCGTTTCATCGCGCCGGATGCCGACGTCCTCGAACTTGGCGCAGGGTGGTGCGACTTCGCCAATGAGGTGCGGGCGGCGCGGGTGGTCGCCATTGACCTCGATGAGGTCGTGCTGGCCGCTGCAGCGCAGCACGTCGAGGCGATCGTCGGCGACTGCACCGATCTGTCGATGTTCGCCCCGCACACGTTCGACGTCGTCTTCGCCTCGAATCTGCTGGAACACCTCGACCGGGCAGCCGCGGAAAGGCTCCTCTTGGAGGCCACCAGGGTGCTGCGTCCCGGCGGGCGACTCATCCTGATGCAGCCCAACTTTCGGCTGAATCCGGGCAGCTACTTCGACGACTACACGCATGTCGCCATCTACACCGACCGATCGCTGTCCGACCATCTTGTCTCGCTGGGTTGGCTCGTCGAGGTGGTCATGCCGCGGTTCCTGCCGTTGACGCTGAAGAGCCGCGCATCCCGGCTGACATTCCTGGTGCCCGCCTACCTTCGGTCCCCGATCAAGCCGCTGGCCGGCCAGATGCTGGTGATAGTGCGCACTTCCGGCAATTTCCTCGGTTCGGCCGGCCGATGAACGGCTCACGGGGCGGTTCCGCACCCGAGACGACGGGAGGCTGAGGCAGATGTGGCACGGGAAGACGCTTTCGGTCATCCTCCCCACGTACCGGGAGAAGGCCAGCATCGCGCAGACGATCCGCGGGTTCGAGAACCTCGGCATCGTCGACGACATCCTGGTGATCAACAACAACGCGGAGGACGGGACGTCGGCCGAGGTCGCCGGCACCGGTGCGCGCGAGATCTTCGAGCCCAGGCAGGGTTACGGCGCTGCGATCCAGCGTGGTCTGCGTGAGGTGGATACGGCCCTGGTCTGTGTGTGCGAGCCGGACGGGACCTTCAATCCGCGGGATCTGCTCAAGCTGCTGCCGTTCACCGAGGAGTGCGATTTCGTCGTCGGATCCCGCACAGTGTCCAACTTCATCTGGGATGGCGCGAACATGGGCGCGTTCCTGCGGTGGGGCAACTGGGCGGCGGCCAAACTGATCGAGGTGCTGTTCAACACCGCCTATCTCAGCGACGTCGGCTGCACCTTCCGGGTGGTATCGCGCGGCCGGGTCGCCGACATCCTCGCCCACGCACGCACATCCGGTTCCGCCTTCGGCCTGGAGATGTTGCTGCTGGCGGTGATCCGCCGCTCCAGAGTGGTCCAGGTCCCGGTCAACTACTACCCCAGGATCGGCACGTCATCGGTCACCGGTGATCCGGTCAAGACAGCCAAACTGGCGCTGGTCATGCTGAGAATGATTGGCGCATCACGTATCCGGCAGGCCCGGCTGGGCCAAAAGCCCGACCCCGCAACTACCCCGGACCGCACGCCGGCCTGACGACGGGCGACCCCGCACCGCACGACGGACCGCAGCAACGAGCAACCGGCGCCGCGCTGCACCCCGGGCAATCCATGGGTGACCGGCCCGCTCAGGTGTCTGCCGAGAACCGTACCCCGGCCTCCGGCAGTTCGACGCCGGGCCAGATGCGGATCCCGCGCAGCAGCTCGCAGCGGTTCCCGATGACGGCGTCGTCACCCACCACGGCCTCGGTTACCACCGCCCTGGTCCCGATCCGGGCCCGCGCTCCGATGACCGACCGCGATACCCGGGCGTTGGCAGCGATGACGGCCCCGTCGAAGACAACGGAGCCCTCCACGACCGCGCCCGGACCCACCTGCACGCTCCGGCCGATGGTGGTGCCGCCGGTCAGCCTGGCACCCGGGTCGACGACCGCACCCTGGAGTACCAGCGACGTCCCCACCGGACCGGGCAGCGCCTGGGTCGGCGCGATGCCCGTCACCAGGTCTGTGGATCCGCGGACGAACGCCGCCGGAGTCCCGAGGTCGAGCCAATAGGAGGAGTCGACGTGCCCGAAGACCCGCGCCCCGCCGGCCAGCAGACCGGGAAAGGTTTCCCGCTCGACCGATACGACCTTGCCTGAGGGGATGGAGTCGATCACGCTGCGACGGAACACGTAGCAACCCGCGTTGATCTGATCGGTAGGTGGATCGTCCGTCTTCTCCAGAAAGGCTTGCACCCGTCCGTCCTCCGCGGTCGGGACAGATCCGAAGGCACGAGGATCCGGAACCTTGACCAGGTGGAGTGTGACGTCGGCGTCCGCCTCGGCATGGGTGGTCAGCAGGTCCGACAGATCGACGCCCGAGAGGATGTCCCCGTTGAACACCATCACGGTGTCCGAGCGCAGCGCGTCCGCAACGTGACGGATGGCCCCGCCGGTACCTAGCGGCTCGATCTCCACCAGGTACTCGATGTCCAGGCCGAAGTCGGATCCGTCACCGAAGTAGTCGGTGAACGTCTCCGCCTTGTACGAGGTACCCAGGACCACGTGGTCGATGCCGACCGCCTTGATCCTGGACAGCAGGTGCTCGAGGAACGGAACTCCCGCCGTGGGCAGCATCGGCTTGGGTGCCGAGAGCGTCAGGGGCCGCAACCGGGTGCCCTGACCACCGACCAGCACGACCGCGTCGACATCCGAGCGTTTGCCCACGATGGCCTCCCCTGGTCGTCGCGCCCGCCGTCCGGAGCGGCGTCGCGCCATCCCCCAATGATGGTGAACCGCGGACTGCGCCGACGGTCGGCTGACCCTACCGGAGGGCTCCGGTGCCGGAGTCCGGATGCATCGCCGCGGCGTCGGGATCCACGGCCGGTCGCCGCTGCGGGATTGCCGCTCCGGCGGCCACCCGGGTGAACCGGCGCGAGACGGCGCCTCGCACCGTCAGCCCGGCCCACAGCACCCACCGCAGCGGTGCCTGCCAACCGGCCGAATAACGCCTGGAAAGGTACAGGTACGCGCTGCGATGGTGGGCTACGGCCATCTCCCCTGGCGCACGTTCGGTGGAATGGCCCCCGGTGTGCACCACCCGTGCGGTCGGGCAGTAGATGCTCGACCAGCCGGCCCTGCCGAGGCGGTCGCCGAGATCGACGTCCTCGAAATACATGAAATAGGCGGGATCGAAACCGCCGACATCGTCAAAAGCCCTGCGACGCAACAGCAACAACGACCCAGAGAGCCAGCCGGACGCTCGCTCGGTCGGCTCGGCGGCGTCCTGGCGGTACGTCCGGGTCCATGGGTTCAACGGCCACCACCAACCGAGCAGCGCATGCCCGATGCCGGCACCGATCGACGGCAGGTGCCGCGCCGACGGGTACACCACCCCGTCCGGCCTGGTGATCAACGGCCCGAACGCACCGGCCCGCGGATGGCGACCCGCGACCTCGAGCAGCGCGTCGATCGCGCCCAGGCCGAAGATCACGTCGGGATTGGCGATCACCAGCCACTCGATGCCCGGATCCAATGCCCGGGCGCCCGCGTTCGCTGCCGCGCCGTAGCCGAGGTTGCCACCCGTCCTCAGCAACCGGACACCGGGCTGCTCGGCCGCCTTCTCGACACTGCCATCGGTGGAACCGTTGTCGGCCAGGATGACGCTGGACGGTCCACGATGCGCGGCCGGGACGGACGCCAGTAGATCGCCCAATGACGCACCCGGCGAGTAGGTGACCACGACGATGCCCACCGGCACAGCCTCGAACGGACCCGTCACGCCGCCGCCGCCGCAGCCGCCCGGTCGTAAGCAACGTGATGGGCCTCGGCGCTGGCCGCCCAGGTGAAGCCGGCGGCACGGTCGACCGCGGCGACCGACAGTTCCTTCCTGCGCTCGGGATCATCCAGCAGATCCGCCAATGCGGCCGCGATGTCGCCGGCGCCCGTTCCGGTGTACGCAACCGCGTCCCCGCCCACCTCCGGGAGCGCTAGCTTGCGGGTGGTCAGCACGGCAGCGCCGCAGGCCATCGCCTCGAGCACCGGGAGCCCGAAACCCTCACCCAGGCTGGGATAGGCGACGACCGCCGCGCCGCCGAGGAGTCCCGGGAGCAGCTCGGCGGGGAGGTGACCCGCGCGGAGGACCGTCAGCTCGTCGGGAACGGCCGCAACGGCGGGCTCGACGCCGGTGTCCCATCCCGGCGCGCCGGCGAGCACGAGCGCGACCGGATCTGCCCGCGAGGACATCGCCCGGATGTAACCCCGCACCAGAGCGGGGACGTTCTTCCGCGGCTCGAGTGTGCCGAGGAACGCGATCCAGGCGCTGCCCTGCAGGCCCAGGTGGGCCCGAAGTCGATCCACCTCGGCGTCGGTGGGCCGGTGAAACACGGTGTGGTCGACGCCGTGATAGGCGACCACCATCCGGTTGGAATCGGGACCGGCGTGCCGCGAGAGCTCGGCGGCGGTGGCCCTGCTGGGGACGATGCACACCGCGGCCCGGCGCAAGGACGTCCTGGTCCACGCACGGAAGAACCGGCCTTTGAGCCCGAGGTGCAGTCCCGGATCGGAGAAGAAGGTGGCGTCATGCAGCGTGACGGCGCTCGGCACGGACGAGGTCAGCGACATCGTGTAGTGCGGTGAAGCGATGACGTCGACCGGCAGACGTTTTGCCAGCCGGGACAGGGTTGTCTGCTCCCAGGCGAGCCGTGCGGGCCGGCTGCCCAATTCCTCTGCGGCCGGGATGATCCGGCTGTGCGGTGCGAGTGTGGCGAAGCCCGCGGCGTCGTAGTGCTGACAGACGACGGACAGCGCGGCCCCAGCGGCGTCCAACGCCTGCACGAGGTTGTCCACGTAGCGCCCGACGCCGCCGCGCTCGGCCGGGATGGCGGTCGCGTCGAGCAGCACCCGCGGTTCGGTCCGCATCGCCACCTCGCCCACTTGATCCGCCCGGTGTTGCCCGGTGTTCCTCGACGCCCGCGTCCATCCGTGGACTGCCGCCGCGGGTCAGCGTAAGTGGTCGCCGGTCAGGCTGTCAGCCGAACGAGGTGGCAGCCAACTGGGACATGCGGTGCGTGTCAGCTGCGAAAAGCGCCGGAATGCGCGGGATCCGCGGCCGCGAGCGCGGACCGCCAATCACGCAACGGCGTCAATCCCGCTGCCACCCAGGCCGCCAGCGACAACACCGAATACGCCGGGCGGGGCGCCGGGCGAGGAAATTCCGTGGTCGTGGTGGGCTGCACCCGTTCCGGGTCGGCGCCGAGCTCGGTGAAGATCGCCCTGGCGAAATCGAACCACGTCGTCTCGCCGGCGTTTGTCAGGTGTAGTACACCACCCGGAAGGTCTGCGCCGGCCAACTCCAGCAGCCCGCCCGCGAGGTCGGCGGAGTAGGTCGGGGTGCCGCTCTGATCGTCGACCACGCTGATCGACGGCCGGGTCGCCTCCAGCTTGGTCATGGTTTTGACGAAGTTCGACCCGGTCGCGCCCCACACCCAGGCGGTGCGGACGACATGCGCCTCCGGCAGCGCGTCGAGGACGGCCTGCTCGCCGGCGAGCTTCGAGGCGCCGTAGACGCTGTTCGGGCCGGTCGGGTCATCCACCTCGTACGGCCGGTCGGCGTCGCCGGGAAAGACATAGTCGGTGGACACCTGGATCAGCCCGAGGCCCAGCCGGGCGGCCGCCTCCGCCAGATGGGTGGGTCCGGTGGCGTTGACCGCGTAGGCCGCATCCTGATCGGTTTCCGCGGCGTCGACCGCGGTGTAGGCCGCCGCGTTGATCACCACCGCCCGCCCGGTGACGTCGTCGGTTCGAGTACCGACCTCATGGGACCAGCAAGCGAAGCCGGTGAGCAACGCGTCGACCATGTCCCTATCGGTGATGTCCAGCCCGGCGGAGTCGAACGACTGCGCCGGAATGCCCAGCGCGGCGGCCGCTGCGACCAGGTCCGATCCCAGTTGGCCGCGGGCTCCGGTGATCAGCACCGACGTCACAATCAGACTCCTTCTCTCACGTCCGCGGATTCTGGCGCGTCAGCGATCGATCGCGGATCGGGCCTTGAGCGGCTCCCACCACGCCCGGTTGTCCCGGTACCACGCAACGGTTTCGGCCAGCCCGCTGTCGAACGCAACCTGCGGTTGGTATCCGAGTTCTCGGCTGATCTTGCTGTGATCGACCGAGTACCGCTGGTCGTGACCGCCGCCGCGCGGATCGATGATCCGCTCGATGAACGACTCGTCGCGCCCGGTCGCCTCGACGAGCTTCACGGTGAGTTCGGCATTCGTCAATTCGGTGCCGCCGCCGATGTTGTAGACCTCGCCGGGCCGCCCGCCGGTCAGCACCAGCGCGATCGCGCGGCAGTGGTCGTCGACGTGCAGCCAGTCCCGAACCTGCGAGCCCTCGCCGTACAGCGGCACCGTCGCGCCGTCCATCAGGTTGGTGACGAACAGCGGGATGACCTTTTCCGGGAATTGGTAGGGCCCGTAGTTGTTCGAGCAGCGGGTGATGGCAACCGGGACGCCGTGAGTCCTGGCGTACGCCCGGGCAATGAGGTCGGAGGATGCCTTCGACGCCGAGTAGGGGGAGTTGGGCTCCAGCGGCCGCTGCTCGTCCCACGATCCGGTCTCGATCGAGCCGTAGACCTCGTCGGTCGAGACGTGGACGAATTTTGTCAGCTTGGTGTCCAGCGCCGCCTGCAGCAGCGTTTGCGTCCCCAGAACATTCGTCAGCACGAAGTCGGCGCCGCCGAGGATGGACCGGTCGACGTGCGACTCGGCGGCGAAGTGGACGACCGCATCGGACCGACCAACCAGCTTGGCGGCCAGCTCGGGGTCGCAGATGTCACCCTGCACGAACTCATACCGATCGGAGTCGTCGACCTCGGTCAAGTTGGCCAGGTTTCCGGCATAGGTCAGCTTGTCCAGCACGGTTACCTCGGCGCCCTCGAGCCCGGGAAAACGATCCGCGAGCAGCTGCCGGGTGAAGGCCGACCCGATGAACCCGGCACCGCCGGTAACCAGAATGCGCATGGGAAGCCATTGTGCCGTACAGCAGGGCCTGCTCCTGCATCGGTCAGCAGCACGAAAGGGGCTACACGCCGCTGCATCGTCACCGTCATGACCCGGCTGCCCCATTACGCTGAGCAGCACTCCGACGCCTCAACGAGGTTGGCATCGGAAGCAGGCAACCGGCCCGTCGCCGGCGGCGTCCCTGTCTTGCAGGTTGCGCCGACGGACGGTTCGTGGCAGCGGTCATCCGAGGACGTTCGCACGGGAAATGCTGGTGGCGTGTCGTACGAAGAATGCCCGCGCGCGCTCCTGCACAGTGCGCGGGTCAGGGCACCGGGTCGGCCTGTGGCCGGAGCCGGCCAGGAAAGGCAGTCCACGGAAAGGCAGTCGGATGACGAACCCGGACGCACCGAACCAACGGCGCGGTGCGCCCCGCTCCGGGCCGGGCGCCGGTTCATCGGACCCCCGTGTCGGCACGCCGCGGTGGACCTCACCGGACGACGACTCGACCACCGTGTACCCGAGCAGTGCGGTCGACCGACCGACCGCCGTGTTCCAGGGTCAGCCCGGCGGGTCCCTGCCCGGCCACCCTGCACAGCGTCAGAGCCCACCCACGGCGTCCCGCCAGGGCCCGGTCGCACCGCCGTACGGCGCGTGGCACGGCGGTCAGGTGCCGCCCGGGTATGGCGGCGGCCCTCAAGGACCCCCACCCGGACCGCCCGGGTCGCCCCCGCCGTACCGGCAGGGCGGCCCCAGCGAGCCGCCGCACCGTCGGCGGCGCCGCGGTGTGCTGGTCGCCCGGATCGTTGCGCTGACCGTTGCCGCCGTCGTTCTGGTCGGTTCCGGCGTCGTCTGGGCGTTGACCGACAAGCTGCAGTCCAACAGCGGCACGTCCGACGCCGTGCGCAACGCCGGCGACGGTGGCGTGTCGTTCCGGGAGGGAGAGACCGTCCTGCTGGTCGGCTCCGACGCCCGGAGCGACCAGGACGGGAACCCGCTCAGCGCCCAGGAGTTGCGTCAGGTCGGCACCGAGGCCGACGGCGGTGGTATCAACACCGACACCATCATGCTGGTGCACATCCCCCAGGGCGGCGGCAAGGCGACCGCCGTGTCCCTGCCGCGGGACACCTGGATCGGCCCGCAGGTGATGGCGAAGGTTGTCGGCCCCAACCCGGACGGCAGCGAAGGCCCCTACAACCCCAACAAGATCAACTCCTACTACTCGACGGCGAAGGCCTACACCGAGCAGCGGCTGGTCAACGAGGGCATCACCGACAAGGCGCGGATAGAGCGGGAATCCAACGAGGCCGGTCGAACGATGCTGATCCGGGTGGTGCAGGCCTTCAGCGGGATGCAGGTCGACCACTACGCCGAGGTGAACCTGCTCGGCTTCTACCTGCTGTCCAACGCTATCGGCGGCGTCCCGGTCTGCCTCAACGCCCCGGTGAACGACCGATGGTCGGGTGCCAACTTCGCGGCCGGTCCGCAGCAGGTGCAGGGCACAGCGGCGCTGGCCTTCGTCCGTCAGCGGCACGGTTTGCCGCAGGGCGACCTCGACCGGGTACGCCGGCAACAGGCCTTCCTGGCGGGCGCCGCGGACAAGATCCTGTCCGTCTCCACGCTGGCCAACCCGGCCAGGTTGAACGACCTGGTCGGTGCCATCGACCGCTCGGTGATCTTCGATCGGGACTTGTCGGTGATCAGTTTTGCCGAGCAGCTGACCAACCTGTCGTCGGGCAACATCACCTTCCAGACCCTGCCAACGACCGGGCCGGAGACCTCCACCGACACGGACGCGCTGGCCACCGATCCGGCTCAGGTCAAGGCATTCTTCGCGGCCATCTCCGGCGGCACGGCCGGCGCCGGCCAGGGAAGATCGGGCGCGCCGAGCAGCACCGTCACACCGTCGACGATCACGGTGGATGTCCAGGACGGCACCATCGCCGACGGGGTGACAGCGCGCGCGTCGGAGATCATCACCGGCGCCGGCTTCACGCTCGGTTCGCTGGGGGTCGTCCCCGGCACGTCCTCCGGCACAGAGCAGCAGACCACCGAGGTGCGCTACGGCGCGGACGACCTCGCGGCCGCGCAGCAGGTCGCCAAGGCGTTCGGCGTCGGCACACTGGTCCCGGACAGCGCCGTTGACAGCAGGCACGTGCTGGTCGTCGTCGGCAAGGACCTCGACCTGCCGTCCGGACTGCGCGGCGCCGCCGGCGCTGTGCAGATGCCGGCCGCCGCGCAAGCCGCACCGGCTCGGGATGCTGCCGCAACGGCAACTGCAGCGCAGGACGGGGTGGCATGCGTCAACTGACCTGTTCGGGGACCCGATGCGAAGCCCGGCAGCACGCGCGTCCGGCGCATCACACCGGTCGTTCGCGGCGGCGCCGATGACAGCCCCACTGCCCGCCGGCGGGGTCACGGCGTCGATCCTCGGCCCGCTGCTCGCCGGCGACCCGCACCGCCCCCGGCTGATCTGGTACGGCTCCGGCCGCACCGAACTGTCCACCGCGTCGCTGGCGAACTGGTCGGCCAAGACCGCCGGTTTCCTCATCGACGAACTGGGAGCCGCACAGGGCCAGACCGTGCTCTGGCGGGTCCGACGCTCCTGGCAGGGCGTGCCGTTGCTCCTCGGATCGTGGTGGGCGGGGATGGTGGTCACGGACCTTCATGACGCGGCAGCCGAGTCCGATGCCGTCGCGGCGTTCATCGACGAGGACGACGAATCCGGTGCCGACGACGTGGTCGTTGCCTCGTCACACCCGTTCGGCATCGGCAGCACCGGTCTGCCGGACTTCTACCGGCACGTCGCCGACGCGATCCTGCAGCAGGCGGATCGCTTCATCCCCCGACGCCCCGGCCCCGCGCTGCACTCGCCCGCCGCCGTCACCCATGACGCCACCGTCACCATTTCCGACCTCCTCGGGCGTGCCGCCGCGGCCGCGCAGGCCATCGGACCGGGCGGTCGGGTCTTGAGCACCGTCGATCTCACCCTGCCCGACCGGGTCTGCAGCACGCTGCTCGGCGCTCTGGTCGCGGACGGGTCGCTGATCGAGGTGACCCGCGAGGCTGCCGCGGACAGTGCGGCGCTGGCCAGGATCGCCAGCGACGAGGGCGCCACCGGAACGTTCGGCGTCGATATCCCAGGGCTTGCCCGGCTGGGCTGACGCTGTTTCCCGCGCTCGGATCGGCGGGCGTCCTACCGCAGCAACGACCGCGCCATCACCAGTCGCTGCACCTGGTTGGTGCCCTCGTAGATCTGGGTGACCTTGGCGTCGCGCATCATCCGCTCCACCGGGAAGTCCCGGGTGTAGCCGGCGCCCCCGAGCAATTGCACCGCGTCCACCGTCACCTTCATCGCAACGTCGGAGGCCTGGCACTTGGCCGCCGCCGCCAGGAAGGACTTGTTCGCGTCGCCGCGTTCGGCCGCCGCGGCCGCCTGGTAGACCAGCGTGCGGGCGCCCTCGATGGCCATCGCCATGTCGGCGATCATGAACTGCAGCCCCTGGAATTCGGCCAGCTTCTTGCCGAACTGCTTGCGTTCCTTGACGTAGGCGACCGCGACATCGAGTGCGCCCTGGGCGATCCCGACGGCCTGCGCGCCGATCGTCGGCCGGGTGTGGTCCAGCGTGGCCATCGCCGTGCTGAAGCCGGTTCCTGCAGCGCCGATCATCCTCTCGCCCGGGATCCGGCAGTTCTCGAAGTGGATCTCCCGGGTGGGCGAGCCCTTGATCCCGAGCTTGCGTTCCTTGCTGCCCAGCACGAACCCGGGATCGTCGGCGTGCACCACGAACGCGGAGATGCCGTCCGCCGGGCGACGGGCGGCCGGGTCGGTGACAGCCATCACGGTGTACCAGGTGGACACCCCGGCGTTGCTGACCCAGCTCTTGGTGCCGTTGAGCACCCAGTCGTCTCCATCGGCAACGGCCCGCGTCCGCATCGCAGCGGCGTCCGACCCGGCCTCCCGCTCCGAGAGCGCGTAGGAGATCATCGCCTCACCGGAGGCGATGGAGGGCAACACCTTTCGCTTCAGCTCCTCGGACCCGGACAGGATGATCGGCATCGAGCCGAGCTTGTTCGCCGCCGGAATCAGCGACGAGCAGGCACAGACCCGGGCGACCTCCTCGATCACGATCACCGTGGCAACCGCGTCCGCACCCGCTCCGTCGTACGCCTCGGGGATGTGCACGGCCTGGAAACCGGCGGCGTTCAGTGCCTTGCGGGCCTCGACCGGGACGCGCTCGTTCTCGTCGACATCCGCTGCATAGGGCGCGATCTCGGCCTCGGCGAGCTCCCGGATCGCCGCCCGTACCGCGTCATGGTCCTCGGTCAGCTTGAACAGGTCGGTGGTCACGTGACATCCCTGATGCTCTCGCGGCACTGCGCCGCTGGTGGTAGCACCCGCGTGCCAGCGACTCCCTCGGCAGGTGGCCGGTCAACGACGCCCCGGTGGGAGTTACCCGCGGGTAACAACTTCATCGTAGCTCCGCCGGCGACCCGCGGGCAGGCACGACGATTGCGCTCAGCGCGGACTCAGCGGGTCGGATCGAACCGTCATCCGGCCAGGGCCGCTACCGCCCGGTTCGTGCTCGCAGATTCTCGTCCTTGCGCAGCACTGCGGCCCGCAGGTCATCGGCGAAGGTGCGCACCTTCACCGCCAGAGCCTGCCCGGCATCGTCGGGTGCGCTGGCCAGGATCCGTACGGCAAGCAAGGCGGCATTGTGCGCGCCGCCGATGGACACGGTGGCAACGGGGATGCCGGCGGGCATCTGGACGATCGACAGCAGCGAATCCATCCCGTCCAGGGTGACGAGCGGCACCGGCACACCGATCACCGGCAGCACGGTCGCCGAAGCCACCATGCCGGGCAGATGGGCGGCGCCCCCCGCCCCGGCGATGATCACCCGCAACCCTCGGCCGGCCGCGCCGGTCGCGTAGTCCAACATCCGCTGCGGCGTGCGGTGCGCGGAGACCACACCGACCTCGTAGGGCACGTCGAACTCGTCGAGCAACTTCCCGGCGGCCGACATCACCGGCCAATCCGAATCCGAGCCCATGATCAGCCCGACGACAGGCCGGGCGGGCGGTGCACCAGGGTGCGGGTCGCCCGCCCGGTCGTCAGCAGTGGGGTCACCGGCAGCAGCGGCGCCGGCACTCGAGTGACCACCAGCAGCGTCACCGGCCGGAACAGGGGTCGTCATCCGGGTTCTCCGACCGGAACCGTCGTCATGTGCGCACCGACCGACGACGGATAACCCCCGTTTCCGCCCCCGGCGGCGGGGAGCGTCACCGGCACCTGATCCCTCGGCGGCTCTCCATGAACGCTGTACCCGTCGTCCCACACGCCGTTCCCGAGCCAATGGGCGGCGAGCCGGGCGCGCCTGCGCAGTTCACCGAGGTCGGATCCGAGAACGTTGACGTGCCCGAGCTTGCGTCCGGGCCGGAACGCCTTGCCGTACAGGTGCACCTTCACCTCGGGAAAGCGGGCCGCGAGATGATGCACCCGCTCGTCCATGCCCATCACCGGGCTGCCGTCTGTGGAACGGGGGTCCGCGGCGCCGCCGAGCACGTTACCCATCACCACGAAAGGTGCGATCTGGTCGGTCCGGCCCAATGGGTAATCGAGCACCGCACGCAGATGCTGCTCGAACTGGCTGGTGACCGAGCCGTCCATCGTCCAATGACCGCTGTTGTGCGGTCGCATCGCCAACTCGTTGACGATCAACCCGTCGGGTGCCCGCGGGGACGGCGCGACCTGGAACAGTTCCACCGCCAGCACCCCGACGACGTCGAGGGCGGCCGCCACCCGCAGCGCGAGTCTGCTTGCGGCCGAGGCTGTGTCGTCATCCAAACCGGCCGCGGGTGCGATGACCTCCACGCAGATGCCGTTCTGCTGAACGGTTTCGACGATGGGCCAGGCGGCAGCCTGACCGAACGGCGATCGCGCGATGACGGCGGCCAGCTCCCGCTGCAACGGCACGAAGGCCTCGATCAGCAGCGTCCCGGTCGTCGGGAGTCCTTGCCCCGCAACGGTGTCCGCGACGTCGAGGACCCATACCCCGCGTCCGTCATACCCGCCGCGCGCCGTCTTCACCACCACCGGCCAGCCCTGATCCGCGCCGAACGCAGCGACCGCGGCCTCGACACCGGCCTCCGACCCATCGGCCTCGATCACCTCGAACGCCGGCACCGGAGCGCCGAGCTCGGCGAGCTTGGCCCGCATCAACCCCTTGTCCTGGGCGTACTGCAGCGCGTCGGCGCCCGGATGGACGGCATGCCCCTCGGCCACCAACCGCCGGATGTGATCACCCGGAACGTGCTCGTGATCGAAGGTGACGACGTCGCACTGCGCGGCGAAGGAGAGCAGGGCGTCCAGGTCGGTGTGTTCGCCGATCATCACATCCGGCGTGACGAGGGCCGCGCAGTCGTCGGATGATGCCGACAGCACGCGTAGTGACTGACCGAGTGGGATGGCGGCCTGGTGCGTCATCCGCGCGAGTTGACCGCCGCCCACCATCCCCACGATGGGCATTCCGGTGCGTGGGTCCACGAGGACGAATGATAATCGGGCCGGCGGCGATACCGAGCCGCGAGCCGCGCGCCGTGAGCTGTGAGCCGGACATGCGGCCGCCCGGAGCAAGCTCCCGGTGACTGCCGTTCCCGCGGTGATCGTCCCGCCCGCTACCGCCGGCGATGGCCGGCGGGGTGCGAGACGATCACCGCGGTGGCGTCGAGCGCCCGTCCCCAGCGCCCGATCACCCTCCCCGGGTCTCCCACGACGTCCCCTCTAGAGCGCCGTGGTCGTCTTTCTCACCGCAGCTGCATCACAGCCGCCCGCCGGCACAGTCCCGGTGCCGCCGATCCGTGTTGCCAGGTCGGGCTCGCTCTGACGGTCTGGGCGCCGCGGCCGGGCGGCGTCATCGGCCCAGTTCCTGGATCATTCCCACGGCCGCCGACAGCGACGGCGGAAGTCGCTCGATCCACACCCTCGGGGCGGGTGTGGGGGTAGGGCCAGCCGAGGACAACCGGTTCGCGAGCATCCCCGCCAGCAGCTGCGAACGGCGCGGCAGCATCTTTTCGCGCCTGGTGAGCACCACGGCCATGTGGTCGGCCAGTCGTGCCAGGGTGTGTTCGCCGTCGAAGATGGTCCGCATGGCATCCCCCGCCAGTATCAACGGGGTCACCCGATCCCACCCCGAGAGGCCGCTGACGTCCACCGTGACGGCAACCAGTGCGTGCGTATCGGAGACGTCCGTGCCGGCCACGTCGGCGCCCCGGTACACCTCGCCGACCCGAGTCCTGAGGTATTCGATCGACACCAACCCGGTCAGCGGATCGAACACGGCAGGGGCCGGCGCCATCGTCCGCTCGGCCCAACCCAACGACACCGCACGGAGCAGCACGTCAGTCGCCAGCCATGGTGCGACGCCTGTCAGCTCGTCGATATCGGCGAGCGTTTCGCCGAGTGACACTCCCGCACCGGCACGAGCGGAACCCAGCCGCTGGGCCGGCGGCCATGGGTCCGCCCCGCATACGCACGCCTCGCAGAGCGCATCCACCGCGGGGTCGTACCAGTCGGAAGAGAAGATCCAGCCGGTATCGCGCGACCGTTCCCACCACCTGCGCTGCAGCTCCGCACTGCCCACCGGTGCCATGTCGCGGCTCTGGGCCATGGAGTGCTGCCTCCCTCGGGGGCTCATCGAGGCGCTGTACGTCCGGTCCACCACGGTCTGCACAGGCGCGTCCCTGCTGGTTTGAAAATTCTGGTCTTGAGGATGAGACGTCGCTCTAACGGGTTCATCACGCGGTTCCGGCAGGAATTTTTCCCACGTCCCGTGATGGGCGACCACTCCACGGAGGACGTGGACCCTCGATAGGCCATGTGGGTCACGCCCGGGAGCAAAGCAGGCGCGGCAGGAGCGATTTGTGGTCCACAATGTTCACGAACCCTGTTCGGCGTCGACCGCTCAGTGGGCGCGTGTCCGCTGTGGCGCGGTTGCCACGCGATGACGGCGGCTCCGGCTGTTGCCTTGTGAACGGGCTCGCTGATTGGGAATCGGACAGGGGAGTGACAGTGCCGCAGCAGGACGCCGACGAGTACGTGGTCAGCGACCCCGAGCTGATCACCCGGGTAAGGACGGGAGACCGCGAAGCCTTCGGCGAGCTGTATCGCAGGCATGCGGGTCCCGCGACCATCCTTGCCCGGCAGTTCGCCCGCTCCACATCGGAATCCGACGATCTGGTGTCCGAATCCTTCGCGCGCGTCCTGGACAACCTGCTGGCCGGAAAGGGACCGGATACGGCCTTCCGTGCCTACCTCTTCACCACCGTGCGCAACACGGCGTACGACAAGTCCCGCAAGGACAAGCGACTGCAGTTCACCGACGACATGAGTACCCATGACGTCGCCGTCCCTGGCCCGGACCCGGTTTTGGCGCGGATGGAGAATGGGCTGGTGGCGATGGCCTTCGCCCAGCTCCCCGAACGGTGGCAGGCCGTGCTGTGGCACACCCAGGTGGAGGGTGAATCGCCGGCCAGGGTGGGCGCGCTGCTGGGGATGGCGCCGGGCGCGGTCTCCTCACTCGCCTTCCGGGCCCGCGAGGGACTGCGCGAGGCCTACCTGCAGGCACACCTCGCCGAGACCGCGGCGGACCGGTGCCGGGCGACGGTCGAGCGGCTCGGAGCATGGACCCGCGGCGGATTGTCACGGCGCGAAACAATCCAGGTCGAAGCCCATCTCGAAGAATGCGAGCGGTGCCGGGGACTGGCCGAGGAGCTCAACGAGGTCAATCACGGCTTGCGCGGGTTGCTCGCGCCGTTGCTGCTGGGCGGAGCCGCGGCGGGTTACCTCGCAACGCTCGGACCGATCATTCCGTTCGCAGCTCCCGGGGCGTTGCTGGCCGGCACCGCAAGTGGTGCCGGTGGCGCAGCCGGTGCCGGTGGCGCAGCCGGTGGCACGGCGGGCGGTGCCGGCACCATCGGCGCCAGTGCCGGAGGCGCCGGCGCGGGTGCGAGCGGTGTCGGGGCAGGAACATTCAGTGCGGGCGGAATTGGGGCAGGCGGCGTCGGGGTAGGCAGCGTCGGAGCCGGCAGCGTGGGAGCCGGCAGCGTCGGAGCCGGCGGTTTGGGCATCGGGGCAGGCGCGGCCGGCGGTGCCGCGGCCGGTGCAAGCGCGGTAGGAGCGGGCGCGGTAGGAGCGGGCGGGGCCGCGGCCCTGACGGCATCCGGCGCTGCGACCACGGCTGCGGCCGCGGCGGCTGCGGCAGCCGCAGCCGGCGTTACTAGCGTCGGCCTGGCCGGGGTGGCGCAAGCGTCCGGAACGGGCAGCGCCGTAGGTGGTGTCGGAACCGGCGCCGGGGCCGCCGCGGCAAGCGCAGGCAGCGCGGCCGGAACGGGAGCGGCAGCAGGAGCTGGATCCGCAGCAGTGGGCACGGCTGCGGTCGGCAGCGCGGGTGCTGCTGTGGGCTCCGCGGGAGCCGGCATGGCAGGAGCCGGACTGGCCGGGGCCGGCACAGCAGCAGGCAGCGCCGCCGGTGGCGCGGCCGCCGCCGGGGTTGTCGGCGGAGCCACCGCCGGCGTGGCCGGAGGTGCGGCGGCGGTCGGCGGCGCCTCAGCGGTCGGTGCCGCGGCAGTCGGCGGGGCCACTGCACTCGGCGGCGGTGTTGCAGCGCTCGGCGGCGGCGCCGCGCTCGGCGGCTTCGCTGCAGCGCTCACCAGCATTGGCGCCGGGGTCGGCGGACTCGTGACGGCCGGGGCAGCAGTGGTCGTTGCCACCGTGACGGCGGTCGCGCTCGTCGTCACCGTACCGACCACGACGGACTTCGCCGGCGGCGCCGCAGGCGGCATCAGCGCCGAAGCTCCGGCGAGCGCCATTCCGGGTGATCCACCCACCATCGGTGCCGATCTCGTCGTACCCGTGCTCCCCATGTTTCCGGACCCCGGCGCACCGGAGTCCGTGGTCGTCATAGATGCGCGTGCCGCTCCGCCGACTCAGGTGGCGCCACCCAGCGACGCGCCGCCTGCCCCGGCGCTGATCGACCCGACCCCGGTTGTGTTCATCCCCGACCCTCCCGCCCCGCCGGACACGGTCGCCGGGGGTCCGGCGCCTGCGGCGCCGACACCGGCCGCTCCGCCTCCCGGTGATGCCCCAGCCGTCGACCCACCATCAGCCGACCCACCGCCCGCCGACCCACCGCCGGTCTATCCCCCACCAGCCGACCCACCGCCGGTCTATCCCCCACCCGTCGACCCACCGCCGGTCGACCCACCGCCCGCCGACCCACCGCCGGTCTATCCCCCACCCGTCGACCCACCGCCGGCCAGTACCGAACAACCGCCACCGGCCAGCACCGAACAACCGCCGCCGGCCAGCACCGAGGAGCCGCCGCCGGCCAGCACCGAGGAGCCGCCGCCGGCCAGCACCGAGGAGCCGCCGCCGGCTACCACCGACGAGCCCCCACCGGGTACCACCGACGAGCCCCCACCGGTTACCAGTGACCCACCCGTCGCCGACCCTCCGGTCACCGTCCCGCCGCTGCTGGGCCCAACCGCGTCGACACCGTCGGAGCCGACCGTGGCCGAGTCGCCCTTCGGCCGGCTGATTGCCGTGAGCCCGACGGTGGACAACGGCGTCTGGGGGCATGACCCGTCGGGCTGACCGCGGCAGCCGCCTGTCGGCGATGGCCCGAGGCCGTCTGCGGGTAGATCGTTTCCGTTCGGCACCAGAGAGCGACGGCGATTGGAGCTCTGCGCCGCCCTGCGAAGCTTTACGCACCGGCGGGTTGCCCGGTCGAGACTCTTACCACCTCCCGGGACCTGTCATCCGGGAGATGCAGGCTTGGGCCGTAGACTTCGTCGGTGAGTCTGATCGACACCGTCCGCCGGTACCTGCCCGTCAAGTACCGGGAACTGGCGAAGTTCCTCGTGGTCGGCGGCACCGCCTACGTCGTGGATGTCGGCCTTTTCACCCTGCTGTCGCATTCCGTCCTTGCGAACAAGGTCGTCACCGCGAAGGCGATCTCGGTGCTGGTCGCCACCATTCTGAGCTATGTGCTGAACCGGGAATGGTCGTTCAGCCGCCGCGGGGGACGGGAGAAGCACCACGAAGCGATGCTGTTCTTCGTCGTCAACGGCATCGCCCTCGGTCTGAATCTCATTCCGCTCGCGCTCTCGCAATATGTCTTCGGATTCAACACATCCAATTACTCTTCGCTCACGGTGTCGGTGGCGAACTTCGTGTCCGCGAACATCATCGGCACGATCGTCGGCATGGCGTTCCGGTTCTGGGCGTACCGCAAGTGGGTCTTCCCCGAGGAGTTGACGCCTCATCCCGAGGTACTCGCCGAGGCATTGGCGCTCGCCGAGATGCAGGAACAGGCGGATCAGGAACACGCCCGGCGTAGGGCTGCCCGTGCGGGTGGGGCTCACGGCAGCCCGGCGGGGGCCGCGCTCGGCCACTCGCCGGCCGCTGACCCGAACCGTCAGCACGGCATGACGAACGGGTCTGCGAAGGGCGTTACAGAGCGCGCGTCGGGGCCGGTTGACCTACCGGCGAACCGCCGGAGCGCCTGACCCCAGGTCCGCCTGCGGCTGGTCCGCCGGTTGCTGGTCCGCTGGTCGGGCGTCCGCATGTCGGGGGTCCGGTCCTGTGCCCTGTCCGACGGCCAGGAAGATCGCAAAGATCGGCGGGCTCGCCCGTCGCAGCTCGAGCCGTCCCCCGTCGGCCTCGACGAAGGCCCTGGCCAGACCCAACCCGATGCCGGTCGATGACGCCGTGGACACGCCCCGGTCGAAGACATGCGTGACGAGACCCTCGGGTATTCCTGGGCCTTCGTCGCTCACCTCCAGGACGACCATGCCGCTGCCGCGCGCGGTCGACCGAACGGTGATCCCAACAGCGCCGGCCCCGTGCAGCAGCGAGTTCTCCACCAGCACGCCGATCGCCTCCCGTAACCGACCGGCGGTAGCCTGCACGATCACATCCCGCCGGCACCGCACCGTCAACGTGCGCTCGGCGGCGACCAACTGCGGAGCCCACTGCGCTTCGATTTCCCTCAATTTGTCGAACAGCACCACCTCACCGGCACCCGACGCCCGCTCCGAGCGTGCGTTTGCCAGCAGGTCATCGACGACCGCGACGAGCCGGTCCGTCTGCTCCAGCGCCTCCTGAACCTCCTCGACCACGAGCGGGTCTGGATAATCCGAGAGTTCCTCCAGCCGCAGTCGCAACCCGGTGAGCCGGGTCCGGAGCTGGTGCGAGATGTCGCCGGCGAGGTCCCGTTCCCGGGCAATCAATGCGGCGATGTCCTGCGCCGAGGAATCGAGCACTTCAGCCACCCGATCCAATTCGGGAATGCCGTACCGGCGGCGGAATGTCCGGAAGTCGCCGGACCCAAGCCGGGCGGCCCTACGGGCGACGTCGGTGAGCGGGGTGACGAGCCGGCCGGCGGTCAGCAGCGCCACACCCGTTCCGACGACCACCGACAGGCCGACGGCCAGGGCGACCAGCGCCAGGGCGGTCCACTGCTCCCCGCGCAGGTAGGTCTCCGGTACCAGCAGCCGCAGTGACCCACCCCCGGCCATTGCGAGCTGCTCGCTGTAGACCTGGTCGGTCTGCGGCTGCCCGATGGACTGGTCGATGCGGCCGGTCATCCGGATCTCCAGCCTGCCGCCGGCCGGCACGGCGGCCGCGAGTTGTCCGAGGTCCACCTCCGAGGATCCGGACTGGTTGGCGATCGACGCGGAAATCGACTCCAGGCGGCTGAGCAGATCCCGGTGCAGCAGGTCGTCGACCACCCGCCAGGACACGATGGACAGTGGCACCCCCAGGGTCAGCACCGTTGCGGCGATCACCAGCAGGATCGACACCAGCACCCGCCTACGCATGGCAGGCCGGTTCTTGGGGCGTCCTGGAAGGCAGCCTTCTCACGATCAATCCGTTTCGAAGCGGAACCCGATCCCGCGGACGGTCGAGATGCGCTGCTCGGCAAGGTGGGCGGAGCCGCCCGCGCCGGGCTCGGTGCCGGCGAGTTTGCGGCGCAACCAGGACATGTGCATGTCCAGTGTTTTCGATGTCTTCATCGACGGGTCGTTCCAAACCTCGGAAAGGATCTCTTCGCGGGTGATGACCTGGCCGGCCCGGCTCATCATCACGCGCAGGAGCTCGAACTCCTTGTTGGACAGCGTTACCTCGACGCCGTCCACCTCCACCCGTCGCGACCCGGTCTCGACCTTCACTCCGGCGATGTCCATCAGCGCCGGCACGCGCCGGCGCTGCAGCGCCCGCGCCCGGGCCAGCAGTTCGGCCATCCGGAACGGTTTGGCGACATAGTCGTCGGCGCCCGCGTCCAATCCCACGACAAAATCGGCCTCGTCGGTTCGGGCGGTGAGCATCAGGACCGGGACGTCACGCCCGGCCAACCGAATCCGACGGCAGACCTCCAGCCCGTCGAAATCCGGCAGGCCGAGATCCAGAATGACCAGTGTGATGTCGGCCGCGGAGCCAGCAAATGCGGTGATCGCCGCTGCCCCGGTCCGGACCGCCTGCACCCGGTAACCCTCGCGATGCAGAGCCCGGGCGAGGGGGTGGGCGATCGCCGGATCGTCCTCGACCAGCAGCACCGTCGTCACGCCGACCACCATACGGCGGCGCTACCGAACGACCGGGACAACCACGCTCAGGGTCGACGGTGGGTCCCGGAGCCGCCCACCGCCGTGCCTGGTGTCAGCCCCAGTCCTCGTTTTCCTGCGCCGGCAGGATGTCGCGGTGCGCCGTCAGGGCCCAGATCACGTAGACATCGATCACGATGACCAGAACGCTGAGAACCGGGTAGTACGGCATCCAGACCAGGTTCGCCAGGGCACTGACCGCCAGGACCGCGACCGCGAAGAGCCGTGCGGCAATCCTTCCGGTGAGCAGGAAGAAGCCGCCGGCACCGACGAGAACTCCGAGCGTGACATGGATCCAGCCCCACGTGGCGACATCGAGCTTGACCATCCAGCTGTCGCCGACGATGAAGATGGAGCTTTCCACCAGGGCGGCGATGCCCTGGAGCAGATGGAACAATCCGATCGCGATCAACGCCACCGCTGCGGCCCTCATGCCCACCGCGGTACTTCGGCTCCCTATTGCTTCGCTGCGAGGTGTGTCGGCGAACTGACCGTGGTCAATCCGTTGATCGGTACTCATTGTCTTCCGTCCTTCTGCGGGTGGACCACCCTTGAGTGCTATTGTCCTCCTCTCGCCCGGGCAGCGCCACATCCACATCGTCTGATATTTCCTCGCGACGTATGACGAGGTTGCTGTCACCGGACAACTCGAAGTTCCGACCGTGCAGACATCCCCGGAAGGTTCGCCAGAAGCCCACAAAGTGTCCACCGGCGGCGTGGGATCCGATGTGCGGGAACGAGTTTGATGCTGGGCTGTCGCACCACAGCAGATCGGATGGAACTGGCGCGCCCTGTCCACCGCATCACGGTCGAGTTTCCCGTGGATCGCCTGCTGGTGACTTTTCACCGTGTTCACGGTCACGGAGAGGGCCCTCGCAATTTTTCGCTGCGTCGAACCTGGTCGGGCAGCTGGCGCAGGACCGCCAATTTCCTTTCGATCAATACTTCTTTCGACGCCGACTCGGTGCACCCGTCCCGGAACATAGGAATTGACCGGTGAAAGCCATTTCCCGCAAAAGGCATGCTGCTGACGTCGCAGGAGAGCGGTCATCCTTGGTCCGGCGGTGAGGAACGGCCGGATCAGTTGGGCATTGCGGGCGATGTCCACCGGTCGTCGCACAACGGACCTCGTCCCGGCCAACGGGGCCGGGACGCACGCACTGCTCAGGCCTTGAGCCTCTTGTTGCGCAACAGGGTCCAATCACGCGGGCGCGGCAGCGTCAAACGGGCGCAACGCCGTGCCTCCTACGGGAGAAGGTCCGATCCTTCCCGCGCGCCGCCTCGAGCCGCGCGGTCAACTCCTCGCGCAACTGCTCCGGCTCGACGATGGCATCGACGACGAGCTCTGCGGCGAGGTGGACGAGATCGATGTCCCGCTCGTATTCCGCGCGCCGGGCACGGACGAACTCCGCCCGTTCCGCCGGGTCCGCAATGGCGCCGATCTTGTTGGCGTAGACCGCGTTCACCGCCGGTTCCGCACCCATTACCGCGATCTTCGCGGTGGGCAGGGCGATGGTGGCGTCCGGTTCGAAACCCGGGCCGGCCATCGCGTACAGACCGGCGCCGTAGGCCTTCCGGACGACGACGCAGATCTTCGGCACGGTCGCCTCGGACACCGCGGTGATCATCTTGGCCCCATGCCGGATGATGCCCTGCCGCTCAACGGCGGCGCCCACCATGAAACCCGGCACGTCCGCCAGGAAGACCAGCGGGATGTTGAAGGCATCGCAGAGCTGCACGAAGTGCGCCGCCTTGTCGGCGGAGTCGACGAACAGCACGCCACCCCTGAACATCGAATTGTTGCCCACCACACCGACGACCCTGCCGGCGAGACGGCCGAAGCAGACCAGCAGCTCGCGCGCCCAGCCGGGATGGATCTCGAAGATGGACCCCTCGTCGAGCAGCCCCCTGGCGTACCGGCGCATGTCGAACGCCTGACGCTCCGACTCCGGCACCAGCGCGCGCAGGTCACCCTTGCCACGAGCAGCGGGCTCGGTGTCGGGCGGCTCCTGCGTCCAGTTCTGCGGCAGGTAGGACAGGTAGCGCTGCACGGCCGCGATGGCGGCGGCGTCACTGTCGACCAGCAGGTGCCCGACTCCGGAGACCGTGGTGTGCATCTTCGCGCCACCCATCTCCTCCAGGGTGGTCTTCTCGCCGGTGACCATCTCGACCATCCGGTCGCTACCCAGGTACATGGAGGCATTTCCGTCGACCATCACGACGATGTCGCAGAACGCAGGTATGTAGGCACCGCCGGCCGCCGAGGGCCCGAAAAGCGCGCAGACCTGCGGGATCGAACCGGACGCCCGCACCTGGGTGTGGAAGATCTTCCCGGCGCCCCGCCGGCCGGGGAACAACTCGACCTGATCGGTGATCCGGGCGCCCGCGGAATCCACGAGGTAGATCATCGGCAGGCCTGTCTCGTACGCCCGCTCGATGATGCGGATGATCTTCTCGACGGTCCGGGCGCCCCAGGACCCCGCCTTGACGGTGGAGTCGTTCGCCATCAGGCACACCCGGCGGCCGCCGACCGTTGCAAAGCCCGTGACGACACCGTCCGCGGGCAGTCCGTCGGCCAGCGCGTTCGCGTACAGGCCGTCCTCGACAAAGGAATTCGGGTCGACCAGCAGGGCGATACGGTCACGCGCGAACAGCTTGCCCTTCGCTGCGTTGGCCCGGTGATACTTGTCCGCGCCTCCGGTACGGACCCGGTCGGCGAGCGCGGGGCGCGCCTGATCGGCAGCTTCGACAACGGCGTCCGGCAAGATCCCACTCTCTTGGACGGCTCTCCCATTCCCGTCCCCCGGCGAGCTGGTCACGACTGCTGCGCCGGTCGGCCCTCGCCCTGCGCCTGACCGCGGCTCGGTGGGGCGCCCTGCTCACCTGCGTCCCTCGGCGGGTAACCCTGAGGTTGCTGGGACCGGCTTGGGAGGTATCCCTGCTGGGTGGGATAGCCCTGGGGGGTGCTGCCCTGGGGGTGCTGGCCCTGGGGGTGCTGGCCCTGTTGCAGTTGCTGGCCCTGCGCCGGGTACTGGTTCTGCGCCGGGTACTGGTTCTGCGCCGGGTACTGGTTCTGTGCCGGGTACTGCTCGGTGGGGTAGGGCTGCTGCTGGAACCCGGGAGTCGCGAACCGCTGCGGTAACGGCGCCTGCTGGTATCCGCCCTGATCAGCGCCCCTCTGATCACCGCCCCTCTGATCACCGCCCCTCTGATCACCGCCCCTCTGATCACCGCCCCTCTGGGCACCGCCACCCTGATCACCGCCACCCGGATAACCCCCACCCGGGTAATCCCCGCCCGGATAACCCCCACCCGGGTAACCCCCGCCCGGATAGCCCGCGCGATCATTGCCCGGGTCGGGCTCGTTACCCCGCCGGTGGGTCCGCTCACGCTCGTCACGGATCAGCTGGTTCAGCGTGGCCTGCACCTTGGACAGCGACGCGACATTGCGAAACTTCAGCGGCTGGTCGGCCGATGACTCGACGATCAGCGAGCCGTAGCCCATCAGCCGGCCCCAGAACGTCACCTCGGTTTCCATGTTCGCGATCTGGCCGAGCGGAATCTGGTGCTCACGCCGGGACAGCAGACCGGTGCGGAAGAACACGTGATGGTTGGTGATGACGAAGTGCTCCGTGCGCCAGCGGACGAAGGGCACCACAACGAGCGTGATCAGCGCGATGACCGCGACGATGACGATCGCCCAGTAGATCCAGGTCGAGTTCGCGAAGTCCCGGCTGTTGACCAGGGCGGCGAGGGCGGCTCCGGCAGCGATGATGACGATGAACAGGATGGTCGGAAGGATCAGCACCTTCCAGTGCGGCCGCTTGTTGACCACGACGCGCTCGCCGCTCACCAGCAGGTTGTCGGGGTAGGCCATGACGTCCCCTCCATCGATCACGCCGGCGCGCCGGCCCGTCGGCGCGTGCCGCGCCGGACTGTCGATCACGCTACCGTCGCTGCGCCCGTTCGGACGGATCGACGCCCAACGGTGATCGGCGAGATGTTCGCCTCGTTCGCACCTGGTCAACCACGGCGTCCCCGTCAACCACGGCGTCCTCGTCGACAACGGTGTCCTGGTCGACAACGGGTCCGTGATCAATACCCCTGTGAGGTCCTCAGTCCGGTGGCACGGGCGGACGGGGGCCGAACACGGCAGATCCGAGCCTGACGACGGTGGCACCCTCCGCGATCGCCTCGGCAAAGTCCCCGCTCATCCCCATCGAGAGCTCCGTCGCGCAAGGGGCTGCGGCAAGCGCGGCGAGCTGGATCTGCTTGAGCAACCGGTAACCGGCACGAACCGCCGAGCGGTCCTCGGAGTTCAGGCCGATCGTCATGAACCCGCGGACGATCAGCCGTGGGCAGCACGCGGCTGCGGCGAGCAGGTCGCCGACCGCGTCCGGGTGCACACCGCTCTTGGATTCCTCGCCCGAGACGTTCACCTGCAGCAGCACGTCCAGCCTCCGGTCGCGGACGGCGAGCCGGGCATCCAGCTTTCGCGCAAGTTCGGGGGAGTCCAGCGTTTCCAGGCATTGGATGTGATCCAGCAGCTGATTGATCTTGTTGGCCTGAAGGTGCCCGATGAAGTGCGTCTCGTGTGGGACCACGGCGAGTTCAGCGGCCTTCGCCACGACCTCCTGCACCCTGTTCTCGCCGATCAGGGTGTATCCGGCAGTCAGTGCGGGCAGGATTAGATCCGGCGGCTGCGTCTTGGTGGCCAGCAGCAGACGCACTTCGGACGGGTCCCGGCCCGCCGCGGCGGCGGCGTCATCGACCCGACGGCGCGCCGCCTCCAGTCGCGTCAGCACAGTGCCGTCACCTGCAGTCATGGTTGCGACAGTAGCCAGCGGTGTGCCAGCAGTCCGATGGCACCAACTCGAACGCACCGCCGGCGGCCCGGCGAGCAGTGCAGCCACGGTCAGCCACCGGGCCGCAGATGTACGACATCGGCTGCGCTGTAAGCGGTCAGCCGGCCGGCTTCGCCCTCCACGACGAGAGCTCCGTCGGCGGATACGTCGACAGCCCGGCCCAGCAGCGGCGCGCCCCCGGGCAGTAGCAACCGCACCCTCGTTCCTACGGTCGAGCAGCGTTCGCGGTACTCCTGGCGGAGCCCACTGCCGTTCACATCGCCCCCGGCGCCGACCCAACGGTCCAGCAGGTCGCCGAACCCGTCGAGGATCGCGGCCAGCAGAGCAGGACGGTCGAGCCACGGCGGGAGGAGAACAGTGTCGAGGTCACCCGCCGCGGGACTTGGCTGCCCGTCTACCTCTCGCCCCGCTGTCCTTTGTCCGGCCTTCTTGTCTCCCGCCGCCTCCTGGGCGACTGCGCCCGGTGTCCCTGCGGGCGGGTCGACCGATCGTGCGCCAGCGCCGCCCAGCAGCAGCGACGTGGCGTCGGCCCGGGGCAGTTCGTGACGACGAAGGGACACGTTGATACCGGCCCCGACAACAACGGCGTCACCGAGCACCTCGCCCAGGATCCCGGCGCACTTGTCACCGTTGAGCAGCACGTCGTTGGGCCACTTCAGCGACACGTCCACCCGCCCCCCGCCGTGGGGATCTGCGCCGCCGGGATCAGCACCGCCGGGATCAGCACCGCCGGAACCGGCGTCGGCCGAGCGCGTGTCGGCGAACGCGCGGTCCAGGGCGCGCACGATGGCCAGGCCGAGCAGCGCACCGGTCCAGCCGCGCCGATCTGCCGGCACCTGGGGCAGGCGTAGCAGGGCCGAGAACATCAGACCGGCACCGGGCGGGCAGAACCAATCCCGGCCGGCGCGACCGCGGCCGGCCAGCTGTTCCTCAGCGATGAGCACCTGCCCGGACTCCGACGATCCGGCCGCGGCGACGAGGTCTGCGTTGGTCGAACCCGTCACCGCCACCCACGCCACCCGCCAGCGCAGTGGCCCGGCGAGCAGGCCGGACACCCGTTGCGCATCGACAGGCCGTCGTGAACCGGCGACCATCTCGACGTCAGCATCCGCCTCTGGTTCGGTCATCACGTCACCGTAGACACCCGACGGGCCGGTGATGGCACGCCCGTTTCGTCCCACTCGTACGCGCCGTCCGAACTTGGTTAACTGCGTCTCACGATGCGCCTTACAAGCCCTTCACCTGAGTAACCTCCAGAGCGTGAGTCGGTCCGCGGGCGCCCAGCACATCACTGCATCGACCCCGAACGGGGGTTTTCAAGTGCGCAAAAACGCGCCGCACACGACGGCGGCCAAACTGGCTGATCTCGAGCGGCGGATGGATGCCCACGTGCATGCCGCCTCCGCGGACGCGGTCGAAAGACAGCATGCCCGCGGCAGACTGACCGCCCGCGAGCGCATCGACCTGCTGCTGGACGAGGGATCCTTCGTCGAGTTCGACGCGTTCGCCAGGCATCGATCCACGAACTTCGGGCTCGCCGACAACCGTCCTTACGGCGACGGTGTCGTCACCGGGTACGGGACCGTCGGCGGGCGAAGCATCTGTGTCTTCTCCCAGGACGTCGGCGTGTTCGGCGGTTCGCTGGGCGAGGTATACGGCGAGAAGATCGTCAAGATCCTGGACTTCGCGATGCGGACCGGCCGGCCGGTCGTCGGGATCAACGAGGGCGGCGGCGCGCGAATCCAGGAGGGCGTTGTTTCCCTGGGCCTCTACGCCGAGATCTTCAAGCGCAATGTGCACCTGTCCGGCGTCGTACCGCAGATCTCGCTGATCATGGGCGCCAACGCGGGCGGGCACGTCTACTCCCCGGCGCTCACCGACTTCGTGGTGATGGTCGACCGCAAGTCCCAGATGTTCATCACCGGACCGGATGTCGTGCGCTCCGTCACGGGCGAGGACGTCACGCTCGAAGAGCTGGGCGGCGCCAGGACGCACAACACACGGTCCGGTGTTGCGCACTATCTCGCGCGCGACGAGGCGGACGCCATCTCGTACGTGCAGGACCTGTTGGGTTTCCTGCCCTCGAACAACCTGACGATGCCGCCGGCCTTCGCCGATGACGTGCAGACCGAGCTGCTGGACACCGATATCGCGCTCGACACGCTGATTCCCGACGCACCGAACCAGCCGTACGACATGGCCGACGTCATCAACGCTGTCGTGGACGACGGCGATTTCCTGGAGATCCATGCATTGTTCGCGCGGAACGTCATCACGGGTTTCGGCCGGGTCTCCGGACGGTCCGTCGGGGTGGTCGCGAATCAGCCCCTGCACCTGGCGGGAACACTCGATATCAATGCCGCCGAAAAGGCCGCCAGGTTCGTCCGAACCTGCGACGCGTTCAACATCCCGGTGCTGACCTTTGTCGACGTCCCGGGTTTCCTCCCCGGCACCGACCAGGAATGGAACGGCATCATCCGGCGCGGCGCGAAGCTGATCTACGCCTACTCCGAGGCCACCGTCCCGCTGGTCACCATCATCGTCCGCAAGGCCTACGGCGGCGCGTACGACGTGATGGGTTCCAAGCACCTGGGCGCCGACGTGAACTTGGCCTGGCCAACCGCGCAGATCGCCGTGATGGGGTCGGCCGGCGCAGTGAATGTGTTGTACCGCAAAGAGTTGCAGGCGCAGGCGGCAACCACCGGCGAATTCAGTCCGGAGGTCGCGGCCCTGCGAGCGCGCCTGGAGACGGAGTACGAGGACACCCTGGTGAACCCGTACATGGCAGCCGAGCGGGGTTACGTCGACCAGGTGATCATGCCGTCAGCCACCAGAATGACGGTGACGAACGCCTTGCAGGTGCTGGCGGACAAGCGGCAATCGCTGCCGCCCAAGAAGCACGGGAACATTCCACTGTGAGCGAGCGAAACAGCATCAACACTGTGAGCGAGCGAAACAGCATCAACACTGTGAGCGAGCGAAACAGCATCAACACTGTGAGCGAGCGAAACAGCATCAACACTGTGAGCGAGCGAAACAG
>JBBRVZ010000018.1:0-48752 GCA_038246445.1 Mycobacteriales bacterium
CGGCAGCATCACGCTGTCGACCACGGGCACCGACCATGAGCTGTAAAACCGACCATGAGCTGCAACGAAGCAGCGCCGATCAAGGAGCATCTGTGACCGCAGTCCCCGATACCGCAGCCCCCGATACCGGCGCCGGCGCTGACGCGTCCGCAGTCCGCGCTCAGGATGATCTGTTCCGGCACGTCAACGGGGAGTGGCTGGCGACGGCCGTCATCCCGGAGGACAGGTCCATGGATGGGGCCTTCTACCGGCTGCGGGACGCTGCGGAGGCAGACAGCCGCTCCATTGTCGAACAAGCCGCCGCGTCAGCTGACTCCGTACAACCCGGGTCGCCCGAGCAACTGATCGGCGACCTGTACCGCAGCTTCATGGACACCGAGGCGGTGCGCCGGCGCGGTCTGCAGCCGATCCGCGACCTGCTCAGCGCCCTGGACGAGGTGACCGACGCCCGCACCCTGTTCTTCCAGCTGGGCACGCTGAGACGCGCGGGGGTCAGCGGTCCGCTGGTGCTGGACATCGACAGCGACCCCGACGAACCGGACCGGTACGTCCTCAACCTGTACCAGGGCGGGCTCGGGCTTCCCGACGAGTCGTACTACTCGGCTGAGCAGCATGCCGAGGTTCGAGCCGCTTACGTCGCGTTCCTGCCGGAGATGCTGGAACTGGCGGGCATCGAGGTTCCGTCGCAGATCGGCACGGCGACGTTCGCACTGGAGACCGATCTGGCGGCTGGCCATTGGGACCGCGTCCGCTCGCGGGACAGCTCGCAGACCTACAACCCGCACACCCGCGCGGAGCTCGATCAGCTGCTGCCGGCCGAGCTGTGGGATGCCTGGCTGACCGGGCTGGGCGCCGATCAGCAACTGCTGGACAGGGTGATCGTCCGGCAACCGGATTACGTGAGAACGCTGGCCGGGCTGCTCGGGCCCGAGCGGCTCGGGGACTGGAGGGCCTGGCTGTCCTGGCAGATCGTCCGATCGGTCGCCCCGTACGGCCCCGACGACCTGGTCGAGAAGAACTTCAGCTTCTACGGGCGAACGCTGTCCGGCGTGCCGCAGCTGCGGGAGCGATGGAAGCGCGGCGTCGCGTTCGTCGAAGCAGCCGCGGGCGAGGCTCTGGGTCGGCTCTACGTCGAGCGTCATTTCCCGCCGGCAGCCAAGCGGCAGATGGACGAATTGGTGGCGAATCTGCTGGAGGCGTACCGGCGGGAGATCACCGAGCTGCCGTGGATGACGCCGGTGACCAAGGCGCGGGCGCTGGAGAAGCTGGCCACGTTCACGCCGAAGATCGGTTATCCGGATCGCTGGCGGGACTACACCGCGCTGCAGGTGCGCCCGGACGACCTCGCCGGTAACGCCCGCAGGGCGGCAACCTTCGAGTTGGACCGGCAGCTGGCGAAGATCGGCGCGCCGGTCGACCGGCTGGAGTGGTTCATGTCGCCGCAGACGGTGAACGCCTACTACAACCCCGGGATGAACGAGATCGTCTTCCCAGCAGCCATTCTGCAGCCGCCCTTCTTCGATCCGGACGCCGACGACGCAGTGAACTACGGCGGGATCGGCGCCGTCATCGGGCACGAGATCGGCCATGGATTCGACGATCAGGGTTCCAAGTACGACGGCCGCGGCGCGCTGCACGACTGGTGGACGGCGGACGACCGGGCGGCGTTCGACGCCCTGACCCGCCGGCTGATCGATCAGTACGCCGTGCTGGAACCGGCGCAGACGCCCGGGCATCATGTCAACGGCGCGCTCACCGTCGGTGAGAATATCGGTGACCTCGGCGGACTGGCGATCGCGTTCCACGCCTGGCGGATCTCGCTGGACGGCAGGGAGCCGCAGGTGATCGAAGGGCGCTCGGGGGAGCAGCGATTCTTCCTGTCCTGGGCGACGGTGTGGCAGAGCAAGATCCGGAACGCCGAACTGGTCCGTCTGCTGTCGATCGATCCGCACTCACCTGCGGAGTTCCGCTGCAATCAGGTGGTCCGCAACCTCACCGAATTCCATGAGGCGTTCGGGGTGCGGCAGGGGGACCGGCTCTGGCTGGACCCGGCCGACCGGGTGCGCATCTGGTAGGCCGCGACGTCAGCCCAGTGATCGCCACCAGGTGTCGATGTCGGCGTCGTCGGCAACGATGGCGGCCAGGTCGCCGACCCGCTGCCCGGGCCTCGGCAGCGCAAGCCGAATCCCCCGGCCCGCGGCGAGAAGTCGTTCGACCGGCTCGCTCCAGGAGTGCAGAGCGAGGTCGAAGGTGGCCCAGTGGATCGGGACGAACACCGTGGCGCCCAGGTCGCGATGCGCCCGCACGGCCTCCTCGGGGTTGAGGTGGATGTCCGGCCACTGCTCGCCGTAGGCGCCGATCGGGAGCACCGCGATGTCGAATGGCCCGTGTCGTTCGCCGATTCCGGTAAAGGCCGCCGCGTAGCCGGTGTCCCCGCCGAAGTAGACCCGGTGGGTGGGACCGGCGATCGCCCACGAGCACCACAACGTGGTGTTGCGCCGCAGCCCGCGACCGGAGAAGTGCCGGGACTCGGTGCAGGTCAGCGTCAGTGCCCCGACCGTGGCCTGTTCCTCCCAGTCGAGTTCGACGATCCGCGCCTCCGGTACCCCCCAGCCGCGCAGATGCGCGCCGATGCCCAGCGGCACCAGGAACGGCGCCCGCTGGGTGGCCAGCAGATCGCGGACGGTGGGCAGATCGAGGTGGTCGTAGTGGTCGTGCGAGATGACGATGGCATCGAGCACCGGGAGGTCGGCGATCCCGATCGGCACCGGGTGCAGCCGGGCCGGCCCGACCGACGGTGACGGCGACACCCTGCGCCCCCACACCGGATCGGCCAGCACGAAATGCCCGTCGATCTCCAGCAGCGCTGTGGCGTGGCCGAGCCAGTTGATCGCCAGTGGCGCCGCCTGCCGTGGTGGCGGCGTCGTCACCAACGGGACCGGCCCCGGCGGCTTGCCCTCGCCGCGGTGCGCGATCAGTGCCGGAATCATCGACGCGAATTCACCCGGCGCCACCACGTGGGACGGCTCGGTGTTGTGGAACACGCCGCCGGAGAAGTGTTCCGACACCACAGCCGCCGGACGGATCTGGGCCTGGCTGGCGCCGATCGACGTGGGGACCCCCCAGGCGGCGCGACCGATGCCGGTCAGCGTGGCGAGCGCGGCGGCGCCGGCCGCGGCGCTCAGAGCGATCGCGCCCCTGGCGGTGCGCTCGAGCGAGGAAGAAGTCACCCTGTCAGTGTCGCCCTTCGGGCGGGGTGACCCGGACCGACCCGGCTGCGGACCGATGAGTGCGACGGCATCGCCGGTCATCGGGTGGTGCCAGCGTTCATCGCGCTCCCGAGACCACCGACAAGGCCCACACCGCAATCTCGGTCCTCGACGCGAACCCCAGTTTGTTCAGGATGTTCCGGATGTGACTCTCCACCGTCCGTTCGGACAGGAAGAGCCGCTCGGCGATCGTCCGATTGGACAGTGACTGGGCCACCAGAGCTGCGATCTCGGTCTCCCTCGGGGACAGCACGGGGGTTGACGCAGCGGCCAGGTCCTTCTGCAGCACCTGCGCCCGAGCCAGTGGTCCGGGCATGTCCAGCCGCCGGAGTTCCGCGGTGGCCTCGGTCACCAGTGTTTGCGCGGTCGACAGATCACTGTAGGTCCCCTGCTTGTCGTGCGGTGCGGCGCTGGACCGGGCCAGGAGAGCCTGTGCAAGGACCAGCCGTGCCCCGGCCGCAGCCGGCCGTGCCCCGATCCGCGCGTTCATCGCGATGCCGTCGTGCAGCAGTCGCACCGCGTCGTCGACGCGGCCGGCTGTCAGCGCCAAAGTGCCCAGGACCCCGGCGTTGGAGCCGTGACTGTAGAACGCCCCTGAACCGTCGCCGGTGTAGTGGAGCGCCGTCGGTAGCAGCGCGGTGAACACCGCCCCCGCGACCTCGGCATCATCGAGAAGCACTGCGGCCATACCGATCTGGCCGAGCGTTGCGGCCCACTTCGTGCCGTACGGAAACGTCTGCGGGAGGTCGCGGAAACCGGCGAAGGACGCGCGGGCGGCCGACAGGTCACCGGCAAGTGCCGAGGCGATCGTGCCGGAGATCAGCACCAGCGGGATGGGTGGCGCCCGGTCCAGGATCTGCTTGAAGTCCAGCGGCAGTTCACCGACGTCACCCCGTACCTGAGCCAACTGCGAACTGAAGGCATATGACATTCCCGCCAGCGAGACATCACCCATGCGGGTCGCGAGCACCCCGGCCTCCCGGTTGTGCTCCCTGGCCCCCGGAAAATCGCCCAACAGGGCGCAGCGGCCGGCGAGCAGACGGTGCCAGTGCCACCGCGCGAGCGGCGATCGTCGACTCGTCGCGATCCGGTCGACCTCGGCGATTTCGCGGTCGACCTCGGCGAGGTTGCCGAGCTGCAACGCAGCATCCACCCGCCAGAGGTGACCCCACAGTGCCGCCAGCGGTCGCTGCGCCGTGTCGCCGATCTCGACCGCCCGGCGTCCGAGCTGCAGACGCTGCACCACGGTGTCGGGGACCGAAATCGCCAGGTGGCGAGCGGCAATGGCTTCGAGGATGGCGGTGGGGTCACCGGTTTTCTCTGCGGCCGCAAGGGCCTCGGCCGAGCGCCGCTCGGCCAGCGGCCCGCCCTCGTCCTCGGCGGTGGCCGCGGCGATGTGCGCGAGCAACCGCGCTCGGGCTGCGGTCGGTTCCTCGCCGATCGCGGCCAATGCGCGTTGACACAGTGTGCGCACCCTGCGATTGACGTCCGGCGTTCCGATGCCCTGGACGACCAGTCCGGCGGTCACCATCAGGTCCGGACGTCTTGCGGCGGAGGCCATCTCACTGGCGGAGGTGCATGCGGCCAGGCTCGCCTCGATGTTGCCCGCCGCGAAGTGGCACTCGGCCAGCTTGACAGTCATCGCGGCGACCTCCGCGTCCGGCGCCCCGAGCCGGGTGGCGCAGCGCAGCGCCAGTTCGCGGAACCGGCGTGCCTCGTCAAAGGCGTAGGAGGCCTCGGCTTCGGCGGCGGCCTTCTCGGACCACATCAGGCAGCGGGCGACAGCGTCGGCGCCGTCGGCCCGCTGCCAATGGCAGGCGATGATCCCCGCGGGCGACGCATCCAGGGTCTGAAGCGCGTTGGCGCACCGGCGGTGCCAGTGCGCCCGATCGGTGAGCGGCAATTGTGCGTAGACCGCATCCCTGACCAGGGCATGCACGAACTCGACACCTCCTTCGATTTCCGATGTCTCGCGAAGAATGCCGGCCCGAATGGCCTCTGCTGCCGCGGCCGCGGCGTCCCGCGCCGGGGCATCGACAACCGTCGTGAGCAGCGCGATGGGGCTTTTTTCGCCGACCACGCTGGCGCCGTCCACCATCCGCTGGGCGGGCTGACTGAGGATGGATGTCCGCGACGCGATCAACCGCCTGACATCGGGCCGATCGGTCATCATCCGGTCCAACAGCACATGATCCGCACCCGGCGCTGCCGACCGAAGTGCCTGGGTGATCAACCGAACCAGCAGGGGATTCCCGCCGGTGCGAGCATGCGGGTCCCCTGCCAGCAAGGAGCTCTCGGCCCCGTGGGGCTGCTGCCGCAGCCACCGGTCGATGTCCGCGGGTGTCAGGCCGGTCAGCGAAAGGTGGGTTACGCCCGAGCTGCGGACGAGGCGGCTCAGCGTCGCATCCAAGGCGAGGTCACCGGGGCGGTAGGTCACCAGAATCAGCAGTCGTGACCACGCAAGTTCCTGCGCCAGCTGCTCGAGCAGCGTGAGTGAGGCGGCATCGGCCCAGTGCATGTCTTCCAACACCAGCAGCAATCCGCTGGCTTCGGCTGCCGTCACCAGCTGATCGCAGACGTCGGTAAACATCTGGAAACGCGCTGACGGGTCGTCCATTCCTGTTGTGTTGGGCCCGGTCTCGAGCAGAGCGGGCATGGAGGCGATGGTGCGCACTGCGCGCCGCCACGGCCATAACGCAGGCGCGCCTTGATCGTCCACCGCGAACCCCCGGGCCTGCGGCACGGCCCGGTTGGATGCCCGATCGGCGATCGCCTGTGCCAGCCGGGTCTTGCCGATACCGGCCTCGCCACTGATCAGCAGCAGCCCACCTGAGCCGGACAGTGCCCCGCTCAACGCCTCGTCGGCCGCGGCCAGCGGAGCCTCGCGTCCGACCATCAGGTCCACGCCTGCAGTATGTCCGCTCCGTGCCCGAACCAGTACCGCTGTGCGTACTGGCACTGATGACCGTCTCCGGTGACCGCACGATTCTGGATCCACCATCACCGAGCTGTGGAGGATGCCATGTACGCACAACTGACCTACTTCGACGGCCCCAGGACGCCGGAGCTGATCGCCGCCGCCGACCGGGCAAGCCGCGAACGCGTCGAACCGGCCATCCTGAGCCGGCCGGACCTCCGCGACGACCTCGTGGCGGTCTATGAGCTGCGTCAACCGGACGGGGGGCAGGTCACCGTCGTCATCGTCAAGAGCGAAGGCACACTCGACGCCGCGCGAGAAGTCATCTTCAGGACCGAACTGCTGCCCGGCGAGGACCCGGCGCTGCTACCTGGTCCCGACCGCGTCGAGCGGTACCTGGCTGTGCAGACCATGCAGTCCCGTGCTGTCGCTGCTTCGGCGCAGTAGGCGGCGGGCCATGAAAACAACAGAGCGGGCCACGACGGTTCCTGCCGCAACAGTGCAGGCCACCCCAGAGCCCGCAACCCCAGCGCCCACAACCCCGGACGTCGACGCGGGCCGCTGTCCCGACCACCCGGACGGCGGTGCCGCTGGCTATTGGGCGATCGTGCCGGGCAACAGTACGGCCGGTTTCGCGGTCCGGAACTTCGGCCTGCGCATGGTTCACGGCGTCGTCCCGATCGTCGACGCCACCGTGGTGGTGTCCGGCGCGGCCGACCGCGCGACGGTGCCGACCGTCGCCGGGGTGAGCGAGGTTCACCTGACGTTGAGCCTTGCCGGTATCGATACCGCCAATGTCCGCCGGGACCACGATCTCCGGGCACGCCGTCTGCTCGACACCGAGCACCATCCCGATCTTCTCTTCGCCTGCGGCGACGTGCGTGCCGACACGACCGGCTGGCGGCTTGACGGCACCCTGACCGCGCACGGCTGTAGCACCGCGGTAACCGTCGACGCCGTGCTGGTCAGCGGTCCGGTCCGGGATCACGTCACCGTCCGGGCGACCACGACGTTCGACCGCCGGGCCCTCGGGATCAGAGCGCCACGTTTCATGATCGGGCGCGATGTCGTGGTGACCGTCACCGCCCAGTTCCGCCTGCTCCGGGCCGATGGGTTGGCCAACGGCTCAGCTGCGGCGGTTCAACCGAGGGTCGCGCCGAAGGCGAGGCCCAGACCGTAGGTGATCGCCGCCGCGCCGAGCCCGATCGCGAGCTGGCGCAGGCCACGGCGCAGTGGCGGTCCGCCGGACAGCACGCCGACGACCGCCCCGGTCAGCATCAGCGCCATGCCGACGACCACGACAGCCGTGATCAGGGCGGCGGTCCCACTCATCCCGAACAGGAACGGCAGCACCGGTATCGCCGCGCCGGTGGCGAAGAAGCAGAAGCTGGACAACGCCGCACCCACCCCGGTGCCGACCACATCATGACCCGCACCGGCGGGGTCGCCGGGGTGTTCCAGTCGGGACGGGTAATGCTCCAGCAACTGCGCCGCGAGAGCGTGCGCCTCGTCCGGCGGCATCCCGCGCGCTCGATAGACCAGCGCCAGCTCGTTGGCGTTGACGTCCAGCTGCGGCACCGCGGTGTGTGCGGAGAGTCCCGGTGTGGAGGCGGCCAGGAGTTCGCGCTGCGATCGGACCGAGACGTATTCGCCGGCGGCCATCGACAGCGCCCCGGCGAGTAGACCGGCGAGCCCGGTCAGCAGGATGGCCTGATTGGAGACTCCGCCGCCGCTCACGCCCAGCACCAGTGCGAGATTGCTGACCAGGCCGTCGTTGGCCCCGAACACCGCGGCCCGAAAAGTGCCGGAGACCTGGGCGCGCCCGCGAGCGGCCAGGCCGCGGACAACCTCCTCGTGAACACGCTCGTCTGCGGCCATCGCCGGTGTCGCATCACGGTCGTGCTCGTACGGTGATCGCGTCTCCGCCCGCTGGGCGAGAGCGAGCACGAACACGGAGCCGAAGTGCCGCGCCGACCAGGCCAGCAACCGCATCCGGACGTCACCGCGTTTCGCCTGGCCGACGTCTTCACCGAGCAGCTTCTCCCAGTGGGCTGCGTGCCGTTCCTCCGCGTCGGCCAGTTCGAGCAGGATCTCGCGCTCGTCGCCCGTTCGGCGGCTGGCGAGGCTCCGGTAGACCTTCGACTCCTCGCGTTCGTCGGCCAGTCTGCTGCGCCATTTACGGAGCGCGGCCGGCGAAGCGGCGGAGCGCGGCGAGGGGTCGCCCGCGGTCGTCGACATGTGCTCAGTTTCCCAGACATCGGGGCCTTGCCCGGCCCGACAAGGGCCGCACCGCCCCCACAGTGACACCGACGAACCCGGAAGGCGCGGCCCGCCGACGCTCGGCATACTCCTCACCATGAAATTCCGAGGGACGCTGACGCTCGCCGGAAAGACCGCCACCGGTATCGAAGTGCCCGCCCACGTGGTCGCGGGCCTCGGTTCGGGGAAGAAGCCGGCCGTGACGGTGACGCTGAACGGCGGATACAGCTACCGGTCCAGCGTGGGGTCGATGGGGGGCGCTTTCATGTTGCCGGTCAGTGCCGAGCATCGAAAAGGCGCGGGTGTGGTGGCCGGCGACGACGTCGATGTCCGGTTGGAGCTCGACACCACACCTCGGGAAGTTGCTGTGCCGGTGGACCTGTCGGCCGCTCTCGATGCCAACCCGGCGGCTCGCGCCTTCTTCGACGGGCTGTCCTACAGCAACAAACAGCGGCATGTTCTGGCCATCGACGGCGCCAAGACGCTAGAGACGAGGACGCGCCGCGTCGCCAAAGCGGTGGAGCTGTTCGCCGAGGGTCGTCATTGAACGGGGGCGTTGACCGGGGGCCTTTGATCAAACGGCGACCGTGGCAGCTGTTGCTCAGCGGGCGAGTTGCCCGACCGCGGCGTCGAACACCCACGGCAGCCGCTGCGCCACGGGCACCAGCGCTCGGCGTAACGCCGGGCGCCCGCTGGCCCAGAGCAATGACGACGTCAGCGCGCGGTAGCGTCGGGATTGGCGTAGCCACGCCGCCTCGTAGTCGCCGGGTCGGCCGGCGGCCAGGCACTCCACCAGCGACCGCGCGCAGGCCAGCGATACCGCGATGCCCTCGCCGGTCAGTGCGTCGACATAACCGGCGGCGTCGCCGACCAGCAGTACCCGGCCTGCGACCCGCGTGCTGGTGCGGCGTCGCAGCGGACCGGCCCCACGGACGGCGCCGCCCTCGGCGTTCCCGAGATGCGCTGCCAGCACAGGAAAGCGGGCCAGTTGCTCGTCGAATGCGACCCGTTCACTGCTCAGCACGGCGACCCCTACGAGATCCGGACCGACCGGCGTTACGTACGCCTCCGACCGGTCCGACCAGTGCACCTGGACCAGGTCCGACCACGGCGCCACCCGGTAGTGCCGGCGCAGCCCCCACCGCGGCCGCTGGCCGGTGACCGGCACGTCCAATTCCATCCAGCGGGTGATCGGCGAATGCAGCCCATCCGCCGCGACGAGGAAGCGTGCGCTGAGATCGGCTGCCCTGACAGAGTTGTCGTCCTGCGCGACCGCACCCACCCGCCGCCGGAGTACCGGGACGCCGGCCGCGAGAACCGCGGACAGCAACGCGGAGTGCAAGTCGGTTCGACGTGACCCGATCCCCGTGCCGGAGCGGAACAGTGACTCCGCGTGGTGCCCGGCGCCGAAGTAGCCGATGCCGCGGAACGGCAATCCCGGCGGGTCGACGCCCAGCGACCGCAGCGCCGCCACCGCCCCCGGCATCAACCCCTCGCCGCAGGCCTTGTCGATCGGCGCCGTGCCACCCACCGGCGGGGCGTCTTCGGTAGCTGGAACAGCCGAGGCCGGCGACGGCGATCCGACCCTGGGGTCCACGACGGTCACCTCCAGCCCGGCCTGCGCAGCGAACAGCGCGGTCGCCAATCCGGCCGGTCCGGCTCCGGCGACCAGGACGTCGATCACGGTTTCGTCGAATCCCGCTGCGCCGCACGACTGTCGGAGGTCTGCGGCGGCGACGCCACGGCTACGGCCAACGCCTTTTCCTCGGCGCGGATCCGTACCGTCAGCAGCGCCGCGTTCAGCACGGTGAAGGTCAGTGCGGTGATCCAGGCCGTGTGCACCAGAGGCAACGCGATGCCTTCCACCACGACCGCGACGTAGTTGGGGTGACGCAGCCGCCGGTACGGTCCACGGTTGACCAGCGGCAGCCCGGGGACGACCACGATCAGGGTGTTCCACCGCCGGCCGAGGGTGGCGATGCACCACCAGCGGAGCGCCTGCGCCGCCAGCACGACGGCGACCATCGTCCACCCCAGAAGCGGCAGGAACGGGCGGCCGGCCAGCCAGACCTCGGCGATGCAGCCGACCAGCAGCGAAAGATGCAGCAGGATCATCGCCGGGTAATGGCCGCGGCCGTACTCGCGGCCGCCGTTGCCGAACGCCCAGGTCAGGTTTCGCTTGGACACCACGAGCTCGATGATGCGTTCGGCGCCGACGGCCAGCACGAACAGCGTGTAGGCGATCACTCCGTACCCCTCTGCGCTGACTCAGGGGACCTCGTCCGCCGCGATCCGCCGGAGCGCGACAACACAGGACACACGAAACGCGACCAACAGGACGCCCCTATGGTGCCTTACCGAAGCACCTACCAGCGCAGCAGGACCAACTCGGAGGCGAAACCCGGACCCATCGCCATCAGGACACCGGGACTGCCGGCCGGCGGCGGACGGTCCCGCAGGGTGTCCCGCAGCACGTGCAGCACCGACGCGGACGACAGGTTCCCGATCTCGGCAAGGGACCGCCACGTCATCTCGAGAGCCTCGGGGCCGACCCCGAGCTCCTGCTCGATCGCTTCGATGATCTTGGGGCCGCCGGGGTGTGACACCCACGCGCCGATGTCCTGGACCGTCAGATCGTGCGCCGCCAGCATGTCCCGGATGTCCGATCCGAGGTAACGATGCACCAGATCAGGTACCTCAGCGGTCAGCACGATGCCGAACCCGTCGGAGCCGATGTCCCAGCCCATCACGCCTTCGGTACCGGGATACAGATGACTGCGGCTCGCCACCACCCGCGGCCCGGCGGTACCGAGCCGATCGGCCCGCTCGGCACCGACGGCGACGACCGCGGCGGCTCCGTCACCGAACAGGCCCGACGCCACCAGGTTCGCCATCGAGGTATCGCCCCGTTGCACGGTCAGCGAGCACAGCTCCACCGACAGCAGGATGCCGACGTGATCGGGCCAGCCGCGTAGGTAGTCGTGCAGCCGGCCGATACCGGCGGCACCGGCAACGCAGCCCAGTCCGAACAGCGGCACCCGCTTGATGTCCCGGCGGAATCCGACCCTGGCCGCGATGCGCGCCTCGAGGGAAGGCACCGCGAGGCCCGTGACGGTGGTGGAGAAGATGACATCCACCTCGTCCGCCCTCATGCCGGCCTCTGCCAGAGCTCCCGTCACCGCCTGAACGGCCAGCTCGACCGCGGCCTCGAGGAATACGTCGTTGGCCTGCGTGAATCCGCCGAGTTGCGCGTACTGATCGAGCGGCAGGGCGAGGTAGCGGCTACCGACCCGGGTGTTGGTGTGGATGCGGCGGACGACTTCGTGGTTGATGCCCTCCTGCTGCAGGAGCTGTTCGGCGACCGCCTCGGTAATCTTGTCCTGCGGATAACGGTGGGGCGGAAGGACTGCGTGCACGGCCGCGAGGCAGGTCATGCAGGACACAGTACGGTGGCGCGGATGCTGATCCGCCGGTGCGTGTGCGTGCTGACTGATCGCCGCCGGCCCGGCACGGAGCGCTGCCCTCTGCGGCGATCACTGGTCACCCGAGTCCCACCCGCCTGGACGGAGAGCGCCGCCATGACGACGGAACCCCAGCCAGCCTCAACGACCTCGCACACGGCTGGCACATCGACGCCGGGGACGGCTGGCACATCGACGCCGGGGACCGCGGTGGCGCTGGCGTTGTCGTGCCACCCGATCCCGACGATCGCCGTCACCGCGATCAGTGCCGGTCTGGCGGCGTTGGCCGGCGTGCCGCCCGGCCGCGCCATACTGCTGGTTGCCGCCGTCTTCGCGGGTCAGCTGTCCATCGGCTGGTCCAACGATGCGATCGACGCAGCGCGCGATCGGGCCACCGCTCGCGCCGACAAACCGGTCGCCAGTGGTGTCGTGTCGCCGAGGACGGTCGGCGTCGTCGCCGCGGTAGCGCTACTGCTCGCGGTGGTGCTGTCGCTGGCGCTGGGCTGGGCACCCGGCCTGGCGGCGCTGACCGTGGTCGCCTGCGGCTGGGCGTACAACCTCGGGTTGAAAGGGACGCCGGCGTCGTTCGTGCCCTACGCCATCGCCTTTGGGATCCTTCCCGCGGTGGCCACCCTGGCGGCGCCGAACCCCGCCTGGCCGGCGCCGTGGGCGATGGTCATGGGCGCGCTGTTCGGGGTGTCGGCGCACCTGGCCAACGTGCTGCCCGACCTCGATGACGATCTGGACACCGGCGTCCGCGGTCTACCGCACCGGATGGGGGCGCGTGCCACGGCCGTTGCCTGTCCGATCCTGCTCGCGGGGGCGTGCCTGGTCGTGTTGCTGGGCACCTCGGGTGGCGCAGGAATCGGGCAGATCGCACCGTGGCGGTGGATCGCCGCCGCGGCCCTGGTCCTGCTGGCGGCCGCCGGTGTGGTGGCGGCGCTGCGCCGGCCTGCCGGCCGCGCGCTATTTCTCATCGTGATCGTGACGGCGCTGATTGCCGTCGCGCTGTTCGCCGTGTCCGGCCAGGCGCTGATCTGAACCTTCAACGCCCGGAACTGAGCCACCAGGCCGCCCAGCTCGCCTACGGTGAGCGGCATGCTCAAGTTCGACGGCGCGATCGCCGGCATCGGAACCACGTCCGGCACCCGCATCGTCGTCGGGATGTGGCCGCTGTCGCCGTTCGGATCGGTGACCGACGTGATGATCGAACGTCCGGACGGTCATCGGATCCTGCTGGCGCCGACCCGGGAGCTCGCCGATTTCATCGCGGCGATCTATCAGTTCCACGAGGTGCGGGTGACGCCGGTGCTCCGCGTGCGGGACGGCAAGAAGTGGATGGTCAGCAGCGATGGGCTCGCCCTGACGTTCGACATCGACGGCCGCCCACCGCTCGGCTGGTTGCTGCTCGCGGTGCCACGCAGGCTGGCCCGGGCTCGGTGGTGGGCGACTGTGCAGGACCCGATCGCGAAGCTCGTGATGGACGGTGTCCGGACCAGGGGATCGGCGGGTGAGGGGCGGCGGGAGTGGTACGCCGCACTGGATCTGCACCGGATCCGGTCGGTCAGCGCACGGTTGGACGGACGCGATCTCGGGGAGCTGCGACCGGTCAGCCCGCCGGTGCGGTTCGGCTTCGGGTCCACCCCGGAGAAACCCTCGCTGGTCAGGGTGCTGACCCAGATCGCCGGCGCGGCAGAGCCCGCTGGACTTTCCTAGCGTTCAGCTGGTCGGCGTCATCAGGATCCGGCTGCCATCACGTCCTGAAACAGACCACGACGCGGTGAGCATCTCGTCCACCGGCGGGTTCGGCGGCGGGGTGCCATCGCCGAAGGGCCTTCCGCCGAGCGCCGAGCGGTGGTGGGGTTCGAACCAGCCGGACAGGTCCGGACCCTCGGGCACGATCTGCGTCGGGTTGATGTTCGTGTGCACCCTGTAGTAGTGCTCCTTGATCTGGACGAAGTCGGTGGTGTCGCCGAAGCCGGGCGTCTGGAACAGATCTCGGGCGTACGCCCACAGCACCGGCATCTCGCTGAGCTTGTTGCGATTGCACTTGAAGTGGCCGTGATAGACCGCGTCGAACCTGGCCAAGGTGGTGAACAGCCGCACGTCCGCCTCGGTGATGGTGTCGCCCACCAGGTACCGCTGATTCGCCAGCCGTGCGGAGAGCCGGTCGAGTCTGCCGAAGAGCCGATCGTAGGCCTGATCGTAACCGTCCTGGGCTCCCGCGAAGCCGCACCGGTACACACCGTTGTTGACGTCCCGGAACACCACGTCATTGACGGCATCGATCTCCTCGCGCAGCGCCGCCGGGTACAGATCCGGCGCGCCGTCCCGGTGGAATTGCCGCCACTGGGTGGACAGATCCAGGGTGATCTGCGGGTAGTTGTTCGTCACCACCTGCCCGGTCGCCACCTCCACCATCGCGGGCACCGTGATGCCCAGCGGGTACTCCGGATCCCGTGCCAGGTAGGCCTGCTGCAAGCGTTCGATACCGAGCACCGGATCGACCCCGCCGGGATCCAGATCGAAGGTCCAGCTCCGCTCGTCATGGGTGGGGCCGCACACACCCAGCGAGATCACGTCCTCCAGACCCAGCAACCGCCGCACGATGGTGGAGCGGTTGGCCCACGGGCAGGCCCGGGAGACCACCAGCCGGTACCGACCGGGCTCCGGGCGGTAGCCGTCACGTCCATCGGTGGTGATCCGGGTGGTGATGTAGCGCGAGTCGCGGAGGAACTCGCCCCCATTGCCCTTGCCGAGCTCGTTCGCGGGTGACATCAGCCTGCCTGTCCGGTGCCGTCGTTGTGATTCGGTCAGTGTGCGGTGCTGCGGGTGTGAACCGGCCCCGGCTCAGCCTGCGGCTTTGGTCCGCGGCTTGCGGGTACTGGACTTGGTTGTCGTTGCGCGGGCGGACTTCCCGTCGTCGTCGTCGCTCTTGGACCGCGAGCGGGTGGTGCGATTGGAGCTGGATCCCGACGACGCCTTGGCGGACGAGCCGTGACCGCGCGGTGCGCTGCCCCCGTCGCTCGTCGCCGCTGACTTGTGCCGCTCGACGCTGCGCTGCAGGGCGGCGAGAAGATCGACGACCTCGGCGTCCTCGCCCTCGTCCGGGTTCTCCGGCGTCGGGAATGCCTCGCCGCCTTCGAGTTTCGCCTCGATCAGCTGCTGCAGCTCCACCCGGTACTCGTCGGTGTAGTCCTCGGGCCGGAAATCGTCCGCGAAGCTGTCAACCAGCATCGAGGCCATCTTGAGTTCCGCGGGTTTGATCGTCACCGACTCGTCCAGGGACGGGAACTCGGCGGCCCTGACCTCGTCGGGCCACAGCAGGGTCTGGATCACCAGCACGTCGTCGCGGACCCGCATCGCCGCCAGCCTGGTCTTCTGCCGCAGGGCGAAGTTGACGATGGCGATGCGATCGGTCTGCTCCAGCGTGCGCAGGAGCAATTTGTAGGCCTTCGTCGATGACGACGTCGGCTCCAGGTAGTAACTCTTGTCGAAATACAACGGGTCGATCTGGTCGGCGGGTACGAAACTCGACACTTCGATCTCCCGGCTGGCATTGGCCGGCAGCTGCGCGAAATCATCGTCGGTGAGAATGATGGTCTGCCCGTCATCGCTCTCGTAGGCCTTGGCGATGTCGGCGTACTCGACCACCTCGCCGTCGATGTCGCAGACCCGCTTGTAGCGGATCCGGCCACCGTCCTGCGCGTGCACCTGATGGAATCGGATGTCCTTCTCCTCGGTGGCGGCATACACCTTGACCGGGACGTTGACGAGTCCGAACGCCACGGAACCTTTCCAGATCGATCGCATATGCCCATGATGGACCTTCGGCCGGGACCGAGCCAGATCGATGCGGTGCTGGTCGACAATGAGCGACCGAAGATCAACAGGAGGTGTGCGGCGTGCCGGGCGATTCGGCCACCATCGAGCTCGCGGGACACCGGCTCGCCCTCACCCGCCTGCGAAAGGTGTTCTACCCGGCAACCGGTACGACCAAATCGGACGTCATCGCCTATTTCGCCGAAGTCGCGCACGCGATGATCCCGCACCTCGCCGATCGGCCCGTCACCCGCAAACGATGGCCGGACGGGGTCAACACCACACCGTTCTTCCACAAGGACCTCGGCAAGGGGGCGCCGTCCTGGGTGACCCGCAGAAGCATCCGACACTCCGACGGGCCCAAGGCGTACCCGGTCGTCGACTCGCCGGCGACACTGGCCTGGTTCGGCCAGATCGCAGCCCTCGAACTGCATGTCCCGCAGTGGCGATTCCCGGACCTCGAGCCGGCGGAGGGATTCGACGGCGTCCGGCCCGACCGGGTGGTCTTCGATCTCGACCCCGGGTCGGGCGTCGGTCTGGCCGACTGCGCGGTGGTCGCCCGGGCGGTGCGGGCCAGGATGGACGGTCCGCTGGTGCCGGTGACCAGTGGCTCCAAGGGCATTCATCTGTACGGCCGGCTGGACGGCTCCATGTCCTCCGACGAGGCGTCGGAGTTCGCCCGGGAGGTCGCCGAGGCGATCGAGGCGGACATGCCCGGCAAGGTGGTCTCCAGAATGGCGAAGGCGCTGCGGCCGGGGAAGGTGTTCATCGATTGGTCGCAGAACAACGGATCCAAGACCACCATTGCGCCGTATTCGCTCCGCGGGAGGGATCGGCCGATGGTGGCCGCGCCGCGAACGTGGGAGGAACTGGCGGACCCGGAACTGCGGCAACTGGACTTCCGGGAGGTGCTGGACCTGCTGTCGCTGGCACCGGACCCGATGCTCGGCCTCGAAACCGGCGACAGCGACGGGGCCGAGACCCGTTCGCCGGCACAGGCTTCGCGGACGGGGCGGCGCGCTTCCGCACCGACGCCGAGCGTGTCCGACGAGGGCTCGGATACCGATCGCAAGCTCGACCGCTACCGCTCGATGAGATCGGCGTCGAAGACACCGGAACCGGTCCCGGAGCCGGGATTCCTGCCGCACGGCAACGACAACACGTTCGTCATCCAGGAGCACCACGCCCGCCGGTTGCATTACGACTTCCGGTTGGAGCGCGGCGGCGTCCTGGTGTCCTGGGCCGTGCCGAAGAACATCCCGCCGGATACCGGGCAGAACCGGCTCGCTGTGCAGACCGAGGATCACCCGCTGGACTATGCGGATTTCGCGGGAATCATTCCGCGGGGCGAATACGGCGGGGGCACGGTGAGCATTTGGGACGCCGGGACGTATTCCACCGAGAAATGGCGGAACGACGAGATCATGGTCGTACTCGACGGCGAGCGGGCCCGCGGCCGATACGTCCTGATCCGGACGAAGGACAAATCCTGGCTGATGCACCGGATGAAGGACCAGAGCACGGACGGGCCGGCCTACCTCCGGGAGCGTGCCGACAACGGTGCCGCGAAGACAGGTGTCGACCAGGGTTCTGCTGCGGGTGCACCCTCGCGAGCTGCCGGTGGACCCCGCGGAGTCGGGCCGCGATCGAAGCGGCTACCCGACCCGCCGCAGGACCTGACCCCGATGCTCGCCACCGCGGCCACGGCCGACCGGATCGGCGATGACGACGACTGGCGCTTCGAGGGGAAATGGGACGGTATCCGGGCGCTGGCGACGTTCGGCAGCCGCGGACTGCAGTTGCGCAGCCGTGCCGGGAACGATTTCACCCAGGCCTATCCCGAGTTGCAGGTGCTGATCGAGTTGCTCGTCGGGCACACCGGAGTCCTCGACGGCGAGATCGTGGCCCTGGACCCGAACGGCCGCACCAGTTTTCACCTGCTGCAGCAGCGGATGAACCTCGCTGCGGCCCGGGACGTCGCCCGGGTCCGGCGATGTGTTCCGGTGCAATTCTGGCTGTTCGACGTCCCGCACCTGGACGGAGTGTCGTTACTCGACAAACGGTATGACGACCGGCGCAGGATCCTGGAGGTGTTGCCGCTGTCCGGCGACGTGTGCATCGTTCCACCGCAGCTACCTGGTCCGGTCGGCGAAGCCCTGCAGCACAGCGTCGATCGCCAATGGGAAGGCATCGTCGCGAAAAAGGCGGATTCGCTGTATCTACCGGGCAAACGGTCGCGGAGCTGGCTCAAGATCAAGAATTTCGACGATGTCGAGGTGGCCATCGTCGGCTGGCGGCCGGGCGCCGGCCGGCGGGCGGGCTCGCTCGGTGCGTTGCTCGTCGCGGTTCCCACCGCCGGCGGCGGTCTGCGGTACGCCGGCAAGGTCGGTACGGGGTTTACCGACGCGGTCCTCGACCAGCTGAGGGCCACGCTCGAACCGTTGCACCGCGAGACCCCTGCCGTTGCCGACACGGTGCCGCGGGTGGACGCGCGGGATGCCAACTGGGTCGAGCCCACGCTGGTGGGAGAGGTGAGCTACAGCGAGTGGACGCCGGACGGGCGGCTGCGCGCACCCAGCTGGCGGGGCCTGCGGCCGGACAAGTCCGTTGCAGACCTGATCGCGGCCGTCCCCAACGCCTGACGGATCGGTCCGACAGCTGATTACCGCTGATCGCGCCAGCTGTGCTGCGGCTCGAAGCCGAGCACCCGCTTGGCCTTGTCGATGCTGAGCAACGTCTCCGTACCGTCGAGTTCCTTCCGCCGTGGGACATCAGGAAAGACCTCGGCGGCAAGCTCGGCGCTGCTGCGGCTCATCACCGTGTCGGCGTTGGCCACGAGAAACACGTCCTTACCCGGCCGTGCGGCGCGCAACGCCAGCCGCACCGCCTGCGCGCCGTCCCGGGCGTCGATGTACCCCCACAGGTTCCACATCCGGCCGGCCGGATCGGCGTCGTAGCCGGGGAAGTCGGCATAATCGTCGGGCTCCATCACGTTCGAGAACCGCAGCCCCGTCATCGACAGCTCGGGATCCCAACGGCAGAACTGCAGTGCCATCTCCTCCTCGAGCGTCTTCGCCAGCGAGTACGCGGAGTTCGGCCTGGGGTGGTACTCCTCGTCGACCGGGAGGTACGGCGGCGGCGAATCCGGCCCGAACGGCAGCCCCAGCACGGTTTCGCTGGAGGCCCAGACGATGGTCCCGATCCGGGCCGCCCGGGCCGCCTCGAAGACGTGGTACGTCCCGATGATGTTGTTCTCGAACGTCGCGGGGTTGGTGGTCAGCCCCGGGGCGGGGATCGCCGCCAGGTGAACGACGGCGTCGATCCGGTCGTACCTGTCGTCCACGCGCTGCAGTGCGGCGACGGTCTGCCCGTAGTCGGTGAGGTCCACCCGCACGAACAGTGTGCGCGGGTCCGGTCCCGCGACCCGGTCCAGATTGACGACCAGGTATCCGTTCTCGAGCAGGTCGGCGACGACGGCGCGACCCAGCTTTCCACTGCCACCGGTCACTGCAACCACTGTGCTGGATTCCATGCAGCCCAGTCGAGCATCGCCGCGTCGCCGTGGCAAGTTGACCGCATCTCGCGAACAGCCTGCGGTGCAGTCCGTTTCGTCAGTTACCGCGAATCAGGTAGCGGCGCCGGTGATCATCCACCGGTCGCCGCGGTACCGCAGGCCAAGGGTGACGGCGCGGGCGCCCATGAACGCGACGCTGAAGGCGACCCACAGCCAGACCAGTCCGGCGGTGCCGTCCGGCGCGAACACGGCGACCGCCGCGGCCGCCGGCAGGTACACCAGTAGGGTCAGCACCCCGGCGATGGCCAGGTAGACGCCGTCGCCCGCGCCGATCAGCACACCGTCCAGCACGAACACCCAGCCGGACAGCGGCTGGGAGATCGCAACCACGATCAGCGCGGCCGCCACCGCGGCCCGGACCTCGGGATCCGGCGAGAACGCCGCACCCGCAACGGCATGCACCAGCAGCACAGCGGCGCCGATGACGACGCCCGCCCACACTCCCCAGCGCAGCATGGCGGCTGTCAACCCCCGCGCTGCCGTGCGGTCGCCCTCGCCGAGCGCCTTGCCGGTCAGCGCCTGCGCGGCGATGGCGAGCGCGTCCAGTCCCAACGCGAGGAAGTTCCAGATCGCCAGCACCACCTGCTGGGCGGCCAGCGCGATGACGCCCTGCCGGGCTGCCACCACGGTCGTCGCGATGATGGCCAGCCGCAGCGTGAGGGTGCGGATGAACAGCGGAACTCCGGCGCGTCCGGCTCCGCGGATCAACCCTGCGTGCGGGGTCAGCGGTGCACCCGCGCGACGTGCCTCGCGGATGACGACGGAGACGAGGACGAGCGCCATCAAGACCTGTGTGATCACGGTGCCGATGGCCGAACCCGCCACTCCCAGCCGGAGGCCGATCACCAACCACAGGTTCAATCCGACATTGACCACAGCGCCGGCCACCGCCACCAGCAGCGGCGTTCTGGTGTCCTGCAGTCCGCGCAGCACACCCGTCGTCGCCAACACGGTCAGCATGGCCGGCAGGCCGATCAACGACAGCCGGAGGTACGTAACGGCGTACTCCGAGACGGCGGGGCCGGCATCGAACCAGCCGATGGCGGTGGGCGCGCTCGGCCAGATGACCAGCAGCGCCAGGCAGCCGATGATCACCGCGAGGTAGAGCCCCGCGATACCGAAACGCAGCGCTCGGTCGGCCTGCCCGGCGCCGACCGACCGCGCGACCTGCGCCGTCGTGCCGTAGGCGAGGAACACCGACAGGCCGACCACGGTGCCCAGGACGACCGAGGCGATGCCCACGCCGGCGAGTTGCGCGGTGCCGAGATGGCCCACGATTGCCGCGTCGACCAGCAGGAAGGTCGGTTCCGCGAGCAGCGCTCCGAGCGCGGGCACCGCCAGTCGCAGGATCTGCCTGTTCAGGCTGGGCCCCGGGGTTGCCGGCGGCGGTGGGGCCGGCACGTGTGGCTCGGGGACAGGTGGTTCGGGCACGGGTGTTGACTGTGCCAGTCGCGGCGAGATGATCGTCATCGGTGTACCGATGAGGGTGCTGGACAACGTCGTAGGGACACAACCGTTGATCTCCTGGTGAGAGGTGTCGAGGTGACGAGCAGCGCCGGACCGATGGCAGGCAGGACCGTCGTGGTGACGGGCGGAACCGGCGGCATCGGAAGGGCAACCGCGGTGGCGCTGGCCGGGCTCGGCGCCCGGATGGCCATCACCGGGCGGGATGCCGGTCGGGCGCGGTCGGCCGCCGTCCAGGTCGGCTCCGGCGGCGCGGAGGTCGACACCTTCATCGCCGATGTGTCGTCGCTGAAGGAAGTACGCAGGCTGGCCGACGATCTGCTCGAGCGGTATCCGCGCATCGACGTGCTGGTCAACAACGTGGGCGGCTACTGGAACACCCGGCAGCTGACGGCGGACGGCTTCGAACGGACCTTCGCGGTCAACCATCTGGCGCCGTTCCTGCTGACGAACCTGCTGCTCGAGCGCCTGCGAACCAGTGCGCCGGCCCGTGTCGTCACCGTGTCCTCGAACGCGCACATCATGGGTCGCATCAACTTCGACGACCTGCAGGGTGAGCGCAGCTATTCCGGTTTCCGCGCCTACAACCAATCCAAGCTCGCCAACGTGCTGTTCAGCTACGAGCTCGCCCGCCTGCTGAACGATGACGGCGTCACCGCCAACGCCCTGCATCCCGGCGTCGTTCGCACCGGGTTCGGATCGCAGGATCCGGGGCGCCTGCAGAAACTCCTCGTGCCCCTGGGGAAGTGGTTGATGAAAAGCCCGGAGCAGGGCGCCCAGACGTCCGTCTACCTGGCGTCGTCGCCGGAGGTGGACCAGGTGACGGGGCGATTCTTCGTGAACTCCACACAGAAGAAGTCCGCTCCGGCCGGCTACGACACCGCTGTGGCCCGGCGATTGTGGGATGTCAGTACCGGTCTGGTCGGCGGGGTCTGATTGAACTCCGCGCAGCGCTATAGCGCTATCGTGGCGCCATGGCGACGATCCAGATTCGCGATCTCCCGGAGGAGATCTACGAGACCATTCGCCGCCGTGCGCGCGCGGCCGGACAGTCGATCCAGGCCTATATGCGGGAGCAGGTGGTCGATCTCGCCCAGCGGCGGACCAAGGCCGACGCATGGGCCGCTGTCGAGGCGGCCATGTCGACTCCGGATACGGCCGGGTCGACGCTGGAGAACATCCTCGGCGATCTTGACGCGGACCGGCGGTGACGGATGTCGTGGTGGACGCCTCGACTCTGACGTACGCGCTGATCGGTACGACGTCAGAGGCCGTCGTGCTCGGCAGGCGACTCGGCGGCATGGATTGCCATGCACCGCATCTGATCGACGCCGAACTCGGCAGCGTTCTGCGTCGACGCGTGCGGGCGGGGGACCTCACCTCCGACCAGGCGATGGTTGCTCTGGCCAGTGCGCGAGACGTGGTCGACTACCGCTATCCACACGCCGGTGGACTGGCCGAATTGGCGTGGAGATGGCGGGACAACCTGTCGTTCTACGGCGCCTTGTACGTCGCGCTCGCCGTTCGCCTGGATGCCCCCTTGATCACCGGGGATCGTCGGATCAGCAAGGCACCTGGCCTGCCCTGCGTCATCCAGACGCTGTGAGGTCCCGCGCGATCCGCAGGATGGCCGCCACCGAGCTGTCGACGTCGGCCTGGGTCGTCGACCAGTTGGACACCGAGACGCGCATCAATCGCCGGCCGCGCCAGGTGGTGCCGCCGAGCCAGCAGGTGCCGTCCCGCTGGACCCCTTCGATCACCGCGTCGGTCGTGGCGTCGGGTCCGAAGCTGACCAGCACCTGGTTCAGCACAACATCGTTCAGTACCTCGGCGCCGCCCTCGGACACACCGTCGGCGAATCGCCGCGCCAGCCGGCAGCACCGGTCGACCAGCTCCGCGACCCCGTCCCGGCCGAGCTCGCGCAACGCCGCCCACACCGCGAAACCCCTTGCCCGACGCGAGGACTCGAGCACGAAGTCGGACGGTGAGTGCACCGCGCCGGAGCCGACGAGGTAGGACGCGGTGTACGACGCGGCGGCCACGTGTGCGGCCGGGTGGGCGCAGAAGACGAAGCCCGAGTCGTAGGGAACGTTGAGCCACTTGTGCCCGTCGCACGCCCACGAATCTGCCAGTTCGATGCCGTCGGTCAGCTGTGCCGTGGTCGGACTGGCCGCGGCCCAGAGTCCGAAAGCGCCGTCGACGTGCACCCAAACGTCGTGTTTCCCGGCGAGTTCGCATGCGGCCCGCAGGTTGTCGCACGCACCGGTGTTGACGTTGCCGGCCTGCAGGCAGAGCACTGTCGGCGTGCCCGGTTCGCCATCGAGAAGCCTTGCAAGATCAGCAATGTCGATGGCGCCGGCGGAGTCTGCGAGCACCGGTTCGACGCTGTTGTTCCCCAGTCCCAGCAATCGCAGCGACCGGTCGATGGTGGCATGCCGCTCGATGCTCGCCAATACGCGGACCCGCGGAGCGCCGGCCAGCCCGTCCTGTTCGACGTCCCATCCGACCCGCTCGAGAACCGCGTGACGACCGATCGCCAGACCGACGGTGTTCGCGGCCTGCGCCCCGGTGACGAAGCCGACCGAGGCATCGGCCGGGAGGTGCAGCAGATCTTTGAGCCAACCACCGGCAACCTCCTCCGCAACGCTCGCCGCCGGCGAGAGCACGGCGTTGAACGCGACCTGGTCCCAGCCGACGGCGAGCATGTCCGCCGCGGCGGACGCCGGCAGGGAGCCACCGATGACGAAGCCGAAGAACCGCGGCCCCGCCGTCGCGACCAGTCCGGGCTCGGCTGCCCGGATCAGTTCCTCCAGCACCTGTCCGGGCGGTGTCGGAGCTGCAGGCAGGGCACCGCCGAGCGCGGCTCGCAACGCGGCGGCACCGGTCGCCGGCGCGACCGGCCGCTCGGTCAGCGAGGCGCGGTATTCGGCGGCCGCCTCGGCGGCGCGGAACATCAGTGCGGACATCGTATCGGGTTGGTTCGGCACGCTGCCGCACGCTACGCGCGCTCGTCGGTGGGAGGCGGTCGGCGCTGTGCGCACCTTGTTGCGGCCGCGACGCGGGTGAGGACCTTGGCCCCTGACGGTTGTTCCGTCCCCCGATCACACTCGGGGTAGGTGTGTCGATCTTGGGAGGCCGGGGTGGTGACCGCGATGGCTGAAAGCATGTGGGCCGCGAACAAGGAGCGGGCCCTGTTTGTCGCCTCGACGGCGCTGCTGGTTGCCGGTGGCGTCGCGTGGTTGCTGTCCGCATCCACCACCGCGGCAGCACTGTGGATCGCGGGCGCGGTACTGGGTCTGGTGTTCTCGGTGGGCTGGACTGTTGCCGCGATCCGCGGCGGCCAGGTGAGCGTTGACGTCATCGCGGTGCTGGCCCTGGCCGGTGCAGTGGCGGTCAACGAGCCGTTCGCCGGCGCGATGATCACGGTGATGCTGGCCAGCGGCCAGTTGCTGGAGGCCCGGGCAGCAGCGCGAGCGCGCCGGGAGTTGAGCCTGCTGGTCGAGCGGGCGCCGCGGACGGCTCGTCGCCGCATCGAGGGTGGGGTCGTCGAGGTCCCGGTGGATGAGGTCGTGATCGGTGACCGGTTGCTGGTGGGTACGGGGGAGGTCGTCCCGGTGGACGGCCGGTTGCTGTCCAGTGCGGTGTTGGACGAGTCCGCATTGACCGGTGAGTCGCTGCCGGTCGAGCGGATCACCGGCGACGACGTGCGCAGCGGTGTGGTCAACGCGGGACAGCCGATCGACCTGTTGGCGACCGCGGCCGCGGCGCAGTCCACCTACGCCGGTGTGGTTCGTCTGGTGGAGCAGGCGCAGGCCTCATCGGCTCCGTTCGTGCGCACAGCGGATCGGTTCGCCATCTTCTTCGTCCCGCTCACGCTCATCCTGGCCGGGGTGTCCTGGGCGGTCAGCGGGAACCCGGTGCTGGCCGTTGCGGTGCTGGTCGTCGCGACGCCGTGCCCGCTACTGCTCGCCGCCCCGATCGCCATCATGTCCGGGCTCTCCCGGGCGGCACGCGTGGGTGTCGTCATCAAGGGGGGTGGCGCGTTGGAGGCACTGGCCGGCGGGCAGGTCATGTTGTTCGACAAGACCGGCACCCTGACCCAGGGCCGCCCGGTCCTGGCCGACGTGATCACCGCCGGCGGGTTCGATGCCGACGAGGTGCTGCGACTCGCAGCGTCCCTGGACCAGGTGTCCCCGCACGTGCTGGCCAGCGCGATCGTCACCGGTGGCACCCGGCGCGGGTTGGTTCTGCAGATGCCAGAGGACGTCCATGAGGTGCACGGTTATGGCCTGGAGGGGACCGTCGGCGGCCACCGGGTCAAGCTCGGCAAAGGATCCTGGATCGTGGGTGGCACCGCACCGCCCTGGGTCCGTCAGGTCCGTCGGCGCGCCGACCTGGACGGCTCGCTCACGGTGTTCGTCGCCGTTGACGACGAGCCGGCGGGCGCGTTCCTGCTGCAGGACGAGATCCGGCCCGACGCCCCCAGGATGGTGCGGACACTGCGCACGGCCGGGATCACCCGCGTCGTGCTGGTCACCGGGGACCGGGCCGACATCGCCGAGATGATCGGTCGCATCGTCGCTGTGGACACCGTGCTCGCCGATTGCGATCCGGCGGACAAGCTCGCCGCGATCGAGAAGGAGTCCGCGAACGGCGCGACGATCATGGTCGGCGACGGGGTCAATGACGCTCCCGCACTCGCTGCGGCGGGTGTCGGGGTAGCGCTCGCGGCTCACGGCGCGACCGCGTCGTCCGAGGCCGCCGACGTCGTGCTCACGGTTGACCGGATCGACGCCCTGGGTGACGCAATCTTGATCGCACGCCGCTCGAAAAGGATTGCACTGCAGGCAGTCCTGATCGGTATGGGGCTGTCGCTGGTTGCGATGGTGGCCGCCGCATTCGGGCTGCTGCCACCCGCTGCGGGTGCGGTCGTCCAGGAGGTGATCGATGTGTTGGCGATCGGCATCGCGCTGCGGGCCGTCCTGCCCGGTGCGGTCCACACCATCGCCATGCCTGCTGAGGACATTGCCACCGCTGTCCGGCTCCGGGCCGAACACGACGCCACGCTGCCGTTGGTCGAGCAGATCCGGTCGGTTGCCGATGAGCTGTCCTCACGTGACTGTGAACTCGGGCCCGTGCGGGTTCTGCTGGGCCGGCTGGAAGGCGAGTTGCTGCCGCACGAGCGGGCCGACGAGGCATTGCTCGTCCCCCTCGTCGGCCGGGCGCTGGGCGGCACCGACGCGACCGCCGCGATGAGCCGCACCCACGCGGAGATCGAGCACCAGGTGTCCCGGCTCGACCGGCTTCTGCAGGCGCAGGACGGGGATCTCGTCCAACCCGAGGACGTGATCGAATTCCGCCGCCTGCTCTACGGGCTCTACGCCGTGCTCCGGCTGCACAACGCGCAGGAAGAAGAAGGCGCGTTCAGTCTCGTACCCGACGGAGCGGCGAGCCACACCGCGTAAACCGCAGGCGGCCCCAGAAAGGGCATAGCCGAAGTCCACGCTGAGCCTGTCATCTCAGGCGGTCGAACCGGCGAGCAGCGCCGTGGAAGCGATCCGGAACTCGTCGGGATCGTCCGCTGCGGGCCGGGCGCCGAGCGAGAGCAGCCGCTCGCGGAGCCCTTCGTGCTGCGAGTGGACCCAGAGCGTGAGCCACTCGATCCCGGCTTCCAACGCCGAACCTGCCGCTGCCGCCGTCAACCGCCGTCCCAGACCACGGCCCTGCACGGCGTCGATCACCTCGACGGCGATCTCGGCGTGCGTGGGATCTGTCGGCTGCCGGATCCAGCGCGCGATGCCCACCGGCTCGCCGTCCAGCTCCGCGGTCAGTGCGACGTGGAACCCCGGCCGGATGTCGACCAGCGCCCGCGCCATCGACGAGGAAAGCACTGGCGCCGCCCGCTGGTAACGCAGGTACCTGGACTGCGGGGACAGGCCGGCGAACACCTTTCGGAGCTGGCCGTCGTCCGCGCGTTCGAGCGGACGAATGCGAACAGTGCGATGAGTCGCGGGATCAGCCGGAACGGGCATCGGGGGTGCGCTACAGGTAGGCATGGCGGCCTTTGAGTGGTTCATACGGGTCGGACCACCGTGAGCGCTGCGACTGTCGCGGACCTGCCGCGGACCTGCCGGGTGGGGTTCCCGGGCACGGTCGGAGCACGGAATCGGACGCCGACCCTGGTCCGGACAGCCGGGGCGCCGTGGTCGACGGTGGAAGGACGGCCGTGGGCGACACAGCGCGACGGTTCCGTGACAAGGAGCTCGATGCCTGACGATTCGGTCCGGAGGCGGCGACGGACTCCGGCTGCTGCTCAGTTCGCGAGCCAACCACTGGGATCGTCGATGACGTCCGAGAGCACCGCCGCCGATGCCCCGATGAGCGCGGCATCATCGCGGATGGTCGCCGGGTGAACCTGGAGCCCCGACCACGGTGCGGCAAGCACCCGCGACCGCAGGATTTCTTCGATCCCGGGAACCAGGAACGGCGCCAGCGGCGCGTAGATCCCGCCCAGCACAACGTCCTCGACATCGATGAGGTTTACCGCGTTCGCGAGGGCGGTTCCCAGCGCCCGCGCTGCACCCGCCAGTGCGGCCAGTGCTTCGATATCGCCGGCCTCGGCCGCTCGTTGCAGATCGCGGATCGGCTGGTCGAGGTCCATCGACGCCGAGCGCATCAGGGCGTCCTTGCCCGCGTACTGCTCGAGGCAGCCGATGGATCCGCATCGGCACTGCCGTCCACCGGGATCGACAACGGTGTGCCCGATCTCGCCGCTCCACCCGTGCCGGCCACCGAAGACGGCACCGTCCACGACGAGAGCGCCGCCGATGCCCACCTCGCCGGACACGTACAAGAAGGAGAGCCGGCCCGCGGGACGGAGCACGTCGGCTTCCGCCCTGGCAGCCAGCGTCGCTTCGTTGTCCAGCCGGATCTGCACGTCGGCCGTGCCGGGATGGGAGTGGAACATCGTGACGACATCCACGTCACGCCACCCGAGGTTGGGCGCCATCCGCACGGGTCCTTGTGGCCGGTCCACCAGACCGGGGATGGCCAGGCAGCCGCCGGCCATTCGGATGGCGCTCGGCAGTCGGCCGATGACGTCGCAATACATCTGCGAGAGCCGGTCCAGCACTCGTCCGGGCTCGCTGCCCCGGAAATCGGCGGCTTCCACCCGCTGCTCCAGCGCCGTCCCGGACAGGTCCACCACTCGCACACCGAGGTAGTCGACGTTGACCTCCATGCCGACAGCGGCCAGAGTTCCCTGTGCGGCAACCAGTGGTACGGCGGGCCGCCCGGCGCGCTGGGACATCACCGGCGGCAGTTCCGAAACGAGGTGTGCGGCGATGAGTCGATCGGCCAGTGATGACACGGTGGCTCTGGTGAGGCCGGTGGCGTGCGCGATACCCGCCCGGGAGATCGGGACGCGCGCATCGATGATCAGCCGCAGCACGAGGCCCAGATTGTGCTCGCGGAGGTTCGCCTGACGGATGGCCGAGGCACCGAGGGGTGTCGAACGGCGAGACGGCATGCATTGACCTTACTGGTCAGGTCCTATAAGTTTAGCGAAATAACAAATTCGGCATCGACTAAGGAGTCCAGCTATGGTCCCGCAGCCCACCCCGGCGGATCGTTTCTCGTTCGGTCTCTGGACCGTCTCCTGGCAGGGCCGGGACCCGTTCGGTGACGCAACCCGTCCGGCGCTCGATCCGGTCGAAGCCGTCGAGAAGCTGGCCGAGGCCGGCGCCTGGGGCGTGACCTTCCACGACGAGGATGTCGTCCCGTTCGGCTCCGACGCCGCCACCCGCGACCGGCTGCTCGGCGCCTTCCGCGACGCCTGCAAGGCCAACAACATCACCATCGAGATGGTCACCACGAACCTGTTCACCCACCCGGTGTTCAAGGACGGCGGCCTGACGTCGAACGACCGCTCCGTGCGCCGGTTTGCGCTGCGCAAGGTGCTTCGTAACGTCGACCTGACGGCGGACATCGGCGCACAGACCTTCGTCATGTGGGGTGGTCGGGAGGGCAGCGAGTACGACGGATCGAAGGATTTGAACGCTGCGTTCGACCGCTACCGCGAGGGCGTCGACACCGTCGCCGGCTACATCAAGGACTCCGGCTACGAAATCAGGATCGCCCTGGAGCCCAAGCCGAACGAGCCCCGCGGCGATATCTTCCTGCCGACCGTCGGCCACGCGCTTGGCTTCATCGCGCAGCTCGAGCACGGCGACATCGTCGGGCTCAACCCAGAGACCGGGCACGAGCAGATGGCGGGCCTGAACTACACGCACGGCATCGCCCAGGCGCTGTGGTCGGGCAAGCTGTTCCACATCGATCTGAACGGTCAGCGTTCGATCAAGTACGACCAGGACCTGGTGTTCGGGCACGGGGATCTGCTGTCCGCGTTCTTCACTGTCGACCTGTTGGAGAACGGCTTCCCGAACGGCGGCCCGACCTACACCGGGCCGCGCCACTTCGACTACAAGCCCTCCCGCACAGAGGGTTTCGACGGCGTCTGGGCCTCGGCCCGGGCCAACATGGCGACCTACCTGCTGCTCAAGGAACGCGCACTGGCCTTCCGCGCCGACCCCGAGGTTCAGCAGGCGATGGCCGCGTCGGGGATCGCGGAACTCGCCGTTCCGACGCTGTCCGCGGGGGAGTCGGTTGCCGACCTGCTCGCCGACGACGCGGCATTCGAGACCTTCGACGCCGAGAAGGCGGCGGAGCACTCCTACGCCTTCGTGCACCTGAACCAGCTCGCGGTCGAGCATGCGCTCGGTGGTCGCTGACCTTCTCCACCACTGCATACTGGAACGGCCCGGGATCAACCGAGAACCGTTCCAGTAGGTAGCTGCGTACTCCCTGATGAGCCGGTCAGCGCGACGCCACCGGGCGCCGCACGGCTCCACCCACAGGGGGGTCATGTCATGGCAACCGTCAGCAACCTCAACCTCTCCATCGTCCGCGACGTCGCGAACGCGGAGATCACCGTCGAGTACGACGTCGTCTGGAGCAGCTTCGACCAGCTGACGAATCTGTCGTACGTCGACAGTTTTCGGGTGATCGAGGACGACACCCTTCAGGACGGGGACAATCTGCCGATCGGCGATGATCCGGTTTCGATCGGCCTGACCTTCGCCCTGCCGATCAGCTCGAACGGTCAGGCCGTGACCCACCGGACGAGGACCGCCACCCTGCCGTTCGACAACCTGAACAAGGACGACAGCGCGGGCAACACCGACGACGAGATCCGTGCGGTCGTGACCCTGACGCCGCGGCTGCCGGTCACCACCAGCCGCGAGAGCAACCTCGTCACCGTGGTCGCCTGATCAGGCTGTTCGGCCGCCCATGTTCCGCTGCCGGTTGGGCTCTTGCTCGGCCCGTGGGCGGGTTGCTCGTGCTACAGCACGAGCAGCCCGCACCCGGCAAGAGCGGGCGCCGCAACGAGAGCAACTCCCGCCCGCGTTGGCTCCGCTGACCGGAATCGGCATCAGCTGCTCGACGGCGTCGGTTCTGCGCCACCGACCAGCAGGTCGGCGAGGGTGCGGAAGATCGGCAAACCCGTCTTGATCTCGAGGTAGGCGAATTGGCCCTGCGGGTTGACCTCGAGGAAGTAGAACTTGCCGTCGACTCCGACCCGCATGTCGATCACCCCGAAGACCAGCCCGAGGTCGTGCATCATCCTTGCGAGCGCCCCGCTGACCGAGGCCGGGAGTTGGCACGGCGCGAAGTCGACGGACGTGTCAAGACGGGAGTCGACCCGACCGAGGCCGGCCGGGGAGTCGATCCTGACGCTCAACTCCTTGCCTGCTATCCAGACGATCCGCAGGTCGGCCTGCGGTTCGATGTAATCCTGGAAGGTCGTCGGCGAGGAACGGATCGACGCCAGCCGTTGCAGGGCGCGATCGGAGACGATCCTGGTTTCGCTGAACTCGCCACGCTGCGTACCGGTTCGCTTGTAGATCACCTTGCCGGGGCGGGACGCGATGAAATCCGCCGCGTCATCCGGCGCATTGGTCACCAATGTCTCCGGCACCGCGAGCCCGGCTCGGGCTGCCCGCTCCAGCTGGACGAGCTTGCGCGCAGCCCGTCGCTCCGCTCCGGGTTCGTTGACCCACAGCGCCGGAATCGTCCAGAGCATGCCCTGGACGAAGCTGTCGCACTCCGCCTGGCGGAACTCGTCGTCATCGGGCCGGTTGCCGGGAAGGACCTTCGCTCGGTGCGGTCGGCGCCACCACACCGCGCGCACCCGGTCGAGCGATGTGTGCTGAGGCAATGACCGGGTGGTACCGCCGGAGCCGAGCCGAAAACTGCCGGTCTCGCCGGGAAACGTCCGCAGATCTATCGTCATCGGCCTGATGCCGTGCACCCGTTCGAGTGTCGTTGCCAGCGCCGCGCCATGCACGTCGTCGACCTCGGTGACGATGAGGACATCGTCGCCCGGCACCGTCATGCCATCAATCGAGGCTGTCGCACAGGTAGTAGTCCCCATCGGTGCTCTGGCAGGACGTCCGGGTGACCCCGCCATCGGGCCACGGCTCGCCGATGAATTGCAGATCAGCCGACCAGGCCTGGACCTGCCGATCGAATTGCTCGTCCGGGGCGAAGACCGTCGGTGCATCCGGAAGCGTCATCGGCCGGTCGGCGAACTCGACCCGAAATGATTGACTGAACTCGGCTTCCGCTCCGATCCGGATGTCCAGCTGGACCGGGCGACCACCCGGGGACTCCGACAGGCCCTCCCAGGCGACGATTTGCAGGACGTCCTCGCGACGAAAACGCCAGGTACCGTCCCCCGAGCGGACCCGGATCACCTCGTCGGAGTCGTCATCTTCCAGGTATCCGCGCAGCAACGACGGCTTCGGCCTCGACGGCTCGTCCATGGTTTCCCTCCCGTTTCGTCCCCGCACCACAGCAGAGCATCGTCGCCCTGCGGCGGGGTCGTCAAGATCGAGCGGGGGCCCCACGACCATCAGCCTGGCCGGCGGTCCGGACAATGCGCGGTACGTGTTCCAGCAATTGTCGCTGGACGTCGGCGAGAAGGTCTACGGCCTCGGCGAACGCTTCGGCCCGGTGGCGAAGAACGGCCAGCAGGTCGCACCGGAAGCGCTTCCACGCTGCGGGCCGCGTCCGATACGGTCGCCATCACAACGGCGCCCGCAACGTTGGCGGCGCCGGCACCGGAGGAGGAGTCACACCCATGACCAGCCCGCAGCGCACCTTTCCGAAGGACTTTCTCTGGGGATCGGCGACCGCGTCCTACCAGATCGAGGGCGCCTTCGACGAGGACGGGCGGACCTTCTCGATCTGGGATACCTACTGCCGCACACCGGGAATGGTGCTGAACGGGGACACCGGTGACGTCGCCGACGATCACTACCACCGCTGGCAGCAGGACGTCGCGCTGATCAAGGGCCTCGGGTTGCAGGCCTACCGGTTCTCCATCTCCTGGCCGCGGATCCAGCCCGGCGGCAGCGGCGCATTCAATCCCAGCGGCGTCGCCTTCTACTCCCGGCTTGTCGACGCACTGCTCGAGGCCGGCGTGCAGCCGGTCGCGACGCTGTACCACTGGGATCTTCCACAGGAACTGGAGGACGCCGGCGGCTGGCCGAACCGGGACACCGCACTCCGATTCGCCGACTACGCCGAGCATCTCGCCGGCGCGCTGGGCGACCGGATCTCGCTGTGGACGACGCTCAACGAGCCGTGGTGCTCGGCCTTCCTCGGCTACGGCGCGGGCGTGCACGCACCCGGCCGCAAGGATCCGCTCGCCGCCCTGCAGGCCGCCCATCACCTGAACCTCGCGCACGGGCTCGCGGGCCGTGCCATCCGTGCGGTGCTCGGCGAGGACACCCCGCTGTCCGTCACGCTGAACGTGCACGTCACCAGACCGGACAACCCGGAGTCGGCGGCGGACACCGATGCCGTCCGTCAGTTGGACGCGGTCGGCAACAGGGTGTTCAGCGGGCCGATGCTCAACGGCGCCTATCCGGCCGACCTGATCCAGGACACCGCAGCGATCACCGACTGGTCGTTCGTGCGGGACGGCGACCAGAAGACGACCGCCGTTCCGCTGACCGTGCTGGGCATCAACTACTACTCGACGTCACGGGCCCGCCGGTACAGCGGTCTGGGCCCGAAGTCGCAGGCCGACGGGCACGGTGATTCTGACGCCAGCCCGTGGGTGGGGGCGGACGACATCGAGTTCCTGCCGCAGCCGGGCCTGCACACCGCGATGGGCTGGAACATCGATCCGAGCGGAATGACCGAACTGCTCACCGACCTCGGCGCCCGCTACCCCGACCTACCGCTGATGATCACCGAGAACGGAGCGGCGTTCTACGACGTGGTGTCCCCGGACGGCCGGGTGCACGACGCCGGCCGGATCGCCTACCTGCACGGGCACATCGACGCCGTGGGGCAGGCGCGCGACGCCGGGATCGATGTCCGGGGTTACTTCCTGTGGTCGTTGCTGGACAACTTCGAGTGGGCGTGGGGGTACGACCGCAGATTCGGCATCGTCCGGGTCGACTACGACACCCAGCAGCGCACCGTCAAGGATTCCGGCTACTGGTACGCCCGGCTCATCCGGACCGGCCAGTTGCCGACGGTCGAAACGGCTGAGCCCATCGACCTCTGACGACCGTCGGTAAATCGAGCACCGCCGCACCGATGAGTTTGCAGTGCTGGCGGGTGTCAGAGCTCAGTGGCACGGTGATGCCGGAATCAACCGTGCGCTCAATGAGAAGGGCGAGACAGATGGCCGAAGTGGTGGTGCTGATCGGCACCCGCAAGGGTCTGTGGGTGGCGCGTTTGTCGAACGACCGGACCGAATGGGAGCTGGACCCGCCGCAGCTGAAGATGGAAGAAGTCGCGGCAGTCGGCGTCGACCCGAGGACGGCCGCCGGTTCACCGCCGCGGTTGTTCGCCGGCAGTACCAGTTACGTGTACGGGACCAGGCTGCTGCACTCCGATGACGGTGGCCGCACCTTCGTCGGTCATCCCGCCGACGCCGTGCGCTTCCCGGAGCGCACCGGCACAGCGCTGGCCCGCATCTGGCAGATCACCCCGGGCCTGCGCGAGGGGGAGATGTGGGCCGGCACAGAGCCTTCCGCCCTTTTTCACTCGGTGGACGGCGGGCAGAGCTTCACCATGAACGACGGCCTGTGGGATCACCCGCACCGGGAGAGCTGGGCGCCCGGCGGCGGCGGCCAGGCCATTCACACGGTGCTGCCGCACCCCTTGGACCCGGACGAGTTGATGGTCGCGATGTCCACCGGCGGCGTCTACCGCAGCGGCGACGGCGGAAGCAGTTGGGAGCCGCGGAGCAAGGGCATCAGAGCCGATTTCTTCCCCGATCCGGAGCCGGATCACGGCCAGTGCGTGCACAAGGTCGCCCGTAACCCCGGGAACGCCGACCAGTTGTTCGCGCAGAACCATGGCGGGGTGTTCCGCACCGACGACGCGGGCCTGCACTGGACGGAAATCAGCGACGGGTTGCCGGCGTCATTCGGCTTCCCGGTGTTGGCCAACCCGCGCCGGCCGGGCACCGTTTACGTCTTCCCGCTCGTCGCCGACATCGAACGATTCCCGCCGAACGGGGCGTTGGCGCTCTGGCGGTCGACCGACGCCGGAGAGAACTGGCAGCCGCTGACCGACGGGCTTCCACAGTCCGGGGTGTACACAGCTGTCATGCGTGACGCTGCCTGCGTCGACGACTTCGAGACCACCGGCCTGTATTTCGGGACGCGGTCGGGTTCGGTCTATGCGGGTATCGATGACGGTGAGACGGCACGCTTCCGGTGCGTCGCGGACAACCTGCCCGACGTGCTGTCCGTCCGGGCGGCAACTGTCGGCTGACGGCTGACGGGCTGGCGGCGGGAAGCGTCGACTTGGCGCGACCTCAGGCAGCGACCACACCGGGGAATGACGAGGCAGCGGCACCCAGCACGGCGGTCCACGCTCCCAGGATGGCCGAGCTCCCCGGCGCAGTCCGCACGGACCAGCCGGGCAGGCCGGAGGCGAAGTCCCGCACCGCGTCGAGGGTCGTGCCGGTCTCGTGCTGGCCGTGCCACAGGTTGACCGGCACCCGCACGGTGGACGGATCGGCCACCCACTGCGGTTGCCCGGCGGGCCGGGACGGTGCCGTCCACGTCGGGTTGATCTGTGCCGCGTCCGCGGCCACCGCGTCCCGAAAATCTGATTCCATCCAGCGGTTACCGAGCACTCCGGCGGCCACCGGGTCGAGCCGGGCCAGCATCCGCGACCAGGTGAGCTCCTCGGTCAGGTCGGCGCCCTTGCCGGCTGTTGTCACCCATGCTGACAGCGGACCCGCCCAGGGGCGGTGTTGTCGCCGGGTGAACGGCGAGCGCACCGCGCGTCGTTCGCTGTTGCTGCGCGGGAGCCGAACCGACACCGCGGAGACCGACGTGACTAGCGCCGGGTACCGCGCCGCGAAGGCGAAGGCGTCATCGGCGCCCTGCCCGATGCCGATGACGGCAATCCGGCCGACTGCAAGGGTTTGCACCATCCGGCGCAGGTCCTCCGCGGGCTGTTCCGCTCCACCCAACCCGATGGGATCGGACACCCCGATGCCGGGCCGGTCGAGCGCCATCATCCGGATCGCCGCGGGCAGCGCGCTGTCGTGCAGCAACCAGCCGGGCGCCAATCGGGACGAGGCGGTGTCCGGGATGAGCACGCAGGGGAGACCCCGGGCGCTGCCGTATTCCGCCCAGGCCATCGCACGGCCGTCCGGCAGCCGCAACGCGGCATGCGGCGATCGTTCCGCGAGCGGAAGCAGGGCGTCCTCGTCATCGAACAGGTTCAGCTGGAGGCTTTGGTCCCCCACGCGACCCGGCGCTGCCGTCATGAACTTCCCTCGCTCGCGCAGGCCAGGCCGGCTGTGCCGTCGTACGGCAAACCGACCACTGTGTCTCATCGTCATTGCGTCAATCCCCCCGGGAGCGCGACGCTCGAACGCCACAGCCCACGCAGCAGTTATATGTCAGGAGGAGGTCAATCGAACCCGTTCCGATACCAGTCTGTGATGTAACAATCTGGTGACGATGCATCAGCGCACAGTAATCGGAACGAGCGGCGTCAGCGACGAGAAGAGTAGGCGACCGCCAGGGAAAGCTCAGCCGGTCAGCCGGTCAGCCGCGGTCGGCGTTGCGCTGGTCCCGCCACGTGATCCAGGCCGGCACTTCGGACAGGTCGTAGTCGGGACCCGAGACGCCGATGGTCAGGAGCGTGAAGCCCTCTGCGACGAGCGCATCGCCGGCTTCGGTGTCCGAGCCCGGCGCCGAGGTCGACCGTTCGATCTCGCCCGGATCGCGGCCCACCGTCTCGCAATGCCCGGCGAGTACGCCGGACTTGTGCCGCAGAGTCTCTGCGCTGCCGAAGGCGTGCCAGATGGTGGCGTGCTCGGCAACGAATCGCAGCGTCTTACGCTCACCCGCGCCGCCGATCAGAATCGGTATCTGGCGGGTCGGCGCCGGGTTGAGCTGCTCCAGACGGGATGCGATCCGCGGCAGAGAAGTGCCGAGCAGGTTGAGCCTGCTGCCCGCGGTACCGAACTCGTAGCCGTACTGGTCGTAATCCTTCTCGAACCAGCCGCTGCCGATCCCCAGGATCAGTCGCCCGCCGGAGATGTGGTCGACCGTCCTGGCCATGTCGGCCAGTAGGTCGGGATTGCGGTACCCGCCGCCCGTCACCAGCGCACCGATCTCGACGCGCTCGGTCTGCTCGGCCCACGCCCCGAGCATCGTCCAGCACTCGAAATGCTGACCTTCGGGGTCGCCGCTGAGTGGATAGAAGTGGTCCCAGTTGAAGACGATGTCGACGCCCAGGTCCTCGGCGCGCATCACGGCGTCCCGGATCTGGCGGTAGTCGGCGTGCTGCGGCTGGATCTGGATGCCGATGCGAATCGGCGTGGAAGGCGTGGTCATCGCACCATGGTGCCCCGGCCGGCCGGTGCGGTTCAGGGCGGGGCGGAACAGGGCGGGGGCACAGGGCGGGGTGGAACAGGCGGGGCGCTGCCACCGTCGGGGTGCACCGCAAAGGCGACCGGAACCGGCCCGGTAACTTCCGCCGTCGGCGGAACTGTTGGCGGCTGCAGGGACGGCAATCGTGATTACCGTGAGCGGGGTGAGCGACATGACGACGACGGCGACGCCCGCGGCGCAGACCCGACCGGACGCGCAGCCGGCGCTCGACGCGCAGCCGCAGGCAGCGATCGGGCGCGGGCCGGTGACACCGGCCGAACAGCCGCCGGACAAAGAAGCCAAGCCGCGCATCCCGCTGCGCAGCCTGTGGCCCTACCTGCTCCCGCACCGGCGCGTGCTGTTGGTCGTCACGGCAATCTCGGTGGTGGGTGCCGGGATGTCGGTCGCACAGCCGGCCATGGTGGCGGTCGTGATCAGTTCGGTGCAGGAGTCGCGCCCGCTGGGAGGCGTTGTCGCCCTGCTGATTGCGCTGGTTCTGGCGACCGCCGTCATCAGCGGCATCCAGCAGTACCTGCTGCAGCGCACCGCCGAGGGCGTCGTGCTGAACACCAGGCAGTTGCTGGTGCACCGGTTGCTCCGGCTGCCCATCACCGACTTCGACACCCGCCGCACAGGCGACCTGGTGTCCAGGGTGGGCTCCGACACGACGCTGTTGCGCTCCGTCGTCACGTCCGGGCTCGTCGATGCGGTGTCCGGGGCGCTGGTGTTCGTCGGGTCCGTGATCGCGATGGCACTGATCAGCCTTCCGCTGCTGGCCCTGACCCTGGTCGTCGTGGCGGTCGCGGTCGGCGTCGTGATCGGTTTGGGCGGCCGCATCCAGAAGCTGACGCTGACGGCGCAGACCCAGGTCGGCGCACTCGCCTCCGGCGTCGCACGGGCGATCCCCGGCATCCGCACCATCAGGGCCGCCGGCGCCACCGAACGGGAAACCGCCGTCCTGGACGGCCTGACCACCGACGCCTACCGGACCGGTGTTCGGCTCGCGAAGGTGATGGCGCTGATCGCGCCGGTCATCGGGATCGCGATGCAGGGCGCCTTCATCGCGGTGGTGTCGGTGGGCGGCTACCTGGTGGCGGACGGCACGATGGAGGTCGCCGAACTGGTCGCCTTCATCCTCTATCTGTTCATGATGATCATGCCGCTGGGTCGGGTGTTCCAGGCGTACACGGCCACCCAGAACGCGCTGGGCGCCGTGGTGCGGATCGAGGAGATCACCTCGCTGCCGGAGGAGGGTGACGCCGGCGGCCCCGCGAATCCGGTTCGCGCCGGCTCGGGCAGGGTGCACCGGCCGCGACTGCTCCCCGGAGCGCCGGCGGTGAGCTTCCGCGGTGTCAGCTTCGGATACGGGGACCAGCACGTGCTGCGCGATCTCAGCTTCACCGTCCGGACCGGTACCAAGACGGCCGTCGTCGGACCGTCGGGAGCTGGCAAGTCGACCATTCTGGCCCTGATCGAACGGTTCTACGACCCGGTTGCCGGCGTCGTCGAACTGGGCGGCGTCGACGTCAGCGAGATGACCCGGGCACAGACGCGTTCCGCGCTCGGCTATGTCGAGCAGGACTCGCCCGTGCTGGCCGGCACCATCCGGGAGAACCTCGTGCTCGGCGCACCCACCGCTACTGACCAGGACTGCGAGAACGTCCTGGCCGCAGTGAATCTCAGTGCGGTTCTGCGTCGCGACCCGGCCGGGCTCGATGCGCAGGTGGGCGAGGACGGCATCCTGCTGTCGGGCGGGGAGCGGCAGCGGCTCGCGATCGCCAGGGCCCTGCTCGCCGCACCGGAGGTGCTGCTGCTGGACGAGCCCACCGCGAGTCTGGACGGCCGCAACGAGCAGGCGTTGCGGGACGCGATCGATGCCATCTCTCATGACCGGACGCTGATCCTGGTGGCGCATCGACTGGCCACCGTGGTCGACGCCGACCAGATTCTGGTGCTGGAGAACGGGCGGTTGCAGGCCGTCGGTACCCACGACGAGCTGCTGCGGACCAGCCCGCTGTATCTGGAACTGGCCGAGCACCAGTTGCTGGCCTGATGCTGGAAGACGGCGGCGTGCCTCAGAGGGCAGCGGCCGCTGCCCGCCCCGCGACCCGTCCGGAGAACAGGCAGCCACCCAGGAACGTGCCCTCCAGGCTCCGATAGCCGTGCATCCCGCCGCCGCCGAAGCCGGCCACTTCGCCCGCCGCGTACAGGCCGCCGAGCGGGGAGCCGGACAGCGTCAGCACCCGGCCCGAGAGGTCGGTCTCCAGGCCGCCGAGCGTCTTGCGGGTGATGACGTGCAAGCGCACGGCAATCAGCGGACCGGCCGCCGGATCGAGCATCGCGTGCGGCTGCGCTGTCCGCATCCGCCGGTCGCCGAAGTACTGCCGGGCGGCCTTCACGGCGGTGACCTGCGGGTCCTTGCCCAGGCCGGACTGCACCTGACCGTCCCGCAGCACCACGGTCGCGGCTACCTCGTCGGCGTCGATCAGCGGCTCACCGACCAGGGCGTTCATCCTCCCCACCAACTCGCCGACGGTGTCCGCGGTGAGGAAGTCGACGCCCTTGTCCAGGAAAGCCTGAACCGGGGGAGTGATCTTGCCGCCTGCCCTGGTGGTGAGCAGCAGCTTGATCGATTTCTGCGCGAAGTCGGGGTTCTGCTCGGAGCCGGACAGACCGAACTCCGGACCGATCGTCTGCTGATCGAGCAGGAACCAGGAGTGCGCCCGACCGGTGCCGAGGATGTGCCGCAGCGCCCCCAGCGAGTCGAAACCGGGGAAGAGCGGAGCGGGCAGCCGGCGGCCGAACGCGTCCAGCCACAGCGGGCTGGGACCGGACAGAATGCGGATGCCGTGCGAACTCCACACCGGCGCATGGTTCACCACTCCTTCGGGGTAATGCCACATCCGATCGCCGTTGATGACACGTCCGCCGGCCCGTTCGGTGACACCGAGCATCAATCCGTCGACAGAGTCCGGGACTCCGGCGAGCATCTCGGCCGGCGCGCGGTCCGCTCCGCCCGGCCAGTTGCGGCGCACCAGATCGTGGTTGCCTCCCACGCCGCCCGACGTCACGATGACGGCACCGGCACCGAGCGAGAACCCGCCCACCGGCACCCTCGAGGTCGGCTCTCCCCTGGCGGCGAACGTCGGTTCGAGAATCTCGCCGGCAACACCGGTGACATCGTCGCCTGCGCGCAGCAGGTCGGTGACGCGGTGCCGGAACCGGATCTGCACCCGTCCGGCCCGCACGTGTTCGGTGACCCGCCGGACGAACGGAGTCAGCACACCCGGCCCCGACCCCCAGGTGACGTGGAAACGCGGCACCGAGTTGCCGTGGCCACCGACCGGGTAGCCGCCCCGCTCCGCCCACTGCACGATCGGGAACAGGCCGATGCCCTGACCCTTGAGCCAGTGGCGTTTCTCGCCGGCGGCGAAGTCCACGTAGGCCTGCGCCCACTGCCGCGGCCAGTGGTCCTCCGGCCGGTCGAAGCCCGCCGACCCGAACCAGTCCGCCAGCGCCAGGTCCGCGGAATCGGTGATGCCCAGTCGGCGCTGCTCAGGGGTGTTGACCAGGAACAGGCCGCCGAGGGACCACCACGCCTGGCCGCCCAGGCTGGCGGCGCCTTCCTGGTCGAGGACCAGAACCGACCTGCCCGCATCCGCGGCCTCCGCGGCCGCCACCAACCCGGCTAATCCCGCGCCGACCACGATGATGTCCACATCCGTCATGCCGCGACCCTGCCACAGCCGCGGGACGTTCGGCAGCGCTCTGTATCGCTGGCCTACCCACGACTTGGACGCTGGGCCGAAAGAGGCTGCTCAGCCGCCCAGATGGCACTCTGGGCCGATCACCGGTTGTGATCGGACCTCCTTCTGAAGTGCGATGGCGGAGAGCCCGTGAACAGCGTGAATGTCGCTGAGTAATCGGCTGATGACGAGTTTCACTCGTTCGAGAAGAACTGCTGAGGTGTTGCGGTCGTAGTCTCTAGACAGATCCTTGGGGGAGGGTGGGGAGCGGTGCAGCAGCAATCAGTGGTCTCTACCGTCCCGTTCTCCGGGACTCCGCGGCGTTTCCAGATCTTTCTGGCGTTCTCTTCGGCGGTGGTCGCTGCGGGCTATGTGGCGGTGCTCGCCTCTCCGGTCGGTAGGTCACTGGTCGACGACCTGCGTGAGCCGGGTTTTCTCCTCCTGGCCGTGCTGCTCCTGGTCGCTGATCTGTATCCGCTGTTGCCCTGGATGCGGGACGTTCGATTGAACGTCACCTTCGCCTGGTCGGCGTCCTTGTCGTTGGCCGCGGTGCTTGCCTTCGGCTCACCGGCCGCCGTGCTCTTCCTGCTGACCGGACTCACCACCGCATTGGCCCGGTGGAACGGCAGATGGTGGCCGGTCGTCTGCAACGTCACGATCTTCGGACTTCTCGGGCTCGTCGCCGCCGGGTTCTTCCGGGTGGCGGAGAACCTGCAACTGATACCGCCCGGTGCCTGGCGGATGGCGGGCCGCGGGTTCGTCCTGGCCGTCATCATCCTGCTGCTGTGTGCCCTCATGACCGGGATGGTGTTGACCCAGCAACGGGTCACGACCTGGCGAGAACAGCGCGCACGGCTACCCAAAACCGTACGGATCTGGGGAAGCAGCCTGATTGCCGCTCCGCTGCTCGCGGCAATCGCCCTCGACGGCCCGTGGGCGCTGTTGTCGATGGCGGTCGTCATCGTTTCCCTGAACCACGCCAGCCGCACGATGTTCCGGAGTACCGCCGCGTCTCAGACGGACGGCTTGACGGGCCTGGCGAACCGGCTCACCCTGACCCGACGGCTGGCCACCCGCGTCGGGAGGCTGCAACCGGGGAGCAGCGTCACCTTGCTGCTGATCGATCTCAACCGATTCAAGGACGTCAACGACACCTATGGCCACCTCGTCGGCGACTCGGTGCTGGTCGCCGTCGCCCGCCGACTGCTGTCCGTCGCGGCACCCGCGGACCTGGTCGCTCGATATGGTGGCGACGAGTTCGCGGTCGTGCTGGGCGACAGCGTGCAGGCGGCGGGGGCCGAGGCCGCCGCCGGCCGGATCCGGGACGCGTTGGCGCATCCCCTGACCGTCGGTGACGTGCAGGTCGTTGTCGGCGGTGCGGTGGGCATCGCGCAGGCCACCGAGTCCGGCGGGGACGTGCTGGCACTGATCGAACGGGCCGACCGGGACATGTATCGGGTGAAACGGCTCAGTGCTGACGTCACTTCCGCTCGGCCGGCCGCCCGACGCTCGTCGGTGCGGTTGCGCCCCGTCCCGCAGTGGACCGTCACCCTCCAGGGCGCCACCACGATGTCCTTCGCGGGATGGCCGGGGGTGCAGTGGTCGGCATCGTCCGCGTGGCCGGCGGAGCCCAACGAACGAGGGCTGCCGTCATCCGCGGTGTTCGAAGGTGACCTGTTGTGATCGACGTGGATCCGATGGCGGCGCCGTTGCGGCGAACCCCGGTGGCCTTCCGCTGGTGGTTGGCCGGCGTGGCGCTGGCGGTGGTGATCGGCCAGTTGGTCATCGCCCGGTGGGCGCCGGGCCCGGACCTGTGGCAGTTGCTGCGCGAGCCGGGGGCTGTCGTCCTGCTCGTCCTGGTCATGGTTGCGGAGCTGTACCCGACGCTGCCGTCGATCCGCCGGTCCGATCCGTTCCAGGATTCCGTCTTGTCGACCCCGCTGATCATCGCCGCCCTCGTGGCGTTCGGACCGCACGCGGCCGCGTTCTTCGTCCTGACCGGTCTGCTCATGACGATCCCGTTCGGCATGACGTGGTGGCGCGCGGTCCTGAATGTGTCGGTGTGGGGGCTGCAGGGCGCGGCCGCGGCCGCGGTCCTGTGGCTGGTCACGACGACCTTCGACATCGCCCAGCCGATGCACTCGGCTGTCCTGGTCCCGGTCGCGTTCCTGCTGGCGGTCGTGGTGGAGACGCTGAATGTGGTGCTGGTGATGACGTCGAGGGTGCTCGCCGGGGCGACGACCCGCCGTGAGTACCTCGCCGATTGGCGCAAGCAGGCAGCGATCGCCAGCCTGGCCCTGACGGCGCCGATTGCCGCGGTACTGGCGCTGGAGCAGCCGGCCTTGCTGCCCCTGCTCGCGGTCGCCATGATTGCCGCGCAGTCGGGAATGAGCGCGGTGTCCTCCCGCACGGCGCTGGCCGGTACCGATCCGCTGACGTCGACGGCGAACCGGGAGCGGCTGCTCGCTCAGCTCGGTTACCGGCTGTCCAGGCTGCGGGGGCCCGCCGACAGCGTCACGGTGCTGCTGGCCGATCTCGATCACTTCAAGCAGGTCAACGACGAACGTGGGCACCTGGCCGGCGACATGGTGCTGGTCGAGATCGCGCGCCGGCTCGAGGACGCTACGCGCGGGGAGGATCTGGTCGCCCGCTACGGCGGCGACGAGTTTGTCATCCTGCTGGCCGGAACCGTTCCCGAACCGACGTTGCGCGAGGTGATCGACCGGATCCGGCGAACCGTTTCGCTGCCTCTGCCCCTACCGGGGGAGACGGTCGCGGTCAGCGTGTCGATCGGCGCGGCGACGGTCGGGAAACGCGGCACCGACCCCATGTCGCTGATCGAGCTGGCAGACGCCGCGCTGTACGACGCGAAGATGTCGCGGCTGGCGGCGGGCTCACTTGCTGTTACGCCGACCGTCGACGGGAGTCCACCGCGGTCGACGGAACCGATCTGGTTCACCCCGAGCTGGGATCCGGCGTGGAGCGCGACCCGGGCCCGGGTCTGGGACTCGACGGTCAGCGCCGATGGGTGACCCCGACCGCGCTCGATCGGAGTAGTGGGGCGCCAGCGGTCCGGAATTCGTCGCATGATGGTGTCGTTCACCGGGACCGGTTCGGCTGTGGCCGTGCGGCCCGCCGGAACCATGGTCGGCGAGGATGTGCCACGATTCCACCGGCCGCCAATCCGGGTCCCCACTGTTGATTGCCCCTCCACCGCAGAAAGGGTCGGCAATGACCGATCACAGCACGTCGGCCGGCACGCCGGAGCTGTCGTCCACGCAGCGCCTGGGAGCCAGTTCGACCAGCACCAACATCGTGCAGCACCTGCAGGAACACGGCCGGTTCCGGATGTTGATCGACGACCGGGAGGTTGCCGTACTGGACTACCGCCGGTTGCCGAGCATCTGGAACATCGTGCACACCTACACCGACCCGGCATCGCGGGGTCATGGTTTCGCGTCCGACCTCGTGCGGGCTGCGCTGGATGCCGCCCGCGACGAGGGCGTCAAGGTCATCCCGACCTGCCCGTACGTGTCGTGGTGGATCGCGGGGCACGGCGGCTACCAAGACCTCGTCGCGGCCGCATGACCGATTCGGCTCGGGTGGGTCCCGCGCTGGCCGCCGGGGCCGGCACCGCGACCGGCTCTGTGCCGGTCGCGGCGAACGGCATTCCGTTCGCCGCTCCGGACGGCGAAGAGACTGCGCCGGCCGGCCGGCCGACTGACAGCCCGCAGGACCCCACGCCGCCGGCCGAAAGCCCGCCGACCGAAAGCCCGCCGACCGACGCGCAGTTGGCTGACCCCGACGCCCAGTCCGACGCCGCTGCGGACGAACAACGCCGGACCAGGGCGCGGCTGCGCGGAACACTGGGCTCGTTGACCAGCCGGATGATGTCCGAGCGAGCCGTCCGGGCCAGCGAAGCGGCAGCGGCAGCGGCCTCGGCCAGCGCGGAGGCGGCGCAACTCGTCGCGACCGGCCAGAACGAGATGAAGGAACGGGGCCGGCGTTCCGCTTTTCATTGGGGCTTCTTCGGCGGCATCGGGGTGCTGATCGCCTACGTCAGCTACCTGATTCTGGACACGATCCGCGACACGCTGGTGCTGATCGCGATCGCCACGTTGCTGGCAATCGGCCTGGATCCGCTGGTCAACTTCTTCACCCGGCGCGGCCTGCGCCGGGAGGCCGGCGTCGCCATCGTCTTCCTCGGCCTGCTCGCGATCATCGCAGCCGCGATCTATGCGATCATCCCGCCGATCGTGAACGAGGTGGGGACCTTCGTCTCGACCCTGCCGGAGCTGATCACGAACCTTCGCAACGACCCGGGCATCATGAGTCTGGACCAGAGGTTCGGCGTCCTCGAGGCACTGCAGAACTCGAACATCGTGCAGAACCTGGGGAGCGGCGCGGCCGGCGGCCTGCTCACCGCGAGCGTGACGGTGGCATCGGTGTTCGTCGACCTGTTGATCATCCTCGTGCTGACGCTGTACCTGCTCGCGGGCTTCCCCAAGATCAAGGCGGCCGCCTACCGGCTGGTCCCGGCATCGCGGCGGGCCCGGGTGACGGACCTGGCCGACCGGATCCTCAAGCAGATGGGCGGCTACCTCTCCGGCGCGACGATCATCGCCATCCAGGCCGGTCTGGTCGCCGGCATCTTCGCCTCCGTCGTCGGACTGCCCTACCCGTGGGCGATCGCGTTGGCGGCCGCTGTGCTGGACTTCATTCCCGTCGTCGGGCCGATCACCGTGGGCATCGGCATGACGCTGCTCGGCCTGACCCAGGGCCTCGCGATCGGCATCATCGCCGGCGTGTTCTACCTCGGTCAGCACCTCTTCGAGGCGTACTGGCTCTACCCGCGGGTGATGCGCCGGACCGTCGACATCTCCACCGGCGCGGTTGTCGTCGCGATCCTGATCGGCGCCGCCCTGCTCGGCGTGACCGGCGCGATTCTTGCCGTCCCGGTCGCGGCCGCCATCATCCTGGTCGTCCGCGAAGTGATCATGCCCATGCAGGAGCGCTCGTGAGTCGCTGGCAGAACCTGGGGGTGACGGACCAGACCGGGCGCCGGGCGATCGTCACCGGAGCCAACACGGGCCTCGGGTACCAGACCGCCCTGGCGCTGGCCGGCGCCGGAGCCGAGGTCGTGATGGCTGTCCGCGACCTGGACCGGGGTCAGGAAGCTGCGCAACGGATCCGGGAGCGGATCGAACTGGCGAAGCTGCGGGTGATCTTCCTCGACCTGGGGGACCTGGGTTCCGTCCGGACCTTCGCCGCAACGCAGGTGGCGGCCGGACCGCTCGACCTGCTGGTCAACAATGCCGGGCTGATGCTGGTGCCGCGTCGCGAACTCACCGTCGATGGGTTCGAGAGTCACATGGGTGTCAACCATCTCGGGCACTACGCGCTGACAGCTCGGCTACTGCCGGTGCTGCTCAGCGCCCCGTCCGGCAGGGTCGTTTCGGTGACGTCGATGATGCTGCGGACCGCGCGCACCCTCGACCACGGTCTCGGACTGGAAGGCCCGTACAGCCCGTCTGCCGCGTACGCCCAGTCCAAGCTTGCGGTCGCACTGTTCGCCGCCGAACTGGAACGTCGCCTCAGGGCCGCCGGTTCGACCGTGTCGTCGGTGCTGGCACATCCGGGCTGGTCGGCCACCGGGGGGCGCCGGCCCCCGCGACCGACGAGGCCGGTGCAACGGCCGGTGTCCGTTCGGCTCGCCAGCCGGGCGACGGCTCTGTTCGGTACCTCGGCGCGGACCGGGGCCCGCCCGCAGGTGCACGCCGCCACCGCCCCGGACCTGGGCGGCGGCGAGCTGGTCGGCCCGCGGTTCGGCGTGCGCGGCGGCCCGCGGCCGGTCAAGCCGCCGTCGGCGGTCGCCGACCCGGTCGAGGCGGAGTGGCTCTGGGCGGAGTCGGCACGACTGACCGGGGTCGAGCCGCAGGTCTGAAACGGGCCGAACCCGGCGGAGTTGGGTGGACCTACGTCGTGAAAGGCGCCCAGCAACGGGCGCTAACTCCACCCAACTCGGCATGGGAAAGGCAGGCTGCTACAGCTGATCCGACCCTGGCCGGCGAACTACCACGACGACCGCTGCAGCCACCAGGACTGCGGCCAGTGCGATCGCCGCCCATACCCATCCGGACAGCCCAGACGACGATGACGCCGGTGCGACGGCCGCGGTTGTCGGGACGGCCGGCGGCGCTGACGAGGATGGCGCTGAGGAGGACTGCGCCGACGAGGATGGCGCAGCGGAGGACTGCGCCGACGAGGATGGCGCAGCGGAGGACTGCGCTGAGGAGGACTGCGCCGTGCCGGATCCGCCGCTCATCGGGCCGCTGGAGGCGCTCGTGGAGCGGACGACGAGGCTGGGGCGTCCAGCCGGAAGCGGATCTCGCCCTGCACCGGATGACCGTCCGCGGACACCACCCGGTAGGCGATGACGTAATCGCCGGCGCCGGGAAGTGCACCGACGCCCGCGGTGACCTCGGTGCTGTCCACCTGCGGCGTGCCGGACTCGTACCGTTGCCCGTCGGGGCCCAGCACGCTGACCACCGGTTCGAAGTTCTCCACCGGTTGGTCGAACGTCAATTGCACCGTGGTGGGACTGGTCTGCAGCACCGCGCCGTCAGCGGGATTGCTGGACAGCAGGACGTTGTGCGCGGACGCCGGGGCGGCCAGCCCGATGGCGGCGACGGCGGTGAGCACAGCGACCACCGTCAACCGGATCAGCTGGCGGGCGAAGCGTCGCAACAGGGGGCGGCGGAACGTCATCGGCTGGCCCCACCCGTCGGCCGGCGCCGCAGCGCGGCCGCTGCCACGACCAGCGACCCCGCGGCGATGACAAGGCTGATCGCAGCCAGGATGGTCGCGGAGTTGGTGCCGTCGGACGAGCCCGAGGCGGCAGAGTCGGAGCCCGCGGTGTTGGCGACTGCCGCAGCGCTCACCGATGGGTTGGTCAGTGGCGCGTCGGATGCCGACGCCGAGGTCCCGGAAACCTCGCCGGACCCTGCCGCGGTGACGGTCAGCGTCGGGACAGGGTGTTCCGGTTCCTCGCCGGACGCGGGGGTCGGTTCGTTCCACTGGACGACCTTGCCGTCGCTGTAGGTCTGAGTGGTCGGGAACGTCAGCGAGTCGACGGCCGGCACCGGACCGGCGGAGAGCTCGAACTCGGCGAATTCACCTGGCTTGATCTCCACGCCCGGATCGGCCGTCCAGGTCACCGAGGTCACCGCCTCCTTGATGGTGACCTCGCCGTCCGTCACGGGTGCGGGCAGCGTCGTCCTGCTGGGTTTCACCGTCCATCCCGGGACCGCCTTGACCAAGACGGAGGCGAAGGGGTGGTCCGCCGGCAGGGCGACGGTGATGCCGACGGTGCCGGCCGTCGGTGACTCGTTGGGAACCCGGAACGTCAGGGTGGTGTACCCACCGGCTGCGGCGTCGGACGGTTCGACGGTGACATGGGCGGCGGCGACGCCGGCGCCGGCCACGAGTGCCACCGACGACAGGGAGAGCACGGTCAACAGCCGTCGCCAACGGCGACGGTGCGGGGAGATCGTCATGAGAATCCTTGCAGGGTGCAGAGAATGGGCCGGGCACCGCGCAGGCGCTCGCGCACCGGAGAGCGAGGGGGCGATGACGCGCAGCGACGGTGGAACGAGCACGCCGGGTGGCGGCTCAGACAGTGAGCAGTTGTGCCCAGCGGCGGACCACGTCGGGACGCGGTGGACAGGTCCGCCGCCGACGGGCCGACACCGCCGGTGCCGGTCGGGATCAGCGCGGTCCAGCTGGGGAACACACCGACCGTCGGGGCCGTCGGCGCGATCAGCAGGACCCGGTGCAGCGCGGCGAAGAGCCGGAACACCGTGCTCTCGCCGCTCGCCATCACCCACGAGGCGACAACTGCGCCAACGACGTGGAAGGCGATCATCCGCTCGGCCCCACCGCCGATTCCGGACTCCCTGGCCATCGGGTGCGCGGTGAGGGAGAAAGCGAGATGGAATGCCAGCTGACTGGCCAGCAGGGCGCCGAGGATCTGCGGGCCGGTGCGACTGCGACGGGCGAATCCGGACAGCGAGCCGCCGAGGAACACGGTCACCGTCACCAGCACCGCAAGGTCGGGCAGCGCACCGCACTGGTCCGACGCTACCCGACCGCGAGGGGTCAGGATGTGATCTCGCGCCGCCCCGACGGTGCTCCACCGGTGGGCGGACCGACCAGGAACGTCATCAACTCCGCGTCCATCTGGTCCAGATCCGCAGAC
>JBBRVZ010000019.1:0-47530 GCA_038246445.1 Mycobacteriales bacterium
CGCGGTGACCCACGAGGGGCTACCCGAGTTGCGCTACGCCCTCGCCGAGGTCGTCGCCGCCGATCGCGCCGCGAAGCCGTCCGCCGTCGCGCCGCGGATCGTCGTTCGGCCGCAGCCGGTTGACTCCGAGCAGTTCCATGTGGAGCCCGATCCTGAGGTGGACGGTGGGTTCGTCGTCACCGGGCCGCGACCGGAACGCTGGATCCGGCAGACCGACTTCAACAACGACGAAGCCGTCGGCTACCTGGCCGACCGGTTGGCCAGGCTCGGCGTCGAGGCCGAACTGGCGGCGCAGGGCGCCCGCCCCGGCGCGTCGGTGACCATCGCTGATGTCACCTTCGACTGGGAGCCCACGACGCTGGCCGGTGTCGACATGGTGCCCACCGGTCGTGGAACGGATCTGCGGCTCGACCAACTCGACCGGGTCGGTGCGGCGGAGCGCAAGGCCATGCACCGGCTGCGCCGTGGGTTGGAAGTGGACGGCCACAGCTACGACGATGCGGATTCGGGTGCTGGTTTTCCGCTGGCCGGTGGAAACGGTGGGAGGACGCACGTGCCGGGCGCCGATACCAGGGGTGGTGCTGGTGGGGGTGACGGCGGTGCCCGTGATGGTGCTGACCCTGATGGTGCTGGCCGTGAGAGTGCTGCCCGTGACAGTGCCGCCGATGACGGCGAGGGCAGCACCAGGTGAGTATCCGTGCGGCGCTCGACGCGGCGGGGACGGTGGCGAGAGACGGACTGCCCCGTCCCGCAGCTATCCTGCCGCGTGGCGAAATACCCGCCGCACCGTCGGCTGCGCGGTTGGCTGTCGGCCGCGCGAAGGTGGTCGTAGTGAAAGTCGGCTCGTCCTCGCTCACGACGGCCGCCGGTGGCCTGGACCCAGCCCGCCTGGATGCGCTCGTCGACGCGGTCGCGGGTCGGGTTGCCGCTGGATCGCAGGTGGTGCTGGTCTCCTCCGGTGCCATCGCAGCCGGGCTGGCACCGTTGGGTCTGCAGCGCCGCCCCGGCGATCTGGCCACCCAGCAGGCCGCCGCCTCCGTCGGTCAGCAGTTGCTCGCCGAGCGGTACGCCGGTTCGTTCGCCCGCCACGACCTGACTGTCGGGCAGATCTTGCTGACCAGCGATGACGTCGTCCGCCGGGCTCATTACCGCAACGCGCAGCGGACGTTCGCGAAGTTGCTGTCGTTCGGGGTGGTGCCCGTGGTCAACGAGAACGACACTGTCGCCACCGCCGAGATCAGGTTCGGCGACAACGACCGCCTCGCCGCGCTGGTCGCACACCTGGTCGGTGCCGGCGCGCTGATCCTGCTGTCCGACGTGGACGCCTTGTACACCGGTGACCCCCGGCGAGCGGGTTCGATTCCGGTCCGTGAGGTGCCGGATGCGGAGGCGCTCGCCGGCATCAGGATCGGCACCGGCGGTAGCGACGTCGGCACCGGTGGTATGGAATCGAAGCTGACGTCAGCACTGACGGCGACCGGTGCCGGTATTCCGGTGTTGCTGGCGTCCGCAGCGGATGCCGTTGCGGCGCTGTGCTTGTCAGCTCCCGAGGACGATGCCGACGGCCCGACGGTGGGCACGGCGTTCGCCCCGGCGACCAGGCGCACCAGTGCGCGGTTGTTCTGGCTCCGGCATGCCGCCAACGCGTCCGGCTCGATCACCCTCGACGACGGTGCGGTGGCTGCCGTCCTGTATCGCCGCAAGTCCTTGCTGCCGGCGGGGATCACCGGATGTACCGGGGATTTCGAATCAGGTGACGTGGTCGACCTGGTGGCGCCCGCCGGGCACGTCGTGGCCCGCGGTTTTGTCGGGCACGACGCTGTCGAGATGTCCGGGATCTTGGGGCGCTCGCTGTCGGACCTGGCGCCGGAGCTCCGGCATCCGGTGGTGCACGCCGATGATCTGATCGCGGTACCCAACGGCCAGGTGCTCAGCGGCGAGACCTCTTACGGTTCAGCACGGGTGCGAACGGACGAAGGAGTACGGACGTGGCAGTGATCGGCAGCCCAGTGACCGATAGCGCGGTGACCGGTGACGCGGTGACCGATAGCGCGGTGACCGATAGCGCGGTGACCGATAGCGCGGTGACCGATAGCGCGGTGACCGACAGCGCAGGGGATCGGGCGACCGGGCCGGGCGCCGCCGTGTCGGCAAGTGGGACTGCCGTCGCCGGTGTCCAATCCATGCCGGCTACCCGTGACGAGGTCCTGGCGGCCGCGGCCGCTGCCCGGGTGGCTGCAGCGGCACTGGCCCTGCTGCCGCGTGCGATCAAAGACCGCGCCCTGCTGGCGATGGCCGATGCGCTGTTCGATCACCGTTCGGAAACTCTGGCCGCCAACGAGGCGGACGTGCAGGCGGCGTTGACCGCAGGGACCCCGGACGCGCTGATCGACCGGTTGCGCCTGAACGGATCCCGGATCGATGGCATGGCGACCGGGCTGCGCGAGCTCGCAACCCTGCCGGATCCCGTTGGAACCGGGGTCCGCGGGTCCGTGCTGCCCAACGGTCTGCGCCTGACTCAGGTCAGGGTTCCGCTCGGCGTCGTCGCGATCGTGTACGAGGCCCGGCCCAACGTGACCGTCGACGCGGCCGGGATCGCGCTCAAGTCGGGGAACGCCGCGCTGCTGCGTGGGTCCGCGTCCGCTCAGCAATCGAATCGGGTACTGGTCGGCATCCTCGCCGCCGCCGCGGTGGACGCGGGGCTGCCGCGGGACGCGGTGCAACTGGTGCCGGGCACGGACCACGAATCGGTGACGCATCTGATGACCGCGCGTGGACTGGTCGACGTGATCATTCCCCGCGGTGGTGCCGGTTTGATCCAAGCCGTGGTGAACGGATCGACAGTGCCGGTGATCGAAACCGGTGTGGGCAACTGCCATGTCTACGTCGACGCCTCCGCGGACCGGGCAATGGCGCTGGACATCCTGGTCAACTCCAAGGCGCGGCGTCCGTCGGTCTGCAACGCCGCCGAGACCCTTCTGGTGCACGGTGATGTCGCACCGTCCTTCGTTCCGGCGGCGGTCGCGGCGCTGCGCGAGGCCGGCGTCACCCTGCACGCCGACGAAGCGGTGCGTGCTCTGGTCGGGGACATCCCGGGTGTGCTGCCGGCGACGGAGGAGGACTTCGACACGGAGTACCTGTCCCTCGACATGGCGGTGGCGATCGTGCCGACTCTGGACGCGGCGATCAATCACATCGCGGTGCACGGCACCGGGCACACCGAAGCCATTGTCACCTCGTCGTTGGCGGCCGCGGACGAGTTCGTGGCCAGGGTCGATGCGGCCGCGGTGATGGTCAACGCCTCCACTGCGTTCACCGACGGAGGCGAGTTCGGGTTCGGTGCCGAGATCGGGATCTCGACGCAGAAGTTGCACGCCCGCGGGCCGATGGGCCTCGCGGAGCTGACGAGCACCAAGTACATCGTCACCGGCAACGGTCAGATCAGGGGATCCTCGTGACAGCGTTCCACGTCGGGTTCCAGGGACTGTTCCCCCACGGATCGGATGCGGCGTGACGGCTGGAACGGCGCGCCGCATCGGTGTCATGGGCGGCACTTTCGATCCCATCCACCATGGCCACCTGGTGGCGGCCTCCGAGGTCGCCGACCAGTTCGCACTCGACGAGGTCATCTTCGTCCCGACCGGGCAGCCGTGGCAGAAGAGCACCGTCAGCCCCGCAGAGCACCGGTATCTGATGACGGTGATCGCGACCGCCGCCAACCCGCGCTTCACTGTTTCGCGAGTCGATATCGACCGGCCCGGCCCTACGTATACGAAGGACACCCTGAAGGACCTGCGTGCGGCCGAGCCGACGGCGCAGTGGTTCTTCATCACCGGTGCCGACGCGTTGGCCGCCATCATGTCGTGGCGCGATGTCGACGAATTGTTTGCGCTGGCCAACTTCATCGGCGTCACCAGGCCCGGGTACCAGCTCCACGATCTGCACCTACCGGGTCGAGCGGTCGCGCAGGTCGAGGTTCCGGCCCTTGCCATTTCGTCCTCCGATTGCCGGGCTCGGGTGCACAGCGGCGCACCGGTCTGGTACCTGGTGCCCGATGGCGTGGTTCAGTACATCGCCAAACACGGCCTCTATGCGGTCGAATTGTGAGGCGTCGTTCGGCCGCGATGGATCGGGATCGTCGAGCCCGAGGGATTGCCCCTCGCGGCGACGCACCTGCGCCGAGACAGCAACCTGTGCACGTGACGAGCCCAGCGTCTTTGTTCTTCACCACCAGTTTCGAATAGGGAGAAATATGACCGCCACCACCGAGGCCATCACGTTGGCCCAGGTTGCCGCGCAAGCCGCGGCTGACAAATTGGCGAAAGACATTCTGCTGGTTGACGTGTCCGACCGACTGGCGATCACCGACGTCTTCGTGATCGTCACCGGGTCGAATGAGCGCCAAGTCAGCTCCATTGTCGACGCCGTCGAGGAAAAGATGCGGGCGATCGGCGCGAAGCACGCCCGACGCGAGGGTGAGCGTGACGGACGCTGGGTCCTGCTCGACTTCGTCGACGTGGTGGTGCATGTCCAGCACCAGGAGGAGCGCGTCTTCTATGCGCTGGACCGGTTGTGGAAAGACTGCCCGACGTTGCCGTTCGTCGATGCGGCGCTCCCCACCGCTGAAGGGTCGCCGGATCCTGACGGGGTCGCCGGCACGACGGACTCCGCGGTCGGCCGGCCCGGGGTCGTTGCGTCGCCATGACGCTGGAACACCTGATCCTGCTGCGGCACGGTGAGACGGACTGGAATCGGACGCAGCGCCTGCAAGGACACCGGGACATCCCGCTGAACGCGGCCGGCCACCACCAGGCCATCAACGCCGCTCCGTCCATCGTGGCCCTGCGTCCCTCGGTCATCGTGTCGTCTGACCTGGCCAGGGCTCGCGAAACCGCTTCCGCTGTCTCAGTTCTCACCGGCCTTGACGCTTCCGTCGACGAACGCCTCCGCGAAACGTCCATGGGCCTGTGGGAGGGGTTGACCCGCGACGAGGTGATCGCCGGCTGGCCGGGTGAGTGGGACAGCTGGCGGACGACCTCCGCGCATGCTTCGCCACCGAAGGGCGAGTCGCGGTGGCAGGTCGCTCAACGGGCCAACGAAGTCGTCGACGAATTGGATGCCGGTTCGGCCGGTCGGGCGCTGATCGTGTCCCACGGTGGCCTCATCGTCGGGCTTACCGGCTGCCTGCTGGCACTGCCCGGGGACAGTTGGGGAACGTTGATCGGTATCGGGAACTGCCACTGGGTGGTTCTGCACCGGTACGCGGGTGCGTGGCGGCTGCATTCGTATAACGCGGGTCTGGGTGGCGTCGTGCTGCCCCGCGGTGAGGATGAGGTCGCCGGAAGCTAGCGTCATCCCGGTGGGTATCGGGTTGACGCAACTGGCTGGTCGATGGAATGCGGTCACGGCGAAAACTCATTCATGAGAACACCATGGGCGGGCGGTCCGACAATGCCTTGCCGGTCCGCCACTGACCCCGCCGATTGGTTCCCATGCCGGGATTTGTGCACATGGCGCTGACGGCCGGCCGTTGTGCCGCTTCGCCTGCCTACCGTTCGATCCGTGCGCCCACGACCGGATCCGATGAGTCGCCTTGCCCTGCTGCGGACCCCGCCCGCCGCGTGGTCGTTGCCCGGCCCCGACGGTCAACCTGACCAGGGTCGTTCCGAGCACGGTCATGCCCAACCTGATGACGCTGAAGCTGACGACGCTGGGCGGAACCGACGCGGCCGGCATCACAACGACGACCGTTCCGGTGCCACCGATGACGCGGAGGTCGTTGACCCAACCGGTCTGACCTGGTTCCAGGAGCTACCCGAGTGGCCGACCACCGCGCACGTGCCTGCCGCGGTGCAGGACCCATTCGATGAGCGGGGCGGTCGACCTTCGGGCGATCGTGGCTCGCGAGCACAGGCCCCCGGTTCTGCAACCGCGGCCGTGACATCAGCCCGGCATGTGCCCCGGCATGCCGGGCGAAATTCCGCGCCGACGCCAGTATTGGCAGATCCGATGCTGGACAGGGGGCAGGCCGCCAAGCAACGCGTCGGCGATGACGGCGCGAGTCCTGCCGGTGATCACACGAATGTGATCGGGGACGAAACGCACGCTCAGGCCGGCGATCTTGACGCCACCGCCGAGGCGTCGTCCGCACCATCCATACCGGGTCGAGCTGTCCGCGCACCACGGATTGCCCGCACGTGGGGCCGGTTTGCCGAACTGTGGGTCCCGGAACCGTTGCGCGACGCCCGGGTCGACCCAGGCCGACGCGGCGCATGGATCCTGCTGCTGGTGGCGGCTCTCGCGGCAGTTGTCACGGCGGTCGGGGTGTGGCGGGACCGGCCGGCGCCGGTACCTGTCACGACGACAAGCCTCGCCGCGATGGCCGGAGCCGGCCCTGCCACCGGTACCGGCCGGACCCCGTCGGCGCCGAATGGTGTGCCTGCAGCCGGCTCAACCGGCACGTCCTCCGGCCCTGCGAAGGGCGACGCTGCGAGCAAATCCGGTGTAGGGCCGGTCTTACCTGCAGGATCCCCGCCGCAGGGCCCGATCGTCGTGTCCGTCACCGGGTTGGTCGGCAAGCCGGGGGTCGTCACCCTTCCTGGCGGATCTCGGGTCGCCGACGCTATCGCCGCGGCCGGGGGAGCCGACGCAGCAGCCGACGTGACCGGGATGAACCTGGCGGCGAAACTCGCCGACGGCGACTCCATCGTCGTCAGCGATCGCCCGGCGAATGACCTCGCAACCTCCGGCGGAGCTCAAGCCACGCCGGCCGCCGGCGTCACCGCGCCCGCCGCGGGGCTGGTCGACCTCAATTCCGCTGACGAGGCGGCGCTGGACACCTTGCCTGGTGTGGGTCCCGTCATGGCGGCGAACATCCTGGCGTGGCGGGAAGCCAACGGGCGGTTCAGCACTGTCGATCAACTGCAGGAGATCAGTGGTATCGGACCGTCGAGATTCGCGCAGATCTCGGCACTGGTGACGGTCTCGTGAGTCGCGCCGCCGGCCATCGTCGGGCGTGGGTCGAGGAGCAGCCGGCACCACCGGTGGACCTGCGCCTGGTACCTGCCGGTGCGGCCGCCTGGCTCGGCGCGGCGACAATGCTGGTGTCCGCGTGGGCTTCGCTGTGGGCAGCCGCTGTGGTCGGGGGCGCGGCCGCCATCGTCTGCCGCCGGCGACCCACCTTGCGACCTGGCGCGATCGCATTCGTTGCCTGCCTGTTGGCGGCAATGACCGTGACGGCGCTGCGCGTGCACGAAAGGGACACCGATCCGCTCGGGGAGGCAGCCGCCCACGGCTCGTGGGCCGCCCTTGGGGTCTGGGTGAGCGGGTATCCCATTTTGATGGACGGCGGATTCAAAGTCCTGGACGCGGCGCCCGGTAACAACGCGAAAAACGTCCGATGGCGCGTCGATGTGGTCGCCCGGGATGCGACGGTTGCCGGGCGGCGCTGGGCGTCGGACTCCAGGCTCACGGTGTACGGGCAGGGCGGCGGCTGGTCGAGTGTGGTTCCTGGGCAGGGGCTCTCACTGTCCGGGCGGCTATCGCAGCAGCCACGTGGACCCATCCCGGTGCTCGTTCTGCACGCACGCTCCCCGCCGGACGTGACCAGCGGGGCACCGTGGTGGTACCGGGCAGCGTCAACGATGCGACGGGAACTCGCCATCAGCGCGGCGGACCTGGAAGGCGACGTCAGGGGCTTGCTCGCCGGCCTGGTGGTCGGCGACACCAGCGGGATCAGCGACGGTCTGGATGCGGACGCCAAGGCAACCGGCATTGCGCACCTGCTGGCAGTGTCCGGCTCTCACTTCGCGATCCTCTGCGGTTTCGTCGTCATCGTTCTTCGCCGGGCCGGACCCCGCCTGGCGGCGATCGGCGGCGCCGTGACGATGGTCGGCCTCGTCGTTCTGGTTGGTCCACAACCGTCGGTGCTGCGCGCGGCGGTGATGGGCGGGATCGGCCTGCTGGCGATCCTCAGCGGACGTACCCGAACGGCGGTGCCCGCCCTGGCGACCGCCGTCATCGTGCTGCTGCTGATCGAACCCGCCCTTGCCGTTTCCGCCGGCTTCGGCCTCTCGGTGCTGGCAACTGCGGGGCTGATCCTGCTGGCTCCCGTGTGGTCCGAGGCGCTGCAACGGCGCGGGACACCGCGTGGGTGGGCGGACCTCATCGCCATTCCCATTGCGGCGCAGATTGTCACGATGCCGGTGATCGTGCTGATCAGCGGCACCATCTCGGTGGTCGGGGTCCTGGCGAACCTGGTCGTTGCGCCGGTCGTCGCCCCTGCCCTGGTGCTGGGTGTGCTGTGTGCGCTGGCGGGTCCGTGGTGGCCGGCGTTCGCCGGAGCGTTCGCTGATGCCGCCGCGCCGTTGTTGGGTTGGATCGCCACCGTCGCGCATTGGTTCGCGCTGTGGCCGAATGCGACGGTGCCGTGGCCGGCCACTCCCGCGGGTGCGCTGGGCCTGATCGTCATGACAGTCGCGCTGCTGACTCTGCTGCGCGGCAGAAGGTTCCGTGCCGCCTTCGCAGCTGCGGCGGCGGGAATGGTGCTCGTCCTGGTCCCGGTGCAGTTCGTCACGCCGGGGTGGCCAGCCGCGGGCTGGCTATTGACGGCCTGCGAGGTCGGGCAGGGCGACGCGATGGTGCTGTCCACCGGGCAACAGGGCACGGCTGTCGTCGTCGATGCCGGTCCAGATCCTGGCCTGGTGGACAGTTGCCTGCACCGCCTCGACGTGGAGGTGATCCCGTTGATCGTGCTGACCCACCTCCACGCCGATCACGTCGATGGCCTCGAGGGTGTTCTGCAGGGCCGGCAGGTCGGCGCCATCGCATTGGGGCCCGGTCGTGAACCCCCCGGTTCCTGGGAACGCGTTCATGCCCAGGCCGAAAGGCATGGGGTACCGATCATCGAGGTGACGCCCGGCGCGCGGTGGTCCGACGGCGCGTTGACGATGACCGTGCTGGGCCCTGAAAAGGAGTTTCGTGGAACGGATTCCGATCCGAACAACGATTCGGTGGTGGTGATGGCTGAGCACGCGGGCGAACGGATTCTGATGACGGGCGACATCGAGCGGGAAGCGCAGCAGGCGCTGCTCGCCGCCGGCGTAGATCTACGGGCTGATGTGCTGAAGGTTCCGCACCACGGATCGTCGAAGCTGCTGGACAGCTTCGTGCAGGCAGTATCTGCGGACGTCGCCGTGATCGGGGTCGGGGTCGGCAACGATTACGGCCAGCCCTCCGGGCGCGCGTTGGACGCCCTGACCCGAGCCGGGGTGGGCTCCGTTCTGCGCACCGATACCGACGGCGACGTCTCCGTCGGCACGCGGGACGGCACGGTCACCAGCGCCCGCCGCGGGCCGACGACCGCGGCTCGAGGACGCTGACCGAGGAGGTCGAGCTGGCCGGAAATGCGACGAGGGGCGATCCTTGAATTCAGGACGTACCTGCACCCTAGCTTGCATCTTGGGCAGACTACGGGCCTGTGGCAGGTCGTCCTGTTTGGTGGTTGTGCAGGGCGGGGCCTACTAGAAGGCTAGCGAATGCTGCAACGCCTGAACAGGACCGAGCGGGCGATGGCGCACCTGGCACCAGGTCCGGCACCACAGGTCGAGAAGCAGGAAGAATTCGTGCGGTTGCTCGCGGGTGGTGTCGAACGCTGAGGCTGGTCGGATTCTCGGCGTCAACCGGTGAAGCGGGACACGCTGGGGACCAGCCCGCGGTGACGGCGCGCATGAGCTGGGCGGCAATCGGGGAATTACTTGTAATGAGACCGACCACAGGCGTATCGCGATTCAGCTCGCTACCCGATCGCGGCAAGGTTCCCAACTGTTGGCGATCTGTGAGGCGGCGATCGCTGAGTCGGGTTCATCGCTGCCACGGAACCCGGCAGACCCAGGCAGCCTATTACCGTGCGTCCGGCAGAGCTTGCAACTCCGCTTGCACCGCAGCGAGTTCCGAGGCCAGGGCGCGGGCGCGCGCCTGCGCGGCGGAGCGCTGCTCGTCGAGGATCGCGCCGACCGCCCGACTCAACGCTTCGTTCTCCAGCGCCTGCACCAGGTCCCACACCCGTGCCGGGGACACCGCCGCGGACTTCGCCGCGACCTTGTTGCCGATGCGCGCCTCGATCCGCCATTGGGTGGGCTCCGAGGAACTGGTCGCCATCGTGACGGAAACGGCCGCGGGGCGCCGCGCGCCGCGGGGTAGTTTCGCTTTTGCCGCCGATGCGGCTTCCGGCGCAGGAATTTCCGGCGTGGGCGAATGCTGACCGGACTCGATGGCCGACGGTGGCACGCCATTCTCCCGGGGTCGCAGGACGGCTTCACCGGCAGTCGCGTCCCGCGCGCCTGGTGAGGCAGTAGTCAGCACAGGATTGGACCTGGTTGCCGACTCTGCTCCTGTCGGCTGGGAAGGCGCTTGCTGTGCGGGGCTCTGGTGTGCAGGGCTCTGGTGTGCAGATACGGGTGGTGTCGACCCTCGCTGGGTCGATCCCCCCGGCGCTGTCGCGCCTTGCGAAGCTTGCCGGCCGGGCCCGGGCGGACGTCCCCTGGTCGCCGGGGTCAGATCCGCCGGGGTGAACGGCAGGACGTCCTTCATGCCGTTGAGGCTCAGTTCGACCTGCACATACTCCTCGCCATCGGTCTGCGGGTTGCCGACGCTGCGGACTCTGCCCGTCCCGCCTTCCGGGAACTGTGCGGAACGGCTGATGCCGACGCGAACAATCCTGCCGTCGGCCAGCTTTCGGCGGACGGCCTCGATATCTATGGGAGGAGGTGCTGTGGCACGGCGGCGCGGAGGCATCGTTCGATCCTTGCACCGGCGACCGACAGCGACGTCGGCCGGTGAGCCGGATCAGCCGGCAGGCGGTGCGGGCGGCCGCGACTGTGGACCGGTCCCGGCCGACCGCTCGAGCCCGGGTCCCCGGTGCCGACGCCGGGAAAAAGCCACGGTGGCAACCACAATGAGCGGCCAGAACGCCTGCGCGCCGGCGAGTAGGCGCTCGCTCAAACCCAGCGCGTCGCCGCCGCGGATCTGCACGCCCAGCCAGCCGAGCAGCACCACCAGCACAACCGTCGCGGCAACGCCCGCGGCAGGGCGGGGCAGCCGGGAGAATGCCGGCCAGAGAGCCAATGCCACGAATGCGACGGCCGCCGCAGGGCTGTGGGCCGCGGCCGGCTGTGGTGAGGCCGCCACGACGATCGTGCCCAGCCCACCGATTGCCAGCAGCAGTCGTCCCCAGCGGCCGGCCTCGGGCAGACCGGCGGCCGTCACCACGTGGCAGATACCGAGCACGAGAAGGCCCGTCGTCATGATCCAACGGTCCTGCGCACCCCGCGCCGCCAGGGCGCTGATCGTGTCGCTCATCGGGTCGAACCCGTCGGGCTGCTGGGTCTGCGCCCACGTCCAACCACCGATCAACGCGACCGGCGCAACGGCAGCCGAGGCGATCGCCCAGTTTCGCACCGACTGTCAGCCGAGCGCGTCTGCCGCCGCGGCCGCGGCGCCCGGCAGCGCCGATTCGATCCGGGACAAGGCCGCTTCGTCATGGGACGCTGACACGAACCAGGCCTCGAAGGCTGACGGCGGCAGGTACACGCCGGCGTCGAGCATGCCGTGGAAAAACGCGGCATAGGCGGCCACCGATTGGCCGCGCGCCTGATCGTAGTTGCTCACCTGATGCCCGGCGAAGAAGATCGAGAACAAGTTCCCGGCCCGTTGCAGGCGATGCGGAACCCCGGCATGCTCGAGCGCATCGGACACGAGCTCGCCGACGGCGGCGGCCGTCTCGTCCAGGTGCCGGTAGACGGCGTCGTCACACGCCCGCAGGGTGGCCAGGCCCGCGGCGGTCGCGATCGGATTCCCGGACAATGTGCCGGCCTGGTACACCGCGCCGACCGGCGCGAGGTGTTCCATGATGTCGGCCCGGCCGCCGAACGCACCCACCGGGAGCCCACCGCCGATCACCTTGCCGAACGTCATCAGGTCCGGCTGCCAACCCTGCACGGCACCGTCCAGCCCGAACATCCCGGACCTGCTGACCCGAAATCCCGTCATCACCTCGTCGGTGATCAGCAGCGCGCCGTCCGCGTGCGCCAGTCGCGCCAGTCCGGCGTTGAACCCGGGCTCCGGCGGCACCACACCCATGTTGGCCGGCGCGGATTCGGTGATCACCGCGGCGATCTCACCCGGGTGGGCGGCGAACGCTGCCTCGACCGCGGCGAGGTCGTTGTAGGGCAGCACGACGACTTCGGCGGTCGTCGCTGCGGTCACGCCGGCAGAATCGGGGAGGGCGAAGGTCACCACCCCGGACCCGGCGGACGCGAGCAGGGCGTCGACGTGCCCGTGATAGCACCCGGCGAACTTGATGATCTTGGAGCGCTGGGTGTATCCGCGGGCCAGCCGGATCGCGGACATGGTGGCCTCGGTGCCGGAGGAAACCAGCCGGAGCTGCTGTACCGGAGTCACTCTCGATACGATCTCCTCAGCGAGCAGCACCTCGCCCTCGCCGGGGGTACCGAACGACAGGCCGCGCGAGACGGCCTTGGACACGGCGTCCAGCACAGCGGGATGTGCGTGCCCGAGAATCATCGGTCCCCAGGAACAGACGAGGTCCACGTACTCGTTGCCGTCGGCGTCGGTGATCAGCGGTCCCGTCCCGGACCGCATGAAACGCGGTGTGCCACCCACGGAACGGAACGCGCGGACGGGCGAGTTGACGCCGCCGGGGGTGACGGCGAGCGCGCGCTCGAACAGGGCGGTGCTGGCTGCGTCCATCATCGGTTGGTCTCCAGAGTTGCGAGTGGCGGTACGGGCAGCGGGTTCTGCGCTCATAGTTCCCGTCCCGCGGTCAGGTTTGCGGCGATCTCCGCAGCCCAGTAGGTCAGCACGATCTGTGCGCCGGCGCGGCGGATGGAGGTCAGCGACTCGGCGATGGCCCGGTCCCGGTCGATCCAGCCGTTCGCGGCCGCGGCCTCGATCATCGCGTACTCGCCCGAGACCTGATAGGCGGCAACGGGAACGGTCGTCGCCGCGGCGACGTCGGCGAGGATGTCCAGGTAGGCCATCGCGGGCTTGACCATCACCAGGTCAGCGCCCTCCGCAAGGTCGAGCGCCACCTCCCTTGCGGCCTCGCGGCGGTTGGCCGGGTCCTGCTGGTAGGTGCGCCGGTCGCCGATCAAGGCGGAGTCCACGGCTTCCCGGAAGGGTCCGTAGAACGCGGACGCGTACTTCGCGGCGTACGCGAAAACGGCGGTGTCGAGGAACCCGGCGTCGTCCATGGCCTGCCTGACGGCACCCACCTGACCGTCCATCATTCCGGATGTGCCGACCAGGTCGGCGCCTGATTCGGCCAGCGCAAGCGCCATGTCGCGGTATCGGTGCAGGGTTGCGTCGTTGTCCACCGCGCCGGAGGGGTTCAGCACGCCGCAGTGCCCGTGATCGGTGAACTCATCAAGGCACAGGTCGGCCATCAGCACTGTCCGTGGACCCACCTCGGAGCGCAGGTCGGACATCGCGACGTTGAGAACTCCCGCGGGATCGGTGGCTTGGGATCCGGTGGCGTCCCGGTGGGCGGGGATGCCGAACACCATCAGCCCCCCGACACCGCCGGCGACCGCATCAGATGCGGCCCGGCGCAGTGAATCCCGGGTGTGTTGCAGCACTCCCGGCATCGACGTCAGCGGTACAGGCTCGGTGAGTGACTCCTTGACGAACAGCGGCAGCACAAGATCACCGGGATGCACACGGGTCTCGGCGACCAGCCGGCGGATTGCCGGGGTGCGGCGCAACCGGCGTGGCCGAACGCCGGGAAAAGAACCAGAGACGGACATCAGGTGACTCATGCTTCCACGTGTCGAGGGTTGGCAGAGGTCGGGGGATGCGGGGAAGCGACCCGGTGGGCGGCGGGGGTGTGCTCGCCCAGCGCCCGGAGCAGGCCGCTCGCGGTCGGTTCGTCGGCGGTGACGTGGACGGGGCGCCCGATGTCCGCCGCCTCACGGGCGGTCGATGCGCCGATCGCACACAGCACAGTGTCTGGCGCGATGGCGACGCCGGCGGTCGCGCGAACGGTGCTCGGCGAGGTGAACAGCACAGCGTCAAAGCTGCCCGCCGTAAGATCGGTGACCAATTCGGCCGGCAGCGGCTGCACGACGGTGCGATAGGCGACGACGGGCTGCACCCGATAACCCAACGCGGACAACGCGTTCGGCAGTGTCGGAGCGGCGATGTCCGAGCGAGGGAGCAGCACGCCCGATTCGCCGGACGGGTGCGGCCAGATCCTCGCGAGCGCGGTGGCCGAGCCGCCGGCCGAGGGCACCAGATCCACCGGCAGGCCGGCCCGGCGCAGACTCGCGGCCGTCGGCCGGCCGACCGCTGCGACGCGGGTACCGACAGGAACGATGGGTGACAAGCGCACACCGGCGGCCCGGTGCAGCACGGCATCGACTGCGGACACCGAGGTGAAGGCCACCCAGTCGAAGGTCCCCTTCGACAGCTCGACGAGCGCACGGTCCAGTGCCCAGACGTCATCGGGCGGTTCGATGGCGATCAGCGGGATCGCCACCGGCGTTGCGCCGGCCGCCAGCAACAGATCGACCAGTTCGGTGGAGCGCTTCGCGGCACGCGGGATGAGCACCCGCAGACCCTGCAGCGTTCCGAATGAAACAGAATCGCCGGCTGAAACAGAATGACCGGTTGCCGGGGCCGAGGTGCGGCCGCCACCGGTCATCGCGCCGCACCCAGTAGGGCGCCGGCTCCGCGGGACAGCAGTTCCAACGCGAGCTCCCGGCCGACCACAGCCGCGTCGTTGGCGGCACCTGACAGTTCACCGCGGACCGCGGAGGTGCCGTCCACGGCGATCACCGCGGCGGCCAGCGTCACCGTTCCGCGGGCCACCGTCGCGTGCGCTCCGACCGGCGCGATGCAGCCGGCTTCCAGCGTTCGCAGCAGGGCCCGTTCCGCGGCGGCGGCCGCCCTGCTGTCGGCGTCGTCGACATCGGCCAGAGCGCCGGCGAACCAGCCCCGCTCGACGTCGCTCGCCCTGCACTCCACGGCCAGCGCACCCTGCGCGGCTGCGGGCAGCATCACGTCGGGCCCGAACGTCTCACTGACGGCGTCCGTCCGGTTCAGCCTGGACAGGCCTGCGCTGGCAAGCACAACGCCGTCCAGGAATCCGTCGGTGACCATCCGCAACCTGGTATCGACGTTGCCGCGGACGGGCAGCACCGTCAGGTCGGAACGCCGCAGCAGCAGTTGGGCGGTCCGCCGCGGCGATCCGGTTCCGATCCGTGCGCCCACGGGAAGGGTTTCCAGGGTTGCGCCGCCGCGCGCGCACAACGCGTCTGCGGGATTCTCCCGCACCGGCACAGCGCCGAGGGTCAATCCCTGGGCCGGCGCGGTGGGCAGGTCCTTGTACGAGTGCACGATGACGTCGACCCGGCCATCGGCGAGCGCGGTCCGCACCGCCGTGACGAAGACGCCGGTGCCACCGATCATCGCGAGCGGGCCGGTGTTGAGGTCGCCTTCCGTCCTCACCCTGACCAGCTCGTATCCGCTGCCGGCGATCTCGGCCACCCGCCCGGCGACGGCGCCGGACTGTGCGAGGGCCAGGGCGCTGCCGCGGGTACCGACCCGCAGTACCCTGTCCGTCACCGGCTCACCACGGTGTCCCGCGGGACGGTGCCGCGAATCCCGGAGGCCACCAGACGCTCGGGATCTACTGATGTGCCGTCGATCTCGACGCCGGCCCAGTCCGCTGCGGAGTCCACGGCCGCGGTGGTGGGCTTGGTCGTCCGGGAATTGACGCAGCAGTGGGTTGCGCAGAAGTCCGGCCGCCGGCGGGCACCGTCCAGTTCCGCGGTGGGGGCGACGCCCGCGCCCAGCCGTTCCTGCACGAGGTCGGCCAGTTCACCGACGAACCGAGGATCGACCCCCGGCGTGCGGACCCTGGCAAAGAACATGCTGTGTTCCGCCGCGGTCTCGGCGGCCTCGTTGTCCAGGTCCCAGACCACCTCGACGTGGTCGGAGACGAAACCGATCGGCACGACGATCACCCCGCGCCGTCCCTCTGCGGCGAGATCGTTGATGACGTCGTTGATATCGGGTTCCAGCCACGGCATCGACGGTGGTCCCGAACGGGACTGGTAGGCCATTTGCCAGGCCGGGGTGGCGCCGACTTCCGTTGCGACGGCATTGATGACGGCTGCCGCGACAGCGAGATGCTGTGTGACGTAGGCACCGCCGGGTCGGTGGTCCCCGAGTTCGGCGGATCCCGAGGTGTCGGCCATCGTCATCGGGACCGAGTGCGTGGTGAAAACGATCTGCACGTCGGCGATCTGCAACCCGGCGGCGGCGGCCTTGCGGACCGCTTCGATGGTGCCGTCGATGAACGGCTGCCGGAAGCCCGGACGGTCGAAGTACGGGCGCACCTTGTCGATGCGCACGGAGCCGACCAGCGACGTACCGGCCAGCGCCATCCCGAAGTCCTCCCGGTACTGCCGGCACGAGGAATACGACGAGTAGGCCGACGTCGCAAGCCCCAGCAGTCGCACGGACCCGCTGTCGTGCGCCTGGCCGAGAACGTCGGCCAGGTAGGGCGCCCAGTTACGGTTCCCCCAGAACACCGGGATGCCGACGCCGCGCCGGCCCAGTTCCGCCTCCAACGACGCCCGCAGAGCGCGGTTCTGCTCGTTGATCGGTGAGGCGCCGCCCAGCGCCTGGTAGTGGTGGGAGACCTCGACCAACCGCTCCTCCGGGATCCCCCGGCCGCGGGTGACGTTGCGCAGGAAGGGCATCACATCGTCCGGGCCCTCCGGGCCGCCGAAACCCGCGAGCAGCACCGCGTCATACCCCTCGGTGAGCGCAGCCGCCGGTTGCCCGTCGACCGGCATCACAGCGCCGTCCGCTGCGCTCATGCCAGCACCTCGACGACGCCGGCCTCGTCGATCCGTCGCCCGGAGAAGAACGGGGTTTCCTCGCGGACGTGCATTCTCGCGCCGGAGCTGCGCAGATGGCGCATCAGGTCGACGGTGTCGTGGAGTTCGTCCGCCTCCAGCGCCAGCAGCCATTCGTAATCGCCCAGGGCAAAGGCGGCGACGGTGTTGGACAGCACCTGGTCGTAGGCACGGCCCATCATGCCGTGCTCGACGAGCATCCCGCGGCGCTCCTGGTCCGGCAGCAGGTACCACTGGAAGGAACGGACGAACGGGTACACCGTCGCCCAATTCTTCGCACCCGCCCCTGCCAGGAACGCCGGGACGTGGCCCTTGTTGAACTCGGCCGGGCGGTGCAGGCCCATCGCGGACCAAGAGGGCGACAGCGTGCGGCCCACCGCGGTGCGCCGCAGTGACCGGGCCGCCGCCTGCAACGCCTGCGCGCTGGGTGCGTGCCACCACACCATCAGGTCGGCATCGGCCCGCAGTGCGGACACGTCGTAGAAGCCGCGGACGGTTACGCCCTGCTCGGCGATCTCCGCGACCAGGTCGACGAGTTCGGCGGCCGCCTTGTCCCGCGGCGCATCCAGTTCGCTGACCCGTGAGTAGACCGCGAAGGCGGTGTAGACGATCTGCGCGTTGATCTCCCGGGCGGTCGGCCGGGTACGGGTCGACGCAATGTCCGCCTCCCCGGTTCCTGCGTGTTCGGAAGCCGGGGTGGGCACGGGATCGGTGGTCTCGTTCGTCACCGTTCCATCCTCCCTCACCCGCGGTTGGGCTCTGGGGGTCGTGCCCCGGATGCCGACGCGATCATTGCCACAGCGTCGAGCGCATCCGGTGCAGCGCTTCCGACAGGGACACCGTCTGGATCCGCGCATCAGCGATCACGCCGGACAGGCCGCTGCCGGCCACCGCGGCGCCGACGACCCCCAGCTGCATCGGGGTGAGGGCCCGCCGCACGGCGGACACGGCGTCGGCGTGGCCGGGGCGCGGCGCCGGCAGCGCGGAGGCCCACCGGACCACCGCGGAATCGACGACGCCTGCGGGGTTCAGCCGAACACCCAGCAGCTCGCCGGCATCGTCGAGCGCCATCCGGGCCAGGTCGCTCTCGGCCGGCAGGTTCCCGCCCCTGCCGTAGGACAGCCGCAGCACATGCCTTCCCGGACCTGCCATCTCGGCCAACCAGGACCATTTGGCGGTGGCATGGGTCAACGCCTTCGCCGTGACGCCGTGCGCATGCGCCGACACCAGGACGCCGGTGCCGCGCGGGGCGGCATCGAGCCGGTGATCGTCGACCACGAGTGTGCAGATGAGTACGGTCGTGATCGGTGCCTGCAGCACGGTCAGGTCGACCCCCGGCGCGGCGCCGGCGATCAGCGCCGCGGCGGTCGGCGCCGGCACCGCCAGCACGACCGCCGGCGCTGCGATCGAGGAGCCGTCGGACAGCCGGGCATGCCAACCCAGTGCGTCGCGGTGCAGCGACCCCACTGCGGTGTTGGCGCGCAGCGTCCCGCCGGCCGCCCGGACAGCGTCCGCCAGGCACGGCACCAGGGTGTGCAGACCCCCGACAACGGTGGCCACCGCGGAACCGGAGCGCTCGCCGCCGCGACGCAGCCGCCGCACGGCGGCCGCGAGCGAGCCCGTTTCGCGCAGCGCGTCGTCCAGCCCCGGTGTGACGATGCGCACATCGAGCCGGTCGGGGTCGGCCGCATACACGCCGCCGGCAACCGGTTCGACCAGCCGGTCCAGCGTCCGCTGGCCCATCCTCGCCCGCACGAGGGCGCCGAGCGTCGTTCCCGCCGCAACCCCCGACCGCCCCGGCAGGATCGCGTCGGCGGCGCTGCGGGCGACCCCGGACAGTCCGATCACCCTGCGGACATCGGCCGCCCACCACCGCCCTGGGATGCCGAGCAGGGCGACCGCGGGCAGCGGCGCGCTCCCCGCCCGGTGACGTACCCACGCACCGGTCGGGTTCGGCGGCACGATCCGATCCGCGAGGCCCAGCTCGGCGAGCAGGTCGGCGACCGCGGGCCGCCCGGTGGCGAACGATTCGGCCCCCGCGTCCAGCGTCAACCCGCCGACCTCGTGCGCCGACAGGACGCCGCCGAGCGTCTCGTCGGCTTCCACCAGAACGGTTCGATGTCCCGCGCGGGCCAGGTCCAGAGCGCTGACCAGGCCTGCGATCCCGCCGCCGATGACGAGGACGTCGGCCCTGTTCGCGCCCGCAGCGGGCGTCCGGAGCCCGGTCGGAACCGTCACCGCTGCAGTGGTTCCGCTCGATCCGGGTGGTCCGCCGGGTCAGCGGGGTCGCCGTGGCCGTGGACGAACTCCACCAGCCGGGTCAGCACGTCGGGGTCGGTGTCCGGCGGTACCCCGTGCCCGAGGTTCACCACGTGCCCGGGTGCTCCGGCCCCGCGGCGGATCACGTCGGCGGCCTGCTCGTGCAGCGCGGCCGTACCCGCGAACAACAGCGCCGGATCGATGTTGCCCTGCACTGGTGTCCGGCCGCCCAGCCGCTCGTTCGCCGTGTCCAACGGCACCCGGTGATCGATGCCCATGACGTCCGCGCCGGCGTCTCTCATGGCAACGAGTAGTTCGCCGGTGCCGACTCCGAAATGCACCCGCGGGATGCCGAGATCGGCCACCCCGGCCAGTACCGCCGCGGAATGCGGTGCGACGTACTGCAGGTAGTCCGGCAGCGACAGTGCCCCCGCCCAGGAGTCGAACAGCTGCAGCGCGGACGCACCGGCCAGGGCCTGCACCCGCAGGAATGCCGTGGTCACTTCCGCCGCCCACGACATCAAGCGATGCCAGGTGGCGGGTTCACCGTGCATCAACGCCTTGGTGCGCAGGTGCTCCCGGCTCGGTCCACCCTCCACCAGGTACGACGCGAGGGTGAACGGGGCCCCGGCGAAACCGATCAGCGGTGTCCCGCCCAGCTGTTCCACCGTCGCCGCCGCGGCATCCGTGATCGGTTCCAGCGCAACGGGGTTCAGCGCGGGAAGGGTGTCGATGTCGGTCGATGTGCGGATGGGGTTCGCGACGACCGGGCCGGTGCCCGGCACGATCTCGACCTCGATGCCGGCCAGTTTGAGCGGAACGACGATGTCGCTGAACAGGATCGCGGCGTCCACCGCGTGCCGCCGGACGGGCTGCATCGTGATCTCGGCGGCCAGATCCGGGGTCAAGCAGGCCTGGAGCATCCCGGTGTTGCCGCGCGCCGACCGGTACTCCGGCAGCGACCGACCGGCCTGGCGCATGAACCACACCGGACGGGTCGCCGGCCGTCCGCCCCGATAGGCGGTGATCAGCGCCGAGTCGGCGGTCCGGCCATCGCGCAGCGGGTGCGACGGCGCAAGCGGGTGCGATGGAGGCGGGCTTGCAGCGCTGTCGTCCGGTCGCCGGGCCGGCTCGGACAGGAGGTCGGCCGGTGTGGAAGCGGTGGGCCGGCCGGTCGCGGCGGGCGGGGGAGTCGCAATCATGGTGCCGTCCATGGTGTCATCCCAACGGCGAGGACGGTGCTGGAGAAGGCCGCGATGCGCTGCGTCAGGCCAGGAGCCGGTGACGCGATCCACTTCACGTTCGGGAGAAAGCGCAGGTCACGGGCGGTACGCGAGACAAGGTTAGGCTCGCCTGCTTACCGAAGCCGGTTGTGCCGCCGATATCATTGACCCATGCTCATGGTTCTCGGCTCCAGCCACCACGACCTGGGGCTGACGCAGTTGGACCGGCTGACCAGCGGTTCGGAGGCGCTCGGCCCGGCCCTGGTGTCGCTGTGTCACCGCGAGGACTCCCCGATTTCCGGAGTCGTTGTCGTGGCGACCTGCAACCGCCGGGAGATTTATCTGGACGCCGTTCGGTTCCACGACGCCATCGACGAGTCCACCGCTGCCGTTGCGACGGCCTCCGGCGTTCCGGGTGACGAGGTCAGTGCGCTGCTCAAGGTCCGGGTCGGGGCGCCCGTCGTCGCGCACCTGTTCACGGTGGCATCGGGGCTCGATTCGATGGTGGTCGGCGAAGCCGAAATCGGCGGTCAGGTGGCCCGGGCGTTGCGCGAGGCGCAGACCGCAAAAACCGCCACACCCGCTATCAATCTGCTGTTCCAGCACGCTGCCCGCACCGCCAAGCGGGTTGCGACGGACACCGGTGTCGGCGCCGCCGGCCGCTCGATCGCGTCGGTAGCCCTCGACATCGCCACCAGCACGGTTCATCTCGACGGAGCCAGGGCGCTCGTCATCGGCACCGGCGCCTACGCCAGGGTGGTCGCCGCGGAGTTGCGGTCCCGCGGCTGCAGTGAGCTCGCAGTCTTCTCCCCGAGCGGTCGGGCGAGCGGCTTCGCCGACCGTCACCGGGCCGTTCCGGTCGAGCCGGGCATGCTGGCCGAGGCCGTCGCGGGTGTCGATGTTGTCGTCACCTGCAGCGGCACCTCCACCAACCCGCTCACCGCCGATGTGCTGTCCGCCGCGGTTACGCAGCGCCATTCGCCGTTGCCGATCATCGATCTCGCGCTGCACTCGGATCTTTCGGCCGCGGCCCGGGCGGTGCCGGGGGTCCGCGTCATCGACCTCAACACGGTGTCCGACCAGGTCGACCCGAGCCACGTCGCGGCAGTCGGCTCCGCGCACGACATCGTCATCGCCGGGGTGGCCGCATTCGAGGACCGGATGGCCGTCCGTCGACTTGATCCAGCCATTGTCGCTCTGCGAAAGCATGTCTCGGTAGCGGTGGACAGGGAGATGTCCAGGTTGCGGGCGAAGTACCCGGCGGACGTCGCGGCCGATGTCGAGTTGGCGTTGCACCGGGTCACACAGTCCCTGCTGCACACTCCGACCATGCGGGCCGGTGAACTCGCGAGGACGGGTGACACCGCCGATTACCTGCAGGCGCTGCACACGCTGTTCGGCATCGACCTGACCGACGAGGCCACGGGGCACGGCGGATCCCTGCGACTGAGCAGCTGACCCGACCGGCGCGGCGGGTCAGAACGGTCTGCGACACTGTCAGCCGCCGGCCACCGCCGGGATGATCGACAGCGTTGCGCCGGCCGGGATCGGCGTGCCGAGCCCGTCACCGAAGCGGACATCCTCGTCCTCGACGTACACGTTGACGAATCGGCGGATCTGCCCGGTTTCGTCCAGAACCCGTGCGCGAACACCGGGGTGATGGCTCTCCAGCTCGGTGATGACGTCGGAAACCGTTGCACCGCTGCCGAGTTCGACAGACACGGTAGACGCACCGCCGGTATAGGCGCGCAGGATCGTCGGTAGCCTGACCTGCACCGTCCCGCCCGATCCCGCGCCCGCGGCGGGGTCGTCATCCCTTGGGCCGGTCATGCCAGCCCGGCCTGCTGGAAGGCGGTGAGGGTGGCAGCGATGGTCGCGGTCGGGCCGACCGAACCGGCGATCGCGTCGAGTGTCTTGAGGCCATCACCGGTATTGAACACCACAGTTTCGGCGTCGGGATCCAGCTGCCCGGTGGCCAGCAGTTTGCGCAGCACGGCCACCGTGACGCCGCCGGCGGTCTCGGCGAAGATGCCTTCCGTGCGGGCGAGAAGCGTGATGGCATCGATGACCTCGTCATCGTCGACGTCCTCGATCGCACCGCCGGTGCGCCGGGCGACGTCCAGCACGTACGGCCCGTCCGCGGGATTGCCGATCGCCAGCGACTTCGCGATGGTGTCCGGGCGGACCGGCTTGACGGTGTCGTCGCCGGCCTTGAACGCTGCGGACACCGGTGAGCACCCGCTCGCCTGGGCGCCGAACACCTTGTAGGGCTTGGCGTCTACCAGAGAAAGCTCGGCGAGTTCGGTGAAACCCTTGTCCACCTTGACAAGTTGAGCGCCGGAAGCGATGGGAATGACGACCTGATCCGGCAGCCGCCACCCGAGTTGCTCGGCCACCTCGTAGCCCAGGGTCTTGGAACCCTCGGCGTAGTAGGGCCGGACGTTGACGTTGACGAACGCCCAGTCCTCCTGCTCGGCCGCTATCTGGCCGGCAAGCCGGTTGACGTCGTCATAGTTGCCCTCGACCGCCACCAGGGTGCCCCCGTAGGCCGCGGTGGTGAGGATCTTCTGCTGCTCGAGGTTGCTGGGCACCAGGACGACGGACCGGATTCCGGCCCGGGCGGCGGCGGCAGCGACGGCATTTGCCAGGTTGCCGGTGGAGGGGCAGGCGAGCACCGAGAAGCCCAGTTGGCGGGCGGCGGCCAGCGCGACCGCCACCACCCGATCCTTGAATGAATGCGTTGGATTGCCCGAGTCATCCTTAATCCACAGTGTTTTCATCCCGAGCTCGCGCGCGAGGTTGTCCGCGCGGATCAGTTTGGTGCCGCCGGGGTTGATGTTGCGGGTCTGCGCGACATCCGCCGGCACGGGCAACAGCGGCGCGTACCGCCAGATGTTGTCCGGTCCCGCTTCGATCTGGTCCTTGAGTGCCTGGCCGCTCAGGGCGAAGTTGTAGGCGACTTCGAGCGGTCCGAAACACTCGGCACACGCATAGAACGGGCCGAGGTCGGTGCGGTGCCCGCATTCGCGGCAGGTCAGCGCAACGGCGGGGCCGAGGTCGATGCGCCCAGTGCCGTCAGCAGATGCGGTGCCGTCAGCAGGCACGGCGGCATTGCGCGCAGGGGTGGACAGAACAGTGGTCATGGCGAGGCCTTTCCTCATCTTTCCCGCTGTCGCGGGACGGATGTGGCACCTGCTGTCGATCGGCCCCGCTCCGGCGCAATGCCGTCACGAGAAAGGATCATCGACAGTGGTTGCCGGGGCTTCGTCGGGCCGTATCCCTCTGCCCCTCTGGATGAGTGGGATGAAGTTGTGCGCTGATGGTAGCGCACCCGTCGGCTCATCCAGGCCGCGATCCCGCAGGCGTGCGGTCCGGTCACACCTGTCACCGGACCCGTCGACCACCCGGGTGATTCAGATGGTCAGCCGCCGACGGTCACCGTCGAGATGGTGACCGGCCGGACCGGTGCGGTCGCGTTTCCGGACCCGGTGATGCCCTGCGCGGCAATGCCCTGCAACACGTCCAGGCCGGAGGTGATCGTGCCGAAGACGGTGTAGTCCGGGGGTAGCTCGGAGTCCTGGTACACCAGGAAGAACTGCGACCCGTTGGTGTCCGGCCCGGCGTTGGCCATTGCGACAGTGCCCGCCGGATACCGCATCTCGGGACGCGTCTCGTCCGAGAAGGTGTAGCCCGGCCCACCGCCGCCGGTGCCGGACGGGTCACCGCACTGCAGCACCGAGAGGGTGGGGGAGGCGGTCAGCCGGTGGCACGGGGTGTTGTTGAAGTAGCCGTTCTGCGCCAGGTGCACGAAACTGCCAACGGTGCACGGCGTCGTCGCGGTGTCGAGTTCGAGAACGACCTTTCCGCCGGTGAGAGCGATGGTCGCTTCGGTTGTTCCGGTCGCCGGTTCGATCGCCGGCGGCGGTGGGACTTCTTTGGCGGCCGGGCGCTCGGGCAGATAGCTGCATGAGGTGCTGCCTGATGGAACAGTCTGTTCCTGAGTAGAACCGGTGGAGGTCGTCGACGACGCGCACCCACCCAACAGCAGCACCACAGCGGCGCAGGCTGCGCCGCATGACAGGTAGCGGCCGGCGATGTAATGCCGGCGCGGGCGGTCAGGGGCAGCGGGCGGAAATGACAGGCCTGGCACGGGCGTCCTCGAGATGCGGTGGTCCGGTGGGAACCGCAGCGTATCGGCAACGCCGGTGCTGGTTCTGATCCTCCGGTCGAGGAAACCGCGCGTCGGGGCGCTCTTGGCGGTGCCGGCTGTCGGGACCGGCTGGCACCATGAGCCGCATGACGGCCGACAAGTCACCCACCCGCCCGGGTACCGCACCGGTTCCGCCGTCCCTGGTGCTGATCACCGGCGACGAGCCCCTGCTGGTCGACCGCGCCATTTCGCGGGTGGTGGCAGCCGCCCGCCGGGTGGACCCGGGCGTCGAGCGGCGCGACGCGGTTGCCGCCGGGCTCGGCGCCGGCGAGTTCTGGGATCTGGTGGCGCCCAGTCTCTTCGCCGAACCACGGGTGGTTGCGGTCAGGGGCGCTCAGGAGTCGGCGAAGGAACTTGCCGGCGCCTTGTCGACCTACTGTGCGGACCCGGTGGACGGCGTCACGCTGCTGGTGCATCACGTCGGGGGAGCCAGGAACAGGGCGATCGCCGACACCATGACGAAGGCGGGTGCCACAGTCATCGTCTGCAACAAGATCACCAGAGCGGCTGAGCGCATCGAGTTCGTCCGCTCGGAGATCCGCAAGGCCGGCGGCACCGCGACGCCCGACGCTGTCGCCGCACTGGTCGACGCGGTCGGCTCCGACCTGCGCGAGCTGGCGTCGACGGCGAGCCAGCTGGTCGCCGATACCGCTGGGATGGTCGACGAGAAGGCGGTGCACCGGTATCACCGTGGCAGAGCAGAGGTCACCGGGTTCACCGTCGCGGATTCGGTGATGGCCGGAGAGCTGTCGGGGGCGCTGGAATCCCTGCGCTGGGCAATGAGTGTCGGGGTTGCGCCGGTGCTGGTGGCGGACGCGCTGGCCGACGGGGTGCGGACCATCGCACGGGTCTGCGGAGCCCGCGGTGGCAACTCCTATGCGCTGGCCTCGCAGCTGGGTATGCCCGCCTGGAAGGTCGACAAGGCCAAGGCGGCCGGTCGGGGCTGGACCGCCGACGGACTTGCCGCCGGGATGGCGTTGGTCGCCCAGCTCAATGCCGACGTCAAAGGCGCAGCAGTCGACGCCGAGTATGCCCTGGAGAGGGCGGTGCTCAACCTGGTGGCGGCTCGGCGACGCTGACCGGGTTCATTGCCGAGGTCGCGATGCACCACGGGCGGGCGGGCCGAGCCCTTTGGCCGCCGGCGGTCCGCACGCGACAACGCCGCCCGGCGAGGTGCCGGACGGCATCGGTGCTGCACAGTCATTGATCGGACGATCTCGTCGATGGAGCGCCGATCCGAAGGCTCAGAGCTGATTGACCAGGCTCGCCAGGGCGGACTTGCGGTTCGCCGCCTGGTTCGCGTGGATGACGCCCTTCGAAGCGGCCTTGTCCAGGCCACGCGACGCAACGACCAACTCGGCCTGGGCGGCGGACTTGTCACCGGACGCGGCAGCCTCACGCACTCGGCGGATCGAGGTCTTCAGCGCGGACTTGACCGACTTGTTGCGCAGACGCGCCGCCTCGTTCGTGCGAATGCGCTTGATCTGGGACTTGATATTGGCCACGCCGGATTGCCTTCATTTCGTCGGGGGGAGAATGCTCATGATGCCTGCGCCTGGGCGGCACATACGACCTTGGAGGTTACCAGCTGGGCTCAACGCGACCCAAATCGACGGACGGCGCTCCGTTCACGAGCTCGTCGACGCGCGGCGCCGAAGTCGGGTAACGATCGACCACATCGACTCGCCCACTGCCCGTCCGAGCGCGATCGCCGCCCGCTCGACCAACGTCATCGGTCGCGCCCGGTGGGAGGCTGCGTCCAGCCCGATGCCGACGATGCTGGTCACCGCGCTAGAACCATCGTCGACGATGGGCTGGGTGAGTCTGACGTCGACAGTGCTTCCAGTGGCCCGGTCGAACTCGACCCAGGCCGAGGTGTCGGCCAGGATCACGCCCCGGGCCGCAGATCGTTGTCGGTCGCCGATGTCCTCGAGCGCGTAGGCGCCACGCATGGCCAGGGCCTCGTCGCGGGTCATGGGCTGTCCGGCCAGGTGGCGCAAGGCCAGGTCCACCTCCTCGGTTTTGGTGTGCACGCCGTAGCGGTCCATCACTGTCTGGACGTAGCCGTCGTCGATCTCGATGTTCGTGCGCGACCTGGTCATACACGCAAAACACACCTCACGTGTACCTGTTATGTGTTCGGTGCCCGGCGCCCGCCGCCACGGATAACCGGCTACCAGGTCGTGGACCACCCGCGGCTTGCCGCAGCTCTCGTCCCGGTAGCGGAGGATCTCGATGTCTTCCAGGTGGAACTGCAGAACACCATCCTGTCAATCGGGTCAGGAGCAGCGGAACGCGGAGGGATCCGGCGCACCGTTCGAGTCCAGGGCCTGTAACACCCAGTTGATCACGCCGGCGTCACCGCGCATCGCCAGATGGTCCAGGCGGCTGTCCGGGCACTGATCCTGCACCACCAAAGATGTCACCCGGTCGGCCGGCCCCTCGGGTGCCTGGGCCGAAACCGGCGTCACGACCGTGTCCAGCATGCTGGAGATGACGGCATAGCGGACGTTGCCGTCGAGGTCGCCGCCCGCATCGAGTTCCTTGAGCAGGGCAGAACCGGCGGCCTGGTCGGCACACGCCGGGCACAGGGCAGGCGGCAGCGCGGTCAGCAACGGTGACGTGCTGCCGTGGAACGTCGGCGCGATCAGCACGGCCACCGCCACCTTCGGGGCAAGGCCCTGCAGCCTCAGGGCCGTCCGTAGAACCAGGCCGCCCTGCGAGTAGCCGATGACGTCCACCTGGTCGGCGCCGGTCGTCGCCAGCACCTGGTCGACGAAGGCGGTCACCGTCTTCGCGGAGCCGCGGACCGACCGGATCCCGCCCATGCCGTAGTCCAGGGTGTGGACGCAGCGGCCGGAGGCTCGCAACGCTGGCGCAAGGGCACCGAAATCGCCCTGGGCGGTCGCCAGCGTTCCGTGTAGCAGGATCACCGGCCGCTGCTCGGACGTGCATGACGGATCGTTGACACCGGTAAGTCCCACAGCTCCGAACGGTACCGACGTCGCGGTTGGGGACGTTCCGCTCGCCTCGGGCAGCACCGAGGCCGTGGGAGCCGGCGGCAACTGGGTCACCCGGGTGGTCGAAGAATCAATGGTCGGTGCAGCAATGCCGGGAACGGTCGTCGGTGCGGTGTTTTCAGGCGCCGTCAGCTGCGTCGACGATCCACTGCTGACGGTGATGGTCGCGGCACCTGTCCCCGGTGGAGGGGTGGACGCGGGTAGCGTGGATCGCGACGTCGTACAGCCGGCCGCCGTCAGGAGCAGCAGCACAACGGCGAACAAGCCCGCGGTCCTTGGTGGGTGAGCGGCCCGGTCGCGGTTCGTCAGCATGTTCCCGTCACGTTAACCGTCCGCCGCCCGGCCCCACCCCCAGAAGCACTGCAGGATGGGGCGTATGCACCTTCTCCGCGTACTGACCGGCCGAGAAATCAGCGTCCCGAAGGTACGGCTGTTCCTGATCGCGCTGCTTGCGGGATCAGGGGTGATGCACTTCGTCCGGCCCGCGCCGTTCTTGGCCATCGTTCCGAAGGCACTTCCGCGACCGCACGAGCTGGTGGCCGTCAGTGGAGCGGCGGAGATCGTTTGTGCCGGTCTGCTCGCACATCCGGCCACCCGCAGATGGGGAGGACCCGCGACGGCTGCGCTGTTCGTCGCGGTCTTCCCGGCGAACATTTCGATGACGCTGAGGTCGCGGCGGCGACCCCTCTGGTACCGGGCGGTGCTGTTCGCCCGGTTGCCACTGCAGGTGCCCTTGGTGCTGTGGGCGCTGCGGGTGGGCCGGTCCGCCGCTTCCTGACCCGGTCAGCCTGACCCGCCCGGTCAGCCCGCCGACCAGCCCATTGCTGAGTGCGGCATGGCGCGATGCACGAACGGCGGCGGTGCAAGGCCCGGTACCGGACCACCGCCGTCGAACAGCCCCGAGTCCTGCGGACCGAAGCTATCGGCCGCCGGTTCGTCGCCCGCGCCGAGCAGGGACCGACTCAGCGCCTGCGTCTCTGAGACGAAGTCCTGCAGGACCCCCGCGAGCACAGCGTCGTCGACGACGGGCGGGTCCAGTGACGGGTCACCCTCCAGTGCGCGCAGTACCGCACGGCGCATCAACTCTTTGATCGCGGACGCGGTCGCCCCCTCGGTGGCAGCGACCAGCGGTTCGAGGTCGGCGGTGACGGTGACGCGACCCCGGTACAGCTCGGCCAGTTGTCGGCGGCCATCCGCGTCAGGGCGAGGTATCTCGACCGCCAGATCGATCCGGCCGGGCCGTTGCACCAGCGCTTCCTCGAGCATGGTGGCCCGGTTGGTGGTCAGCACGAACGTCACATCGGCGTCTGCGCCGACCCCGTCCATCGCATCCAGCAGGCTGAACAGCAGCGGGTTACCCATCGGTGAGAACGACCGATCCTGGGCGATGAGGTCCACGTCCTCCACCACCACCAGGCTGGGCGCCAGCCGGCGCGCCAGCGCTGCGGCCTGTTCGATGAACATCAGCCCGTTGCCGGTCAGCACCACGACGGTGCTGTCCGCGAGCCGGCCCATCAGGTATCGCACCGTGTGGGTCTTCCCGGTGCCCGGCGGACCGTGCAGCAGGACCCCGCGTTTGAGATGGATACCCAGATCCAGCAGCCGGCTCGCCCGCTCAGCCGGCCCGGTGACGTGCTTCTCGATGGTCGGCAGCACGTCCGGCGGCAGGATCACATCCCTGCGCGCCACCTGCGGCCGCGGCAGGAAGCTGACCATCTGGTTGCCCTGGTGCTCGTTGACCGAGAACGACAGCACCTGCCCGCGCAGGATGTCGTGCTCGGCGACCAGCGCCTGCAGATGTGTCACCAGTCCGGACGCGATCGCCCGATCGGCGGCCATCACTTCGATGGCGACCAGACTCGGCCCGGCCATCTGCACCTCGCGGAGCGCGAGCACAACCGGATTCCCGGAAACGTCCAGGGTGCACACCAGTCCGCAGGACACGACGTCCTCGGTCGCGGTCGGGCTGCTCGGCAGCAACACGTAGTCGGCGCTGGTCAATCGCTCCGCCGGCCCCATCTGCAGCAGGGACGGAAGGTCGTTGTGCATGCGCATCGGACCGCCGGGCAACCCGACCCACTGCGCTTGCGGCGTGGCCGCGGCAAGGTGGGCGGCAACGCCCCGATGCAGCGAGACGTGCTCCCACGGTGCCCAGTGGTGGCTGACGATGGTCGCCTCCCTGGCGTCCATCCCGAGGTGGCCGGACAGCGCGGCGACCAGCGATGATGGCGCGCCACCCGCCACCTCCGTGCGGGCGGCGTCGATCAGATCCGCCAGCGCCCTTGCCATCGACAGGACCTGCGCACGGTCCAGTCCGGAGGAGCCCGGCTGCTGCTGGATCATCGTCCGGCCACCGTTGCGCTTCGGGTCAGTTCGTCGAAGGTGTAGACCTCCCGGCCGGCGATGAAGACCCGCAGGGCGCGCTGCATGACGTCGAGCGGGTCACCGCTCCACAGCACCACGTCCGCGTCCTTGCCGACCGCGAGTGAGCCGATCCTGCCGTCGAGGCCGAGCACCCTGGCCGGATTGATGGTCAACGACCGCAGCGCCGTTTCGGCGTCCAGCCCCTCCTTGACGGCCAGCGTGGCCTGGTGCACCAAGAAGTTGATCGGCACGACCGGGTGGTCGGTAATGATCGAGATCTCGATGCCGGCAGCGGCCAGTCTGCCGGGGTTGGCCAGCGACCGCTGCCGAAGTTCCACCTTCGAGCGCGAGGTGAACAGCGGACCGATCAGCACCGGGATGTTCCGCGCGGCCAGCAGATCCGCGATCAGGTGCGCCTCGGTGCCGTGGTCGATGACCAGCCGGTAGCCGAACTCGTCGGCGATCCGCACGGCGGTGGCGATGTCGTCGGCGCGGTGACAGTGCTGCCGCCACGGGATGGTTCCACGCAGGACCTCTCCCAGGGCCTCGAAGGTCAGGTTCCGGGCGGGCGGGCTCTGCTCGGCCTGCTCCTGCCTGTCGAGGTAGTTCTGCGCCTCGACGAAGGCGGCCCTGATCACCTGGGCGGTTCCCAGCCTCGTTGACGGGGTCTGCTTCTTCTCGCTGTACACCCGCTTCGGGTTCTCGCCGAGCGCGGACTTCAGCCCGGACGGCGACCGCAGCACCATCTCGTCCACTGTCCGGCCATGGGTGTGGATGGCAACGGTCAGACCCCCGATCGGATTGCCCGAACCAGGGTTGACGTTCACCGCCGTGACGCCGCCGCCCAGTGCGTCGTCGAAGCCCACCTCCGCCGGGTTGATGGCGTCCAGCGCGCGCACCGCGGCCGTCACCGGGTCGGTGAGCTCGTTGGTGTCGTTGCCGGCCCAGCCCTCACCCTCCTCGTGGGCGCCGAGATGCGTGTGGGCATCGATGAACCCCGGGAGCAGCCACTTCCCGTCCGCCTCGATGACGATCGCATCGCCAGGAACAGTGACATCGCTGCCCATGGCGGCGATCAGGCCGCCGTGCAGCAGCACCGTGCCGTTGAAAGGCAGGCCGTCGATGGGCACGACATGCGCCCCGGTGATGGCGATCGCGATGTCGGTGGACGACGAAGTGGTGGTGCGCGGCGACCCGGTGTCAGGCATGCGACAACTGTGCCAGCTGGGTCCGACGGTGCCCACCGGCGGGGCAGCGACCGGGCACACAGAGACGGTGGAGGCTGTGCGGCCTTGTTCGACGCCACCCCGTGGGACGATGAGGGGACCGATCGCCTGCGTAGAAAGATTCCTGTGACTTCTGGAAGCCTCGCCTCGCGTGCTCACCGCACGTTCACCCCGCAGGAGTTGATCCGCAACTTCTGCATCATCGCGCACATCGACCACGGCAAATCGACGCTGGCCGATCGCATGCTGCAGCTGACCGGGGTCGTCGAGGGCCGGGACATGCGGGCCCAGTATCTGGACCGGATGGACATCGAACGCGAGCGCGGCATCACCATCAAGTCGCAGGCCGTTCGGTTGCCGTGGGCGGCGGCGGGGATCGACGGGGTCAAGAAGGACCACGTCCTGAACCTGATCGACACCCCGGGCCACGTCGACTTCACCTACGAGGTGTCCCGGTCACTGGCTGCGTGCGAGGGCGCGGTGCTGCTGGTCGACGCCGCTCAGGGCATCGAGGCGCAAACCCTGGCGAACCTGTACCTGGCGCTGGAGAACGACCTGCACGTCATCCCCGTGCTGAACAAGATCGACCTGCCGGCCGCCCAGCCGGAGCGCTATGCGCAGGAGATCGCGCACATCGTCGGCGGCTCGCCGCAGGACGTGCTGCAGGTCTCCGGCAAGACCGGTGCCGGCGTCAAGGAACTGCTGGACAAAGTGGTCGCGGAGATTCCCCACCCGGTGGGCGACTCGGCGGCGCCGGCGCGCGCGATGATCTTCGACTCGGTCTACGACATCTACCGCGGCGTGATCACCTACATCCGGGTCATCGACGGGAAGATCACCCCGCGCGAGCGGATCCAGATGATGTCGACCAGGGCGACCCATGAGCTGCTGGAGGTCGGCGTCATCTCCCCGGAGCCCATCCCGACCGTCGGCCTGGGGGTCGGCGAGGTCGGTTACCTGATCACCGGGGTCAAGGACGTCCGGCAGTCGAAGGTGGGCGACACGATCACCTCGGCCAGCAAGGGTGCCACCGTGCCGCTCGGCGGCTACCGGGAACCACGGCCGATGGTGTACTCCGGGCTGTATCCCCTCGATGGGTCGGAGTACCCGCTGCTGCGGGACGCGCTGGACAAGCTGCGACTGAACGACGCCGCCCTGACGTACGAGCCGGAGACCTCCGCCGCACTCGGATTCGGTTACCGCTGCGGCTATCTCGGGCTGTTGCACTTGGAAATAACACGTGATCGCCTCGAAAGAGAATTCGGCCTGAACCTCATCTCGACCGCACCGAATGTCGTGTACAACATCACGATGGAGGACGGCGTGGAGCACGTCGTCACCAACCCGTCGGATTGGCCGGCGGGCAAGATCTCGACGATCACCGAGCCGATCGTCAGGTGCACCATCATCACGCCGAGCGAGTACATCGGCGCGATCATGGAGCTGTGCCAGTCCCGGCGAGGGACGTTGGGGGGCATGGATTATCTGTCGGAGACCCGGGTGGAGCTGCGCTACACCCTGCCGCTGGGTGAGATCATTTTCGACTTCTTCGACGCACTGAAGTCAAGGACCCGCGGTTACGCGTCGCTGGATTACGAGGAGACCGGCATGCAGCCGGCCGACCTGGTGAAGGTCGACATCCTGCTGCAGGGTGAACCGGTCGACGCCTTCTCGGCGATCGTGCATCGCGACTCCGCCTACGGCTACGGCGTTTCCATGACGGCGAAGCTTCGTGAGCTGATCCCGCGCCAGCAGTTCGAGGTGCCGATCCAAGCCGCCGTCGGCTCCCGGGTGATCGCCCGCGAGACGATCCGCGCGATGCGCAAGGACGTGCTTGCCAAGTGCTACGGCGGCGATATCACCCGCAAGCGCAAGCTGCTGGAGAAGCAGAAGGAGGGCAAGAAGCGGATGAAAATGGTCGGTCGGGTCGAGGTGCCGCAAGAGGCCTTCATCGCCGCCCTCTCCAGCGAGCCGGCGGGTTCCGCGGGCGGTCGGGACAAGAAGTAGCGCCCCGGCGCGGCCCACCGCATCGTGAGCAGCATCAGCGATGCGACAGTTGCCGCAGCTCTTACTCGCTCTGTGGAGGCGATGCTCTAGCTGCAGCACGAGCATCGCGGACCCAACCCGAGCAAGGCCCGATCTCCTACGGGGCCGTAAGGACCAGCTTTCCGGGCGTGCCCTTCTCCAGCAGTTCCAGAGCCTGCCTGCCCATCTCCAGCGGGAATGTCCGGTCGACCACAGGTCGGACGCCGGTGGTGTCGCACAGGGCGATCAACCGGCGGAATTCGTCCAGCGTGCCCATGGTGGAACCGATCACGGAGATCTGCAGGAAGAACAGGCGCTGCAGATCGGCGGATGGGTCCGCGCCGGTGGTCGCTCCACAGCAGACGATGACGCCGCCGGGGCGGACCGCGCGCATGGAGTGCGACCAGGTGGACTTGCCGACGGACTCGAACACGCCGTCCACCCGTTCGGGCAGCCGGGCGCCCTCCTCGAACACCCGGTGCGCGCCGAGGTCGGCGGCTCTGGCGCGCCCCTCCTCCGACCTGGACGTGACCCAGACCCGCATTCCGATCGCGCGGCCGAGCTGGATCAGCGCAGTTGATACCCCGCCGCTGGCGCCCTGCACCAGGATGGTCGATCCGGCGGGGAGGCCGCTGCGGGTGACCAGCATCCGGTACGCGGTCAGGTACGTCGTACCCAGTGCCGCCGCCTGTTCGTGGCTCAGAGAGTCCGGCAGCGGCAACAGGTTTCGGTTCGGAACGACGGTGTACTCGGCGAACGTTCCCTGGTGCTTCTCGGTCAGCAGGGTGCGGCCGGGGTCCATCGTCTCGTCACCGGAGAACCCGGGTACGCCGATGATCGGGTACACGACGACGTTGCGGCCGTCGTCGGTGACGCCCGCGCCGTCGCACCCGAGGATCATCGGGAACTGCTCGGGCTTGATGCCCACCCCGCGCAGTGTCCACAGATCGTGCCGGTTCAGTGATGCCGCACGCACCCGCACCCGTTCCCAGCCTTCGGGGACCTCGGGGTCAGGGCGCTCGCCGACCTGGACGCCTTCCAGGGGGTCGTCGGGATGGGGTTTCGAGGCATAGACGGCCAGCATGGGCGACACGGTAGACCGCGCCGATCGCCGCCTCTCGACCGCCCCGCATCGAACTGGTCGGGCGGCCGGGAGGACGGGAACCGGCTCAGCTGTGCGGCTGCACCAGCACCGCGACGCTGCGGCCCGGGACGGTGACCGTGCCGGCGGAACCGTCGACGACAGTCCCGTTCCGCAACACCTTGTCGGCACCACGCGCCTGGATAGGGCTCAGTTGCAGCTCGGCGGCGCTGGTGAGCACCTGCGTCTGCGGGTCGGGGGAGGCGTTGAAGACCACCACGATCCGGTCCAGTGCGGGGTCGACGTCCGGCCCGACGGTGTCGTCGAGCACCATCGTGATCACTCCGGCCTGCTGCTCCGGACCGCCCCCCGGGAACGAGACCTTCTGGCCGATCAGGTCCGCCGATCCCAACCTGAGAAGGGGTGAGGAGAACCGCAGGGTCAATAGTTCTTGCGCTGCCTTGGTGGCCGCTCCGATGGCCGCGGGCGTTGGTGCGAGTGCCGGGTCCGCGAGAAGTGGCCGCAGGTACGGCCATTTCGACTCGTTGTCGGCCTTGGGCGGCAGTCCGGAACCGAAGGTGGTGTGCCGACCGGTCCAGTCGATCCGGTTGAACCAGTCACCGGAGTTGAAGCTGTTGCGGTCCAGGCTCTTCGACCTCAGCAGATCCGTCCCGGCATGCCAGAGGATCGGCCCCTGCCCCAGAGCCGTCGTCGCCAGCGACACCGTGTTCATCCGCACCCGGTCGGCCATCGTTGTCGCCGTCGGGAGCTTGAGCGTCAAGGCGTCGAAGAGGGTTTCGTTGTCATGCGCATCGACGTAGGAGATCACCTCGGACGGGTCGGCCGCGTAACCGGCGGGGGAGCCGTTGTAGTCGACATCCCTGCCGGTGACGGTATTTCCGGCCGCATCGACAAAGGCGTACCCGGCGAGGTTGCCGGTCAGCCCGACTTTGATCAAATCCTGGTAGTGCAGCAACCGTGCCCGCTGCTCGGCCGCTGCACCGTTGGCCGGGGAGGCGTTCGGATCCGCGGCAAGCCCCGTGCCGAACCCCTGGATGCGGGGGTCTTCGTCGAACGGGCCGCCGCCGCGAACGGCATCGCGGAGCCGGTCGGAGAAGGTGGCGATGCCGGTGCCTGCCATGTTCGCCTGGGTGGCCTGGACGAACCGGGCGTTGTCGGCAACCTCGCCGAAGTTCCAGCCCTCGCCGTACAGGATGATCTTCTTGCCGTCGACGCCGTCCCGGCGCGCGGTCAACCTGTCCAGCGCGGCCCTGATGTTCAGCATGTTCTGCTTGCTGTGATGGCCCATCAGGTCGAACCGGAAGCCGTCGACCTTGTACTGCCTGGCCCAGGTCACCAGGGAGTCGATCATCAGCTTTTCCATCATCTTGTGCTCGGAGGCGGTGTTCGCACAGCAGGTGGACGTCTCCTGCTCACCCGTCGCGGACAGCCGCTGGTAGTAGCCGGGCACAACCCGATCCAACACAGAGTTCGGGTCCTGACCGGACGCGGCGGTGTGGTTGTAGACCACGTCCATCACCGCCCGAAGGCCGATGCCGTTGAGCCCGGCAACCATCTGCCGGAACTCCCGCGTCCGCCCGGCGCCATCGGGATTGCTCGCGTACGAGCCTTCGGGCGTGGTGTAGTGCAGCGGGTCGTATCCCCAGTTGAAGCCGTCCTTATCGGCGACGGCGGACACGCACTCCTGCTGCTGCTCGCTGTCCGGCGGCAGAGCGGGCAGCTCGCAGGCCGGCTGCTGCTGAGTCGCGCGATCCTCCTCGATCGTCGCGATGTCGAAGGCCGGCAACAGGTGCACGGTGTCCAGCCCCGACTTGGCCAGCGCGGCAAGGTGCTTCATCCCCGCGCTGTTCCGGTTCGTGAAGGCCAGGTATGTGCCCCGGTTGGCGGCCGGAACGGACGCGTCGTTGATGGAGAAGTCCCGAATATGCAGTTCGTAGATTGTCGAGTCCTCCTGCTGTGCCAGAGCGGGCTTCGCCAGTGTGAACCAACCCGTGGGCATCAGCTGGGGAGAATTTAGATCGGCGATCACCGACGCGGTCGAATTCGTGGTCAGCGCCACGCTGTACGGATCGGTGACGATATTCGTCTCCACCTTGCCGGTCTCAGGGACGTAGACCTTGACCTCGTAGCGGTAGGTGCCGTTTCGCCACTTCGAGCGTCCCCAGGACGTCCAGATGCCGTCCTGGTCGCGGCCCATCCTGACCCGGGTCTCACCGGCGGCTCCGGGCGGGTCCACCAGTAGGGTGACCGATTGCGCGGTGGGTGCCCACAACGAGAAGACCGGCATGCTGAAGACCCACCACAGGCCGAGTTGTCGTGACGCGGCGCCCTTGTAGAGGTCGTCCAGCACTCCGGGGATCTGCACGCCGGTGGCGTCGACGAGCCTGCCGAGCTCGTCGTACTCCGCGAGAACCACTTGGCCGGTGAGGATCTGCGAGAGCAGCTTGCGGTTCGCGGCATCCTTCTTGGTCAGCCGCAGCGCGTTGTAGCCGGCCAGGTGCGGCCAACTCGTCTTGACGTCATCGGGCAGCCCGGCCGGGTCGAAGGTCAGCGGCAGCGACGAGCCGCCGGTGATCGATTCGGCGTCGATCGACAGGCCACCCTTCGGCGCGGAGTGCAACCGGAAGGACGAATCGCGCGCGGTCGTCTCATCCAGGCCGAGATCCCAGGCCAGCAAGCCTGTTTGCAACCACTGACCCTTCCGTGCCGCGAGGTCCGGTGTCGCGCCGGCCCGTCTGCTGGTCACGGTCAACTCGTGGGTGGCCTGTACGTAGCTGAAGGTCACGCGGTCACCGGCGGCGACGGTGAACGGGATGGCGGCGGCGCCGTCGACTCCGCCCTGCCCGTAGGACTCCTCCCAGGAAAGGTTGTGTGCCGCCTTCACCTGATAGCTGCCTGCGGGAATGGCGGACGTCGAATAGGTGAACCTGCCGTCCCCGTCCGGGTCCTGCAGCCACGAGATGAGGCAGTCGGGTTGGCCCTCCTCGGATCCCGCGTCGGCGGGGCATCCCAGCTCGTCCTGGAACGACCCCGTCGCGGTGACGATCGGGCCCTGCAGGTTTGTCGTCACCCAATGCGTCCGGTGGTCGTAGTAAAAGGTGACCTCCGCCCCGCCTTCGGGCACCGTCAGGCCGATGTTCCCGCCGTTGGGAACCGCTCCGGCACCGTAATTCTCGTCCCAGCTCCTGTTGATCGCCGCCTTGTAGGCCCAGTTGCCTGCGGGGAGTTGGAACGTGCCCTTCCAGATCTGATCCTTGGGATCGAGGGTCAACTGGGTGTTGTCACACGCCGGCTGCCACGGTTCGGCGCACTTGATGGGTTCTTGGTTCTGGAACGATCCGGCGACCGTGACGAACTCCGGTTGGTCGACCGGCCCACCGCCGCCACCGTCGCCAGGAATCGGTGCGGCCGGATCCCCGACGACGGCGTAGGTCGTCGCGTCGGACAGGTGGCCGGCGTTGTCCTTCAGCACGGCGTGATACTCCACCAACGTCCCCTTCGCCAGCCCGGTGACGTCATGGAACACCCGGTAGGGGGCATTGTCGTCCGTGCCCAAAGCGGTCCACGTCGTGGTCCCGACGGGACGCCATGCCAGCGAAACCTGGTTGAACCCGCCGGCGGGTACGGACACCCCGACCTCGGCGCGACCGCCGACGACGCCGCCGGCTCCAGGGGTCCGGAAATACACCGCCGGCGCGGACTTCGACGGCTTGACCGGCGCCGCCGCCTTCCAGACCGCGACGGACAGCGGCGGGACGGTGACAGTGACCCGGCCCTCCTTGTCGCTCCGCAGCACCTGCTGGGCCTGCGGCCAGAGAGCGCGGAACTGGCCCTTGGCGGTGAAGGTGTCGAAGGTCGCGGTCGCCGCGGATGTTGAGTTGTTTGCTGCGACCAGGTATTCGACCTGATCCTTGGCGTCGATCCGGCTGAACGCGTAGATGCCCGCCTTGTCCGAGGCGTACCGATGGATCTGCGCACCGTCGGCCAGCGCCGGATTGTTCTTGCGCAGCGCGGACAGCTGCGAGATGTACCGGTACAGCGGGTGTGCGGTGTCGAAGTTGTCGTCGGCGGTGGTCTTGTCCGTGCCGATCAGCGGGTCGTCGTTGTAGCTCGCGACGCGGCTGGGGAACATGTCCTGCCGGGCGTTCTGGTCGCCCGGGGAGTCGAGGTCGCCGACGAAGCCCTGCTCGTCGCCGTAGTAGACCACCGGCTGCCCGCGGGTCAGGTACATCAGCGAATGGGCCAGTTCGTCACGCTGCTGCAATTGCACGCGACCGCTCGAGGCCGAGGTCAGGAAATTACCGATTCGGCCCATGTCGTGATTGCCCAGGAACGTCGGCGCCGAATAGACATTGGAATCGGCATCGGTGTAATAGTCGTCATTCGCGAACAGGTCCCGCAGCCCTACGGTCGGTTTGCCCTGACCGAACGCGGTGGCCTGGGCCTGGAAACCGAAATCCAGGGTCGCCTGCAGTTTTCCCTCGGTGGTGAAGCGGGAGGTGTTCCTGGGGTCGGCGTCGTACACCTCGCCGAACATGAAGAACTTGTCCTTGCCCGCCTGCTTCGCAGCCTTCAGCACCTCGGGCGAGAACTTCTGCCAGAAGCCGATGTTCACGTGCTTGACCGTGTCGATACGGAAACCGTCGATGCCGAACTGCGCCCACGCCTGGTAGATGTCGATCATTCCGTCGCGGACCGCCGGTTGCTCGGTGAAAAGGTCGTCCAGGCCGACGAAGTCGCCGTACACATCGCCTTCGGTGCCGTCGAAATTCGCATTGCCGCGATTGTGGTAGTACGTCGGGTCGTTGAGCCACCCCGGTACCTTGACATTCTTCTCGCCATCGGCCAGGACCGGGACGTAGGGAAATGATGTCTTCGGATTCAGGGTGGGGAAGTCGTTGCCGGTGGCAAACGGAATGTCGTCGAAGGGCTTGCTCGCCGCGTCTGTGTACGGCCGGTCCTTCTTGGTGATGTAGGTGCTCGGCGTGCTGATCACGTCGGCGGTGTGATTGGTGATGATGTCGAAGAAGACCTTCATGCCCTTCCCGTGCGCCCTGTCGACCAGGGTCTTCAGTTCCTCGTTCGTGCCCAGATGCGGGTCGATCTGGGTGAAGTCGGTGATCCAGTAACCGTGGTAGCCGGCGCTGACGTTGTCGCCGGTGCCCTGCACCGGCTTGTTCTTGAACGACGGTGTCATCCAGATCGAGGTGACCCCGAGACCCTTGAGGTAGTCGAGTTTATCGGTGATGCCCTTGAGATCGCCGCCGTGGTAGAAGCCTTTCGCGGTGGGGTCGAGTCCGGTGGTCAGCCGGTCGCCGGTCAGGCCGCCCGCGTCGTTGCTCGGGTCTCCGTTGGCAAACCGGTCGGCCATCACGAAGTAGAACTGTTCCCTGGTCAGATCCTTGCGCAGGCTCTGACCGGCGAGCGCGGCGTTCTCCCGGTCCGATGTGGTGGGCAGGTCGACGGGGGTGAGCGATACCCGATGCGAGACCGGGTCGTACCCGAACTCCACGGCGGCGGGACCGGCCAGCGTCAGCGGGATGTTGTCGCCGCCGGCGACACCGTCCGCGCCGTAGCTCTCGTCCCAGCTGCCGTTGACGGCGACCTTGAATTCGTGACCGCCGGCCGGGAGGCCGAACGTGCCGTGATAGGTCTGCGAGGCCGCGTCCAGCGTGAGGCGTGTTGCGGCGCAGTCAGGCTGCCAGTCCGCGGAACAGCCGAGCGCTGCCTGCATGCTGCCGACCAGCGTGACCGAGCTCGGCAGGGCGGATAGCGGATCCGGTGCCCGAGCCGCAGCCGGAACGGTCGCAGCGACCGACACCAGGGAAGCGGCAAGGCTTCCCGCGGCGACCAGGGACAGGATTCGGCGGTGGCGTACAGCGGGTCGCGTGCGCGACATGGGCGTTCTCCAGGGTGGGGCCGACGAGGCGCCCAGGGCTTGGCCGGGCGCAGCCGTCACCGAAGATGGTCCCGACCGAACTGCCTCCTGCGACGCCAGGCGTATGGCGTAGGTCACAACGAGTGGACCGTATTCGGTCTCGGGACGACGGAGCAACCGCCGCGGCCCTCGCACAGGAAGAACCACCCGTTCGACTCGCAGTAGTGGGCGCTGACAGCTTGCTGTCACCGTTGATAGGGCCGAACGGCGGATGTCCCTGCTGGGCGGCGATAGACGGGTAGCACCGGCGCCGGCCTGAGCCCAGACCCGGCCACGCTGTGCTCCCGGCCGTACCCTGGGCGGGTGAGCTGGCAACCCGTCCTGGACGTCATCGACGCCGTTGAGTCATGGGTGGCCGGTCAGTCGTACTGGATCCAGGTGCTGCTGCTGCTCGGTGTGCTGGGCCCGCTGTGCTACCTGGCCGCAGGCTTCATCGACCGGATGGTGGAAGCGGTGCTCGCCAGGCACAGCCGTCGTGACCCGGCTGCCGGGACCCGCGCCCTGCAGACGGCGACAGCTCCCGCGGATGGGGCCGCGGGCCGACGTTTTGCGTCGGTCCCCACGGCGACCGAATGAGTCGCCGCCCGCTCCCGGTGCTGACCAGGCGGTGGATGTCCGTCGCGCTGGTCGCGATGATCGTCATCGCCGTTCTGGTCGCCGTCACGCGCTGACCTCGCTCTCCGCAGACTGCCGGGGCCTGACAACGGCTCCCGGGCCGGTGGACGGTTGCCGGGCACCATGGGCGTCTGCCGGGCCTATCGACGACTACCGGCCACCCATGCAGCCGGGCGCTTCTGGGTGAAAGACAGCGCACCCTCTCGCGCCTCGGCGGACGCGAACTGGGCGGCCGAAATGTCCAGCAGCTCGGCGTAGCGCTCGTCCGAGTCGTCCACTCCGCGCTGCAGCAACGCCTTGGTGCCGGCCAGCGCCGTCGGGCCACCGGCCAGCAGGGCCGCCACGAACCCGTCGACAGCGCCATCGATGTCGTCGTCGACGGCGTTCACCAGGCCGATCGACCGGGCCCGGGCGGCATCGAAGACCTCGCCCGTGAGCAGCAACTCCCGTGCTGCGGGACCGGAAACCCGTTGCAGGACCGGCACTGTGATGACGGCGGGGATCAGCCCGATCCGCACTTCGGAGAAGGCGAACGTCGCGGAGGGCACCGTGATGACGATGTCCGTCGCGGCCATGATGCCGATGCCCCCCGCCCGGGCGGGCCCGTTGACGCGGGCCAGCACCGGCTTCGGGCACCGGGAGATGCGCTGCAGAATCGCGGGGAGCTCCCGGACACCCTGCTGGCCCGGCAAGGCGACGGCCTCCTGCTTCAGGTCCATCCCAGCGCAGAACACCGGGCCGGTGTGGGTGAGCACCAGGACCCGGGCGGCGTCGTCGGCGGTTGCGGCATCGAGTGCGGCCCGCAGCTGGGCGCGGACGGCTGTCGAGAGGGCGTTGCGGTTCGTCGGTGAGTCCAGGGTGATGGTGGCGACACCGCGGCTGATGTCGAGCTGCACCAACGGGCGCGACGTGGCCGGGTCGCCGGTCGCCGGATCGGGCATCGGGTCCTCCGTACTGGTTCAGAATGGACGGGTGCCGTCCACCCTGCCCGAAGGCGACCCGGTTCCCGCGGACGGGTCCCTCCCGGGCCAGGCGTACGTCGGCGTCGCCGACCGGGCGCTGTCCTTCTATCTGCATGTCCCGTTCTGCGCCACCCGCTGCGGCTACTGCGACTTCAACACCTACACAGCCGGTGAGCTGGGTTCCGCGGCGTCGCCGCAGTCCTGGCTGACCGCATCGTTGGCCGAGATCGATCTGGCCGCCACGGTTCTCGCCGCGAAGGGCGACCATCGATTGGTGTCCACGGTGTTCGTCGGCGGCGGCACCCCATCACTGGTCGGCGCCGGCCCGCTGACTGGACTGCTGGCGGCCATCGACGAGCGGATCGGACTGGCCCCCGGGGCCGAGGTCACCACGGAGGCGAACCCGGAGTCGACCGACCCCGCCTTCCTGGCTGCGATCCGCGAGGCCGGGTACACCCGGCTGTCGCTCGGTCTGCAGTCCACCTCGCGTCGCGTGCTGCAGATCCTGGACCGCACGCACACCGCCGGCCGGGCGCTGGACGTGGTGCGGTGGGCGCGTGACGCCGGCTTCGACCAGGTGAGCCTCGACCTGATCTACGGCACACCGGGGGAGAGTGACGCCGAATTCGCCGATTCGCTGGCCGCCGTCATCGACAGCGGGGTGGATCACGTGTCGGCGTACTCGTTGATCGTCGAGCCGGGTACCCGGATGGCCCGTCAGGTTCGATCCGGGGCGCTCCCCATGCCGGACGAGGATGTGCTGGCCGACCGGTACGTGCAGGCCGACACCGCGCTCACGGCCGCGGGTCTGGGCTGGTACGAGGTGTCGAACTGGGCCACCGACGACGCTGCCCGGTGCCGGCACAACATCGGCTATTGGACCGGCGGCGACTGGTGGGGGATCGGGCCGGGCGCGCACTCGCACGTCGGCGGGGTGCGGTGGTGGAACGTCAAGCACCCTGTGGCCTACGCGGCCGCCGTCGCCGCGGGCAGAAGTCCCGGGTACGCCAGGGAGGTGCTGGATGCGGAGACCAGGCGGCTCGAGGACGTCCTGCTTCGCTTGCGGCTCGCCTCTGGCCTGCCGGTCGAGCAGTTGACCGACTCCGGCCGGGCCGCCGCCCGGGATGCCGCCGGCGACGGACTGCTGGAACCCGGGTCGCTCGACGGGGGACGGGCCGTACTCACCCTGCAGGGGCGACTACTGGCGGATGGCATCGCGCTGCGGCTGGCCGAATGAGGGCGGAAGGAAGTAGCCGCGCACGCGCCGGGGAGTTACCCGCGCGGCTGATCAGCCAGCGCAGCCGCACCCGCATCGGCGGTCGCGGCGTCCAGGTTGTAAATCCGGACATGGATGACGGTCCGTTGCTGCAGCGCCGCGCGCAGCGCGCGGTGCAGACCGTCCTCGAGGTAGATGTCCCCGTGCCACAGCACGGCATGGCCGAACAGGTCGCCGTAGAAGGTGGAGTTCTCGTCGAGTAGGGCGTCCAGGCGTAGTTCCCGTTTGGTCGTGACCAGCTCGTCCATCCGGATCTGCCGCGGCGGAATACGTGCCCAGTCCCGCATCGAGAGGCCGTGGTCGGGATAGGGTCGCCCGTCCCGCACGTCCTTGAAGATCATCCTGGGGCCCTTCGCCGGATCTGCCGGATACAGGGTATCCGGCCGCGCCCCGGAGCGGTTGTCGAACCGCGGCGCAGCACACACCCGGCAGCGCGGTGCAGGCCGCAGGGTTGAACCGCGGCGGCGATTACACTTGGCAGGCGAGCCATGCGAGTGCCAGCGCGCTCCGTGCACGCCCGTCACGGGTCCACGGGTGAGTTGATCCATCGACGATGTCCGCGGAACCCGCGGCGTATGCAGTACCGGACACCGGAGGTGATCATGACGGCGGACGACAGACGGTTCGAGGTTCTCCGCGCGATCGTCTCCGATTACGTCGCAACCCGTGAACCCGTCGGCTCCAAATCGCTGGTCGACCGGCATCAGCTAGGGGTCTCGCCGGCGACCATCCGCAACGACATGGCCGTGCTGGAGGACGAGGGATACATCGCCCAGCCGCACACATCGGCGGGCCGCATTCCCACGGACAAGGGATACAGGCTGTTCGTGGACCGGCTCTCGCAGGTCAAGCCGCTCTCCTCGGGCGAGCGCAAGGCGATTCAGGCGTTCCTGTCCGAGGCGGTCGACCTCGAGGACGTGCTGCGCCGATCGGTGCGGCTGCTCGCCCAGCTGACCCGCCAGGTCGCGGTCGTCCAATACCCCAACCTGTCCCGATCCTTGGTGCGCCACGTCGAGGCCGTGGCACTGGACCGCCGGCGATTGCTGCTGGTCGTCATCACCGACACCGGCCGGGTCGAGCAGCGCCTGGTCGAGTTGGAGGACGACGTCACCGACGAGGCGCTGGCGACACTGCGATCGCTGCTGGCCAGTCAGATCTCCGGCCGCCGGCTCGCCGATGCGGCGTCCGCAGTCGGTTCGCTCGCCGCGAACGCGGACCCCTCCGCGCGGTACGTCGTGGCACCGTCGGTCGGTGTGCTGCTGGACGCATTGGTCGAGCATCCCGGGGAACGTCTGGTGTTGTCGGGCACCTCGCACGCCACCGGCGCCTGGGCGGACCAGCCGGCCAGCCTGCATGGCGTGCTGGAGGCATTGGACGAGCAGGTCACACTGCTCAAACTGCTTGCTGCGCTGGAAACGCCGGACGCCGTGATGGTGTCGATCGGCCGCGAGAACGCGGACGTGAACCTGTCGACCTCGGCGCTGGTGTCCGCGGGGTACGGCAGTGGGAACACACTGATGGGCGGTCTTGCAGTGGTGGGGCCGACCCGGATGGATTACCCCGGCACGATGGCCGCGGTTCGCGCGGTCGCCCGGTACGTGGGGGAGATCGTCGCGGGACGCTGACCCCCCGACCGGCGGGATGGTCGACACCAGTTTCGCCGCAAGGCTCACGACAACAGAGGAACCGAGACACAGAACGTCAACGAATATCTACGGCATGACGTCATCCGCGAGGCGGGTGATCGAGCGGGTGCGGGCCGGAGCCCGCGGGAAGGCAACTGGTGCAGAGCGTGGTACGGGACTATTACGGCCTGCTGGGCGTGGCCAAGGGCGCGTCCACGGACGAGATCAAGCGGGCTTACCGCAAGTTGGCTCGGGAGCTCCATCCCGACGTCAACCCCGATCCCGCCGCGCAGCAGAAGTTCAAGGACGTCACCGCGGCGTACGAGGTGCTCTCCGACCCCGCCAAGCGGCAGGTGGTCGACCTCGGCGGTGACCCGCTGGGTAGCAGCGGCGGCCAGGGCGGACCCGGAGGCATGGGCGACCCGTTCGGCGGCATGGGCCTGGGCGACATCATGGACGCCTTCTTCGGCGGCGGCGGAGGCGGTGCACGATCGCGGGGCCCCCGGTCCCGGGTCCGGCAGGGCGACGACGCGCTGATCCCGATCGAGCTCACGCTGGAGGAGTGTGCGACGGGCGTCGCCAAGGATCTCGCGGTGGATACGGCCACCCTGTGCTCGGTTTGTCACGGGTCCGGCTGCGCCGAAGGCACCTCGCCCACCTCCTGCGAGATGTGCAAGGGTTCCGGCGAGATCCAGCAGGTGCAGCGGTCGTTGCTCGGCCAGGTCGTCACGTCCCGCCCCTGCCCGGTCTGCCGCGGGTACGGCGAGGTCATTCCCGACCCGTGCCGCCAGTGCCAGGGCGAGGGTCGGGTCCGTGCGCGGCGCACCGTACGGGCCAACATCCCGGCGGGTGTCGGTGACGGGATCCGGGTCCGGTTGGCCGGCCAGGGTGAGGTCGGCCCCGGCGGCGGCGCACCCGGTGACCTCTACGTCGAGGTCCAGGAACTGCAGCACGAGCGTTTCACCCGGGACGGGATCGATCTGAACTGCACAGTGCACGTCCCGATGACGGCGGCCGCGTTGGGCACATCGATGGGCCTGCAGACCCTGCACAACGTCGAGGACCTGGACATCAACCCGGGCACGCAGTCCGGCACGGTGCTCACCCTGCGCGGGCAGGGCATGCCGAGGCTCCGGGGCACCGGGATCGGGAACCTGCACGTCCATATCGAGGTGGTCACGCCGACGAAGGTGGACAGCCGGCAGGCGGAGCTGCTGCGTGAGCTCGCAACGCTCCGCGGTGAGGAGCAGCCCGAACTGGCTGCCCGCGCGCACAACGGTGGGTTCTTCTCCCGGATCCGCGATTCCTTCGTCGGGAAGTGACCGACCCGCTTCGCACTGAGGCGCGCGGGCCCGGCCAGAATCCCGCTACCACCCACCCGGGGGCGGCCCGACCATCGAGCCCGGCGCTGCCGTACTTTCTCGTCCCGGACCTTCCTGGCCCGGGTATCTTCCGGCTGACAGGGCCGGAAGGACGGCATGCCGCAACGGTGCGCCGGCTCCGGACCGGAGAGCGGCTTGTCCTCACCGATGGCAATGGAAACGCCGCGCTGGCAACCGTTCTCGAGGCGGGCCGGGCGGAGCTGACGGTCGACGTGGGCGCACCGGAACGCAGCGTGCCGCCCGCCGTCCAGATCACCCTGGTGCAGGCGCTACCCAAGCGTGAGCGCGGCGAACTCGCCGTCGAACTCGCCACCGAGGCCGGGGTCGACCGGATCGTTCCCTGGGCGGCGCACCGCTGTGTGGCCCGGTGGAAGACGGCCGAGCACCGGGCGAAGGGCACCGAACGGTGGCGTGTCGCCGCGCGGGAAGCGGCCAAACAGTCCCGCCGACCGTTCGTTCCGCAGGTGGCCGAGCTCGCGTCGACCGGTGACATCGCCGGGTTGATCGCGCGATCGCGCAGCACCACCCTGGTGCTGCACGACGCCGCCGCGGGTCCACTGCGGGCCGCGCCCATCCCCGATGACGGGGACGTGGTACTGATTGTCGGGCCCGAAGGCGGACTGACCGAGGAGGAACTGACGGTGTTCACCGCGGCCGGTGGTGTCCCGGTGCGGCTCGGGCCGCAGGTCCTTCGCACCTCGACGGCCGCAGCGGTGGCTCTCGGCGCCCTTGGCGTCCTGACTAACAGGTGGACCTGATGACATCTCCGCCGGGCGCGCGGAAGGCGGTCGGCTCCGGATGAGGATCGACACCCACGAATACGCCTACGGCCCGCACCCCAGCCAGACAGTGACGCTGTTCCTGCCCACCGGCACCCACCTGCCGGTCGCCGTGGTCATCCACGGTGGGTATTGGCGCGCCGCGTACGGGCGCGAGTTGGCCGAGCCGCTGGGCCGTGACCTGACGCGGTACGGGGTTGCAGCGGCCGTCATCGAGTACCGCAGGGTCGGCGAAGGTGGCGGCTGGCCGACGACGCTGGCCGATGCCGCTCGGGCCGTCGACTCGCTCGCGGGACCGGGTCAGCAGATCGCGGAGGGACGGCTCGGTCTGGACAGGGTGGCCGCCGTCGGTCATTCCGCCGGTGGGCATCTGGCGGCCTGGCTGGCGCACCGCGGTTCGCTTCGGGCGGGAACGGCCGGGTCTGTCGGTCCCGGCGAAACCAGTGTCCCGATCGTCGGCGCGGTGACGCAGGCGGGATTGCTCGACCTCGTCGGTGCGGCCGACGAACGGCTCGGCGACGGCGCCGTCATCGCGCTGATGGAGGGTGAGGCGCGGTCGCTGCCGCAGCGCTACCACCACG
>JBBRVZ010000020.1:0-46909 GCA_038246445.1 Mycobacteriales bacterium
AGGCCAGGCCCGACCTGCACCATCCGGACCACCCGATAACCGATCGGGCGATGCCGGCCGCACCGGGCAGGCTGACACTGCCACAACATCTACTGCCGAATTTCAAGATCAACTACGGTGATGCGGTGCATTCAGGCTCAGCGACGAGGGCATCCGGCTCACTCGCATCCTGCACCGCCTCATGCCCGAAGAACGTGAGGTGACGGGCTTGCTCGCCCTCATGCTGCTGACAGACGCACGCCGGCCGACGCGCGTTGACGCCGATGGCCTTCCGATCTCCCTCGAGGATCAGGATCGAGCCCGGTGGGACATGCGCCTGATCGGTGAAGGCAGTCAACTTCTTGGTCAGGCGCTTGATCATGACGCCGGTTACTACACGATCCAAGCAGCGATTGCGGCCCTGCATGTCGAAGCACCCACCGTCGAGCACACCGACTGGGCACAGATCGTCGCGCTGTACGACCTGCTCCTGGTGCGTGCCTGTTCTCCAGTCGTTGCAGTGGCCCGGGCGGTCGCAGTCGCGATGAGAGACGGTCCGACAATCGGTCTCTCGCTACTCGAGGAGCTCGCTGGCGACGCGCGATTGCGTCACTATCACCCCTTGCCTGCGGCACGCGCCGAACTGCTGCGACGGCTCAGTCGCCACGACGAGGCCATCGCCGCCTACCGGCAGGCGCTCGATCTCGTCGGCAACGAGCCCGAACGCAGCTATCTCGCGCGCCGCCTCGACGATCTGACCGAGAACGTCGCCAAATGATCCGGCGCACAGCACCGATTCGATCGCCGCCACTGAATGCCACGGCTCGTTGCGGAATCTCGACCCTCCGGCCGTTACGCAGAACATTCGCAGACGCCATGACGCAGATTCCGACGGAAATGTGGAGTAAGCAGAACCGAAATGCCTGTAGCCCTCGCGCAGACGAACGATGCGACGTCTATTTCTCGATGCGGTTGCCGTCGTCATCCCAATGCTCGGCAACCTTCTTGCTGGGCTGCACCCGCGGGGGCTCACCCGGCTGCTTGGGATAGTCGGGCGGCCAGTTCAGCTCGCCACCGGGCAGCGACTCCCATAGGTCGAGCAACGGCTCCAGCGAGTAGGCCTCGGCATCCATCCCAGCCCACGGGTCACCATCCGCGAGATAATCCGGAATGGTCGTCAGGTTGAAATCGCGCGGATCTTCGATCTCGGCCAACCGGGCCCAGGACATGGGCGTGCTGACGGGCGCTCCGGGTCTGGCACGAAGACTCCAGGCGCTGGCAATGGTTCGGTCCCGAAGGTTCTGGTTGTAATCCAGGAAGATCCGGGAGCCTCGCTCCTCTTTCCACCAACCGGTGGTGACGCCTGCGTCGCGGTGCTCCAATTCGCGTCCCAGCCCAATGGCTGCGTGCCGCACTTCGTCGAAGGTCCACCGCGGCTGGATGGGGACGAAAATGTGAATTCCTCGGTTGCCACTGGTCTTGGCATAGCCCCGCAGGCCCTGCTCCTCCAGCAACTCCCGGGTGACCTCGGCAACCCGCTGGGCGTCCGAAAACGTGGTCCCTGCCTGTGGATCAAGATCGAGACGCAACTCGTCAGGGTGGTTGACGTCGGGCCGTCGGACCGGCCAGGGGTGGAACGTGAGGGCACCCATCTGCGCCGCCCACACCAGCGAGGCAACTTCGGTGGGACAGAGCTCGTCCGCGGTGCGCCCGCTGGGGAAGGTGATCTTGACGGTCTCGATGAACTCGGGCGCTCCCTTGGGCAGCCGCTTCTGATAGAAGCCATCGCCTTCCCGGTCCTGCGGTCCTGTCGCCAACCGCATGCCTTCACGCCAGCCGTCCGGCCAGCGCTCCATGGCCGTCGGTCGTTGACCTGTCGCCCGCATCAATACGTCGCCGACAGCCGCGAAGTACTCGCAGACCTGCAGCTTGGTGATCAGCGGCGTCCGTTCCGTCGCCTCGTAGATGACCCGGTCGGGGCTGGAAACGCGCACCTCCCGATCTCCCACCTTGACGAGCGCAGCGGGAGTCCTGGTCATGTCCTCAACCTATGACAGAGCCGTCGAAACGGGCCGGGAACGTCGAACGCAGTGCCGGTGTTGACACAAGTATGACCACCAACAAGACCTACCACGTTGAGAAGTCCGACGACCAGTGGCGCTCCGAACTGAGCCCGCAGGAGTATCAGGTGCTCCGCACGGCCGGCACGGAGCGGCCGTTCTCCAGCCCTTACGAGACCGACCCCACCGTCGGTGTGTACCGCTGTCGCGGTTGTGGCTCCGAACTCTTCCGCAGCGACCACAAGTTCGACGCCCACTGCGGCTGGCCGGCCTTCTACACGCCCCTGGCCGAGGACCGGGTGGAGCTGCTGCAGGACCGTTCCTTCGGCTCCGTCCGCACCGAGGTCCGTTGCGCCAACTGCGGTTCGCACCTCGGACACGTCTTCTCCGGTGAGGGCTACGCCACCCCGACGAACGACCGCTACTGCATCAACGGGGTCTCGCTGACCCTGGAGCCCACCGAGAGCTGACCTTCGTCAGCTGAATAAGAATCGGCGGAGGGCGCTGCGTGGAACATCACTCCACGCAGCGCCCTTCGGCGTCCTGCCCGGCTATCGGGGATGGAACACTCGAGTGGTGAACTCCCGCGTCGTGTCCGCGTTCCGCATCGTCGCCATTGTCGAGGCGATGACGTGGCTTCTGCTGCTGAGCGGCATGTACGTCAAGTGGATCGCGGGCACCAGTGAGGTCGGCGTCAAGATTTTCGGACCCATCCATGGTGGGGTGTTTGTCGCTTACGTCGCGCTGGCTCTGCTGACCGCCCGGATCCAGCGGTGGTCGCTGGGGACGACAATGCTGGCGGTCGCCGCCTCGGTACCGCCGTTCTTCACCGTGTGGTTCGAGATCTGGGCGAAGAGGTCCGGGCGTCTGGACCCGGTGAATCAGCCGGCGCTGGCGACTGCCGGCTGATCCCGTCACGACAGGTCGACGGCCGGCGGCGATCCCGTCCAGCAGTCCCTGGACCGACCCGATGACTTCGCACGGACCCGCCGATCTTGCCGTGATGGGCGTCGTTGGCGAGCTACGACTGGGATCTGTGGCGCAGGATGCCAAGATGACCCCGTCGGACACCTACATCCATGGACACCACGACAGCGTGCTGCGGGCCCACAGGTGGCGGACGGCGCAGAACTCGGCGGGCTATCTCCTGCCACACCTGCGGCCTGGACACGCACTGCTCGATATCGGCTGCGGACCCGGGACAATCACGCTGGATCTGGCGGCAGCGGTGGCCCCCGGCCAGACCGTCGGGGTCGACCGGGTGGGCCGGCCGTTGGACGACGCCCGGCAGACGGCGGCAGATCGCGGTCTTGCCTCCGTTGCCTTCACCGTCGGTGACGCCTACCAGCTCGACTTCCCCAGCAGCGCATTCGATGTCGCGCACGCCCACCAGGTGCTGCAGCATCTGACCGATCCGGTGGCCGCATTGCGGGAGATGGCCAGGGTGGTCCGCCCGGGTGGACTGGTGGCGGCGAGGGACGCCGACTACGCAGCGATGACGTGGTATCCGCTCGACCCCCGGCTGGACCGCTGGCTCGAGCTCTACCACCAGGTCACCCGGGACAACGGCGCCGAGCCGGACGCGGGAAGGCGACTGCTCGGGTGGGCCCATCAGGCGGGCTATCAGGACGTGAGCTGTTCGGCATCGGTGTGGTGCTATTCGACGCCGACGGAACGCCGGTGGTGGGCGTCCACATGGGCGGAGCGGGTGACGGATTCGGCGTTCGCCCACCAGGCCGTGAGCGGCGGGTTCACCGACGACGGCGAATTGGCGCAGCTCTCCGCAGCCTGGCAGGACTGGGGCTCCGCGCAGGACGGCTGGTTCGCCATCCTGCACGGCGAGATCCTCTGCCGCGTCAGTTGAGTTGCCCGCCGGGAGGCCGCTTGGTTGACCGGCCCCCGTGGGCCTTGTCGCCGGAGTGTCCCGTCGGGCATCGGTCTGGCGGCAGGCGGTGACACGCGCCCTGAACGGAGTCAAAAGGGCTGTTTCAACGGCCCTTGTCTGTGCACACTTTGACGGTGCCCGCTGACCAAGGTCCTTTGGAGTTGGGCGGTATCTCCGCCCGTGAGGCGCAGGTGTTGACTGCCCTCGGCGAACATTTGACCAACGCCGAGATCGGCGCGCGGCTGTTCATTTCCATCCGCACGGTAGAAAGTCACGTCTCTTCGTTGCTACGCAAGCTGCGGGCTCGCGATCGCCGCGCGCTCGCTGCCGTGGCGGCGAACCTGAAGTCGGACCGGGTGGGCGGATCGGCCACGTTGGTCACCGCTCTGCCTTCGGCACTGACGCCGTTCGTCGGGCGGGCGGCCGAGCGGGCTGCGCTGGCCGAGGCGCTGGGGGAGCACCGCTTGGTGACCGCGGTAGGGCCGGGCGGGATCGGCAAGACGCGCCTGGCGCTGCAGGTCGCGGCTGATATGAGCGGTCGGTTCGCGGACGGCGTCTGGTACGTCGATCTGGTGCCGGTGACCGACTGGCTGATGGTCGCGCCGGCCATCGCTGACGTGCTGCCCGCGACAACACCGCGACCGCCTGAACCAACTCGCTGACCAGCAGAATTCGGCGACGATCGAAACGGTCGGCCAACGCGCCTGCTACCGGTCCGAGCAGCGACGGTGCGAAGTCCCCCACCAACAGCAACGCCGCCACCGCAAAGGCGGCCCCGGCCGAGTCGGCGACGAACAAGGTCAGCGCGACCAGGCCCAGGGAGTCGCCGAACGACGAGACCATCCTCGAGACCCAGAGCCGGCGAAACGCCGCGTTAGTCCGAAGCCGCAGCCCTGCCGATTCGTGGTCGTCGGGACCTATCGCCACAGTTCCACTCAGGCCATCTACCCCTTTTGCTTGGCAAGCAACAGGGGTCCGGCTCAAACCCGCAGTGCGTTCGACAAATCCCAGCTATCCTCTGCGCCCCGGCACGCCTCCGTCCACCCGATTTCGACAGACTGCGCGACATCAACCCGCGTGCCGCCACAAGGAGTAAAACTCATTGACACGACATTGAATGTTGCAACCGGGCCATTGGTCACCGGTGAAGATGGAGCTAAGAATTCAGTCCTGCCGTGGCGTTTGCGCGGGATCGCTCGAACTGTATTTGACCGGTAACGGATACCGGTCGATCCGCGGGAGTGCAGGGAAGGTGTGCTGCTGCCATAGCAGCCGGGGGGCCCGCCTCCGGGTATGCGGTGACGGACGGTCCTGATCGGATCCGGGATGTGCCCGGCGCGGGCCTCTGGCTGAACCGTCGGCGAATTACCGGGCAACCCGATCGCCACCTCTATCGTCGACCACGGCTTTCGTGCCCGCACCGAGCGAGGTGCTGATCCTCGAGACCACCACAACGATCATGTCAGAAGGGCGAATCGCTGGGCGACGACGCGTTTTTCCTGGCCGAGGGCTGGGGGCACGACGCCTCCGTGCTCCTTGCCGAGGTCGCCACCCGGACCAGCCGGATCCGGATCGGGACGGGGGTGCTGAACGTCTGGGGTCGCAGCGCCGCGCAGATCGCCATGCTCGCGACCAGCCTGCACGAAATTTCGGACGGTCGGTTCATCCTCGGCCTGGGTGCGGGCAGCCCGGCGCTGGCCGAAGGACTGCACGACGTGCCGTTCCGAACGCCCGTGCCGAGGCTCGCGGCCGTCGCCCGTCAGGTGCGCGCCCTGCTCGACGGCGAGCGGGTCACGCCCGCCGGCGGCGGCCGCGGGTTGCGGCTGGCCGTCGGTCCATTCCCCGTACCGATCCTGCTGGCCGCGCTCGGGCCTACCGCGATCCAATTGTGCGGCGAGGTGGCGGACGGCTGGGGACCGTTCCTGCTCCCGGTGTCGACGCTGAAGGACGGCGTCCGACTACTGGAACAAGGCGCGGTTGGCCGGGCGCTGCCGCAGGTGTGGCCATGCATCCCGGCGGCGGTGTCGCCCGACCCGGTCCGCGCCAGGGCGCTGGCGTCGTGGTGGGTCCAGTTCTACCTGACCAGCATGGGGCCGCTCTACGCCACCCGGCTGCGGTAACTCGGCTTCGGGGCGGCCGTCGACCAGGTGCTGGCCGCGAACGGGGACATGCCGGACATCCTGCTGGACGAACTCACGCTGTGGGGCGACGCTGCCGCCGCACGGCAGGGATTGGAACACTGGTATGCCGCAGGTGCCGACATGCCGGTCGTCACCCTGCCGCCGACCCAGAGCTTCGACGAGCTCGACCACATCCTCGACGCACTCGCCCCCGCTGGCGCGGTGGGTGCGTGATGTCCCGATCTCGACGCGGGGAAGAAGGAGTGGCACTCCACCGAATCGACACGATCGTCGAGCAATCACCCGCGCCCCGAGTTTTTCTCGCCTGCCGACGGATACGTGGGAGAGCCTGCGGTGCAGGCGGAATGGGACCGGCGTCGTTGGTGAACAGCTACCTGTACGACGGGTCAGTCGCCAGCTGCGTCATGAAATCGGTTGTGGCAGACGAGATCTGGTTCGCAGCCTGCTGCCTGCTGATTGCCGGAACGCCGTCACCGGGCTGCTCCCCGTAGTCGGCGAAGAACGCATGGACGCCACCGTCGATCTCGAAAAATGTGGTATCCGGTGGAAGACTGCTTCTGCTGCGGTCGATGTCGGCGGGTGTGGCCAGCAGGTCGTTGCTCCCGAAGAGCGACAGAACGCGCAGCGACGCGTCGCCGGACATGTCGTCGTTCGGGAACGATGCCCACAGCACAAGCCCGTCCACCACGTCGAGATGGTCCGCGGCAAACCAGGCGGCGCTCACGCCGCCGAGGGAATGACCGCCGACCGCCCATTGCCCGATCTCCGGATGATCGGCGATGGGCCCGGCGGACTGCCCGATCTGGGTGATGGCCAGCCCGAGGGGTTCCTTGAGAATGACGACGAGGAAGCCGGCTTCCGCAACCGGACGCAACAGCGCCGCGTAGGCCCGGGCGTCCACCCTGGCCCCGGGCGAGAACACCAGCCCCGCCGTCGCTTCAGCAGCGGTGGTCGGCACCAGTTCGATAGTCGTTGGATGGTCGACGACCGTGACGGCGGCGTCACTGCGCATCGCGTCGAGGGCCACCGCACCGGCCGGGAAAGGTCGCAGCCAGATTAGCACGCCAATCACTGCCACCGCCAGCAGGGCGATCACTACCCGGCCGACTATCCGCCACGGGCTGGCGCGGCGGTTGTCATCGGGAACGCTTCGCCATGCCCGCGCCGAGGTCCCGATCAGTACCAGACCGACACCTACGACCGTAAGAAGGATTGCCGGATACGCGGGATGCCCGTTCCAGATGGCGTCGAACCGGCTGAGCAGCACCCACAGCGGAACGAGCAACAGCACCAGTCCGAGCCCCATGCGGAACCAGCGGGCTGACGTCATCGATCGTCTCCTTCAAGGTGCGGGCACATTTTGGCGACAGTGAACATTTCGAGCTCGAATTTGGGCCCGAGGTGACTGCAGAGCAATCGCTGCACCCGACACGGGCGACGGTGGCGGTCACCCGACCCTGACGATCGACCCGCCGCCACCGGCGGGCCGGGGGGCGCGAGCTTCTGCCTTCAGCGACGGCGGTACCCGGTGGGCCGCCGGTCCTCCCGCCGCGACGGGTTCGCTCCCAGTGGGTTCTGCCGCTTGCCGTCGTCGGTCGGCGTCGGACCGGGTTGGCACGTCGGGCAGTAAAAAGCGGGACGTTCCTTCAATGCCGGCCCGATCGGCGCCACCCGGATGATCGTTCCGCACCGCTGGCACGGCCGGCCGGAACGGCTGTGCACCCAGTTCTCCATACCCCGCCGTGGATTACCGGTGGTGGTCGGCTTCGCCTGCGCGGCGCCGCGGAGCAACTGCCGACGGGCGGTCGCCAGCAATGCCGGCAGGTCGACGTCATCGATCGGCGTCCACGGCGAAACCTTCTGCACGAACAGCGCTTCGGCCATGTACATGGTGCCGATCCCAGCGACGGTGGTCTGGTCGAGCAGGGCGGCGCCGACCTGCCGCTGCGGGTCGGCCGTCAGCTTGCGGACCGCCTCGTCAAGGCCCGCCGACTCGAACTCGTCGGCCATGATGTCCGGCCCCAGATGACCGATCAGGGTGTGCTCGTCCGCGGTCGGGACCAGGTCGAGCAGACCGAGCCAGGTACCGACGGCGGTCCATTCCGTTCCGCCGAGAACGGCGCGGACGCTGCCACGATTGCCCGACGGCCACGGCTCGGCGTCCCTTGCGTGCACGTACCAGCGGCCTTCCATCCGCAGATGCGAGCGCAGCGTCAGCGGCACGGCGGGCGCTGTGGGGATCCGCGGCTGCGGCGAATCCGATTCGGCGGCAGCGATCCTGGTGAGGATCTGCTTGCCGTAGGCGACGACCTCGGTGACGGTGCGACCCGCGAGGTCGGCCTCCCCCAGTGTCGGCCAGCGCAACTCCGCCCTGACCAGCGGCCGGCCGGCCAGGGCCTGATCGAGCCGGCGCGCGGTGCGAAGCACGGTGTCACCTTCAGGCATCCGCTACCTCCGCTCGTTCATCTCGCACCGGAGCGCAGACGCAGCCCACGTGGTGTCATCGTGAAACCTGCGGTCGTCAATGCCTCGACCACCGCGGTGTTCGACGACAGCGCGTCCACGCCGTCGATCTTGGTCATCGTCAGCGAACCGATACGGCCGGACCGCACCCGCTCGGTCAGCGCCTGGGCCGCCGCGGAGAGCAGTCGCGGGTCTGCGGTGAACGTCAGCAGCGATCGACCACCCCGCTCGGCGAACAGCACGGCTTGGCCATCGACAAGGACGGTCAGCGCCCCCGCGCGCCGGGCCGGCCGGTGGCGCTCGCCCGGACCGGATGCGGGTCGCCCGGCCTCGGGGCGGTCCGAGTCGGCGCCTACGGCATCGGAGCCGGCGGATTCGTCACGGACGGAAGTCACGGCGCGGCCGGCCCCGTTCCGCGACGCGGCGGACGTCGCAGATGGGGTGGCCACCGGAGATCTCTCAGCACCGTCCCGGGCGGCTCCGGTGACCGACGGCCACGGCAGGGCAGCTCCGTACGGGTTGGCCGGGTCGGCCGCCGCCAGCACAACAGCCGACAGATCCTCGGTGTTCTCACCGGGTCCGGTGGCGAAGGCGCGCACCCGGTCGACGGCGCCGGCCGAGGCGAACTGCGCGGCGCCCAGGCCCTCCACGAAGTACCCGCGGCGGATCCGGCCCGACTCCTCGAGCGCGGCCAGTACCCGGTACACGGCAGCGAACCCACCGACGGTCCCCTCGGCAACGACGGCGCCGCGGGTGACGATGCCGTGCCGGTCGAGCAGCACCTCCGCCGCGGCGTGGGTGCGGACCGTGCTGTCGGTTTCCTTCGCCGGCACCAGCGACCACCGGCCGGCCACGGACGGCGGTACCCCGCGCCGGACGGTCCGCTCACCGACCGGGCGGCCCCGATTGCGGCCGGCGGACAGCAGGGCCAGACCCGATGGCCCACGCAGCCTCGCCCGGGGCGCCGGCGCCTTGGTCCGGTGAGCGGTCCGACCGCCGACCAACCGGGCCCGCAGCGGCGCCAGCGTGTCGCTCGTGACAAGTCCGGCAAACACCAGGTCCCACAACGCATCCGACACTGAGCCGTCGTCGTCGCCGGCACCCGACCGGCTCTTCTCGCCGTCGGTGGAGCCGCCCTCGGCCAGCAGCGCGGCCACCGCGTCGGCCAGCGGGCGGAAGAAGAACGCCCCCCCGCCGCCGAGGACATCCAGGATCGCGCTGTGCAACGGACCGGTCGGCGGCACCGCGTCGGCATCCGGTAGCGGCATCGTCAGTGCCGAGGTATCGGCCAGGTGCAGTGCGATCCAGCCGTCGTCGCCGGCCAACGAGCCGTGCCCCGTCCACAGCACCTCTCCCGTCGTGGTGAGCTCGTCGAGCATCGCGGAGGTGTACCCGGGTACCCGAGCCGGCAGCACCAGCGACTCCAGCGCAGAGGCAGGGACGAGGGCACCCGCAAGCTGTTCGACAGCGCGGAGCAGGCCTTCGGTGCCGCGTAGGGCATCGGCGCCGCGGTGCACGCCGATACCGTTCCAGGCGGTGAGAAAGCGCGCAAGGGCCTGCTTCTCGACCGGCTCGACCTCCGCCCGCAGCGCCGCGAGAGACCGGCGCCGCAGCAGCCGCAGCACCTCGGCGTCGACGAACTCCGGACCACCGCCGCAGTCGCCCCGGCGGTCAGGCGAGCCCAGCGGCCGGAACTCGCCCTGGGCCAGCCGGCCCGACCCGGCGAGCCGGCGCAGCCCGTCGGTGACCACGGCGATGCCCAGCCCGAAACGGGCAGCGGGTTCGGCGGCGACGAACGGGCCGTGGGTGCGCGCATACCGACCCAGCAGCCGGCCCAGCGGATCCTCGACCGCCGTGAGCAGGGATGCCGCGATCCCGGGCGGCAGCGGCGTGCCCAACGCGTCCCGCAGCACCGGTGCGTCGGTCGGATCGGCCCACCTCACCTCACCGCCGATCCGCACCTCGATGGCACGGCGGGTGGCGGTCAGTTCGTCGAGCGCGGCGCAGACGTCCGGAACCGCACTGCGGAGGTCGACCTCAGTGGTCGTCAGCGGCCCGAGAATCCGCAGCAGGTCGGCGATCTCGTCGACGTTGCGGGCCTGGCGGTCCGTCGCGACCCGTTGCAGTTCCGCCTCGATGTCGGCGAGCGCGGTGGGATCGAGCAGGTCGCGCAGCGCCAGACCGTCACCATGACCGAGCAGTTCGGCCAACAGCATCGGGTCGACGGTCAGCGCCGCGGCCCTGCGCTCGGCCAGCGGCGAATCACCCTCGTAGAGGAACTGCGCGACGTATCCGAACAGCAACGAGGATGCGAAGGGTGACGGTGACGGGGTTGTCACCTCGACGATCCGGACGGTGCGCGCCTGGAGTTCCTTCATCAGCGCCACCAGCGACGGAACATCGAAGACGTCCGACAGGCACTCCCGGACGGCCTCCGCGACGATCGGGAAGGACGGGTAGGCGGAGGCAACCTCCAGCAGCTGGCTGGCCCGCTGGCGCTGCTGCCACAGCGGTTGGCGCTTGCCGATCTGCCTGCGGGGCAACAGCAATGCCCGCGCGGCGCACTCCCGGAACCGGGCGGCGAAGATCGCGGCGCCGCCGATCTCCGCGGTCACCTCGGCCTCCAGGGTCTGCGGATCGAGCGCGACGAACTCGGCGAAATCCGGTGGGCCCTCCTCGTATTCGACGTCCGGAAGGCGCAGCACGATCCCGTCGTCGGCATGCATCGCGGCCACGTCCACGCCGTAGCGCTCCCGCATCCGCGCCGAGATGACCAGCGCCCACGGCGCGTGCACGGCGGCCCCGTACGGCGAGTGCAGCACGATCCGCCAGTCTCCGAGTTCGTCGCGGAAACGTTCGATCAGCAGGGTCTTCTCGTCGGGCAGCACCCCGGTCGCGGCCTGCTGCTCGGTGAGGTAGCCCAGGAGATTGTTCCGTGCGTAGTCATCCAGCCCGGACGCCGCGAGCATCCGATCTGCCGCGGCCGGCTTGGACGTCGTGACCTCGCGGACGAATTCGCCGTGCGCCCGGCCGAGTTCGGCAGGCCGGCCGAGGGTGTCGCCCTTCCAGAACGGCAACTTTCCCGGCAGGCCCGGCGCGGGCAGTACCAGCACCTGGTCGCGGGTGATGTCGACAATGCGCCAGGAGCTGGAGCCCAGGGCGAACACGTCACCGACCCGGGACTCGTACACCATCTCCTCGTCCAGCTCACCGACCCGACGACCAGGTCCGTCACCGCCGGCGAGAAAGACGCCGTACAAACCCCTGTCGGGGATGGTGCCGCCGGAGGTGACCGCGAGCCGTTGCGCACCGGGGCGCCCGGTCAGCACCCCGGTGGTCCTGTCCCAGGTGAGCCGGGGGCGGAGTTCGGCGAACTGCTCACTCGGGTAGCGACCCGACAGCATGTCCAAGACGCTCTCCAACGCGCCTCTGCCCAAAGCGGCGAACGGCGCCGAGCGGCGCAGCAGCTCGAGGAGCTCGTCAACCGCAATCGGCTCCATCGCGCAGATCGCCACGATCTGCTGGGCGGCGATGTCGAGTGGGTTTGCGATGACGGACAGCGATTCGATGGCCCCGACCTGCATCCGGCCGGCCACCACGGCAGCGGAGATGAGGTCGCCGCGGAACTTCGGGAACATCACGCCGTGGCTGGGTGCGCCGACCTGGTGGCCGGCCCGCCCGATCCGCTGCAACCCGCTGGCCACCGACGGCGGCGATTCGACCTGGATCACGAGATCGACGGCCCCCATGTCGATGCCGAGCTCCAGCGAGGAGGTCGCGACCACGGCAGGCAGCCGACCCGTTTTCAGCTCGTCCTCGATGAGCGCACGCTGCTCACGGGACACCGACCCGTGATGGGCCTTGGCAAGCGACGCCGGCGCCCCCACCGCGGCGCCGGCCTGCGCCATCACCTGGGCGGCGGGCCCGGACGCCTCGGCCTGGACGCGAAGTTCGGCGGCCGCGAAACGCTCCGCGTGGATCTCGTTCAGCCGCGCGGTCAGTCGCTCCGCCAACCGTCGTGAGTTGGCGAAAACGATGGTGGACCGGTGCGATTCGATGAGGTCGACGACCCGCTCCTCGACGTGCGGCCAGATCGAGGTCCGGGCCACCTCACCGGCGGCCTTACCGGTCAGGTCGCCCGTCGTGGCACCCAGCTGGCTCATGTCCGGCACCGGCACGACGACCTCGACGTCGATCTGCTTGGTGGACGGCGGCTGGACGACGGTCACCGGGCGGCCACCGGTCAGGAACCGGGCGACCTCCTCAACGGGCCGGACGGTGGCGGACAGCCCGATGCGTTGCGCCGGCCGGTCCAGCAGAGTGTCCAGTCGGTCCAGCGACACGGCCAGGTGGGCACCACGTTTCGTCCCGGCGACGGCATGGACCTCGTCCACGATGACCGTCCGGATGTTCGTCAGCATCTCCCGCGCCCGGCTGGTGAGCAGCAGGAAAAGCGACTCCGGCGTGGTGATCAGGATGTCGGCGCCCTCGCGGCCGAACACCCGGCGGTCGGCGGCCGGGGTGTCCCCGGATCTCACGGCGACGGAGATGTCCGGCACGTCGAGCCCGCGCCGCGCGGCGACCGCGCCGATGCCGGTCAGCGGTGAGCGCAGGTTGCGCTCCACATCCACAGCGAGCGCCTTGAGCGGCGACAAGTACAGGACTGTGCACTTCTCCGCGGCCGACGGTCGACCTCCGGTGCCGACCGAGGCAGACCGCGTCACGAGGTCGTCGATCGCGGACAAAAACGCCGCGAGGGTCTTCCCGGACCCGGTCGGCGCCACCACCAAGGTGCTCTCACCGCGCCCGATGGCATCCCAGGCGCCGGACTGGGCGGTGGTCGGCTCGGCGAAGGACGCGGTGAACCAGTCCCGAACCAGCGGATGGAACCGCCCGAGGGCAGCTTTGGGCCCGGCCGCGCCGCTGTCACCCGAAGTGCTCACCCCGTCATTGTGCTGGGACCCACCGACGGGGTCGTCGGAGCCGCACTGCCCGGACAGCGTCGGGTGCGTCAGGACAGGGAACGTGACCGGCAGAGGCGAACGCTCCGCACATCCGTGTTGACGTCGCCCGCGCTCCTATCGGCGCTTGGGCCGCACTGGGCGCGCCTACCGACGGGACCAGCGACGCGGCGCCCCGACGTCCGCCGGTCTGGCCGGGGTTTCTCACTCGGGGACCCCGCGGCCGTGACACTCAACTTCCAACCCTTGGACCGTCAGCGGGACTGTTGGCTCGCCGCGAAGCGATGACGATGGCGGTGATCGCCGCGGCGATGACCAGGGCGCCGCCGATCCACCACCAGCGGGTTGAAGTTGTTGGGTCGCCGGACTGACCGGCGTTGACGGTGGCCGAGTCGGCGACGGGGATCGGCTCGGCCTGGGTCGAACCTCCGGCCGCCGGAGCAGTTCCGATCACGGCGGTGGGGGCCGGCCCCGACCCGACGGAGAAGTCGAGTAGCCCGGTGACCGGGTGCCCGTCGGCGGAGATGATCCGGTAACCGACGCGCCAGGAGACCGGATCGGCGGAATCCCGCCCGGGTAGGTCGACGGACGTCAGATCGGCGGTGACTCTCGGACCGTTCACGGTGGGCACGATCTCCACCGGATCGTGCCCGGTGATGGTGACCGCGATCTTGGGTTGGAAGTTCTTGATGTCCTGGTTGAACACCAACTCGATGCTGGCGGGTGCGGTCGCGACGACGCTGCCGGCGACCGGATTGCTGGAGACCAGGGCGTCATGCGCCAGCGCCGCCGGAGCAAGCGCTGAGAGGGCAGCGGTCATCAGCAGCATGAGCAAGCTGACGACCACGAACCGAAGCCGCCGCGCTCCGGGGTGGGGACTTGCCGGTGCGCTGGTCATGTCAGGAGTCCCTCACCGATGAAGCCGCCGGGCTGGCAGCCGGGCGGGATCGCGAACACCGCCGACCCGATCGGGGTGAGCCAAGCGTTCATCAGATCGCCTGCTGCCAGACGCTGCTGCATCGGGACGAATTGGTTGGCGATGTCGGCCTGAAACGAGCAGAAAACCTGTCCGACGTCACTGTCTCCGTCGCTGCCGGGGGAATCGTCGTAGTTGTAGGGTCGGCGCCGGATCTGCAGGGGTGGCCCAATGCCGCGGGCCAACCGGAGGTGCGCGAAATCGGCGATCGCCAGCAAACCGGTCGCGTCGGTCGCGGTGAGATCCGGCTCGTCGTGCTCCTCGGTGCCGGTGAGTGGTGCCCCGTTGGACAGTCTGCGGCCGATGGCGGCTTCCATTCCGGACCGATCCAAGGCGTCCCAGGCGTTCAGGTCCATCCGGATGCGGCGGAGCACCATCATTGTTCCCCCGGTGAACCAGCCCGGTCCGGGGTGCCAGACCAGTCGGTCGACGTCGGCGTCCAGGGTGGGGTTCACGGTGCCGTCGACCTGGCCCATCAGGTTGCGTGGGGTGGATCCCTCCGATCCCGACCCGCGTGCGCGCAGGAACCCCCGCTGTACCCATCTCATCGCGGCGAAAGCGCGGGTGTCCTTGAGCAGCATCCGCTGGGTGTGCGCGACGGTGATCGGATCGTCGGCGCAGATCTGCAGCAGCAGATCACCACCGCCGTAACGGTCCTCGAGCTTGTCGATCTCCGGAAACGCCGGCAGATCAGCGAAACCGGCCGGCCGGGCACCGGGCATTCCGACCCTGTCGAACAGGGCCGGCCCGAATCCGATGGTCACACTCACCCGGGCCGGGGCGGCCGCCAGTTCCGGGGCGGTGTCACCCAGCGCCGGCCGGCCGGAGGTGATGCGCTCGATGTCGTCGCTCAGGAGCCTGAGCAGCTTCGCCAGCCGAACCGCACCCACCCCCTTGCGCAGGTCGAAGGCGCAGAACGCGGCGAACGCCTGCGCGGGGGTGGTGATGCCGGCCTGGTGCTGGCCGTGGAACGGCACCGTCGCTGACCCGATGGTGCCCGCGGCAACGCCGTCGCCCTCGACCCCCACTGTGGTGTCGGCCGGTGCGGTGTCGGCCGGTGTGGTGTCGGCCGTCGCGGTGTCGACGAGTGCGGGCGGTGCCGCATCCTGCCGGCCTTGTGCCAGGGCAACCCCGCCGCCGATCGCGACCGTCGCGGCACCACCGGCGGCGGCCGCCGCCCCGGTCAGCAGCAGACGCCTCCTGCTGTAGCGGCGGGGGGCCTGATCCGACGACTCACCCATCGGTGGAGGTGACCTCCGTACCTGCGTCGTCACAGCCGCTCTGAGCCGGGCTGGAGCCCACGTCCATGCTGGTTGTCTTCGTGTCCATCGCCGCGGAGCTGCCGCCGTTGTAGGACTCGTTCGCGCCCGCGAACTCCTTGGCGGTGGCCTCGAACAACACCGTCGAACCGTCGCTCAACGTCAAGGTCACCTGCACATCGTCACCCGGGGCGATCGGCGTCTTGGCGTCCATGATCATCACATGCAGCCCACCGGGTGCCAGGGTGGTGGTGCCGTTCGCCGGGATCGGGATACCGCCGGCGACCGGCCGCATCACCATCGCCCCGTCGACCATCGCCATCTCGTGCAACTCGGTGCGGTCGGTGACGTCATTGCTGGCCGAGACGATCGTCAGGTCCTGGCCGGTGCTATTGGTCAGCACACCGAAAGCGGCTGTCATGGAGGTATTTTCGGTTCCCGCTGTCGCCTTCACCCAGGTGTCCGCGATAGTGACCCCCGACTCGACAGAGGACGACCCGGCCGAGGACGACCCGGCCGAGGGCACCGCAGCTGTGGACACGTCAGCCGTGGACACCGCTGACGGTGACGGCGAGCTGGCCGGCGATGCGCTCTGTCCAGAACTGCCACAGCCCGCCAACAACAACGCGCCCGCGCAGGCGGCGGCGGTCCCCCAGCGTCGGTTGTGGCGTGCGGTTGCGATGGTCATCCACGACTCCCGATTCTTCAGTCGGCCCGATCAGCGGATCGGGCTGCTGTTCACCCGGGTCCGACGAGACCCAGCAGATCAGACTGTCGGATGGGGACGCCTCGAAGTTCCCGCGCGGCGACGATCAACCGAGGGTCGATCAACCGGGCCTCGATCAACCGGCGCCTCGATCAACCGGTGATCGATCCCGGCTGTTCGCTGTCCTCGGTCCAGCCCTGCAGATCCGCACGGGCCCGGGCGACGCGGGACCGGATCGTGCCGACCGGGCACTGGCAGATCTGGGCGGCTTCGGCGTAGGACAGTCCGAGGACCTGGGTCAGGACGATCGCCTCCCGCCGGTCCGGGGTCAGTGCGTCCAACAGCAGGCCGATCTCGGCCATGTCTTCGAATCCGGGTGAGTGCGTGTGGCGTTCGTAGAGCGCGCGTTCAGCGGGAACGCCCCAGTCGGGGACGTCGGCGGAGCGGGGTCGAGCGGAGCGATGCCGGTGGTGGTCCACCACGACCCGGCGGGCGATCACCAGCAGCCAGGTCCGGACACTGGATCTGCCCTCGAACCGCGGGAGCGCCCTGATGGCCCGCAGGTAGGTCTCCTGGGTGAGGTCGTCCGCGTCACCGGTCCCAGCCTGTGCGGCCAGGAATCGCCAGACGTCGCGCTGGGTCGCCCGGATCAGTCCGGCCAGCGCGCTCTGGTCCCCCGCCGCGGCGGCCTCGGCCAGCCGTCCAGCGGCGTCCCACCCGAAGTTCGACGCCATGTAGAAGATCCTAGCGAAGCGCGACGGCTGTGGCCCCCCACCGCATGGAGGCAGATGGTGGAGTCAAGGCGGCAGCGGAACTTTGCTCTGACCGGGCGCGACGATCTACTGGTGACGTGCGCAGAGTGCCGAGAAGCGTTGTCCGCCCGGATGGACGGCGAAGAAGAACAGGCGCCGCCGGCCCTGGTCGATCAGCACCTCGCCGGGTGCCCGGCATGTGAACGGTGGCACACCAACGCTGCCGTGATCACCCGCAGCATCCGGGTCCGGCCAGCCGCCGCGACCCCTGACCTCACCGAGCGGATCCTGGCCGCGACCACGCCGGTGGACCGGGCTCGCCGGCATCCTGAGATCCTTCGGTGGGCACTGGGTGGTGCCGCGTTCGTCCAGCTCTGTTGGGCATTGGCACAGCTGCTCGGCGTGGACCACACCGAGCACCTTGTCGCCGGGGCAGGTGAGCACCTGTTCAACGAGAGCACAGCGTGGAATCTCGGGGTGGCGATCGGCCTGTTGGCCGCTGCGGTACGCCCAGGGTTTGCCCGCGGCCTGCTGCCCGCTCTCGCGGTGTTCGTTGCCGTGCTGGTAGCGGTGTCGATCGCGGACGTGATCGCGGGCAACGTCGGCGCCGCTCGGTTGAGCAGCCACAGCATGGTGGTCGTCGGCCTTGCCCTGCTTCTGCTGGTGGACCGTCAGTACCGCCGCAACCCATTGCCCGGCACTTCCCCAGCGGTGCCGGTCGGCTCGGCGGGCGCGGAACGAGCCGAACCCGACGGTATCCACCCGGCCGATCGGGGCGGCGCTACCCGGTCCGGACGGTGGCTCCGGCCGGCCGGGCGTCATGCCGCCTGACACTCTCGAACGAGATGACGGGGCAAGCTCGGGCGCCACCGGTCACCGATCGACTCACAGCATGGCGCCTGCCTGACCGGCGGCGTACCAGGGCCGAGGGTGCGTCGAGGGTGGGCCGAGTAGCGGTCAGCCGGTGGCCGGCTGAGCTGAGCTGCGTTGCGATCGCTCTGTTCATCCATAGTGGAATGCACTGGCTGAGTGAGCACTCACTCAGCTACGGTGGCGGCCGTGACTCCTCCACCGTCGCAAACCACCCGAGCGGCACCGCTGCCACCGGACGAACGCCGCGCGGCGATCGTCGCTGCCGCCGTACCGCTGGTCTGCGACCACGGCGCGGCCGTCACCACCCGTGAGATCGCCGAGGCGGCCGGCATCGCCGAGGGCACCATCTTCCGGGTCTTCCCCGACAAGGACGCGGTCATCTCCGCCGTCGTGGCGAGCATCCTGGATCCCGCGCCGCTGGTCTCCGAGCTCCGCACCATCGACCCGCACACCGGCCTTCGCCAGGTGCTGAACGGGTCTGTCGACGCGATGCGGCGGCGGATCGAGAGCGTCTGGCAGATCATGTGGATGCTGCGGATGTCCGGACCGCCCGGACAGGGTTCCGACACCTCGAAATTCGTCGTCATCAATTCACCGGGGTCTGCCCCGACTCACAATCACCCGCCGGATCTGACCGAGGCGACAAACGCACTGGCCGACCTGCTGCGTCCGCACCGGGAGGAATTGCGGGTACCGCCGGCGGAGGCCGCGAGGCTCTTCCGGCTGATCACCTTCGCCAGCGCCCACCCGCGGATCACCGACGGTCAGCCACTGTCGACCCCGGAGATCGTCGACCTTCTGCTGCATGGCATCGGCATCGGCAGCGGCGCGTCGAGCGGTGAGAAAACCACTTCCGGACAGTCACCCCCAGCGGGGGGCTTCCCCGACGACGCGCCCCCTCGCGGGCACCAGCACGACACCCTCACCCAGTCCCTCCCGGTCGGAGCCCGCTGATGTTGCTACGCCTGCTGCGCACCTACCTGCGGCCGTACCGCGGCCCGCTGACGGCCGTCGTCATCTTCCAGGTGATCGGCACCATCGCATCGCTGTACCTGCCGGCGCTGAATGCGGAAATCATCGATAACGGAGTGGCCAAGGGGGACACCGCATTCATCATGTCGACCGGTGCGGTGATGCTGGCCGTAACGGTGCTGCAGGTCGTCTGCACCATCATCGCGGTCTATTTCGGCGCTCGCACCGCCATGGGTTTCGGCCGCGACGTCCGGGCCGCACTGTTCCGTCAGGTCGGCACCTTCTCCGACCGCGAGGTGGCGAAATTCGGTGCGCCGACGCTGATCACCCGTAACACCAACGACGTCCAGCAGGTTCAGATGCTGGTCCTGATGACCTGCACCTTGCTGGTGGCCGCGCCCATCACCTGCGTCGGCGGTGTCTACATGGCACTGCGCACCGATCTCGGGCTGGCCTGGCTGCTGCTGATCAGCGTCCCGGTGCTGATCGTCGCGATCAGCCTCATCGTGTGGAAGATGATCCCGCAGTTCCGGCTGATGCAGGCCAGGATCGACGTCGTCAACCGGGTCCTGCGCGAGCAGATCGCGGGCGTCCGGGTGGTGCGCGCGTTCGTCCGGGAACCGCTGGAGACCAAACGCTTCGCCAAGGCCAACACCGAACTCACCGACACCGCCCTGCGCGCCGGCAGGCTGATGGCGCTGATGTTCCCGACCGTCATGCTGGTGCTGAACGCCTCCAGTGTCGCGGTGCTGTGGTTCGGCGCCCACCGGGTGAATGACGGTGACATCGAGATCGGCGCACTGATCGCGTTTCTCAATTACCTCATGCAGATTCTGTTCGCCGTCATGATGGCGACGTTCATGGCCGTGATGGTGCCGCGTGCGTCGGTGAGTGCGGACCGGATCAGTGAGGTGCTCGCCACCGATTCCTCCGTCGTGCCGCCGGCGAAACCCCTCACCCCGCTCAGCAACGCCGGCGAGGTGGAGCTGCGCCGGGTCGAGTTCAGTTATCCCGGTGCGAGCGAGCCGGTGCTGCGCGACATCAGTCTGCGGGCCCGGCCCGGAACCACCACCGCGATCATCGGTTCCACGGGTGCGGGCAAGACCACACTGCTGTCGCTGATCCCGAGATTGTTCGATGCCACCGGCGGGACGGTCGCCGTCGATGGCGTGGACGTCCGCAGCTACGACCCCGAGACACTCTGGGATCGCATCGGTCTGGTGCCGCAGAAGCCGTTCCTGTTCACCGGCACCGTCGCGTCGAACCTGCGGTACGGCAATCCGGATGCCACCGACGAGGAGCTCTGGATCGCGCTGACCATCGCACAGGCCCGAGATTTCGTTGCGGCCATGCCCGACGGCATCGACTCCGCCATCTCCCAGGGCGGCTCCAACGTGTCCGGCGGCCAACGTCAGCGGCTCGCGATCGCCCGCGCGTTGGTCGCCCAGCCCAGCATCTACCTGTTCGACGACTCCTTCTCCGCCCTGGATCTCGCGACGGACGCCCGGTTGCGGGCGGCCCTGCGTCCGACCACCCGGGACAAGACAGTGATCATCGTGGCCCAGCGCGTCTCCACCATCGCCGACGCGGACCAGATCGTCGTCCTCGAGGACGGCAGGGTGGTGGGAATCGGGCGGCACGACGAATTGCTCGAGAGCTGCCCGACGTTCACCGAGATCGTCCAGTCCCAGCTGGCGGCGGCGGTGCCGGCATGAGCACGCGCGCAACCACGTCCGCCCAGAGCCCGGCTCCGAAATCCGCAGCACCGGCGCGACCGGAGTTCGCCCCGCCGCCCCGCCGCGGACCTGGTGGCGGCGGCCACGGACCGTTCGGCGGCATGGGCATGCCGGCCGAGAAGTCGCTGAACTTCGGGCCTTCCGCGCGCCGGCTGCTGCGCCGGATGAGTCCCGAACGGTTCGGACTCATCCTGGTCCTGGTGCTCGGCGTGATCAGCGTCGTGCTGTCCGTGCTGGGCCCGAAACTGCTCGGCAACGCGACCAACATCATCTTCGACGGCATCATCAGCAAGCAGCTCCCGGCGGGCATCACCCAGCAGCAGGCCATCGACGGTGCGCGGGCGCAGGGCAACAACACCTTTGCCGACCTGCTCTCCGGGATGACGCTGACACCCGGTCAGGGCGTGGAGTTCTCGGCCCTCGGGCAGGTGTTGGTGCTGGTGCTGGTGCTCTACGTCTTCGCGTCGGTGTTCGCGTACCTGCAGGGCTATCTGCTCAACGGCATCGTGCAGCGGACGATTCTCAAGCTGCGGGCGGAGATCGAGGACAAGCTCAATCGCCTGCCGCTGGCGTACCTGGACAAGCACCAGCGCGGCGAGGTGCTGAGCCGGGTCACGAACGACATCGACAACATCTCGCAGTCGCTGCAGCAGACCATGTCTCAGACGCTGACGTCGCTGCTCACCGTCATCGGCGTGCTGACCATGATGCTGATCATCTCGCCGGTGCTGGCCGTCGTCGCGCTGATCGCCATCCCACTGTCGTTGGTCGTCACCACGGTGATCGCCAAGCGGTCACAGCCGAAGTTCGTCGCGCAGTGGCGTAGCACCGGCGAGCTCAATGCCAGGGTGGAGGAAACCTTCACCGGCCACAGCCTGGTCAAGGTCTTCGGCCGGCAGTCCGACGCCGAGCTGGCATTCGAGGACAAGAACTCCGAGCTGTACCGGAGCTCGTTCGGTGCGCAGTTCATCTCCGGGATCATCATGCCGTCGATGATGTTCATCGGGAATCTCACCTACGTCGCGATCGCCGTCGTCGGCGGGTTGCGTGTCGCCTCTGGCACCATGTCGCTCGGCGACGTGCAGGCCTTCATCCAGTACTCCCGCCAGTTCACCCAGCCGCTGACCCAGCTGGCCTCGATGGCGAACGTGCTGCAATCCGGAGTCGCCTCCGCGGAAAGGGTTTTCGAGTTCCTGGACGCGGACGAGCAGTCGCCGGACCCCACGGAGCCGCAGCGTGTTGCGACACCCCGTGGCCGGGTGGAGTTCTCCGACGTGTCCTTTCGCTACGACCCAGAGACACCGCTGATCGACGACCTGTCGCTGATCGCCGCGCCCGGTCAGACGGTCGCCATCGTCGGCCCGACCGGCGCCGGCAAGACCACGCTGGTCAACCTGATCATGCGGTTCTACGAGATCGGCGGCGGCCGGATCACCCTGGACGGCGTCGACGTTGCGACGATGACGCGCGCGGACCTGCGCTCCCGCATCGGGATGGTGCTGCAGGACACCTGGTTGTTCGCCGGCACCATCCGCGACAACATCGCCTACGGACGGCCCGACGCCACCGAGTACGAGATCATCGCCGCCGCCCGCGCCACCTACGTGGACCGGTTCGTGCATTCGCTCCCCGACGGGTACGACACGCTGATCGATGACGAGGGCAGCAACATCAGTGCCGGCGAGAAGCAGCTGCTCACCATCGCGCGGGCCTTCCTGGCCGATCCGGCGCTGCTGATCCTGGACGAAGCGACCAGTTCCGTCGACACCCGGACGGAGGTTCTGGTGCAGCACGCGATGGCTGCGCTGCGCGCTGATCGAACGAGTTTCGTGATCGCACATCGGCTTTCCACCATCCGGGACGCGGATCTGATCCTGGTGATGGAGGACGGCTCGATCGTCGAGCAGGGCACGCACGACGAACTGCTGGCCGCCGACGGCGCCTACGCCGCCCTGTACAACGCACAGTTCGCCGGTGCGGTCGTGGACGCCTGAGCTGGCCCTGATTGCCGCGGTCGCCGGGACTTCTTCGTTGCTCGACGGAGTGATCTCGGTGATTGCGGTGCCGCACACCCGGCCGGAACCAGTAAGGTGGTCTGCGACGCCGTCAGGTGACAGCGTCGAGGTCGCTGCTGTGAACGCCGAAGCCCAACGAAGGGCCGGTATTCCTCTTCTCCACACGGGTGTCCAGGCATCGCGAGTCGGTCAGCATCACGGCCAACCGCCCGCCCACCGATTGGATACCCGCATTTCATGAGCACGCCTTCATCTCCCGCGCGCCCGCAGACCGGCCGCGCGCCGCACTCCGAGAGCGCCCGTTCCACCGCCGCACGTTCCGGTACCGCACGTTTCGGTACCGCACGTTCCGGTACCGCGCGTTCCGCAGCACCCCGTTCCCAGTCCGCGCGTCCCACCGCTGATCGTCGTCCGGCGACCGGTTCGGGACGCGACACCGCCCCTCGCAGCAGCGCCTTCGCTGTTGGCGCCTTCACCGCAGGTCTCAAGGGTGGCGCGATCGGGACCGATTCGTCCCGCACCGGCACCCGGTCCGAGAACCGTTCGGCCGCGCCGCGTGTCACCGACCGCCCCGACCGTTCAACAGATCGTTCGAATCGGACCGCCGGAACGACCGACGGCGCAACGAGTGCAGGCCGCGATGGGGGCCGTCGCGGCCGTCAGCGCGGCGCCGGTAACGGCTCCGGCGGTCACCCGACCCTGTCGGTCGGTCAGACTGGCGGACGCCGGGACGTCACCGGCACCCAGTCCGCCACCGCTCCCGTTGCCGCGCAGCGGGTCACCGCCCAGGCAGGTGCCCCATCGGCCAGTTTCGCCGAGCTGGGCGTACCGGTACCGCTACTACCCGTCTTGACGAAACTTGGCGCGGTGTCGCCGTTCCCGATTCAGGAGGCGACCCTTCCGGAGACCCTTGCCGGCCGTGATGTACTGGGCCGCGGGAAGACCGGCTCCGGCAAGACCATCGCCTTCGCCGTTCCGCTGGTTGCCCGGCTGACCGGTGTCCGCCGGGTATCCGGTCGCCCGCGCGGACTCATCCTGCTGCCGACGCGTGAGCTGGCGCTGCAGGTGGCCCGGACCGTCGAGCCACTCGCCGCGGCCGTCGGCCTGCGCACCGTCGTGATCTTCGGCGGCGTCGGCTACGGCAACCAGACCGCCGCACTGCGATCGGGTGTCGACATCGTCATCGCCTGCCCCGGTCGGCTCGAGGACCTCATCAACCAGAAGGCCTGCGATCTCGGCGCTGTCGAGGTCACCGTGCTCGACGAGGCCGACCACATGGCCGATCTCGGATTCCTTCCGGTCGTCCGCCGACTGCTGCGCGGCACGCCATCCGGCGGCCAGCGGCTGCTGTTTTCGGCAACCCTGGACAACGGAGTCGCCGTGCTGATCAAGGAGTTCCTCAGCGACCCGATCCTGCACGCCGTCGATGACGAGACCTCACCGGTGCAGACCATGGCGCACCACGTGTTCGCCGTCAGCACCGGCGACCGCCCGCAGGTGATCCGCGAGCTCGCCTCCGGCGGCGGGCGCCGCATGCTGTTCACCCGCACGAAGCACAGCGCCAAGAAGTGGGCCGCCACCCTTACCAAGCAGGGCATCTCGGCGGTTGACCTGCACGGCAACCTGTCCCAGAACGCTCGGGAACGCAACCTTGCGGCCTTCTCCACCGGCTCGGCGAAGGTGCTGGTCGCCACGGACATCGCGGCCCGCGGCATCCACGTCGATGATGTCGAACTGGTCGTGCATCTTGACCCGCCGACCGAGCACAAGGCGTACCTGCATCGTTCCGGCCGCACCGCGCGGGCCGGGGCGGGCGGCACCGTCATCACCGTCATGCTGCCCGAGCAGGCGGCCGATCTGCGCAAGCTGATGAAGCTCGCCGGCATCACCGCGGCCACCACCCAGGTCTCCCCCGGGCATCCGGCGATCGCGAAGGTCGCCGGCTGAGTTCATCCTTCGAAACGCCAGCGCTGAGCGTCCGGCAGCGCCGCGAAGAACCCGTCGACGTCGGTGTCATTGACCTGGTCCAGCCCCGCGGGTTCCCACTGCGGCCGCCGGTCCTTGTCGATGACCTGCGCCCGGATTCCCTCCGGCAGATCCGGGTGCCGCAGGAACCGGACGCCCAGCCGGTAGTCCTGCTCGAGCACCTGCTCCAACGTCATCGACCGGGCCAGCCGCACCGCACGCAAGGTGACCTTCAATGCCGTCGGCGACATCGCAGCCATATCCTCGGCCGCGGCTAGGGCCTGCGGCTGGTCGCTGTCACGCAACGCCTGCAGGATTGCGCTCGCGTCATCCCCGGCGTAACAGCGGTCGATCCACGGCCGCTGGTCGGCCAGTTCGGGAGCGGGCGGCGGGGCGCCGATCGTCGTCGGAACCCGCCCGGAGTGCAGCTGTGCGGTCAGCGCCGCCAGGTCCGCTTGCCGGACGTAGAATTCGGCCAAACCGGACGCGATCGCGTCCCCGGGTCCGAGCCTGGCACCGGTCAGCGCCGCGTGCGTACCGAGCTCTCCCGGCGCGCGGCTCAGCAGATAGAGGCCGCCCACGTCCGGGCAGAGGCCGATTGCCGTCTCGGGCATGCCGACCTGCGAGTCCGCACTGACCACCCGCACGCTGCAGTGACCGGAGATGCCGACTCCCCCGCCCAGGGTCAGCCCGGTCATGTACGCCACAACCGGCTTCGGGTAGCGGTTCAACTCTAGGTTCATCCGGTACTCGGCCGCGAGGAACGATGCGGGGCCGTCGAGTCCGAGTCCCTCGTGCAGCTCACGGATGTCCGCGCCGGCAGACAGACCCCGTTCACCTGCGCCGTCGATCAGGACCGCACCCACGCCCGCGTCCTGCCGCCACTTCGCCAGCGCGGCCCGGATCCGGCCAATCATGTCGATCGTCAGGGCGTTCATCCGGCGAGGGCGGTTCACCGTGATGCGGCCGAGGCGACCCTCGACACGGATGAGGACGTCGGAGCTGTCGGAATGGGTCACCGGCCAACGCTAACGGGTGATCAACCAGCCTGTCTGACCCGTCCGGCCAAGCCGCGGTAGCGGACGGGCCAGGGTCCTTGTCGCCACGCCCGAGACACGTTGATGATTCGGGTTCGCGCTGCGACACCGCCAAACGGAAATCGCTGGCGTATTTTCACCGTTTCGAGGCGCGGATCACATCAGGAGTGGAAAGCTACCCGTCAGCCATCGTCGGTGAAAGGGGATATTCATGGGTGAACACGGTGCGTCCTTCAGCGGCGAGTCGATCTATGACGACACGGATGAGGGCAAGGGCGTCGTCCGCATCGCCTCCGTTGCCGCGCTGGGCGGGTTCCTGTTCGGGTACGACAGCGCCGTCATCAACGGCGCCAACTCCGCGATCGAATCGCAGTTCAACGCGGATGCGGCGTCGCTGGGCTTCGCGGTGGCTTCTGCGCTGCTCGGCGCGGCAGCCGGCGCACTGCTCGCCGGCCGGATAGCCGACCGCATCGGCCGGCTGATGGTGATGCGCATCGCCGCCATCCTGTTCTTCGTCGCCGCGCTCGGCAGCGGCTTCGCTCCGAACCTGTGGGTGCTGGTGTTCTTCCGGATCGTCGGCGGGCTCGGCGTCGGCATCGCGTCCGTCATCGCCCCGGCGTACATCGCGGAGATCGCACCCGCGAAACTCCGCGGCCGACTGGGCTCGCTGCAACAACTCGCCATCGTCACCGGCATCTTCATCTCGCTGCTCGTGGACTACATCATCGCGACAGTCGCCGGCAGCTCCAGTGCGGACTGGTGGCTGGGCCTGGAGGCGTGGCGGTGGATGTTCCTCGCCATGGTGGTTCCGGCCGTCGCCTACGGGTTGCTGGCCCTGACGATCCCCGAGTCGCCGCGGTTCCTGATCGCCCAGCGCCGGGTGCCGGAGGCGAAGGAAATCCTCACCGGTCTGCTCGGACCGCGGAACATCGACGCCAAGGTCGAGCGGATCCGGGTGACGTTGGAGCGGGAGACCGAACCGTCCTGGAAGGACCTGCGGTCCCCGCGGACCAACAGGATTGCATCGATCGTCTGGATCGGTCTTGCGCTGTCGGTCTTCCAGCAGTTCGTCGGGATCAACGTGATCTTCTACTACTCGAACATCCTCTGGGAGGCAGTCGGTTTCACCGAGAACCAGTCGTTCGTGATCACCGTGATCTCGGCGACGATCAACATCCTCACCACGCTGATCGCGATCGCCACCATCGACCGCGTCGGCCGGAAACCGTTGCTGATCGTCGGCTCCGTCGGCATGACGATCACCCTGGCCACCATGGCACTGATCTTCGGGACGGCATCGGTCTGCACCGCGGTGACCGCGAACTGCTCCGACAAGAACGTGGCCGACGCCGTTCCGGACCTCACCACCGCCGTGCTCGGCAGCAACTCGGCCACTATCGCCTTGATCGCCGCGAACCTGTTCGTGGTGGCGTTCGGGATGTCGTGGGGACCGGTCGTCTGGGTGCTGCTCGGCGAGATGTTCCCGAACCGGATGCGGGCCGTGGCGCTGTCCCTGGCCGCCGGTGGTCAATGGGTGGCGAACTGGATCATCACCGTCAGCTTCCCGAGCCTCAAGGACATCTCACTCGCCCTGGCGTACGGCCTGTACGCAGGATTCGCCCTGCTGTCGTTCTTCTTCGTCTTGAAGTTCGTGCAGGAGACCAAGGGCAAGCAGTTGGAGGACATGCAGGACTGACCCCAACATGCCGAAGTGTCTGACCAGGTCGAGTACCCGTCGCGGTGGTGCACCCCGCTCAACGGTGCGCCATCCGCGCAAAGTGGGCCGCTTGCCGTACAGCACCCACACACGGCCGTCCCGGTCGGTTGCCTCACACAGGTCACCGTCAGTGTGTTGGCCGCGGGCGGCGCCTGGTATCAGCGCCGCGGAGGGGGCGATGAGCTCCGAGGTGCCGGCGGCTCGAGCAGTCCTGGCGTACGCCTGGCACGCCGGATAGGTGCCTACGTCCCCGACCAGATCATCCGGATCCAGCGAGGAGCCAGCTGGCGCCCATGCGCTTTCAGTGATTTCCCTGGCGTCGGCCAGGACCCCGTCGTCTACTTCGACTGCCCAAAGGCTGCGGGCGATGCCGGCCAGGTCGACCGGGTCGGTGATTTCTTCGTGCCGGAGGAATTCTGCCCACGCGCCGTCAGGACTGTCGGCCAGGTACTGACAAGGGCCTTCGCCCGGGCCGTGCCATCTCGCCGGCGGCTGGTTCGCTGTCTCCCAGAGGAACGGAAACCGGGAGTCAGCATGCCGGAAGCCGATCACGGTGCACCAGCGCCGGTCAATGCCGAAGCCAGCCGAGCGACAGCTGCGCCGGAGTCACTGTCGATCTCGAAATGCGAGCCCATAACAGCCGCCGGGCTCTGGCCGTCCAGTGCGGACCGCGGCCGCGAAAACCACCGACGGATGCCGAACTCGTTGTAGCTTCCAGCCAGATCGGCAAGCAGCATCGCAATGAAATGTAGACGCTCCGCGATGTCTTGTGGCGTGGTGCGAGCCTGACTGGCATACCGTCGAATCGAAGACTGCGAGGCGCCGACCAACTGGGCCAGCAGGTCCTCCCCGAGCACCTCGATCGCGGGTCCCCACTCCCCCGCAGGCTGTGGGGACATCTCGATCTGATCGTTCATCTCTTCGACGGCAGCACTCAGCGGCCCGGCCAGTTCCTCGATGGCGGCCCGGAAGGGCCTGCCCGGTTCGCTCGATGCAGCACTGAAACCCGAGCTTTGTCGACTCGGCAAGACAAGATATTCGTGCCAGGCGGAGAGGCCCGCGAGTCGATGAAACGATGCCTTGGCTGGAAGTCCGACCCGTCCCATGTTTTCTGAGATCGTGTTCACCTGCTGACAGAGCTGTGACAGGTCGCCCATGATCTGCGGGGGAGCGGGAGTCGGCAGCAGGCCGGTATAACGACACCTGCGTAGGAGCATTGAAATGCCGTCGAGCTGCCCGGCGAAAAGATTGCCCGGAGCCTCATCGGCTACGCTATGGGCTTCGACCATAGTCCAAAGTGTAGCCGTCTGCGTCCCGACGACGATCCAACAGCCCACTCACCATCGGGACGGTCTCTTCCGCCAAGACCGCCGGCTCGGTCACTCTGATGTAATCGCTCGGAGCACGTCCATCTTCGCCGCCCGCCGAGCGGGCCACACCGCGGCCAGCACACCCACCCCGCCGGCCAGCACCACGAAGATCACCAGTTGCAGCACAGGCACGTTCAGTACGGTGATGCCCTGATCCGACACCGACCGCTGCAGGCTGATTCCGAAGATCAGTCCGAGGACGATGCCCAGCACCGCGCCCAGTATCGAAATGGCCACGGACTCCAGTCGGATCATGGTCCGAAGCTGACGACGGCTCATCCCGACCGCCCGGAGCAGGCCGACCTCGCGGGTTCGTTCGATCACCGACAGGGCCAGGGTGTTGACGATCCCCAGCACAGCGATGATGACGGCGAGGCCCAGGAGCGCGTAGATGATCGCCAGCAACTGGTCGACCGGCGCCCGCTGCTGTTCGGCGAATTGGCCCTGATCCTTCACCGTGACGGTCGGCAGGTCGGCAAGGACGCGGTTGATCCCCGCCAGCGTCGCTGCCGGATCGGCGTCAGCAGCACGTCCGACGTAGACGAAAAAGTCTTGGGGAGTAACCCCGCCGCGCTCCAGGACGGCCGGCGGTATCACGATGTCGGAGCCGATGAACTGGCTCGGCGCGATGATGCCGGCGACCTTCAGTCGCGCCGGCCCTGCCGGCAGGCCCACTGTCACCGTGTCCCCCAGTTTCCAGCCCTGGGTGGCGGCCTCGCCCGCGGTGACCAGCATCCCGTCGTCACCGGTCTGCAGACTGCCCGACTGGACGTCGATCGCCACCATCTGCGCCAGCGCAGGGGGATCGAAGGACGAGACGAAGGCGTCTGCGCCGCCGAGTTCGACGGATGCGAATCGAAACGGCACGGCCGTCGAGACCCCTTCCACCTTGGCGATATCCGCTGCGATCGCCGGAGAGAACGGCAACTGCACGGCATTGGAGACCACGTAGTCCGCCTTGAGTCCGGTGTCGACAAGTTCGTCGACGCTGGACTTGGTGGACTGGCCGAGAACGGCCATGGTGGTGACCAGCGCAAGTCCGATCATCAACGCGGATGCGGTGGCAGCCGTCCGGCGAGGGTTCCGTCGGGCGTTCTCCCGGGCCAGCAGCCCGACAGTGCCGAAAACCCGGGGGTAACCGCCGGCGATGACGGTGACGATCGGTCTGCCGATGACCGGGCTCAGCAGCGCCACGCCGACGAAGACCGCCAGCACCCCGCCGCCGAGCGGCTGCAACCCGCCGTCGAACGCCAGTGCCCACACCATCAACCCGGCGCCCAGCACGGTCAGTGCCGCGCCGCCGATCAGCCTGCGGCGCATCGACGATTCCGGGATGGAGACGTCATCACGCATCGCAGCGACCGGCGGCACTCTGGCGGCCTTGCGGGCCGGCAGATAGGCCGCGAGCAGTGTCACGATGACGCCCACCGCGTAGGCCGCGATGGCGGTGCGCGGCTGGAACACCAGTCCCGATCCGCCAAGATCCAGCCCGATGGCACCGAAGAGCGCCTTGAGACCGGCCGCCAGAGCGAAGCCGAGAGCGAGACCGACGGTTGCGCCGATCAGGCCCACCACCAGCGCCTCCAGCAGCACGGACCTCGTCACCTGTGCCTTGGACGCACCCAGTGCGCGGAACAGCGCAAGTTCCCTGGTGCGTTGCGCCACGATGATCGAGAAAGTGTTGAGGATCAGGAACGTACCGACGACCAGCGCCACGGCCGCGAACACCAGCAGGAACGTGGTGATGAACGACAACCCCTGCTGCAGTTGGTCCTGGGTCTGGTTCGCGACCTGTTCGCCGTCGAGGGCTTCGTAGCCCGGCTGCAGAACGGCGCTCACCTCGTCCCGCAGCGCGACGTTGTCCAGACTCCCGTCGCCGGTCACCGCGACGTCACTGAAGGCCTTCGCGCCCCCCAGGTACAGCTTCTGGGCGGTCGGGGTGTCGAACAGGGCGAGCGTCGCCCCGTTCAGGTTCCCGGACTCACCGAATCGGACGGTTCCGACCAGGGTGCCGGTGATGGAGGGTTGTGCGCCACTGGTGACAAGCCGGACCGTGTCCCCTATCTGATAACCGCTGGAGGCCGCCGATTTGTCGTCGATGACCAGCTGACCGGGCCCACTCGGCGCGGCGCCCTGCGTGACGGTGACGATCGGTAAGCCGTCGGCGGACGGTGCGTCGGTGAAGTTCCCACCGATACCCGGTGCGCCGGCGCCGGTTCCGACGACCTTGCCGTCCTTGCCGACGATGAAGGTGCTCTGGTTGCTGACGTTGCCGTCCACCCGCTCGACGCCGGGCAGCCGTTCGAGGTCCGGGACGATGTCCGCCGGCACCGTGCGGGTGTCGGACGTCGTGAATCCCCCGGCCGTCGCGGCGGTCCCCTGCACCGGGCGGACCGTTACGTCGGACACGGTCTGCCGGAACAGCGTGGTAAAGGTGCTGCTCAGGGTGTCGGTGAAGATGAAGGTGCCGGCCACGAACGCGACCCCGAGGACGATGGCAAAGGCGCTCATGCCCATCCGGAGCTTGTGCGCCAGAAGGGATTTCAGGGTTGCCTTGAACATCTCAGGATCCGGCCGCGTGCTGTGTGAGGTGCTCTGCGGCCGAACGCTGAGCGGCCGCATGCTGGGCGTCGAAATTCTTCATCCGGTCCAGGACCCGCTCGGCGGTCGGATCCGCCATCTCGTCGACGATCTTGCCGTCCGCCAGGAACAGCACCCGATCGGCGTAGCCGGCGGCGTTGGGATCGTGGGTCACCATCACCACGGTCTGCCCGAAGTCGCGCACCGAGGAGGCAAGGAAACCGAGAACCTCGGCGCCCGAGACGGAGTCGAGGTTACCGGTCGGCTCGTCGGCGAACACGATGTCCGGCCGACCGGCCAGTGCGCGGGCACACGCCACCCGCTGCTGCTGGCCACCGGAAAGCTGACTCGGCTTGTGGCTCAGGCGATCCGCCAGACCAACCGTGCCGATGACGGTGTCCAGCCACTGCTTGTCCGGCTGACGACCCGCGATATCCATGGGCAGCGTGATGTTCTCGATCGCGGTCAAGGTGGGGACCAGGTTGAACGACTGGAACACGAAGCCGATGCGGTCCCGGCGGATCAGGGTCAGCTCCTTGTCGCCCAACGTCGTCAGGTCGGCATCACCCACGAAAACCTGCCCCGACGTGGCGTCGTCCAGCGCGGCCAGGCAGTGCATCAGCGTCGATTTGCCGGACCCTGATGGCCCCATGATGGCGGTGAACTGCCCGGGGTAGAACTCCACGGTCACGCCGTCCAGCGCGGCCACCGTGGTGTCCCCTGAGCCGTACACCTTCCGGAGGTCGATCGCTCTGGCGGCCGGTGCGGCGACCGGATGCTGGTCGGGTCCAGGAACGTCAACGCTATCGACGACGGCCTGGGGGGTGGGAGCGGCGTGACTCATTTTTTCTCCGTCATGTGGATGTCCACTGTGCTGTCTGTGCTTTCTGGGTCGCCGAGAACGTTAGGCCAACGTTTCCCCGAGCGGCATCGGGTTCGTCCCTGGTATCAGGTTCCAGTTTTCGTCCGGGTCGATCCCTCAGGGCTCTGCTTGCGCGGGCGTGGTCCGCACTCGGGCGCCGCCGATCTCGATCCGGCCCTCGGTGGGCGCCAGCAACCCGGCGGCAGCAGCCATCAGCGTGCTCTTACCGGCACCGTTCGGTCCCACCAACGCACTGATCGCCCCCGGTCGCAGTGCGAACCTGCACTCCCGCAACGCCCAGGTCCGCCGGATCCGGTTCCCGAGATCGATGACGCGCAGAGGGCTGTGGGCTACCACCGTGGATGTCATCGCTCCGCCTCGGGTTGGGTGTATTCGTCGTCGAGCCACGCCTTGATCAACGCCTCCACCTCATGGCGGGCCGAACCGGACCGTCGGGCCCCGCGCACCCAATCACCCAACGCCGCGCCGGGACCACCGGCGATGCGCTGTTTTGCTTGTGTTTTCGCAATGGGCGACCGAGTGCCCAGCGTCACGGCAACCCCGAACAGCGCACGGAGGGCCGTCAGGAAACAATCGGCGCATGGAACATTACGAGATTGCCACTATCGCCGAGCAGAGCGCCGACTTCCGTCGCGTGCTGTGGACGGGCAAGCACACCCAACTCGTCGTCATGACGATCCCGCCGGGCGGTGACATCGGGCTCGAAACCCACGAGCACAACGACCAGATCCTCACCTTCCTCAGCGGAACCGGGGAGGCATTGGTCGGCGGCCAGACGCGGGCCGTCAAGCAGGGGGATCTCGTGGTGGTTCCGGCAGGCACCGAGCACAACTTCACCAACACCGGGCCGAACGCGCTGGTGCTGTCCACCGTGTACGGACCACCCGACCATGCGCCGGGGACAGTGCACGCCACCAAGGACCAGGCCGACGCTGCAGAGGCGGCCGGCGAGGACCAGCCACCGAGCTGACATTGCTCGAGGTTGTCGTCATCTCTGGTTGCGGCCTGCGTGACATCGGCGCCGACCGACGCTCCAGCAGGGAAACCGGCCGATCTCCCTGCTGGTGTGACAGTGGGGCGGGTCCGGTCGCCGCCTTCGCGACTGGCGCACTTGTTACCTGGGAGGGTCTCCGGGCTTCCACAGATCCGACAGCGGCGGCGCCGAGGAGAGCCCGGGATGCGCGTGCCCCAACGTGGACGATCCGGTTTCGGCCACCAGAGACAACCGGGAGATGATCTCCGACGCCTCTTCCGCCGGTGGTCGGCCCAGATCGATCAGCAAGGTGTTCTCGTCGGGGCCTGGCGGCTCCAGCGTGGAGATCTGCGAGTCCAGCAGCGTACTCGGCATGTAGTGGTCAAGCCGTGCATCGAGCCGTCGGGCGATCGTGTCCTTGCTGCCCGCGAGGTAGACGAACACCACGTTATCGCCGCGCATCCGATCGCGATAAACACGCTTCAGGGCCGAACAGGTGATGATGCCCGGGAGCCCTGCGTTGGTATGGTCGCGGATCCAATCGGCCACCCGATCGAGCCAGGGCCAGCGATCGTCGTCGGTCAAAGGCGTTCCGGCACGCATCTTCTCCACGTTCGCCGCCGGATGCAGGTCATCTCCCTCGGCCAGATCCCAGCCGAGCTGGCCGGCGAGAATCGCCGCGACCGTGGACTTCCCACACCCCGAGACGCCCATGATGACGAGAACCGGTTGCTGCGCAGCGTCGTTGTCGGTCATCAGCTTCCTTTCGATCGTTCAGACAGGGTGTTTCGCAGGACCGGTTACGCGATCACGAACACCAGGGACGCGAGCGCGAATCCCATCAGACCGATGGCCGTCTCCATCACCGTCCATGTCTTGAGTGTCGTCTTGACGTCCATTCCGAAGAAGCGGCCGACGAGCCAGAAGCCGGAGTCGTTCACGTGGCTCAGGCACACCGAGCCGGCGGCAACGGCGGTCACGACGGCGGCCAGCTGGACCCCGTTCAAGCCGGCGGCGGCAACGGCGGGCTCGATGAGCCCGGCCGCGGTGATCAGCGCGACGGTTGCCGAACCCTGCGCAACGCGGAGCACCAGGGCGATGATGAAACCGGCGACGATCACCGGAAGGCCGATGCCGTCCAGCACCTCTGCCAGTGCGTCGCCGATGCCCGACGCGCGCAGCACCGCGCCGAACATGCCGCCGGCGCCGGTGATCAGGATGACCGAGCAGACCGGTCCGAGCGCCGAGTCGAGGGTCTTCTCCAGCGCGGTCTTGTCCAGGCCGCGTCGCTTTCCGAGCACGTAGGCGGCCACCAGCACCGCGATCAGCAGGGCGACCGGAGTGGTCCCGATCGACCGCAGGATTGCCACCCAGGTGTCGTCGCGGTTGACCGACCCGGCTGCGCCGGCCAGGTCCAGGCCGGTGTTGAGGAAGATCAGCACCAGGGGGAGCAGCAGCACCAGCAGCACGGTTGCGAACGACGGCGGGTTTTGAACGTCCTCGTCCTCGGCTTTTCCGAGCAGCTCGGGCACCGGGAGCACCCAGCGCTTGCCCGCCCAGACGCCGAACAGGTAGCTGGCGACGTACCAGGTCGGAATGGCGATCAGCAGGCCGATGGCGATGACGATTCCGACGTTCGCCCCGAGCAACTCGGTTGCGGCGACGGGGCCCGGATGCGGCGGGACGTAGATGTGCATGACGGAGAAGGCGCCCGCGACCGGCAGGCCGTAGAGCAGCACCCCGCCGCCCAGCCGCCGCGCCACCGAGAACACGATGGGCAGCATCACGACAAGTCCGGCGTCGAAGAAGATCGGGAAGCCGAACATGAGTGAGGCGATGCCCAGTGCGAACGGCGCTCGCTTCTCGCCGAAGATCCGGACCAGCGTGTCGGCGACAACCCTTGCGCCACCACTGGTCTCAATCAATCTGCCGAGCATGGCACCGAGGCCGACCAGCAGCGCCACGGTACCGAGAGTGGTGCCGAATCCCGTAGTGAGCACCGGGACGATCGACCCGAACGGGATCCCGGTGGCCAGCGCGGTCAGGAAACTGACCAGGATCAGCGACAGAAACGCGTGCAGGCGCAGCTGGATGATCAGGAACAACAGCAGCGCGATCGCTCCCGCGGCGATCAGGAGTAGCGGCGTCGCGGTGAGCGTCTGCGCCCAGTCTTCCGGGACCATCAATACCTCCGTCTTTGGGTGCTGTTGCCGATGCGCGGGGGCGCCCCGGTTCGTCTCATCCGTCCCCGGCCGATGCCATCGCAGGGCGCGGAGGCACCGTCGGCCGAGATCGACCGTGTCCCTTTCCTCAGTTGGAAGGCTCACTCCTATGGAATAGGACGTACATAACCTGACGCACCTTGCGATTAGTTGCAAGACCTCGGCTATTGAATCTATGCATTACTGAGATGGCCCTGTTACATCGGATGCTCGACCTTCGGATTGGTCATACAGACTTGTCGGCGAACGGGACTTCCTACACGGGATCCAGTCGTCGTTCGCGATCGACGACATCGCCGCTGGCGCGGCACTGAGCGACTTCGGTGCTGCACGGCGCGACACCTCTCGAGAGACCAGGGCGGACATGATCTTCGGTCAAAACGGACACTTCGCTACAACAACACGGCGGGACGGTCTGGCGTGATGGCCGTGCAACCTCCAATTTGCCGACGACACGCCGACGACACGCCGACCCATCGACGAATTCACAGGGGAATGCTGGCCACCGGTCCGGCCACGGTCGAGAATTTCATGATTCCACCTACGCCCGATGGCCGTGCCCAACGGATTCTCGACCGGTCCTGGCAGCGTCGACCGCCTCAATGGGAGTGTCATGACCAGCATTCTGATCGGTATCGATAGCAGTTCCGCCAGCAGTCGTGCCGTCGCGCTCGGCCTTCGGATGGCTGTCGCCACGCATGCGGAGGTGCTGATCGTGCACGCCATTCCATGGTCGCCCTACTCGTTCACAACGGCGGAGGACAACGAAGTCCGTGCCTCTGAACGGAAAGCGGAGATCGAGGCTGCGACAACGCAACTGCTGCGACCGACCCTGGAACTGGCGAAAAAGGCCGGAGTGGATGCCGAAGGTATCGCCAGGCACGGTCATCCGGTGGAACTACTGGTCGATCTTGCCGCCGAACGGGGTGTCGATCACATCATCGTCGGAAGGACCGGCGAGAACAAGATGAAACAGGTTATCTACGGCTCGATCCCAGGCAGATTGATCCTGAACGCTCCGGTTGCCGTGACGGTGGTCCCGTGATGTCGACGATGACAGGAATGACAGCAGTCCTGGCGCGCGCCGAGGAAGAGCCCTCTGGAATCGATGCGGCCGTCAACGAGACCGTCGGCCCGATCGCCGACCGGGTGACCAATATCGTCTTCTACGAGCTCACACTGTTCGGCGTCGCAGTTCCCGTCATCGTTGTCTGGCTCATCACCGGTGCCGTCTTCTTCACCTTCTACCTCGGGTTCAAGAACATCGTCGGCTTCAGACATGCCATCGACCTCGTCCGCGGCAAATACTCCAAACCCGAGGACGCCGGAGAGGTTTCGCATTTCCAGGCCTTGACGACAGCGGTCTCCGGCACGGTCGGGCTGGGCAACATCGCCGGCGTCGCGGTGGCCATCAGTCTCGGCGGCCCCGGGGCGACGTTCTGGATGATCACCGCCGGGTTCTTCGGGATGAGCCTGAAGATGGCGGAGTGCACCCTCGGGGTCAAGTACCGCAAGGAGCGCGCCGACGGTTCGGTCTCCGGCGGCCCGATGTACTACCTCAGGGACGGCATCGCAAAGCTGGGCAAGCCCGGTCTGGGCAAGGTACTGGCGGTGATCTTTGCCGTGTGCTGCATCGGCGGATCGCTGGGCGGCGGCAACATGTTCCAGTCGAACCAGGCGACGGCGCTGATCGTGGAGGTCACCGGTGGCGCGCTGGACAACTTCCGGTGGGCCATCGGTCTGGTCTTCGCCGCGTTCGTCGGCCTGGTCATCATCGGCGGGATCAAGTCCATCGCGAGGGTCACCGACAAGGTGGTGCCCTTCATGGCCGCCATCTATGTCACCGCCTGCATCATCGTGATCGTTGCCAACATCTCGTTCGTGCCGGCCGCTTTCGGAGAGATAGTCTCCGGCGCGTTCAGCCCGGAGGGCATCACCGGAGGCTTCGTCGGCGTGCTGATCGTGGGATTCCAGCGGGCCGCATTCTCCAACGAAGCCGGTGTGGGCTCCGCCTCGATCGCGCACTCCGCGGTCCGCACCAAGGAGCCTGCGACGGAGGGTTTCGTCGCGCTGCTGGAGCCGTTCATCGACACGATCGTCATCTGCACGATGACCGCGCTGGTGATCGTGATGACCGGTGTGTGGCAGGACCAGACGGCCGCCGCACTGGGCGGCGTCGCGCTGACCACCGCAGCGTTCCAGACCGTGCTGCCCTGGTTCCAGTACGTGCTGGTGGTGGCAGTTGTCCTGTTCGCGTTCTCCACCATGATCGCCTGGTCCTACTACGGCATGAAGGCCACCGGCTACCTCTTCGGCGACAGCACGAAGGCCGAGAACATCTTCAAGGCGGTCTTCTGCGTCTTCACGCTGATCGGCGCCATGCTGTCGCTCGGTCCGGTAATCGGCTTCTCCGACTCGATGATCTTCCTGATGTCGGTTCCGAATCTGATCGGGCTGTATCTGCTGGCCAGGGTCGTCAAGCGCGAGGTCAATGGTTATTGGGCCAGGGTGAAATCCGGCGAGATCGAGATGGTGGAGAAGACCTGAAGCGGGTCAGAACAACACCGCCAGTCTGCGGTCGACGGGCGTCTCCAGCTCGAGCAGGAGGCCTTGCGCCGGACCCCGCCGGCGTAACCCGTCAATTTCCCGTCGGAGCCAACCACCCGGTGGCAGGGAACGATAATTGACAACGGGTTCTGCCCGTTCGCCGCCCCCACGGCGCGGGCCAGGCCCCGGTCGCCGATTCCGGCTCCGCTCTGGGCGTCACCGAGCTGATCATGGCGGAGATCATCTTGCTGACCGAGACGGCGCGAGGGGCACGGTTCGACGGATGACGCAACCGGCGCCCGCTGCTGTGCAGCGGGCAGCCTGCCACCTGGGGGCGGATACATCCCTATGCCAACGGGTACAAGGGACGCATGGTGCAACCAGGACCTGACCCCGACAACTATCCGCCGATCAACCCGGCGGAGCCGGTGCCCGACGACCCCGGGGAGTTATCGCCCGATACCCCCGAGACGCTGCCGCCTGCTCCGGTGGAACCCATGCCGGGACCCGACGACCCAGGCGATGTTCCCGCCGTCCCTGTCTGAGCCTCTTGGCGGGTCTCTCGTGCTCGGCGTTGTGGTGCCCGAGCGGTGGTGCCCGAGCGGTGGTGCCCGAGCCCGGACAGAACGGTCCGTCTCAGGCCCACCCGCGGGAGCCGTCGCGAACAGAACCGCAGGTCCTACCGCTGGGAACTACTGAGCTGGACCGGCCAGGCAGTGGGTACTGACGGACAATGTCAACACCATTCGGGAACCGCTCTGCCCCGACCTGGGCCCGCCTGCGCCACATTGACCCGCTTCACTTCGCCCCCGTCCCGGCGTCCTTGGTGGTCACAGATCCGGGGATCAGCTGATGGACGAGCCCGCGCTGATCTACGCGGTCATGGGGATCTTGACGCTGCTGGCGGCGGCGCTGCCGCGGTTGCTAAGGCGTGCGCCGATCTCGCTGCCGATGGTGTTCCTGGCGGCGGGGGCGTTGACGTTCGCCCTCGTCGGGCCGCTGCCGGATCCCGACCCGCGTGAGCACGAGAGCTTCACGCTGCACCTCACCGAGTTGTGCGTGATCATCTCGCTGATGGGCGCGGGACTCGCGCTCAACCGGCCGATCGGCTGGCGGCGTTGGTCGTCGACCTGGCGGATGCTCGCCGTCGCGATGCCGTTGACGATGCTCGCCGCAGCCCTCCTCGGGTGGGCACTGCTCGGATTCGGGGTGGCGGCGGCGGTGCTGCTGGCAGCGGCCGTTGCGCCGACCGACCCGGTGCTCGCCACCGAGGTCCAGATCGCCGAGCCCACCGACGAGCCTGAGCTCGATGACGAAGCGCGTTTCGCGCTGACCTCGGAGGCCGGTCTCAACGACGGTCTTGCCTTCCCGTTCGTCTATGCAGCCATCGCAATCAGCCTGGTCGGCCCGGCGCCGTCGGATTGGTTCGTGCAATGGTTCGCCCTCGACGTGTTGTGGCGGCTGTCCGCGGGCGTGCTGGCCGGCCTGGCGGTCGGCTGGATGCTGGGCAAGCTGTTCTTCGGCGACCTGTTGCAGCGGATCCGGCTCGCGCACGCTGCGGAAGGCTTCGTAGCACTGGCGGCGACGTTCCTGGCCTACGGCTTGACCGAGTTGATCAACGGCTACGGCTTTATCGCGGTGTTCGTCTGCGCCTGCACCATCCGCGCCGGCGAGCGTTCGCACAGCTACCACCAGGTGTTGCACGATTACGTGGAGCAACTGGAGCGGTTGTTGACGGTCGGGATCCTGGTCCTGCTCGGCGGCGCCGCGACCACCGGACTGCTGGCCGGCATCGGTTGGCAGCAGGTGGTGGTGGCAGCCGTCATCATCCTGATCGTCCGGCCGCTGTCCGGCTGGATCGGGTTGGCGGGCGGTAAGACCGGACCACGGGAGCGTGCCGTCATCGCATTCTTCGGGGTGCGGGGCATCGGGTCGCTGTTCTACATCTCCTATGCCTTGCAAAACGGCGAGTTCGTCGAACAGGACGCCCTCTGGCAGATCATCTGCCTGGTCGTCATCGGTTCGGTGCTGATCCACGGCATCACCGCGACGCCGGTGATGAACTATCTGGACCGCAAACGAAGCCGTGAAGCCGAGCAGCAGACCGGTGATCCGGGGCAGGCCCCAGTGACGGCCGTCTGACCCAGCAGTGCTCGCGATAGCCCGTCCTGGTACACCGCTGGGAGAACACCCACCTGGGTGTTCTCCCATTCACACCGTGGTGGCCAGGGCCGGGATCGAACCGGCGACCTTCCACTTTTCAGGCGGACGCTCGTACCGACTGAGCTACCTGGCCAGCAGAACGGGCCGGTTCCACCGCTGTGGACCGGCCCGTGCAGCGACCCCGACGGGACTTGAACCCGCGACCTCCGCCGTGACAGGGCGGCGCGCTAACCAACTGCGCTACGGGGCCTTGCTCTGACGCTCGCCTCGACCTTAGCCGATCCGAGAACCTCGTACCCCCAACGGGATTCGAACCCGTGTTACCGCCTTGAAAGGGCAGCGTCCTAGGCCACTAGACGATGGGGGCTGGGCCGTACCAACCTCCGACGGCTGGCCGTTGGGAGCTTGGAAAGCATACGGCACCGCCGTGGAGACCTCCAAAACCGTACCGCACCGCCGAACATCGTCTGTCCAGGGTGGCTGGTAGCGGTCAGAAATCGAGCTCCTGACGGATGAGCGGGATCGCGCTGTCGCCCCAGACATCGACGAGGTTCCGGGTGGTCGTCAGCGATCGGGTCAGCGCCCGATCCAGGTACAGCGTGCCGTGCAGGTGGTCCGTCTCGTGGGCGACGATTCGCGCCGCCCAGCCGGTGACGACCTCGTCGACATCCCGGCCCTGCTCGTCCTGGCACGTCAGCCGCACCGCGGTCGCTCGCGGCACCACCGCCGCGTAGCCGGGGACCGACAGGCAGCCTTCATAGAACGCAGCTTCCTGGGCGTCGCCTGTTGACACCGGACGGTAGGTCGGGTTGACGAGCACTCGCGGAGGCGTCGGGTACCGGTCGCGCTCCTCGGCGATGTCCGGCCGAACGGTCGCCGGATCCTCGATGACGGCCACCCGGACCCCCAGGCCGACCTGCGGCGCCGCGAGACCGACTCCGGGAGCCTCGTGCATCGTGTGTCGCATGGAGTCCAACAACTCCGCCCAGACCTCGTCGGGCAGCGAGAAGTCGTAAGGCTCAGCGGGTCTGCGCAGCACGGGGTCGCCGGCGAAGACCAGCGGCAGCGGGCGCGGCCGGGCCAGCAACAGGCGCACCTGCTCGAGGAGATGTGGCACGCGGCCACCCTAGCCAGGTGCGGCCGGTGCGCCGTGAGTGGCCGGTGTGACAAGCGGGAGTCAACCCACAGCACGATGGCGGCCCCAGGCGCCCGCGGTCCCCCGCGAGCCCGACCTATGACGGAACGCCCGGCTTCGCCGCCCGCAGTGTCAGCGCACGGCCCCACTCGACCGCGCGATCCAGCTCGCCGTCCACCAGCGGCCCCTTGGTCCCGGCCACGTAGAAGCTCTGTGCCGGGGCGAAAACGGTGCACCCCATGCGGCGCAGCCGCCGCTCCGCCGCGTGCGCAGCAGAACCGGGCAGATGCGGCTTGTAAACCCGGGTGTCGAACGCCGCGACCTGCAGATGCGGCGACACCGTCACGGCGGCGAGCCATTCCCGGATGCCCAGCTTGCCGGACAGCACGCCGGCACCCTCCGCCTGCTTGACCGCGTCAGCGCGGGTCGTCTCACGGCTCATCCCGAAGGCGTGGGTGGGGCCACCGATCACCATCACATCGATCGCGGGATCGACAACCGTTGGAGCGCCGCCTACCTCGACGGTCTCGACCTGGAACGCCTCGGTCAGACCCATCGCGACGGCATCGGCCACCGCCTTCGTGTCACCGAACATCGATTCGAACACCACCAGTGCGCGCATGATCGTCAACCTCCTTGCCATGCGGTGCAGCATCAGGCCGGCCCAACCGGAACCGGGCCTCCTCCATCGTGGCGACGGGTGTCATCGCGCGGCCAGAGGCGAAGGGCCTCTCCGTAGACCGCACTCCCGCTGCGCACACTTCCGCTGCGCACACCCCCGCTGCGCACACTCCCGCTGCGCACACTCCGCGGAGCGGCGCCTCCCACCTGGTGCCGAACGGCCGGGCTGCTGCTACCCTGCCCGCTAGGTCATGAGTGCCAGCAGATAGCCCCGGCTTGCTGGCCGGCAACCCTCCAACCGCGGTGGGGTGCCCCGGGTGAGGACCTGGCCGGTCGCGTGGTGCTTCCGGCAAGCGCGGACCTCTCCCGAAGGTCCGACGGACCGTAGGAGTTCGCCCGTGGCCGCCCTGTTGGAACGACCCGACCTGCTGTCGGCCCTGGCGCCCCGACGGGCGCCCTCGACGCCGCTGGCCTTGAACACCAGTGCGGCGACGGACCGCACGGTGACGCACCCGCACGCGGCGGGCCTGGACGTCGTCGGCAGCGATGTCACCGTGCCACTCGCGGGCGGCGGGCAGGCGATGTACGCGAACCTCGATCACGGCGCCTCCGCACCGGCGCTGCGCGTCGTCCGGGACACCGTGGACGGGCTGCTGGAGCGGTATGCCAGCGTGCACCGCGGCGCGGGCTGGCACTCCAAGGTGTGCACGGCGTTGTACGAGGGGGCCCGGGAACCGGTGCGGGACTTCGTCGGTGGCCGTGGTGATGACGCCGTCATCTTCACCCGGAACACCACCGACTCGTTCAACCTGCTGGCGCACTGCCTGCCCGCCAGGACCACTGTCGTGGTGTTCGAGACCGAGCATCACGCCGCCCTTCTGCCCTGGGGCGAGTCCACCAGCGGTTCCGCGGATGCCCGCACCCAGGACCGGCGGGCGCGGACCGTGCTCCGGCTGAAGGCGCCGTCCTGCCCTGCGGCGGCCGTCGCAGCGGTGGACGATGCGCTCCGCCGGCGCGCTCCCGGACCGGCGCTGCTGGTGATCACCGGCGCGTCCAATGTGACCGGCGAGCTGTGGCCGGTCGCCGAACTGGCCGCCGTCGCGCGGGCCCGCGGCGCCAGGGTCGCGCTCGACGCGGCGCAGCTGGCCCCGCACCGGCCGTTCTCCCTCACCGACCTCGGCGTGGACTACGTCGCGCTGTCCGGTCACAAGCTGTACGCGCCCTACGGCACCGGCGCCCTGATCGGCCGTGCCGACTGGCTGGCCGCCGCCCCGCCGTACCTGATCGGCGGCGGCGCCACCGCGACGGTGACCGATGACGCCACCTCCTACAAGCCCCTGCCCGAGCGGCACGAGGCCGGGTCGCCGAACGTGCCCGGTGCGGTCGCCCTCGCCACCGCCTGCCACGCGCTGGCCACCGCTGATCGGGTCGCGCTCGCGCAGACCGAGGCGGCGCTGACCCTCACGCTGCGACGCGGACTCGAGGACATCCCCGGGGTCAGGGTGCACTCGCTGTTCGGCGGCGCCGTCGACAGCATCGGGGTCGTAACGTTCACCATCGCCGGCCAGCAGCCGAGCGTCGTGGCGGCCGCCCTCTCCGCCGAGCACGGCATCGGGGTCCGTGACGGAGCTTTCTGCGCGCACCCGTTGGTGCGTCACCTGCTGGGCGCCGCGGGCTGCGCTGTCGAGAACGGCGGCCAGGCGCCGCGCGCGTCCGTGGGGTTGGGAACGAGCAGCGAGCACGTTGCGCGGCTCATCGCGGCGGTCGAGTCGATCGCGTCGTCAGGACCGCGCCGCCGGTACGTGCTGGTGGACGGTCGTCCCGTCCCTGCAGGTGACGACCGGGTGCTGCCGGTCATCGCGCATTGGCAGCGCTGAGCGAGGTCTGTCCAGCGGCGGCGACCATCAGCGCGCCCCGGCCGCGATCGCTTGCGGCTCAGCGGCACCGACCCGCGGATCGAGTCGCCAGTTGCGGGCCTTGCGATGACCATTGAAGGCCCAGAAGTGGCGACTCGATCCAGCAGGCTCGCGTAATCGTCAGGCGTCGGAGCGGTGGCGGCCGCGCTTGCGGGGCTCGGGTGCCTGCTCCACGCCGTTCAGGACGATCCCGCCAGCTTGCGGATCGCCGTCCGCGGCGTGCGCCCCGCCGTTGCCGTTCAGCTGATGCGCTCCGCCGTTGCCAGGTAGGGCATGCGCCCCGCCGTTGTCGTTCGTGGAATGGGCATCCGCCCCGACCGGCTCGAGCACATGGCCGTCCGAGCCGTTGCTCGACGCGTGGCCCCCCGCGAGAACCGCGTTACCGGCCGCGACTGCCGCGGCGTCGTCTGCCTGCTCCTTCAGGCGCTCGTCGAGCGCGGACATCGTGCGCAGCGGCAGCTCCTTCATCGCCATGACGAGCACGAAAGCCAGCACCATGATGCTGCCGCCGATGATGTAGACCAGGTGCGTCGAGTCGACGTAACCAACCTGGAACGGCCGGGCGATGTTCGGGTCCAGCGTGTTGAGGAACGACGAGTCGGTGCTCAGCGCGTTGCCGATCCCGGAGGCCGCTGCCGTGTTGCCCTGCGAGGCGGCGACCAGGCTCTGCGCGACGCCGTGGCTGGGACTGTTCGGATCCTGCGCGGCGGCCGCGACGGCGCTGTTGAAGCTGTCCGTTCCCGATGCCGCGCGCAACGCGCCCTGCACCTTGTCGGGCAGCGAGTTGAACAGCAGCGACAGGAACACCGCGACACCGAGTGTGCCGCCGAGCTGCCGGAAGAACGTGGCCGAGGAGGTCGCAACGCCCATGTCCCTGGCCGGGACGGTGTTCTGCACCGCAATCAGCAGGGTCTGCATGCACAGGCCAAGGCCGAGCCCGATGGCGAAGAAGTAGATGTCCAGGGTCAGGTAGGACGTGTCGACCGTGACGGTCAGCATCAGGAAGAAGGTGACCGCCAGGATCGCGGTGCCGATCACCGGAAAGATCTTGTAGCGGCCGGTCTTCGACGTCAGCTGGCCGGACAGCACGGAGCCGCCCATGATGCCCAGCATCATCGGGATCAGCAGCAGACCGGATTCGGTCGGCGTGGCGCCCTTCACCAGCTGCAGGTAGAGCGGCAGGGTGCTCAGCGCGCCGAACATCCCCAGACCGATCAACACGTTGGCAGACAGCCCGAGGGAGAAGACCCGGCTGTTGAACAGCCGAATCGGGATGAGCGCCTCGTCCTTCATCCCGCGCTCGATCATGACGAACGAGATGACGCCGATGATCCCCAGCGCGATCAGGCTGAGCACGGCGGGCGAGCCCCAGCCCCAGATCCGGCCCTGTTCGGCCACGACCAGCAGCGGGACGATGCCGAGCACCAGAGCGCCGGCGCCCCACCAGTCGATGCGGTGATCGGTGCGGATGTGCGGCAGGTGCAGCACCTTCGCCACGACCGCGAGCGCGATCAGGCCGATCGGGACGTTGATCAGGAACACCCAGCGCCAGCCGGTGATGCCGAACAGCGTGTCGGTGCCGGCAAAGAAGCCGCCGACCAGCGGGCCGACGACGGACGACGTGCCGAAGACCGCGAGGAAGTAGCCCTGGTAGCGGGCTCGCTCCCGCGGCGGAGCGATGTCGGCGAGGATGGCCAGTGCCATCGAGAACAGGCCGCCGGCACCGATGCCCTGGACCGCGCGGAACGCAGCCAATTCGTACATCGAGGTGGCGAAGGTGCACAGGATCGAGCCGACGATGAAGATACTGATCGCGATCAGGAACATCGGGCGCCGGCCGTAGATGTCGGACAGCTTCCCGTACAGCGGGGTGGTCACCGTGGAGGTGATCAGGTACGCCGTGGTGACCCATGCCTGCGCGGAAAGCCCCTGCAGGTCGTCGGCAATGGTGCGGATGGAGGTGGAGACGATCGTCTGGTCCAGGGCGGCCAGCAACATGCCGGCCATCAACCCGATCAGAATTGTCTTGATCTGCTTGTGCGTGAGGCCTGCCGGTGATTCGGCCACCTCGGGTGTAGCGGTGGACATCAGGAGGATCCCTTCCCATGGTGGCGCAGCATCGCCTGGATGATGTGTTCGCGATGGGCCTCGATGCCCTCGGTGTACGTGGTGATCAGACGTAGAAATTCGTCGCGGTCGCGCTGTGGCCAGCCGGCGATGACGGGTTGCATGGTGAGCCCGCGGCGGGCGGCGTGCTCTCGGACGGTGGCCAGCCCCTTGTCGGTGGGCACGAGGATGGAGGCGCGGCCGTCATCGGGGTCGGCCCGTCGCTCCAACAACCGTTCCTTGACAAGTGACGCGACCTGGCGGGACACGGTGGACGGGTCGGCGCACATCTGCTCAGCGAGGTCGCTGGCCCGCCGGGGGCCGTGGTGGGCGAGTTGGAACAGCAGGAACAGCGGCGACGACTCCCCGTTGGGGCCGGTCGCCACGCGCGACTTGATGCTGTTGAGCTGCCGCATCACGGTGATCATCGCCGCGGAGATCTCCTCGGCCGAGCGCTCCAGCTCCGCGGCATCGACTGCCGCTCGGAGACCGGCATCGACCCGTGCGCCGGCAGCTACCTGTGAACCGGCGTCGACCTGCGACGGGTCCGGCTCGGAGTACGCCGAAGCGGGCGCGGTGAGGCCGACTGTTTCGGTACTCGTCATGACACTGCCTCACCTTGCGATTAATTGCTTGCCGCCTACATCTAGTTGCCGTCCGCAATCATGCGTCTGCAAATCGCGAAATGCAAGCTCTGTGGCGAAACTGGCGAGCGGGACTTCGGATGGTCTCACCTGCGGCGGGGACGCGGCCCGCTAGTGTCCTGCACCATTGACTCGTTGTATAAGTCGTCCGATTGAGCTGAGGATCTGTTCGGCGGTCTTGGTCCAGATGAATGGCTTCGGGTCATCGTTCCAGGCTTTGACCCAGGCACGGATGTCGGCCTCCAGCGCCTG
>JBBRVZ010000021.1:0-45503 GCA_038246445.1 Mycobacteriales bacterium
CCCGCCTCGCCAGGCGCATCACCGGGACCAGCCCGGCCGACGGAATCAGGTTGGTCTCGTCGAAGGTCGCGACGGCTTTCGGGATCTGGGATAGTTGTATCTCGCGGATGGCTTTCTCGTTGGTGTTATGGAGACTTCAGCAATCACCATTTTCCCTGATGAGAGGCCATCCGCCCCATAACGCCACACCAAATCAGATCAATTCACGCGGTGCATCCAGGCTGAGATGGGTTCGCAGCAGGCGGCTGCCGTTGCTGGCACCGTAACCCTCGCTGAAGATGAGGTAGACGACGCGCAGCACCGCCGGGAGCCGGTCGCGGAGTTCACGTTGGCTCGGGATCCGGAACGGAATGCGGGCGTCACGGATCTTGCGTTTGGCCCGAGAGATCCGCTGCGCCATGGTCGGCAGTGGGACCAGGAAAGCCTCGGCGACCTCGGATGTGACAGTCCGGCCAAAAACCGGAGCGTGAGGGCGATCTGGGCTTCGAACGGCAAGGCGGGGTGGCAGCAGGTGAAGAACAGCTCGAGCCGCTCATCGGGCAGTTCGTCGTCGTTGTGAGGCTCCGTTGCTGTCGCTCCTGCCGCCTCCAGATGCAGCTCTGCGAGGCGGGCGGCGTACGTCCGGTCCCGGCGGATGCGGTCAATTGCCTTACGGCGGGCAGTGGTCACCAGCCAGCTGAGCGGATGGTGGGGGACGCCGTCGACGGGCCACCGGCGCAGGGCCGCCTCGATGGCCTCGGAGGCCACCTCTTCGGCGAGGTCGAGGTCGCGGACCCGGGCGGCCAGGATCGCCAGCAGCCGGCCCCGTTTCTCACGGAACACCGCTTCGACGGGGCCGGTGCCTGCTGGGTCGACCATGGTCAGCCCACCACCGGCCGGACCTCGACCCGTCCGTACTTCGCCCCAGGGCACCGTGCCGCCCAGTCGAGCGCCGCATCCAGGTCAGGGACATCGATGATGCTCCACCCGCCGAGGTACTCCCGGCTTTCCGGAAAAGGCCCGTTGGTGATGATCCGTTCGCCCTGGCTGTTCACCTGCACGCTGGTCGCGAGCTGATAGTCGATGAGGAACCCCCCGCTGACCAGTGCCCCAGAGCCGGTCAGCGCATCCTGCCAGGCGATGAACTCCGCAGCCGTGGGGCCTTCCCCCTCGGTGAACCCGTCATCGTCAAAGCCGATGATCTGCAGCATGTAGTGCACGGTGTGTCTCCTGTCGTCGCGGTCAGTGGTGTCAGGGAGACGAACGGCGCGGGACCGATTCGACATCGACCTTGGAACCTTTTTCGGCGAGGTAGCCCGTACCACCGATCGAATCAGACGTGATGGCCGCAGGAGCGCTCTCGAGACGTCTCGAACGCGCACGTCCGTCCGCGCACTGCCTGACACTGCGAATCGGATCAGCCGTTGCGGATCAGCCGCACGACGGTATCCAGAGCGTCGCCGCCGGTCGTCGGGCGGTGCGCGACCTCACTGCGCACGGCCGAGAACCCCGGTAGGGCAACCTCATCGGGAGTCCACAGCACGTCGGCCGACTGCGGTCCGCCGACGCCGCCAATCAGATTGCTCAAGTCGTGTGCGACCACCAGGACGGACCCTCCGGGAGCGGTCACGGCACCTGCCTTCGCCAGGGCGGCGCGCCGGTCCGCCGGTGGAAGCTGCAGGTAGACCAGCAGAACCAGGTCGTACACGCGCCGGGCCTCCCACGCGAGTACGTCGGCGTGCACCCAGTCGACCTCGACGCCGGCGGCTGCGGCGAGGCCTGCACCCTTGGACAGGCCGACGCTGCTCCAATCGACCGCTGTGACCGACCAGCCCGTCGTCGCCAGCCACACGGCGTTCCGGCCCTCCCCGCACGCGAGGTCGAGGGCGCTGCCCGGAGTCAGCTGTTCACATTCCTGCCTGACGAAGCGGTTCGCATCCGCCGTCCAGACCAGGTCGGCGGTGGCGTAACGCTCGTCCCAGGACTGTTGATCCATCGGCACTCCCTCGTCGAAGGTGTCGACACCGACCTACCGCTCGCCGCAGCCGCCCGCCCACGCCGTAGACACCCGGCGACCCCGCTGCGCGGCACCACGCAGCATCATCATGGCCCACGCGGTGCCGATGCGACTCCATGTGCCGGCGTGGGACGACCGAAGGGGGTCGCCGGCATCGGCACCGGCGGTCAGCCAGAGACCGATCGGCGCGTGGTCAGGCGGCCAGTGTTCCGATGACGACGGTCGCTTCGAGGTCTTCGGAACTGGCGACCCTGGGTAACAGCCCAGCTCGCAACGCCATGCCCGCAACAAGCGGTGCCTGCTCGTCGCCCGCCTCGACGAGCAGATGTCCGCCGGGGGCGAGCCACCGGGGGGCGTCAGTGATGACCCGCTGAAGCACCTGGAGGCCATCAACGCCGCCGTCCAGGGCCATGGCGGGTTCGTGCAGTCGCGCCTCCGGCGGCAACAGCCGGAGCGCGCCGCTCGGGACGTACGGCGCGTTGGCGAGCAGCACGTCGACCCGGCCCTGCAGGCTCGTCGGCAACGGCGCGTAGAGGTCCCCGACGAAGGTGCGCGCATCGGCCGGAAGGTTCCGCCGCGCACAGTCCACTGCGACCGGGTCGATATCGCTCGCGTGGATCTTGCAACGGCCCAGTTGCGCGACCACAGCGGCGCCGATAGCTCCAGCACCGCAACACAGATCGAGGATGACGGTCCGCCCAAAGCCCCGGTGTCGCCGGCGGGCACGTGCAAGGGCGACCGCCTCGGTGACCATCAGGGATGTCCGTTGCCGCGGCACGAAGACGCCGGGTGCCACGGTGATCCGCAGGCCGCAAAATTCCGTCCAACCGAGGATGTGCTCGACAGGCACACCGGTGACGCGGTGCTCGACCATCGCCGCCAGATCCGCGGCGGACCCGGCGTCGTCGATGAGGAGTTCGGCTTCGTCCTCGGCGAAGACGCAGCCTGCCGCGCGCAGTCGATCGACAACACCCTGATACCGGGTGCGCCTATCAGCACACTCGTCGTCCGGAGATGGTGAGGCAGGGGGAGAGGGCAACATTGCCAGCGCCTTTCGGTGGTTCCGTGGGGCGCTCGTCCCGCTAGCGCAGCGGCAGAACCGCTGCACCGGGCCGGATGAACACCACGCCTGATCGATCGGACATGGGTGCGTCACCTCCTGGGTCGGTGCGGTCGTCGGCCGCTGAGGCCGGTGCGATCACCGTACACGGGCTCATCGCGCGGCGGCGGTCATTTGTTCTGCTGCCGAGGGGTCTGGCGAAGCGGGCGATGCTCGACAAATGGGCGCCTTGCTCATGTTGCAGCATGAGCAAGGCGAGGGCGGGGCGAGTATCGGGCAGGCGCCCGTTCGCACGGGAAATGGGCTGACATCGGCAGCACGACCGGCTGACAGGGACACTGGGTCAGTGCAGCTACCCGTCATGCCCCCGGTCTCGCCCATGTTGGCCAAGCCCGTCAGCACCATTCCCGCCCAACAGCTCTACGAGCCAAAATGGGACGGATTCAGATCCGTCATCTTCCGGGATGGCGACGAGGTCGAGATCGGCAGCCGCAACGAACGCCCGATGACCCGCTACTTCCCCGAAGTGGTCGAGGCCGTGCTGGCCACCTTCCCACCGAGGGCGGTGATCGACGGCGAGATCATCGTCGCCAACCTGGAAGGCAACACCCTCGACTTCGAGGCGCTGCAGCAGCGAATCCACCCCGCAGCGAGCCGGGTCACGATGCTGTCACGCGCGACCCCGGCCAGTTTTGTCGCCTTCGACCTTCTCGCCCTCGATGACGACAACATGATGAATACCCCACTTGTCGAGCGCAGAGCCGCACTGCAACAGGCGTTGCGGAACGCACCACCGCCGATCCATGTCACCCCGGCGACCCAGGACCTCATCGAGGCACAGCGGTGGTTCGAGGAGTTCGAGGGCGCCGGACTCGATGGGCTGATCGCGAAAAAACTCGACCTACGCTATCAGCCGGCCAAGCGGGTCATGAGCAAGATCAAACACGAACGCACCGCCGACTGCGTGGTCGCCGGCTACCGCGTGCACAAATCGGGTCCGGACGCGATTGGCTCCGTGTTGCTCGGCCTCTACGACGACCGCGGTGCCCTGGCGTCCGTCGGAGTGATCGGCGCCTTCCCGATGGCCACCCGGAAACGATTGTTCGAGGAGTTGCAGCCTTACGTCACCACGTTCGACGGCCACCCGTGGAACTGGGCAGCGCAGGAACAGGGCGAACGAACTCCACGGAAGAACGAGACCAGCCGGTGGAACGCAGGCAAGGACCTGTCCTTCGTGCCGCTGCGTCCGGAGCAGGTCGTCGAGGTTCGCTACGACTACATGGAAGGCGTCCGCTTCCGGCACACCGCCCAGTTCGTGCGCTGGCGGCCGGATCGGGAGCCACAGTCCTGCACCTACGACCAGCTCGAACGACCCGTCGGGTTCAACCTGTCCGACATTCTCACGAGTGGATGAACAGGTTTGCCGGCGGCGCACTGTTCGAGCTGGGTGGGGCAACGGCAACAAGCACAACATCGTGGGTGAGAAACCAACGCCGCAAGCGACGCGAGGTTTTCGCCCATGACGAGAAGACCGCGCTGGATCGCATTCAGTGAGGAACCACATCGGATGACGGCCAGCGGTCGAGATGATCGAGGAGCCACTTTGACGGACATCCGCCCGCGGTTGCACTTCACTCCCGAGCGGGGCTGGCTCAACGACCCGCATGGCATCACCTGGGTCGACGGGGAATATCACTTGTTCTACCAGCACATCCCGGCCGGAACCGCCTGGGCTCCGACCGTGCACTGGGGGCATGCGGTCGGACCCGACCTGATGCTGTGGCGGCGGTTGCCGATCGCGCTGACCCCCGCGCCGAACGAGGGGTGCTGGACGGGAGCCACGGTGCTGGAGGACGGCCGGCCCAACATCGTCTACACGAGCGTGCTGCCCGATCACTGCAACCTCGGCAGGATTGCCGTCGCCATTCCGGACCAACAGCTTCGGACCTGGACCACGCCGGACGACGGCATCCTGCTGGGCGGGCCGCCGCCGGATCTGAACGCCGCGGTCTTTCGCGATCCCTGCATCTTTCGTACCGATGCGGGCTGGACGATGGTCGTTGGCGTCGGCGTCGAGGACGGCGCCGCAACGGCCGTTCACTACACCTCACCCGATGCGCGGCGGTGGAGCTACACCGGAGTCCTGTGTTCCCGCAACCGATCCGAGACCGATGGCGTCTGGACCGGCGGGATGTGGGAGTGCCCCCAACTGTTCCGGATCGGGGACGACTGGGCGCTGGTGGTGTCCGTCTGGGACGACGACCGGCTGTACTACGTCGCCGGCGCCATCGGAGCCTACGACGGCACCACCTTCACCCCGGAGCGGTGGTCCCGCATCACTGACGACGAGATCGCCTACGCCATGACCAGTTTCACCGATCGGGCCGGACGGCCGTGCGTCATGTCCTGGTTGCGTGAGGATCCCGAGCACGACGCCGACTCCCGTCCATGGGCCGGCGCGCTGTCGCTACCGATGGTGGCGCAGGTGGGTCCCGAGCGAACGCTGCGGCTTCACCCGCACCCCGATGTCGATGCACTGCGCGATTTGTCGCCAGTGAGCCGCAAGGCCCCCGGCTTGTTCGAGATGGCCGAGGCCAGCCGGGGACTCGACCTTGAACTTCCTGTCGCCCACAATGAGGGCTGGGCACTGCGGCTCTACGGCCCGAGCTCACCCCTGCTGACGATGCACTTCGACAGTGTTGCAGTGGGTCTCGTCGTGAACCCGCCCGCCGGGCCGTCAATGGTGGTGCCGGTGTCCGACGATCGAATTCGGATCGTCATAGATTCCGGGTTGGTCAAGATCTTCGCCGGCAATGGCTCGGCGGCCTTTCGGGTGCCGGCGACGAGCGAGACCACCCTTGCTGTCACCGGTTCAGACCTCGATCGGCTCCGGTGCTGGCGGCTCTCGGCGGCCCGGTGACTCCACCCCGGGCTTACGCGTAGTTGGAGGCGTACTCGGCGGATGGCGGAACAACGGTGATGACGTCGATCAGCACCCCTGCGGGATCTCGGGTGATGAAGTGCCGCTGACCGAAGTCCTCCGTGGTGATCTCCCGCACCAACGGCAGGCCGGCCCCCTGCACGAGTCGGCGGTACTCGTCGTCGACGTCGTCGACCTCGAAGTTCAACAGCACGCCGCCGGCCGGTTGCTGATGCATCGCCGGCACAGTCGGATGGTCGAACTGCAGGATTCCCAGCTCGCCGGCTGCTCCGCCGGTCCGCCTGAGGCTGACGTACCAGTCGGCTTCGAACGTGACCTCGAAACCCAGGTGACTGACATAGAACTCGCGCATCGATCGGACCTGCTCGCCGCTGACCGCGAGCACCGGGTAGAAGCTGCTGTCGGACATGTCGTTCCCTCCATCAGTGATAGGTGGATACGTACAGTGTGTATGTCTTGATAGTTACGTACACTCTGTATGTATGTCAAGGGTTCAGCATGGAAGCGGCCGGGAGGTTCGGTCGGTCGCGAGCAGGAACGACGACCGGCCGGTCGGAAAGGCCGCACAGTCCGCATCGACGACTCGACTGCTCATCGAAGCCGGCCGAAAAATGTTTGCCGACAGGGGCTTCGCCGGAACCGGGACGGAGGATCTGGTTCGCATGGCCGGCGTCACCCGGGGCGCGCTGTACCACCAGTTCGCCGACAAGAAGGCGCTTTTCCGCGCCGTCCTCGACGCCTCGCAGCGGGAGGTCGGGGACGAGGTGGAGGCGGCCGCAGCCCCGCACGCTGACGCGTGGGGACAGTTCGAGGCGGGGTGCGTAGCGTTCCTGCGAGCGGCGACCGATCCCACGCGTCAACGCATCATGCTTGTCGACGGTCCGGCAGTTCTCGGCTGGGACGAGTGGCGATCGATGGATTCCAAATATTCCCTGAAGTCTTTGAAGCAGGTGTTGGAGATCCTCGTCACCGAGGCGCTGATCGTCGACCAGCCGATCGATCCGCTAGCACATCTTCTTTCGGGCGCGATGAACGAGGCCGCATTGTGGGTCGCGCGGTCCGAGAAGCCTGCCCCGGCGCTTCAACAGGCGGTGTCGGCCCTCGGTGTCCTGTTGGCCGGCCTGAAGCGGCGGCCCGACACCAGCTGAAAGCTGGAGAGGGCGCCGGACGCGGCGGCACCGTCATCGGATGCGGCGCACCCGACGAGCATCGAGGCCACCAGCAGGTTCACCGTGAGGGCGACGGAAATGGTGACCGTACGAGCCTCGCCGGTCGGTCGGCCCCGGAGAAGTCGCCTCGTCACCACGATTCACCATGGCACGGAACCAATTGCGGCGGCAGATCCGCCCTACGATCAGCCGATGGTGGAACCCTTTCCGGCGATCGAGCCGTACGACGAGGGAATGCTCGACGTCGGCGACGGGCATCGCCTGCACTGGGAGCTCTCCGGCAATCCCGACGGCAAACCGGCCGTCACACTGCACGGCGGCCCCGGAAGCGGCCTGTCGGCAGGTCGTCGCCGGTCCTTCGACCCGGAGATCTACCGGTTGGTGCAGTTCGACCAGCGGGGTTGCGGGCGAAGCACACCGTCCGCCGCCGACTGGAGCATCGATCTGGCGACAAACACCACGCACCATTCCATCGCCGACATCGAGCGACTACGTCAGCATCTCGGGATCGACCGGTGGCTCGTGTGGGGTGGATCCTGGGGGGTCACCCTCGGCCTCGCCTACGCGCAGCGGCATCCCGGCCGGGTCTCGGAAATGGTGCTCGTCTCGGTCACCATGACCCGCGCCGCCGACGTCCACTGGCTCTACCACGAGGCGGGTCGGTTCTTTCCCGACGAATGGGACCGGTTCCGGGTGGCCGGGGGACATGCGCCGGACCTGGTGGTGGCCTACAACGACCTGCTCAACGGGCCCCATGACCGGGCGGTCCGGATTGAGGCAGCGAGGGGCTGGTGCGCCTACGAGGACGCCGTTGTCTCGCTGGAGCAGGGATGGACGCCGAATCCCCGGTACGACAATCCGGATTTCCGGGCCGTCTTCGCGCGACTGTGTGCCCACTACTTCGTGAACGCCGCGTGGCTGCAGGACGGTGAACTGCTCCGCAACGCCGGACGGCTCGCGAACATCCCGAGTGTGCTGATCCACGGTCGGCTGGACCTGGGCGGACCGCCGGACGTGCCGTGGATGCTGCACCATGCGTGGCCCGGCTCGGAGCTCCAGCTGGTCAACACCGGGCACACCGGAGGGGATGAGATGACGGAGCGGATGCTGCTGGCGCTCAACAGGTTCGGCCGGCGCTGAGTGGTCTCGCGGCGGTCCCCCGGCAGGTGTGTCCAACCCGGAGGGCGGCCGCAGATGCCGGTCGTCGATCCGCATGGCTCGTCCTCTGACGGCAGTTCCCACACTACAAACCGGGAGCGGGGCCCGGCGTGTGTGCCGGGCCCCGCTGTGCGGTGGGGGACCCGGCTGGGCGCGGCAATGCGCCCACATCCGGGCGCCGGTGTGACTCCCGGTCCCATCGCCGCCGGAGAACCCGTGAGGTCCCCTGCGGGGCGACGTCCGCCCGCCGCGTCGAGGATTCCAGGCCCGGATCCGCGTCCGATGTCACCGTCGGGGGAGCTTCGGTTGCCCGAGCCGTCCATCCGGTCCAGATCCTCGACACACGCGGGGCGGTGCTTCCGCTGCGATTGACCGCCGTGGCAACGCCGCCCGTTGTGTGGGGCTATGTCTACTCGCCACGAAGAAGTCAGGCAACAGCGAATATCGTTGCCTGTCTTCGGTGCTCGCGGACCCCTCACGGCAGACTGTCCGGCATGCTGCCGCGCCGAGACACGCTTGTCAGTTTCCCGAACGGTCCGTTGTCGGCGGAGGCGACGGTCCTGCTCGTCACGACGCAGGGCGACCGGGACCTGCTGCTGACCGACAGCACCCCGTTCCACCCCGTCGATCCGCGATGGCCCGACCAGGGGCCGGATCGGGGCACCGTCGCTGCCGGAGCTGCCGGAGTAGCGGTCGTCGACTGCGTGATCGGAGCGACCGACGGGTCCGAGCTCTACGTCGGCGAGGCGGTTCCGGTCCGTCGTGGTGAGCAGGGTTGGGCCTTCGTCGTCGTGCACGTCGTCGCGTCGGGAGCGATCGATGTGCGGGACGGCGACCGGGTCACCTTGACGGTCGACGCCGGCCACCGGATCGCGCTGTCATCCGGTCACACAGGCTGCCACGTCGCGGCGCTCGCCCTCAACGCCGCGCTGGCGGGCCGGTGGAGAAAGCCCGTCCGGACCGACGGTCTGGATCAACCCGATTTCGATCAGCTGGCGATCGTCTCCTCCCGCATCCATCCCGACGCCGCCGTCGACACCTACCGGATCGGGAAGTCGCTGCGCAAGAAGGGATTTGACGCCGAGGGGCTCGCAGAACGACTGGCTGAGATCATTGATGTCGCCAACGAACTTCTCGCCGGATGGGTGGCAACCGGGGCGCCCATCGTGGTGGAAAGCACCGGACCGGCATTGACGGACCTGCGCGAGTGGGTCTGCGCCCTCCCGGAGGGAACGCAGCGAATTCCCTGCGGCGGAACACATCTCGGGTCCCTCGCCGAGGTCGATGCCATCACTGCGGAACTTTCCTTCGACGAGGAAGTCGGAGAGATGACGATGACCACGTCGGTTCGTCGCACCAGCTCAGTACGGCTGCAGGCCCGCTAGTGCTCACCTGCGGCCAGCAACAGCCTCCCGAAGGCACCGCTGCCACAGCCCAGGTCGAGAACCCGCAAGCCAACCTGGTCACCCACCTCAGTCAGGACCGCAGGTTCTTCCATCACATGGTTCGGGCTCGGTGCACCGTCGCCGCAGTGGGCGGTGTACCGGTCATGAATGCCGGGTGCGCCGTAGAACGATTCGGCCTCCTGATGGGACACAAGACGAGCGTATCTGCGAGGGGCGTTCAGCCGCGCGGACAAAAGATCGGCCTGCTCAGTACAGGCCCCAACTTGGCGGATGTCACGACGAATTTATCCAGGTCGGCCGGTCGAACGGGTCAGTCGACCGAGCTTTCGAGGACAGGGAGCCCAGGTCCATGATGGACTCGTGCCGCTCCTGCTTCTCGACCTTGACAACGAGGTCGTTGACCGGGCCGCAGCGTTGCGCATCGACGATGTCGAACCCAGGGATGGAGGGCTATGAACCATGTGTTTGCTGCGGGGGAACTGGTGCTGCATCTACGGTGCCCGAGTCACGCGGTGATGGCGACGCTTGCGACACCGGCCGCGAAGACCGCCAGGGTCAGGGAGGCGAGGATATTGCGCGGTACCACCCTTGATCGGCCGAAGCGGTCGAACAGATTCTGCAGCCGTGACCGAACCTTGTCGCCCCATAAGGTGCCGCCCGCGAGCAGGAGCAGACACGGCAGGCAGTACACCAAAGCGTATCCGGCGAGCACCAGCAAGCCGGTCCCTATGGCGAGTTCAGCGGCAACCAACCGCTCGATGGCGATGAAATACGGGAACGCGTTGGGCAGGTCGGCGGCGGTGACGAGCACACCAAACGGTGCAGCCGTTTTCACCGTCAACCATGCTGGCAGCGCGATCGCCGGGCGGCGGTAGGTGCGCAGCCGACGGGCCGCCGACCAGAGCAGCGCGAGCGTCGCAAGACCGAAGGCCAATCGTCGCAACCACACCAGGCCATCAGCGATTACCTGTGCTGCCGCATCTGCGCCGAGGTAGATTCCCACGCCGACGCAGAACACGGTTAGATACGCGCCAATGACAAATGCGGCCCCCTTTGCGCTTCGTTGTTCGCCCGGGAGCAGGAGGATCAACGCCATGCCGACGATCGTGGCCGGATTGAGTGAGTCGAGCAGCGCCAGTCCCGCGACCGCGAGCAGCAGTTCTGCGGTCACGACAACAACCATTCGACGAGGGCGTCCACCCGCGCAGGGTCCGGCGCATCGCCGGTGAGCGTCTCGACGAAAAGCCCGTCCCCGACCAGTCGGACAGCGTCCCCCAACACCGGGTCGCCCACCTCCGCCGCGATGAGGTCCTGCCATCGCCTGATCGCCGCGCCGATCTCCGCCGGCAGTTCGATCCGCCCGGCTCCGGTCAACCGGATCAGGGCCAATACCGCGCGGGCCGCTTGACCGGCAGGGCCGGCCATCGCGGACATCCGTAACCATGTGACAGCGGCTTGGCCGTCCTGGGCGGCCTGGCTCATCACCGAATCCGTCTGGTCAACGGCGCGAAGCATCAACCCGACCACCATCGACCGGCGATCGGGAAAATGATGCAGCAGGCCTCCCTTGGAGACGCCCGCCTTGGCAGCGACCGCATCAAGGGAGGGCGAGGAGTTGCCCTCTAGGACAAGGGTTTCGAGCGAGTCGAGGATGAGCTTCCTGGTGGACACCAGTCCATTCTAGACTACCAACCGTCTAGACGGTCGGTAGAGGTCGTGGTTTTGCCGGCAGCGGACTGCCACCAGCGGTGCTTGCGTATCCCAGGCACCTGTGCGCCCCCGGGGCGCCTGGCATGGCGAAGACGGCCTGTAACCTCGCGTCACCGTGATGACGGCGCAGAAGGTCACCTGCTGGCGGTCGGCGCCGGTCTCAAGGTGTTGTTCTTGGCTCCACCATTTGCAATCAGGTCGCACCGAGTTGACCGAGTCTGGTAATCACGGCCGGTGATCTGGAGGGCGACTGACTGAAAACCTGACCAGTCATCCCTGTTGCGCTGGATCGAATCCGAATTCGGCGACATCCTGCGCATCCTGCAGCACCCGCAGGATGTTGCCACCGGTGATTGCCCGCAGGTCGGCATCGGACCAGCCGCGGTCCGCCAACTCGGCCAGCAGCGCCGGGTAGGTCGACACGTCGGTCAACCCGGCAGGCAGGTTGTCGGTGCCGTCGAAGTCCCCGCCGATGCCCACATGAGCGGCGCCAGCCACCTCCCTCGCGTGCTCCACGTGGTCCGCGACCTGAGCCAGAGTGGCTGTCGGGGCGGGATTGTCGCGGCGCCAACGGGCCAGTTCCTCCGCCGCCAGTGGCTCGTGGTCCTCCCAGGAGCTCTCGGTGTACACCGTCACCTTGTCCAGTCCGAGCGCATGCCGCTGCGCGTCGTCCGCAGCGGAGTGGTCGGCGCAGGCCTGGGACACGAAGTCGGCCACGAAGGTGATCATGACGACGCCGCCGTTGCCGGGCAAGCGCTGCAGCACGTTGTCGGGAACGTTGCGCACATGGTCGGTCAGCGCCCGGCAGGAAGAATGCGAGAAGATCAGCGGAGCGCTCGAAACATCTATCGCCGCGTGCATTGTCGTCGGCGCGGTGTGCGAGATGTCGACCAGCATGCCGATCCGGTTCATCTCCGTCACGACCCGGCGACCGAAATCGTTCAGCCCGCCGACCACGGGGACGTCGGTGGCGGCGTCCGCCCATGGCACGTTCTGGTTGTGGGTCAGTGTCATGTAGGCGACGCCGAGTCGGCGCAACGTCCGCAGCACGCCGAGCGAGCTGTCGATGCTGTGACCGCCCTCGGCGCCGAGCAGTGCCGCGATCCGGCCGCCGGCCATGGCGGCGCGGACGTCGTCCGCGGTGCGGGCCGCCGCGAACGTGTCCGGGTAGGCCGTGACGATCGCTGCGACGCAATCGATCTGCTCAAGAGTCGCGCTCACTGCCCGGCCATCCTTCAGCGTGCCGGGCACGTAGACCGAGAAGAACTGCGCACCGACACCACCGGCCCGCAATCGAGGGATATCAGTGTGCAAAGTTGGCTGCGGTACTGCGATATCGCGCTGCGACAGGTCGTAGGACACCTGCTGGCGCAGCGCCCAGGCAAGGTCGTTGTGGCCGTCGAACACCGGGGACGCGGCGAGCACAGCGGCGATGCGCTCCGCGCTCACCGCATCGCCGTCAAACGCCGCACCGATTCGTCGATGACCTCGTCGCGTTTGCAGAAGGCGAAGCGTACGAACGGCTTTCCGTCCCGCGGATCGTCGTGGAACACCTCGTCGGGCACTGCGACGACCCCGGCGCGGGCCGGCAGGTCGAGACAGAACCGCATGCCGTCGTTCGCGCCCAGCGGCCGGATATCGGCCATCACGAAATATGTACCCTGTGGCCGGTACACCCCGAATCCCGCACCTGCGAGCCCTGCGCAGAGCCGATTCCGCTTGTCCTGCAGGCTCTCCCGAAGCCCTGCCACCCAAGCCATCTCGGTGCGCAGGGCCTGCGCGATGGCCGGCTGGAACGGGGCACCCGCGACGTAGGTGAGGAACTGCTTGGCGGCCCGGACCGCGGCGATCAGCGGCGCCGGGCCGCACGCCCAGCCGATCTTCCAGCCAGTGGTGTTGAACGTCTTTCCGGCACTGGAGATGGTGACTGTGCGCTCCGCCATTCCGTCGAACGTGCCCGGTGGCAGATGACGGACCCCGTCGTACACCAGGTACTCGTAGACCTCGTCGGTGACGACGATCAGGTCGCGGGCCACCGCGACCGCCGCGATGCCGGCCAATTCATCCGCGGTCAGGACGGTTCCGGTGGGATTGTGCGGACTGTTCAGGATCAAGATCCGGGTGCGTGGACCGACGGCGTCCGCCAGTTCCTGCACATCCAGGGCGAACCTGCCCGATCCGTTCGGCCGCAGTGGCACCGACCGGTGGGTGCCGCCGGCCATCGCCACGATCGGCGGGTACGAGTCGAAGTGCGGCTCCAGCATCAGCACCTCGTCGCCCGGTTCGCACAGACCCAGGATCGCCGCGGCGAGCGCCTCGGTGGCGCCGACCGTCACCAGGACCTCGCCGTCCGGGTCGAACCGCTGCTCGTAGTCGGCAAACCGCCGCCCGGCGATGGCCTGGCGCAGTTCAGGGATGCCGGGTCCCGGTGGGTACTGGTTGACGCCGTCGGCGATGGCCTGCCGGGCCGCTTCCAGCAGCGACGCCGGGCCGTCCGTGTCCGGGAAGCCCTGGCCGAGGTTGATCGATCCGGTGGCCACCGCCAGCGCCGACATCTCGGCGAAGATCGTGGTCGTGTACGGCCGCAACCGGCGCACCAGCGGGTTCGCCAACCGGGCCGCAGGGTGATCCGAAGCCAGCGTCATCATCTATTCCTACCGTGCCGCGATCGGACCGGGTACCCCGGATCACGGTCCGGACATGACGCGAGGCGGGGTGGGCACGCCCGCCGGGGAACAATGACGCCATGAGCACCACGAAATCCGAATCCGCCGCCTCGCCCCCACAGCCGTTGGGCGATCGTGCGGGTGCAACGCCGCACAGCGACAACACCGACCCCACCATCGGCCCGGCGCCGCAGCGGCCCGCGTTCGGCGCCGCGCTCGGCACCGGATCCGACGGGGGCGACGTGCTGACCCCGGCTGACCAGGAGCGTCGTCGCCGGCTGAACCGGATGAAGGCGGTGGCCACCGGGGCCCTGGTCCTGATGGCGATCATCTTCGTCATCGCGTACTCGTTGGAGGAGCGATACCCGTGGCTCGGCTACGTCCGGGCGATGGCCGAAGCCGGGATGGTCGGCGCGATCGCCGACTGGTTCGCCGTCACGGCGCTGTTCAAGCGACCGCTGGGCCTGCCCATCCCGCACACCGCCATCATCCCCAACCGTAAGGACGCCATCGGGGAGTCGCTGTCGGAGTTCGTGGCAACGAATTTCCTGTCCGAGACCGTTGTTCGGGAAAAGCTCACCGGGTTCTCGGTCGCAAGACGGATCGGTGAGTACCTCTCCCAACCGGCGGCCGCCGAACGGGTCACCGCCGAGCTGGCCACCGCGGTGCGCGGGATCAGCACGGTGCTCAGTGACGACCAGGTCGCCGACATGCTCGAGTCCATGGCGCGGCGCAAGATCGCCGAGACCAAGATCGGACCGCCCCTGGGCAGGATCGCCGCCGAGGTCTTCGAGCGGGGGGACCATCGGCCACTGGTGGATTTCATGATCGAGCGCTGTCACGAGTGGATTCGGGACAACTACACCGCGGTGTCGCGGGTGGTCTCGCAGCGTGCGCCCTCGTGGTCACCCCGATTCCTCGACGGCATCGTTGCCGACCGCATCTACAACGAGGTTCTCGGCTTCATGCAGCTGGTGAAAACCGACCCGAACCATCAGCTTCGGGTCGCGCTCGATCGCTTCCTCAAGGAGTTCGCCGTCGACCTGCAGAACGATCCGGCCACCATCGAACGGGTCGAGGCGATCAAGGACGACATCGTCGGCAATGCCGAGGTGCGGTCCCTCGCGGCGAGCGCCTGGACATCGATGAAGGACGCACTTCTGCAGGCTGCCGAGGATCCGGCGTCGCCGCTGCGTCGCTCGGTCAACAACGCCCTGCTGTCCTTCGGGCGGCAGCTGACCGAGGACGGACCGATGGCCGCCAAGGTGGACGGGTGGGTTGCCGACGCGGCGGGGTACATGGCGCGCAACCACGCCCGGAGCATCACCGGCATCATCGACGAGACCATCGCCCGCTGGGATGGTGAGGCGACCAGCAAGAAGATCGAGCTGCAGGTGGGCAGGGACCTGCAGTTCATCAGAATCAACGGCACGGTCGTCGGCGCGCTGGCCGGCCTGGTGATCTACACGGTCGCGCAACTGCTGTTGCGCTGACCGGGTTCCCACGTGCGTTTCACTCCGCTGACCCCGCACTCGCTGGTCGAGGATCTCGCCCGATGGATCGCTGATCTGCCCGGCGATCATCCCACTGTCGGTGTCGACGGCGCTTTGGAAGTGGGCGGCACCGAGCTGGCGGACAAAGTAGCGGCGCACGTGCGGGCCCTCGGTAGGCCGGTGCTCCGCGCCTGCACGCAGTGGTGGTGGCGACCGGCGTCGCTGCGGTTGGAGCTGGGTCGGACGGACCTGGACATGCTGCTCTACGGCTGGGTCGACAGTGCGGCGCTGCGCCGGGAGTTGTTCGAACCGCTGGCACCCGGCGGCACCGGTCAGGTCCTCCGCCGGCTCCGCGACCCCGACTTCGACCGGTCCGTGCGGCAGGCCCAGCAGTCGGCAGAGCCGCGCGCGGTCGTGCTGCTGGACGGCCCGTTCCTGCTCGCCGCCGAGTTGCCGCTGGATCGACTCGTCCATCTCCAGGTATCGGCCGGCGCGCTGGGTCGTGCGCTTCCGCCGGACCGTCACTGGTGGCTCGGGGCCTTCGAGCGGTACCGGCGCGAGCATCACCCCGCCGGGTCGGCGGACGTCGTCATTTCTTACGACCACCCGCGCGCGCCGGCGATCGGGTGGACCGGCGCTGCCTGAGCTTCGAAGGTGCTGGCCAGCAGGAACCGGTCCCGCCGCTGGTGCGCGAATGGGGAGAGTGCGGCGACGTGCTGAAGGTGCGGGCGTACCGGGAGGGGTTGCGGTCGAGCGCGGCGGCGATCCGCGGATGGTTCGCAACCAATGTCGAATGACATGAGGATCAACCCTTCGGCGCCACGTACGCTGATGCGGTGGGATGGATCTTTCCGATCATCGAGATCGTGACCTGGGTGCTGGCCGCCGGGGGCGCTGTCGTCGGTATCTTCGCCGCGGTCGACGCGATGAGCCGACGATCGGACGCCTTCGCCGCTGCCGACAAGCAGACGAAGGGCACCTGGTCTGGCATCACCGTGGCATGCGCGGTTGTCCTCGGGCTGTCGGTGTTCGGCGGGGCGTTCGCGCCGCAGAGCCTGCCCTGGCTGGCCGGTTTGACCGGAAGTCTGGTGTACCTGCTCGACGTCCGGCCGCGACTGCGTGAGGTGCAGCGCGGCGGTCGCTGGTAGCACCGGAGTCGGTCACCGCAACGCTGGCTCGCGCCGAAGGAGTCAGCCGGCCGAGGTCTCCAGGCCCGCGCTGGGAGATGCGACCGCCCCGGCGGCGGTGCTGGCGTGGGTATGCCCGTCGCCGTGGGCGAGCGCGGCCAGCCTCTTCTTCTCCCGATCGTAGGAGATGACGATTTCCGTCTCCGCAGCCTCGCGGCCGACCCAGTTCGCGCCCTCGACACTCTTGCCGGGTTCAAGATCCTTGTACACCTCGAAGAAGTGCTGGATCTCCAGCTTTTCGAAGTTGTTCATGTCGCCGATGTCCTGCAGGTGCGCCTGCCGCGGGTCGTTCGCCGACACACACAGCACCTTGTCGTCGGGCCCTGCCTCGTCAGTCATCCGGAACATCCCGATCGCGCGCACCTTGATGAGGCAACCGGGGAAGGTCGCTTCCGCCAGCAGCACCAGTGCATCGAGCGGGTCTCCGTCCTGGCCGAGCGTGTCGTCGATGAAGCCGTAGTCGGCGGGATACTGCGTCGCGGTGAACAGTGTGCGGTCCAGCCGGATGCGGCCCGAATGGTGGTCGACCTCGTACTTGTTGCGACTCCCCTTGGGGATTTCGATGGTCACGTCGAAGTCCACGAGTGTCACCTTTCACGTCATCCATGCGCGGTCGAGCAGAGGAAAACCCGGCCCGCTGTCCGCCCGGAGCGTGACACCTGTACATCCCGGAGGACGGTGGCCCTGGCCCGGGCTGCTCAGACTCTAGTCTGAACCCGATCGGCGGACGCGCCGTCCGTACCGTGCACTGGTCTCGGCACTGTGATACGCGAGGCAACGAAGGGGAGTGTGTTCGTGGCGGCGTTGAACCGATCGCGACGGGTGGGGATCATCATCGCGACTGTCGTGGTGCTGGCGATCGTGGCGATCGGCGCGGTGTTCCTGCTGCGGCCGGACGGCTCGTCAGCCGGCGGCGCCTCGACCAACTCTGCCCCGGCTCCCGGCGAGATCGTGGATCCGCCGGTGGCGGCGCCGCCGGCGAAGATCGTCCCGCTGGGAGCGTCGAAAAAGGTCCCCACCACCGCCGGCATCAAGTCGCAACTCGCCGCACAATTCGCCAATCCCGCGCTCGCGCAGTTCTCCGGCATCGTCATCGACCCGACCAGCGGCGACGTGATCTGGAGCAAGGAGCCCAACACACCGCAGATTCCGGCATCGACAGCGAAAATGCTCACCGGCACCGCCTTGCTCACCTCCGTCGACCCCACCAGCCGTTTCGTCACCAAGGTCGTGGCCGGCGATCAGCCGGGCGACATCATGCTGGTCGGCGGGGGTGATGTGACGCTGTCCGCCCGCAACGAGGGGGTCGGGACCGTCTACGACGGCGCTCCGCTGATGTCCGACCTCGCGGCGCAGGTCAGGGCAAGTGGGGTCGACGTCAAGCGGATCGTGCTGGACACCGAGTACTGGAGTGGGCCGGACCTTGCCGACGGTTGGCAAACCTCCGACATCCGGGGGACGGCGAGCAGCGCGCAGGGCTACATCACCCGGATGTCGCCTTTGATGGTGGACGGCGATCGTGTGGACCCGGCGAGCGAGAACTCGGTGCGGACCGGGAAGCCCGCCGAGACGGCGGGTAAGGCGCTGGCCCGACTGCTCGGCAAGCCGGACATCGCGCTGGTCGAGGGCCCTGCGCCGCCGGACGCCACAGTAATCGGCCAGGTGTCGTCACAGCCGATGTCCGTCCTGCTCGCGCAGGCGCTGGAGAATTCCGACAACGTGCTCGCCGAGGCGCTGGCCCGGCAGGTGGCGATCGCCCGGGGCGCACCGCCGAGTTTCGCCGGGGCGTCGGCCGCGATCCTCGAGGCACTCGAGGCGCTGAAGATCGACACCATCGGGCTGGAGCTCTACGACGGCTCCGGCATCTCCACCAAGGACCGGGTGCCGCCGGCGATCCTCGCCCAGGTGGTCGCGCTCGCGGTCAAGGGCGATTCGCCTGCCCTGCGGAACCTGCTCACCGGGTTGCCCATCGCCGGGGTGTCCGGCAGCCTCGCGGATCGGTTCAAGGACGAGGGATCCAAGGCCGGTGCAGGGTGGGTCCGGGCGAAGACCGGCTCGCTCGAGGTCACCTACGCCCTGGCCGGGTACGTCCCGGATGTGGATGGCCGGATCCTGGTCTTCGCCTTCGTCTCAAACGGGGTCAGTGGCGGTACCCGGCCCGCGCTGGATGCTTTGGCCGCCGGCCTGCGCGGGTGCGGCTGCGCCTGAGCCGGCGCCACGGTGCTCTACCGTGGCGGTCGTGGGCACAGACGGGGGCAGCGCCGCAGGCGGTCCCGCTTCGGACGGTGCGGTGTCCGTCGATGCGGCATCGAAGAACTCTCCTGCGATGAAGGTTTCGATGACGCCGGCCGCCGGCACCTCGAGTCAGGTTGGAGCCGCCCCGATCGACTGGGCGGCGGCCATCCGAACCGGTCAGCGGCTCGCGCCGACCGGACCGAAGATCAGCAGCAGGGACGCTGCTCGCGTCGTCAGTGACCTGCGGACCTTTTCCGCGCGCGCCGAACTCGCCGTCCGGGAGACGACCGGACTGGGCCACGGGCTGCCCGTCGACGACGCCGACGTCGTCGACCGCCCGGGCTGGGTCAAGGCGACAGCGCACGGCATGGAACTGCTGGCCGCGCCATTGGTCGCCAAACTCTCCACGGCGTCCGGGAAGCAGGCGGGAGCGCTGACCAGGGGGGTGGCCGGCTCCCAGGTCGGGGCCATCCTCGGGTTCCTGTCGGGCAAGGTGCTCGGCCAGTTCGACCCGCTCGGCGGGGACCCCTCCCGGCCGGGCACGCTGCTGCTCGTCGCGCCCAACATCGTCAAGGTCGAACGCGAACTACGGGCTGATCCGACGGACTTCCGGCTGTGGGTCTGTCTGCACGAAAGCACCCACCGGCTGCAGTTCACCGCTGTGCCCTGGCTGCGTGACCACTTCCGCGGCCTGGTCGGAGATTTCGCGGACAAGGCCGACACCGACCCGGCGCAGATGCTGCGCCGCGCCGTCGACGCCATCAGGGGCGGCGGGAACATCAACGGCCGCAAGGGCTTCGGTCACGGCCCGCGAGGTGCGGCCGATTCCGCCGACGTCACTGCCAGCAAGGGTGCGCCCGCGGCTGCGTCGTCCTGGATCGAGGGAATCCAGTCACCGGAGCAGCGCGCTGTTTTCGATCAGCTGATGGCACTCATGACGCTGCTGGAAGGTCACGCCGATCACGTGATGGACGCGGTGGGGCCGGCCGTCGTCCCATCGGTGGCCCTGATCCGGACGTCGTTCACCGAGCGTCGGCAGCGGACCCACGGGCCGATCGACCGGCTGCTGCGTGCGCTGCTCGGGATGGACATGAAGCTCGCGCAGTACGTCAAGGGCGGCGCCTTCGTCGGCGCGGTGGTGGACCAGGTCGGGATGGACGGTTTCAACGCCGTCTGGTCCGTGCCGTCCACCCTGCCGACCCGGCGGGAGATCGCCGATCCGGCGGCGTGGGTCCGCCGGGTCCACGGCTGACCCGGGGTTCGGGCGGATCCCGGCGTGACCGCCGCAAGGGGTGCTGATCCCGTCCGGTCCGCCGTCCGGGCGTGGCTACTGCGTCATCTGGCACCGGACGACCCGGTCGTCGTCACCTGTTCCGGTGGCGCCGACTCGCTGGCGCTGGCCATCGCGACGATCGACTGCTCCGGGTCCCGGCCGGTGTTCGTGGCGACCGTCGATCACGGACTCCAACCGGGATCCGCGGCGCGTGCGGCGGCGACCGCGGACATCCTGCGCGGCATCGGTTATCCCGACCCCGCGATTCTGACCGCCACCGTCGAGGGGCCGGGCGGGATGGAGGCCGCGGCCCGGCGGGCCAGGTACCGGGTGCTGGCCGAGTACGCGTTGACCGTCGTGCCCGGCCGGAGCTACGCGGTGCTGCTCGCGCACACCGCCGACGACCAGGCCGAGACGGTGCTGCTCGGTCTGGGACGGGGATCCGGTCCGAGGTCCATCGCCGGCATGCGTGCCTGGCGTGAACCATGGGGACGCCCCCTGCTCGGCGTGGAAAGAGCCGACACCGAGCAGGTCTGCCGGCTGGCGGGCCTGAGCCCGTGGCAGGACCCGCACAACGACGACCCGTCTTTCACCAGGGTCCGGGTTCGCCACGAGGTGCTGCCACTGCTGAATGACGTCCTCGGCGGCGGAGTCCGGGACGCACTCACCCGCACCGCCACCCTGATGATGCAGGACCTCGACGCGCTCGACGCCCTGGCATCGCAGCTGGCCGGCCAGGTCACCGGTGAGGACGGCGGCCTCGACATTCCCGGGCTGGCCCGCTCTCCGGGAGCCATCGTCGGACGGGTACTGCGGGCGTGGGCGATGGCCGGTGGAGCCGGCCCGCTGACGTTCGACCAGCTCGGGCGGATGACGCGGCAGGTGGTCAACCGTAACGGCCCATCCCAGGTCCGGTTGCCTGGTGGGTGGGACGTCGTCCGGATCGATGACGTCCTGCGGCTGATTCCGCTGCGCCCAACGTCGAACAGCTCGGGCACCGGGTAGTTCGCGTCCGGAACGTGGCAAGCTCTGCTGTGCATGTCGTCATCGCTCTGCTGTCCCTCTGCAATCCACCGCCGACGTCCGATCGAACGGAGAAGCAGTGACCGGGAATGTTTTTGCCGCGGATGGTGCGGCACCGGACCGGGCACCTTCGGGTCCGCGGGCGACGACGGTGACCCGGGTGACGAGCGCCGACGCGACGCCGACCACGCGGGATTGGGACCCGGGCACCGAGCACGGATACCACGGGGAACTGGCCGCGGTGTTGATTCCCGCCGACGTCCTGCAGGCCAAGATCGCCGAACTCGCGCGCCAGGTGGCCGCCGATCATCACGAGGTGCACGGGCCGCCGCTGCTGATCTGCGTGCTCAAGGGCGCGGTCATGTTCCTGACGGATTTCGCCAGGGCCCTGCCGATCCCGTCCGAGCTGGAATTCATGGCTGTGACGTCCTACGGGTCGGCGACGTCGTCGTCCGGCGTGGTGCGCATCATCAAAGACCTCGACCGCGACATCTCCCGCCGCCGGGTCATCATCGTCGAGGACATCATCGACTCCGGGCTGACGCTGTCCTGGCTGCTCAGAAACCTCGCCACCCGCGGGCCGGCGTCCATCGAGGTGGTCGCCCTGCTGCGCAAGCCCGATGCGATCAAGGTGGAGGTCGACGTCCGCTATATCGGTTTCGACATCCCCACCGACTTCGTCGTCGGCTATGGGCTGGACTACAACGAGCGATATCGGGATCTGCCGTTCGTCGGCCTGCTCGGCGAGCACATGTATCGCTGAGCGCGAACACGGTGCGCCCGCGGGAACCGCTTCCGCGCTGTGGGCGTTGTGCTGGGGACTGTCGCATTCGCCGAACCAACGGTGTCGTCGGGGGTGCGCGGTAGTCTGAACCCACTGGTCGCGCCCCGCGCTGCCCGGACTCGTGCGGCCGTCTGCTTCGGTGGGCCCGCCTGCCGGACTACGGGTCACCACACTCGAGAACGTCAGGGAGGGTCGAGGCCGCGAGCGGCCGAAAGCCATATGGACAAGAAACGCTTGCTCCGCTCACCGCTGGTGTGGGTCGCGGTGGCGCTGGTGCTGTACCTGGTGTACTCCTTCTTCGCCGACGAGACCCGCGGGTACGTCGCTCAACCGACCTCTGTGGCACTTGCCCAGCTCAAGGACGGCAACGTCGCCAAGGCGACCATCGACGACAAGGAGCAGCGGCTCCGGCTCGACCTGAACAACCCGGTCGACGGCGGCAGCCAGATCTACACCTCGTACCCGGCGCAGGCGGCGGACCAGATCTTCGACGACGTGCAGGTGGCGAACATCTCCGGTGGCTACAACACCACCGTGACGAGCGAGTCGACGCTGTTCTCGCTACTCATCTACCTCATCCCGGTCGGGCTCATCATTCTGTTCCTGCTGTGGATGATGAACAACGCGCAGGGCGGCGGTAACAAGGTCCTGTCCTTCGGCAAGTCCAAGGCCAAGCTGCTCACCAAGGACATGCCGGTCACCAAGTTCGCCGATGTGGCCGGTGCCGACGAGGCCGTGCAGGAGCTCGACGAGATCCGGGATTTCCTGGCCAACCCCACCCGCTATCAGGCGCTGGGCGCGAAGATCCCGAAGGGCGTGCTGCTGTACGGCCCGCCCGGTACGGGCAAGACGCTGCTGGCCCGGGCCGTTGCCGGCGAGGCCGGCGTGCCGTTCTACTCGATCTCCGGTTCCGACTTCGTCGAAATGTTCGTCGGCGTCGGGGCGAGCCGCGTCCGGGACCTGTTCGAGCAGGCCAAGGCCAACGCGCCGGCGATCATCTTCGTCGACGAGATCGACGCCGTCGGCAGGCACCGCGGTGCCGGCATGGGCGGCGGTCACGACGAACGCGAGCAGACGCTGAACCAGCTGCTGGTCGAGATGGACGGCTTCGAGGCCAAGGGCGGGATCATCCTGATCGCGGCCACCAACCGTCCCGACATCCTGGATCCCGCGCTGCTGCGGCCGGGCCGCTTCGATCGGCAGATCCCGGTCGGCCAGCCCGATCTGAAGGGTCGGCAGGCCATCCTCGCGGTGCACTCCAAGGGCAAGCCGTTCGCGCCCGACGTCGACTTCCTGCCGCTGGCCAAGCGCACCGTCGGCATGTCCGGTGCCGATCTTGCCAACGTCATCAACGAGGCGGCGCTGCTGACCGCCCGCGAGCACGGCACCGTCATCACCAACGATGCGCTGGAGGAGTCCGTCGACCGGGTCGTCGGCGGCCCGGCCCGGCGCGGCAAGGTCATCTCCGAGCGCGAGAAGAAGATCACCGCGTATCACGAGGGCGGACATGCGCTCGCCGCCTGGGCGATGCCCGGCCTGGAGCCGGTCTACAAGGTGACGATCATGCCCCGTGGGCGGACCGGGGGTCACGCCCTGGTTGTTCCCGAGGACGACAAGTCCCTGATGACGCGATCGGAGATGATCGCCCGTCTGGTGATGGCCATGGGAGGCCGGGCCGCCGAGGAACTCGTCTTCGCCGAGCCGACCACCGGCGCCTCCTCCGATATCGCACAGGCGACGAAGATCGCGCGCGCAATGGTGACCGAGTACGGCATGTCGGCCAAGCTGGGCGCTGTCAAGTACGGGCACGGCGACGACGAACCGTTCCTGGGCCGCACCTACGGCAGCGGACCGGAGTACTCGATCGAGGTGGGCAGCGAGATCGACGGGGAGGTGCGGGCCCTCATCGAGGCCGCCCACACCGAGGCGTGGGCGGTCCTGAACACCTACCGCGACATCCTGGACATCCTGGCCGCCGCGCTGCTGGAGAAGGAGACCCTGAACCGCAAGGATCTCGATGTCATCTTCGCCGAGGTCGAGAAGCGCCCGCGGATCACCACGTTCGATGAGTTCGGGACGCGGTTGCCATCCGATCGGCCGCCGATCAAGACCCCGGGGGAACTGGCCGTCGAACGTGGTGAGCCGTGGCCGCCGCCGGAGCAGCTTCCGGGTGGCCGCCGCGAGGAACCCGTACCGATCGGCGCCTACCCGGCCGGACAGAGCGGCTACAACACCGGACCGGGGTACCCCAACGGCAGCGCCCCTGAGATGAGCAGTGGCCCCGCGCCGCTACCGCCGAACTGGACCGGCGGTGTGCTGCCCGGACCGCTGGCACCGATGCCCGCCTGGGAGCCATCCGGCGGATCGCAGGTGCCACCCGGTTCGGCCGGACACCCGTCCCGGTTACAGAAGGCGCCCGGCAACGGTGGCGGTCCCGGTCACGGCGCCGGTGACGGCAACGGCGGTCATGGCAATAGCGATCACGGTCATGGCGATCACGACAATGGCTCAGGCGGAAACGGTGTCGGCGCCAACAGCAATGGCTGGATCGCCGCGCCCAACGGTCAGCCCGCGAACGGCTACCCGGACGGGCACTACCCGGGCGGCGATGGTCAGGCGTCAGGGCCTCCGCAGGATGGCCACGGCTCCTCGCCGTACTCGGCCGGCCCTGATGGGCAGGTCCCGGGGTCGCCCGGTACTGCCAACGGGCAGCGGCCACTGGGTGGTGCGCACGCGCAGAATCCGGAAGACCAGGGACCGATCGATCCGTGGGCCCCGCCCAAGGGTCCCCGGTCGTGACGGACGGGTTGAGCCTGGTGGACTGCGCCGCGGCGATGGCTGCACCGGCCGTGCGGGTATGCGGCGTCCCCGCTCCGGTCGGCGGTGCCGACCTGCACGACACGGCGACGGGGCACGACCCGGATGACTTCCTGGTATCCGTGCCGGCCTTCGACGCCGCGCGAGCCGAGGCGGCTGTGCGGGAGCTCCTGATCGCGGTCGGTGAGGACCCCGATCGCGACGGCCTGCTGAATACTCCCGCGAGGGTGGCGCGGGCCTACGCCGAGCAGTTCGCGGGCCTGCACATCGACCCGAGCACCGTGCTGGCCACCTCGTTCGACGAGAAGCACAACGAGATGATCCTGATGCGCGACATCGACCTGTACTCGACGTGCGAGCACCACCTGGTGCCGTTCTTCGGCAAGGCCCATGTCGGGTACATCCCGGGACCGGACGGCCGGGTAACGGGCCTGTCCAAGCTGGCGCGGTTGGTCGACGGCTATGCCCGGCGACCGCAGGTGCAGGAACGCCTGACGACCCAGATCGTCGAAGCCCTGGTTGATCGGTTGCGGCCGGCCGGTGCCATCGTGGTGATCCAGGCCGAGCACCTGTGCATGGCGATGCGCGGCGTTCGCAAGCCAGGTGCAGTGACGACCACCTCGGCGGTCCGTGGCATCTTCCAATCGCAGGACCGGACGCGCGCCGAGGCGATGAGCCTGATCACGGGTCGGTGACGCCGATGGCGACAACCTCCGATGCCCCCAATACCTCTGAAGCCAGTACCTGGGACCCCACTACCTCGAACGCCACTACCTCGCTCGCCACTACCTCGCTCGCCAGCACCTCGGACCCCAGCACCACTGACCCCGGTACCACTGACCCCGGTACCACTGACCGCCTGGGGTTCGGTCGTACCGTCGTCATGGGCGTCCTGAACGTCACCGCCGACTCCTTCTCCGACGGCGGCCGCTATCTGGATCCCGCCGCGGCCGTCGCCCGTGGGTTGCAGTTGGCAGCCGCCGGCGCCGACGTCATCGATGTCGGCGGAGAGTCCACAAGGCCTGGCGCGCATCGGGTCCCGGCCGACGCCGAAGCCGAGCGGGTGCTTCCGGTGATCGCGGCCTTGGCCGATGCGGGCCTGATCTGCAGTGTCGACACCACGAGGTCGGCTGTCGCGGCAGCGGCGGTGACCGCCGGTGCCAGGATTGTCAACGACGTGTCCGGGGGCCTTGCTGACCCGGAGATGGCGGCCGTGGTCGCAGATGCCGGGGTGCCGTGGATTTTGATGCACTGGCGCGGCCACAGCGCCGATATGGACGCTCTGGCAACCTACGACGACGTCGTCGAGGATGTCCGCGCTGAACTGTTCGAGCGGGTGGCGGCGGCCGTCGCGGCGGGCGTCGACGAGGCACGTCTGGTTCTCGACCCCGGCCTCGGGTTCGCCAAGACCGCGGATCACAACTGGGCGTTGCTCAACGCGCTGCCGCGGATGACCGGGCGGGACCTGACGGGTCGGGACGTGACCTGTCGGGACATGACGGGGCAGGACCTGACCGGCGCCGACGGATCCGCATCGGCGGGCTGGGGTTTCCCGATCCTCATCGGCGCATCCCGCAAGAGATTCCTCGGGTCACTGCTCGCCGGTGACGAGGGGCTCCGACCGCCGGACGGCCGGGAGGCCGCTACCGCGGCAATCTCGACACTGGCCGCCGCTGCGGGTGTCTGGGGCGTCCGGGTGCACGAACCTTCGGCATCGCTGGACGCGGTCAGGGTTGCGGGCGCCACGACGGGGAGGGCTCCGGCGCGGTATCTCGGCGCTCGCCGCGCATCGGCGGTGCGGGGTGGCTGATCCGCGGTCCGCATTCGGACCCGTCGCGCGCGGCCCGGACGAGCAGGACCTGTCACGACGGGACCGCATCACCCTGACCGGCCTGACGGTGTTCGGCCGGCACGGGGTGTTCGAACACGAGAAGCGCGACGGGCAGGACTTCGTCGTCGACGTCACCGTCTGGCTGGACCTGTCGGCGGCCGCGTCGGGCGACGATCTCAGCAGCACCGTGCATTACGGCGAGCTTGCCGAAGTGGCTGCCGCGATCGTCGGCGGGGCGCCGCGGGACCTCATCGAGGCCGTTGCCGCGGACATCGCCGGTGCGGTGCTGCGGCAGTTCCCGGTCGCCACGGTCGAGGTGACGATCCACAAACCGTCAGCGCCCATCCCGCGGTCCTTCGCTGACGTCAGCGTGACGATCCGTCGGTCGAACGGCGTCCGATGACCCGCGCAGTTCTTTCGCTCGGATCCAATCTCGGCGATCGAAGCGCTCATCTGCGCGGGGCGGTGGACGCCTTGGGCCCAACGGTGCGGGCGGTATCGGAGGTCTACCGGACCCCGCCCTGGGGTGGGGTGCCGCAGGACAACTTTCACAACATCGTCGTCCTGGTCGAGGACGACGGGACGGACGCCGCCGGTTGGTGGGCGCGCAGTCAGGACCTGGAGGCCGCCGCCGGCCGCGAGCGGCTCGTTCGCTGGGGTCCACGCACGCTGGATGTCGACGTGATCACGGTCGAGGACGGCGAAGGTCGCGCCGTGCTCAGCGACGACCCACGGCTGATGCTGCCCCATCCGCGTGCGGCGGAGCGCGCCTTTGTGCTGCTGCCCTGGCTGGAAGTCGACCCCGACGGGACAGTGCCTGGAGCAGGACCGATCTCGATCCTGCTCGGTGGTCTGGACTGCACCGGCATCGTCCGGGTCGGACCGCTGCGGCCGGAGCGGGAGCGTTGATGGCCGCACCGAATCGGATGGGATTCACCCGCGCCCGCGACCTGGCAGCCGTTGCCGGCGTCGCCCTGGTACTGGGATACCTGCTGGTGCGGCTGAGCTACCAGCGTCTGCCACCGCTGCCCCGCTTCGCCGGGGTTCCCGCCGCGTTGCTGGGAATCGGCGAAGCCGTTGCGGGCTATGGGTTGCGCTCACGGATCCGGCAGCGTGCGGGCGACCGATCCGGTGCTGCCACCGGGAAACCGGTAGAGCCGTTGACGGCTGCCCGAGCCGTTCTGACCGCCAAAGCCACCGCGCTCGCCGGCGCGGCATTGACCGGGCTCTGGGCCGGTTTGCTGCTCTACGTCCTGCCGTCCTGGTCGGTGCTGGCAGCCGCCCAGGAGGACGGCATCACCGGCATCATCGGACTGGTCGGCGCGGTGATCATGACGGGGGGAGCGCTGTTCCTCGAACGCTGCTGCCGCGCCCCGGACGTCGACAGAACCGGCTGACAGCATCAGGTCCGCCGCGGGTCGACCACCGTCGGCCGACCAAGTGCTTCCAGGACCGCGAGCAACCTGCACCGAAGCGATTGAGCCGTCCGCGCGAACTCCCGTTGCGCCGCAACGTATTCCGCCTTACCGCCGGGGGTCTCGATCCGAACCGGCTGGTAGCCGAGGTCGGCAAGGTCGTACGGCGATGCGCGCATGTCCATCTCCCGGATCGACCTGGCGAGCCGGAAGCAGTCCAGCAGCAGGTCGCTGGGGACGACCGGGATCAGCTTGTAGGCCCACTTGTACAGGTCCATCGAGGCATGCAGGCACCCCGGCTGTTCGAGCCGCACCCTCGATTCACGGTCGGGCTGCAGCAGGTTCCGCGGACCAGCCGCAGGCGTGAAGAACCGGAACGCGTCGTAATGCGTGCAACGGATCTGATGATCGCGGACCACCTCATCCGTGCCGGCCTGCCCCAGCCTGAGCCGGTGGGATGCGTGCCGCTGCCGGTTGGCATCCTGCTCGAAGACCATGGCCCACTCGTGCAGCCCGAAGCAGCCGAACTGGCCGGGAGCCGCCGCCGTCGCCCCGAGCAAGCCGGTGGTGAAGTCCACCTGCCGCCCGCGCGCGCGCAGAAACGCCGGAACATCCACCGTGACGGCGGTGCCGTCCGTGCCGTCCCATTCCTCCAGAGCCCGGTGCAGAGCCCGGTGCAGAGCCCGGTGCAACGGCCACCGCAGCCGCTCCGGCGCGTCAGCGAGCGCCACCCCGGCGCCGGGATACCACCGCCGGAGCTGCGCCGGCCGCAACGAGTAATAGGTGAACAGGAAGTCCTCGACCGGATGCGGGATACCCCGGCCGGCTCGGGCCCGATGATCGGCCGTCAGGGTGTTGACCGCGTCCCGGTGACGGTCCTGCGCGGCGCGCCACAGCGCGGCCGGGAGCACAGTCATCGGAGGATCGCGCAGGTTCGAAACCTCCGCGTCCGGATGGCCCGCGCTCATCGGCGTACCGATCGCCACACCTGGCATGTCACGGGCAACGTCACCGCATCGCCGCCGCCGACGTGGCTCCCGACGATGTTTCTCAACTCGGCGTCGAGCCTGGTCCGCACCTCATCGGAGGCGAGGATCACGTAGGAATACGTGTGCTGCAGTGCGATGAAGTCGTCAATACTCATGCGCCGCTGCCAGGTGGTCTCGATCAGCTCGGGGTCGGTGAGGTCCGGGTGGTTGCCGAACGGCGGGCGGCGCGGCGGGTCTCCGGGCGGCGGGTCTCCGGGCGTCGGGTCCGTCCGCGGCGACCCAGCGATGGCCGTGTCTTGCTGAGCCGACCACTGTGTCGGCCCCGACTGATGGCCGGCGCCCTGCGCGGTGCCGCTGTGCGCGGTGCCGTCCGCCGCATTCCTTCCGTGCCCACGACCGGTGCTGCCGCCGGCGGGCCGGCCGATCCGGTCCAGGGCGGCCTCGACGTCCCTGACCATCGGGTCGCGCTCGTCATCGTGATTCCACACCAGCGCCAGCGTTCCGCCGGGACGAAGCACGCGGGCCATCTCATCCAACGCCCGTCGCTGATCGAACCAGTGGAAGGCCTGCGCGACGGTGACGGCGTCGATGCAGCTGTGCCTGATCGGCAAACGCTCGGCGGTGCCCGCGACCGCGGCCGCGGACGGATGACGCCGGTGCAGTTCGGCGAGCATCCCGGCCAGCGGTTCCACCGCCAGCACCCGATGCCTCCGGCCCAGCAGGGCTGCCGTCAGCTTGCCCGTACCGGCCGCGACATCCAGCACGCGCACCGTTCCTTCGGGCACCGCCGCGCTCACGGCGGCGTTCGGGTAGCCCGGGCGCAGCCGGGCATATTCGGCGGCGCGACGGTCGAAAGAGGTCGCCAGGTCCGCAGTGCACCACGACGACGTATCCGGTGGGGGGCGCCGCGCTGTCCACTCCTGCGCCGTCACCCGACCATTGTGGACCGATCCTCGCCGCGCGGCGGAACCCGCCTGGGTCCGGCGGGAGCGTCGGGGCAACACCGCTTGCCGCCGGGACAGGATCGGCACGGCACCGCCCATGCAAGGCGGGATCGTCGACATGGCTTCAGGGCGAGGCGGAGCGGACGTGCGGGCGGTCTGTGGCCACGAGCACGCCAAGTAGGATTTTTGCTCGTGACGGAACCGACCAATCCTGCTGGAAGTGAAGGCGATGAGCTGCCCGAGCAGCTGCGGATCCGGCGGGAAAAGCGGCAGCGCCTGCTGGATGCCGGTGTCGACCCATATCCCGTCGGCGTCCCCAGAACCACCACTCTGGCCGCGATCAAAAAAGCGCATCCCGACCTGCCGCCTGATGTGGACACCGGTGAGGTCGTGGGCATCACCGGCAGGGTGCTGTTCCTTCGCAACTCCGGGAAATTGTGTTTTACAACGCTGCGCGAGGGCGGGGCGGGCCGGGCCGGCACCGAATTGCAGATCATGGTGTCACTCGCGAGCGTAGGGGCCGACTCCCTCGCCCGGTTCAAGGCGGACGTCGACCTCGGTGACCATCTCTTCGTGCACGGGAAGGTCGTCACATCGCGGCGCGGTGAACTTTCGGTGCTGGCGGATTCGTGGTCGATCACAGCCAAGGCAGTACGGCCATTACCCGTGACGCACAAGCCGTTGTCCGAAGAGAGTCGCGTTCGTCAACGCTACGTCGATTTGATCGTCCGGCCGCAGGCGATGCGAACAGTGGAGATGCGATCGGTAGTCAATCGTTCTCTGCGGGCGACACTCTACGAACGCGAATATCTCGAGGTAGAAACGCCGATGCTGCAGCTGCTGCACGGCGGTGCCGCTGCCCGGCCGTTCGTCACGCACATGAACGCCATGGACATCGACCTGTTCCTCCGGGTCGCGCCGGAGTTGTACCTGAAGCGCGCGGTGGTCGGCGGAATCGACCGGGTATTCGAGATCAATCGAAGCTTCCGGAACGAGGGTGTCGATTCAACCCACTCGCCTGAATTCGCCACACTCGAAGCGTATGAGGCCTACAGCGACTACAACGGGATGGCCGAGCTCACCCAGACCCTCGTGCAACAGGCGACCATCGCCGTTCACGGGTCCACCGTCGCGGTGCACGCCGACGGCAGCGAGTTCGATCTGGGTGGCAGCTGGCCGTCCATCACGTTGTACGGGGCGCTGTCCGAGGCGCTAGGCGAGGAGGTGACCGTCCAGACACCGATGCAGACCCTCCGCGCCTACGCGGACAGGGTGGGCGTTCCCGTTGCACCGCACTACGGTCCCGGCAAACTCGCGGAGGAGCTGTTCGAGGAGCTGGTGGTATCCTCACTCACCGCGCCGACCTTCGTCCGGGACTTCCCGGCGGAAACAGCTCCGCTCACCCGCGGGCATCGCGACATACCCGGGCTGACCGAGAAATGGGACCTATACATCCGCGGCATCGAAACCGCAACGGCTTATTCCGAGCTGGCCGACCCGGTCGTTCAGCGAGCGCGATTTGTTGACCAGGCCCGTTTCGCGGGGCTCGGTGATGCCGACGCGATGGTGCTGGACGAGGACTTCCTGCGCGCCATGGAGTACGGAATGCCCCCTACCGGCGGTATGGGTATGGGTGTCGACCGGTTGTTGATGGCGCTCACCGGCCTGGGTATTCGGGAGACGATCCTGTTTCCCTTCGTCCGTCCCGGCGATTGATCGCCGGTTCTGGATCGCAGGTTTCATCGCCGCTCGTGGTGTGGCCGCCGGGGTTCTCGACCGACCATCGCCGACGGTTTTGCGTCAACGCGGTCATGAGGCAGGTTGTTCCTCCGACGGCGAGATCCGTCGTCAAATGATGCGATCCGTCGCCGGTCCCCGGGTGAATGACCGCACATACCGCAATAAATGGTGGACCACTTTTCCGGGCCAACGTGCTGCGCGAGACGAGCGCTGACCGCGCGGGATGTCACGATTGACCACGTGACCATTGGTCTTCGGCAGGTCCTGCACTCTTCGAACGTCATCCGCGGTTATGGTGGAAACGTCCAGGAATGACCACTACCCTGGATTCCACTCAATACCAAGCCTTTCCGGGAGGAACAAGCATGGCAACCGAGACCACGACCAGACTCGTCGACGATCTTGATGGGTCCGATGCGTCGGAGTCCGTCTCCTTCGCTCTCGACGGAGCGTCGTACGAGATCGATCTGAATGACGAGAACGCGGAGAAGTTGCGCGACGCACTGGCCGGATATGTCGCCAGCGCTCGTCGCGCCGACGGCTCACGCCGGGGTGTCGGTCGGCCGAAGGCCGCAAAGCCGGCGAAGTCCGCACGCGGCGCCCGCACCGCTCCCGATCGTGAGCAGACCGCGGCGGTCCGCGAGTGGGCCCGGGCCAACGGCTATGAGGTATCCGAGCGCGGCCGGTTGTCGGCCAACGTGCTCGCCGCCTTCGAGGCCGCGCACTGACCTCGCCCGATCAGGACCACGACCCGGTCGTCCTACCCGGCCCGGCCCCCGCACCGCTCGGTGCGGGGGCCGATCCGTCCCTGCAGACGGCGCTGTTCGCCCACGGCGTAGCCATCGATATGGCGGAACGAGATGCGCTGGGGCAGCGTTGGAGACCAGTGACGGCGCAGTGCGCGGTGTCGTCACCGGTTGGGTTCTCGAGCCGTTGGTCCCACGGGTCCGACTAGAGTTGTCCACAGTCACCCGGACGTTCGGCCCCTGGATCGACCAGGATGCCGAGCGGCTCGTGACACACCCGGAGTGGCAGCATCCGACCGCGTAGCAGCGCACGCCCGTAAGGAGTGCAAATGTTCGAACGGTTTACCGACAGAGCGCGGCGCGTGGTTGTCCTGGCCCAGGAAGAAGCCAGGATGCTGAACCACAACTACATCGGGACGGAACACATCCTGCTCGGCCTCATCCACGAGGGTGAGGGCGTCGCGGCGAAGGCGCTCGAGTCGCTGGGTATCGCGCTGGAGGGTGTCCGCGCGCAGGTCGAGGAGATCATCGGCCAGGGCCAGCAGTCGCCGTCCGGTCATATCCCGTTCACCCCGCGTGCCAAGAAGGTGCTCGAGCTGAGCCTGCGCGAGGCGTTGCAGCTCGGCCACAACTACATCGGCACCGAGCACATCCTGCTTGGCCTCATTCGTGAGGGCGAGGGCGTCGCGGCGCAGGTGCTGGTCAAGCTCGGCGCCGACCTGAACCGGGTTCGCCAGCAGGTCCTGCAGCTGCTCTCCGGCTACCAGGGCAAGGAGACTGCCGCGGCAGAGGGCGGGCGCTCCGAGGGCACGCCGTCGACTTCTCTCGTGCTCGATCAGTTCGGCCGCAATCTCACCCAGTCCGCCCGCGAGGGCAAGCTGGACCCGGTCATAGGCCGGGAGAAGGAGATCGAGCGGGTCATGCAGGTGCTGTCCCGCCGCACCAAGAACAACCCGGTGCTGATCGGCGAGCCGGGTGTCGGCAAGACCGCGGTCGTCGAGGGCCTGGCCCAGGCGATCATCCGTGGCGACGTGCCGCAGACCCTGAAGGACAAGCACCTCTACACGCTGGACCTGGGTTCGCTCGTTGCCGGTTCCCGGTACCGCGGTGACTTCGAGGAGCGGCTGAAGAAGGTCCTCAAGGAGATCCGCACCCGCGGCGACATCATCATGTTCATCGACGAGATTCACACCCTGGTGGGTGCGGGTGCCGCCGAGGGCGCGATCGACGCCGCGTCGATCCTCAAGCCGATGCTCGCCCGTGGCGAGTTGCAAACCATCGGTGCGACGACTTTGGACGAGTACCGCAAGTACGTCGAGAAGGACGCCGCGCTCGAGCGGCGCTTCCAGCCGATCCAGGTGGGCGAGCCTACGGTGGCGCACACCATCGAGATCCTCAAGGGTCTGCGCGACCGGTACGAGGCGCACCACCGCATCACCATCACCGACGATGCGCTGGTGTCCGCCGCCACCCTGGCCGACCGGTACATCAGCGACCGGTTCCTGCCGGACAAGGCGATCGACCTGATCGACGAGGCGGGGGCGCGCATGCGTATCCGCCGGATGACGGCCCCACCGGACCTCCGCGATTTCGACGAGAAGCTCGCCGGTGTCCGCCGGGACAAGGAGTCGGCCATCGACTCGCAGGACTTCGAGAAGGCCGCTGCCCTCCGGGATTCCGAGAAGCAGTTGCTGGCCCGCAAGTCGGAGCGCGAGAAGGCCTGGAAGGACGGTGATCTCGATGTCGTCTCCGAGGTCGACGACGAGCAGATCGCCGAGGTCCTGGCGAACTGGACGGGCATCCCGGTCTTCAAGCTGACCGAGGAGGAGACCACCCGGCTGCTGCAGATGGAAGACGAGCTGCACAAGCGGATCATCGGCCAGGATCAAGCGGTCAGGGCGGTTTCGCAGGCCATCCGGCGGACCCGGGCCGGCCTGAAGGACCCGAAGCGGCCGTCCGGCTCGTTCATCTTCGCCGGCCCGTCCGGCGTCGGCAAGACAGAGCTGACCAAGGCTCTCGCCGAGTTCCTCTTCGGTGACGAGGACGCGCTGATCCAGGTGGACATGGGCGAGTTCCACGATCGCTACACCGCGTCTCGGCTCTTCGGTGCCCCTCCCGGGTACGTCGGCTACGAAGAGGGCGGACAGCTCACGGAGAAGGTGCGCCGCAAACCGTTCTCCGTGGTGCTCTTCGACGAGATCGAGAAGGCTCACCAGGACATCTACAACACGCTGCTCCAGGTGCTCGAAGATGGTCGGTTGACCGACGGCCAGGGCCGCACGGTCGACTTCAAGAACACGGTGATCGTCTTCACCTCGAATCTCGGAACCCAGGACATCTCCAAGGCTGTCGGGCTGGGCTTCAACCAGGGCAACGAGGAGTCCACGTACGAGCGGATGAAGCAGAAGGTCAACGACGAGCTCAAGCGTCATTTCCGTCCGGAGTTCCTCAACCGGATCGATGACGTGGTGGTCTTCCACCAGCTCACGACGACCGAGATCAACAAGATGGTCGTGCTGATGCTCAAGCGGGTCGAGGGTGCGCTCCGGAACAAGGACATGTCCCTCGAGGTCACCGATGCGGCGAAGGCCCTGCTCGGCGAGCGCGGTTTCGATCCGGTGCTGGGTGCGCGGCCGCTGCGTCGCACGATCCAGCGGGAGATCGAGGACAAGCTCTCGGAAAAGATTCTCTTCGACGAGGTTCGGCCGGGCCACATCATCCTGGTCGACGTCGAGGGCGAGGGCAAGGAGCGGGAGTTCACCTTCCGCAGCGAGCCCAGGCCGTCCGCCGTTCCCGAGGTTGTTCCAGCCGGCCTTGCCGTTGACGCCGGAGAAGCCTCCGCCTGACCGATCAGACCGCAGTTCGTCACCGGCCCGTCCTCCACTTCTCGGGGGGCGGGCCGGTTGCGTGCCCGGGATGGCTGTTGTCCGGCTCCCCCGTCAGGGGGACTTGGATGACCCGGCGTGGTTCTCGGCCGCGCGCCACCGCGGGCTGTGGGTGTTCTGTCCACGGCGGCCGTGCCGCCGTCAGGCGGGTAGATCCATCAGCCCGTCCGCGATCCGCACCAGGAGGCCGTCCGCCAGTAACGACTCCAAGCACCGGACGCCCTGCAGCGGGTCATCCACGACCCTTGCGAGAACGGACTCGGCAACCGGTCCGACGCTGTCCCGGAGCAGGGCGAGCATCCTGCCGCGCATCTGCCGGTCCGTGCCGCGCCAGGCCTGCACGGGCCTCTTTGCCGTGCCCACCGGCGAGCCGGATAGTCGCCATCTGCAGCCGGCCGCCAGCGGGCAGGCCCCGCAGGCGGGTGAGCGTGCGGTGCACACGATCGCCCCGAGTTCCATCACAGCGGCCGAGAAGCGCGCGGCCATTGCCGGTTCAGCGGGTAGCAGGGAATCGAGCAGGTTCCGATCGGCGCGGGTCGCCGGTTCGCGGGGCTCGTCGACTCCTCGGACCGCCCGAGACAGAACCCGGCGGACGTTGGTGTCGACGACGGGTGTCCGGGCTCCGAACGCAAATGCCGCAACGGCTCTGGCCGTGTACTGGCCGATGCCCGGCAGCGTGAGCAGGACGTCCACCGAGCTGGGGACAACCCCGCAGTGCTGTGCGGTGATCGCTGTCGCGGCCGCGTGCAGCCGCATCGCTCGTCGCGGATACCCGAGGCGACCCCACGTACGGATCGCGTCGGCGGGGGAGTCGGCCGCCAGATCCACCGGAGTCGGCCACCGTCGCATCCACTGTGTGTAGACCGGCAGAACCCTGCCGACCGGCGTCTGCTGCAGCATCACCTCACTGACGAGTACCGCCCACGGCGTTGCTGACGCGTCCCGCCATGGCAGCTCACGCGCCGATTCGTCGAAGAATCGGAGCACAGCATGCGGGTTCAGGGGTGACTCTTGCTGCGGCGCAACCGGTTCGCTGGTCACCATGAATCGGGCAGTGAACCTACGGCACCGGCCGCGGACGGCCGCGAACGCACGTTGTCGTCAGGGACCGGCATCGAACCTGTCACCGTCGGTCCCCGACGGGTCGGGAGGCGCCCCGACAGTCGCGTCTGCCTGCGCGGGCGTTTGGTTGCCCGCACCGTTGGTGCCCCGAGCAGCGTCGGACGACCCGTGACGAGGCTGCACTTGGCCGGTCGGTTCCGCGCCGTCGGTGAACACCTCCTCCAGCATGCCGGTGTCGACGTCGAAGATGAAGCCGCGCACGGCGTCATGGTGCAGCAGGAACGGTGAATCGCGGATCCGCCGAAGGGATTCACGCACCGAATCATGGGGATCCTTGAAGGCCTGGACCGACCACGTCGGGCGGTACCCGGCGAAGGTGGCCAGGTGGGCGCGAAAGACGTCCTCTTCCAGACGTGCCAGGCCGCAATCGGTGTGGTGGATGATCATGATCTCGCGGGTACCGAGGGCATGCTGCGAAATGGCCAGCGACCGGATGACGTCGTCGGTAACGACCCCGCCGGCGTTGCGCAGCAGATGCACCTCGCCGGGGTTCAGCCGAAAAGCGGCATGCCCGTCGATCCGTGCATCCATGCACATCAGCAGGGCGATCTTCAGGGTAGGAATCGGTCCCATGCCGACCGGGTGATAGGCCGCGGCGGCATGGTTGCGGGCCAGCAGCTCGTTGATGGCGCTCACAGTTCACCCCTCGGCGTTGCACCCTGGAAAGGCGGCGACCCGAGACTACCGTCAGCCCGGTGATGCACCCCGTTGGCCCTCTGAATTCGAAGGTGTACTGGATCCGTCGAGTCGGCATCGTGGTGCTTGCAGTCGCCGTGCTGATCGGGGCGGTGTGGTTCCTGGCGAACCGCTCCTCCCGCTCGTCGGCCGGACAACAATTGACTGCCGCGACGGCCGCCGTCACCGGATCCAGCATCCCTACCTTGACCGGGGTGCTCGCCGCGTCGACGGCGGCGACGACCTCCGGGTCCGCGGGCGCCGCTGTGACGAGTGAGGCGCGGGGATCGGGGGCCTCGGTGTCCGGGTCGGCGACGTCGGGCGCCAAGCCATCCGGGTCCTCGGCCTCGGCGGCGCCGCTGTCGGCAGCACCATCAGCGGCAGCACCCGCAGCTACTCCAGCGTCTTCGACAGCGCCGAGCTCATCAGCGCCGAGCCGATCAGAACCGATGTCACCCGCGGCCTCGGGCCCCTCGTCGGCCGCCCCGTCGCCGGCGGCGCCCGCGCCGAATGGCGACTCTGCGGCCCCCGCCAAGGCCACCCCGAAGGCGGTACCGAAACCACCGCCGGCGCCGGCCCCGTCCTACGCGGAAGATGGAGCGCTGCTCTGCCCTGATGCCGCCGTCGCGGTGGTCGCCATCAGCACCGTTCCGTCCTTCGAGGTCGGGAGCCAGCCCACCCTCGGAATGACCGTGACGAATACCGGCACGGTTACCTGCCGGCGGGATGTGTCCGGGACGCTGCAGACGTTCACCGTTCAGGCCGCCGATGGCAAGCGCGTGTGGTCGACGACTGACTGCTTCCCTGGTGCGGGCACCGAGGTTCGGGATCTGGCTCCGGGTCAGACCCTGCGTTACACGGTCAAATGGTCGGGTACGACATCGGCACCGGGTTGCGCGGGGGACCGTGCGCAGGTTGCGGCCGGCAAGTACGTGGTCATCGCGCAACTCGGCAAGCTCGCCGGTAAGCCGACAGCGTTCACGATCACCGGCTGAGCGACTGGCGCGACGCGGTTGACAACGGCCGGGGCCGGCTGACGGTGGCGCGACTACAGGGCGGCGCCGTACCGATCGACGATCGACGATTCCGCAAGCCGGGACAAGCCTTCCCGGACGACCCTGGCTCGTGCCTCGCCGACACCCTCGACGGCCTGCAGATCGGCGGCGGTCGCGGCCAGCAGACCTTGCAGGTTGCCGAAGTGCTGGATCAACCGGTCCAGCACCGCGGGCGGAACCCGTGGAATGCCCGCCAGCAACCGGTACCCGCGCGGGCTGACTCCGGCGTCGAGCGCGTCGCCGTAGGTTGATAGGCCGAGAACTCTGGCGACGACCGTCAGGTCTATCAGTGCCGCCTCGTCCAGGTCGTCGAGTTCCTGCACGATCTGGTCGACCTTCTCCGGACCCTCGTCGGACGGCAGGTAATCGCGGATCAGCAGATCCTGCAGACCCTGTGTGCCGCTGAGCATCTCCTCCAGCTGCAGACCCAGCAGCCGTCCGTCGGTGCCCAGCTCGACGACGTTGCCGGTCAGCTCGTCCGCGATCCGCCGCACCATCAGCAGCCGTTGCAGCACCGTCATGGCGTCCCGCAGTGTTGCAAAGTCCTCGATCTCCAGCGCGGACAACGCCCGGGCCACCTCGTCGAGGCGGAACCGGTAGCGCTGCAGGGTGGCCAGGGCCTGGTTCGCCCGGCTGAGAATTGTCGGCGGATCCGCGACGACATGCCGTCGCCCGCCGAAATACAGGTTGATGATCGACATCGAATGGCTGACAGCAACAACGGGGCGCCCGGTCTGCAGGGCCGTACGTTCCGCGGTGCGGTGCCTGGTACCCGACTCCACCGTGGGAATGGTGGAGTCCGGGGTGAGCTGCACGTTCGCTCGCAGGATGTGCGTGGCGTCGTCGTTCAGGACAACCGCGCCGTCCATCTTGCACAACTCGCGCAAGCGGGTGGAGGAGAATTCGACATCGAGTCGGAACCCGCCGTCACACAGGTCCTCGACCGCCTGATCGAAGCCCAGCACGATCAGCGCCCCGGTACGTCCGCGCAGGATCCGTTCCAGGCCGTCCCGCAGACCGGTGCCGGGGGCGACACGGGCGAGCACAGCGCGATGCGCGGCGACGGTCAGCCGATCGTCCACCCCTCCCCCTTCCGTGGCCGGTCCTGGTCAGTTTAGGGGCGGCATCACCTTGGGATGGCCGCATCGTTGCCAACCGTGACACAGCCAGTCCAGGACGGTCTCACCCCCGCCGGCGGCGGAGCCATTGGACGACGCCATCGTCGTTGCCCATGCAGCGCAGCGCCTCACCCAGGTCGGATGCTTCGTCGACACGCATGCCGCGGGGCCGCTCTGGGGCTGTTCCGACCGGAACGACGGCGTGGGTGAACCCGAGCCGTGCCGCTTCCGCCAGGCGGCGTGGGATTCCGCCGACCGGCCGCACGTCTGCGGCCAGACCGAGTTCACCCATCACCACCAATCCGGGCGCCAGCGGGATGTCCCGCACACAGGACCACATCGCCAGGGCCAGTGGCAGGTCCGCGGCCGGTTCGAGAATTTTCACGCCGCCGACGGTGGCCGCGAGCACGTCGCTGCCGCCGATACGGACCCCGCCCCACCGCTGCAGCACCGCGATCACCATGGCCGTTCTCGACGCATCGAGTCCCGACACCGTCCGGCGACCGGTTTCGCCGGCGGCCGGTGTGATCAGGGTCTGGACCTCCGCCGGGATGGCCCGTCGGCCCTGCATACCGACCGTCGCGCAGGTGCCCGGAACCGGTGAGCCGCGCCTGGTGAGGAACAGGCCCGAGGGATCGGCGAGGCCGACGATGCCGTTCGCGACCATCTGGAAACAGCCCACTTCGTCGGAAGGCCCGTAGCGGTTCTTGACACCCCTGATCGTCCGCAGCGTGGAGTGCCTGTCTCCTTCGAACTGCAGCACCACGTCGACCAGGTGCTCCAGGACGCGCGGGCCGGCGATGCCGCCGTCCTTGGTGACGTGGCCGACCAGGACGCACGCCATGTTGCGTTCCTTGGCGACCGCTGACAGGGCCGCGGCCACAGCCCGGACCTGGCCGACCCCGCCCGCGCTTCCCTCCACCTCTGCGGTGGCGAAGGTCTGCACGGAGTCCACGATGAGCAGCCCCGGCTGCACCTGGTCGATCTGACCCAGCACGGCCGCCAGGTCGTTCTCCGTGGCCAGGAAGATGTCGCGGTGCAGGGCACCCATCCGATCTGCCCGCAGGCGGACCTGTGCCGCCGACTCCTCGCCGCTGACGATCAGGACGGCCCCCTGGCCCCCGTCCGCCCACGCCTTGGCGGCGGCCAGCAGCAGCGTCGACTTGCCGACCCCCGGTTCGCCCGCCAGCAGCACCACCGCCCCCGGCGTGAGACCGCCACCGAGAACGCGATCGAGCTCGGCGACCCCGCTGGCCCGGGGAGCGACCTGGTCCGCCGACACCTCGTCGATCCGCTGCGCCGGCGCCGTGACCTGCCCCGGCGATACCCGCCGCAACACCACAGCGGGCGGGCCGACTTCGTTGACCGACCCCCACGCCTGGCACTCGGGACACCGACCGTGCCACTTGCCGGGTTCGTGCCCGCACTCGGTGCACCGGTATCCGGGCCGGCCGGCCGCCTTTCTGGCGGGCGAACTCGACCTGTAGACGGCAGTTCGTGAAGCGTCGGACGGCTGGCTTGATCTCATGCGGCACACGCTAGCCACAGGGTCCGACAGTTGTACGAAACACGCGCAACGAGGTGGGCGAACCGACCGTCAACGCCAGGGCGCACCCGGACGCGGGTCGAACCGCCCTCGAGGACCCGGCAAGACGGGGCCGAGCGATCCGTCAGCCGCCGCTCACGCTCGTCCCGGCCGTCGACGACGGCGCTCCCTCGATATTTCCGCCCTGGTTGGCGTCGGTCGGGGCGGTACTGGTGCCAGCTTTCGATCCGGCCCCGGCCTGCCCGCCGCCCACCTCACCCGGGTTGACCTGCCAGATGGGCGTCGGCTCAGGCGGCAGGATTTCGATGGGCTCCCGGTCGTTCGGACGGGTTACCGGGTTCTCGATCGGGACGTTGATCGTCAGGCTGCCGGCGTTCGCGAAGGAGAACGTCATGGGGATGGACACCCCGTGATAGACGTCCTCCAGGAAACCGGTGACGGTGAGCTGGCGACCGGTCTCGCGGCTGAGATCCAGCAGCGTCTGGGCCGGGACGATCGGATCTCCACTGAATTTCACAGACTGCGCGGCAGGTGTGCTGACCGACGTCAGGGTATCGGGATTGATGCCGTCGTTGGACAGGTAGAGCAGGACCCTGGCATCGGACCCGGCCGGATATTTTTCCTGATCGGTCGGGGCGAGCCGGACGTTGAGCGTGGACATATCGCCAACCCCTCCGTTGGCGCCCAGTATCGAGGCCTTCACGTTCACCGACTGCGCGTATTGACCGGCGCCGCAGCCTGTCAGCGTCAGCGACGCTGCGGCGAAGAGCGCAGCAGCCGTCCGGGTGATGGCGCGACGCGTCGAGCTGGCGGTGCGGAACACGGTGGTCCCCTCTTCTGGCCGGGCGGCGTGGCGGTGTCGTCCGGCTGGTCGGGCGTTCGCGGTGCCGCTGTCGTTCGTTGCCACTGCGATGGTCTGCGGTGGTCTGCGATGGTCTGTCGTGCTGTCGGTCGGTAGTGCTGCGAGGGCGGCGATGCATCGCTGCTTCTCGACCATTGTCCCCGGTGAGGCACGACGTCGGCGCTGCCCGCCCCGCAGGCGGCCGTCAGCCGCACCAGGTGACTGTGGTGCTGAGGTTCTGTCAACCGTGAGGTTAGCCGTCGACATGATCGTCGTGCGCGCCGGGCAGCCCAACCCTGCCCCCCGGCCCCTGCCGAGCGCTGTGGGGTGGCGGCCACGGACGTCACCCACTGAAGTCGATGCACGCGGCTGACGGATTTGTCAAGTAGAGCTATAGGCCCTGACCTGCGAGAACAGGCGTTGCTCCAGCCTGAGGCGTGCTAAACTGGTCACATCGAAAGGGGTCTTGAACGCTCATGGTTTTCAATGTTGGCGAAACTGTTGTCTACCCCCACCACGGGGCAGCGCTCATCCAGGCGACCGAAACCCGCACCGTCAAGGGTGTCGAGAAGTTGTATCTGGTCCTCAAGGTCGCGCAAGGCGATCTCACTGTGAAGGTCCCCGCTGATAACGCCGAGTTCGTCGGCGTTCGCGACGTCGTCGACCGGACCGGACTCGACCACGTCTTCGAGGTTTTGCGGGCGCCGCACACCGAGGAGCCGACCAACTGGTCCCGCCGGTACAAGGCCAATCTCGAGAAGCTGGCCTCCGGCGATGTCAACAAGGTCGCCGAGGTCGTGCGCGACCTGTGGCGCCGTGACCGCGAGCGTGGCCTGTCCGCCGGCGAGAAGCGGATGCTGGCCAAGGCCCGGCAGATCCTGGTGTCCGAGCTGGCGCTGGCCGAAGGCACCAATGAACTCAACGCGGAAGGCATTCTCGACGAGGTTCTGGCGTCCTGAGCCTGTCCACCGCCATGCGTGTGCGGTGGGGGGCGTCGGTGCATGCCTGACGTGAGAGTTGTTGCCCTCGTACCTGCAGCGGGCAGTGGTGAGCGGCTCGGTGCTGATGTACCGAAGGCCTTCGTCATCGTTGCGGGACGCACGTTACTGCTTCATGCCGTTGACCGGTTGCTCCAGGCTGGTGTCGATCAGGTCGTCGTCGCCGTGCCGGCCGATCAACTGGTCAAGGCGCGCGCGGTACTGGCCGGCCGCGCGACCGCGGTAGCCGGGGGAGCGGTTCGCACCGCCTCCGTCGCCGCGGCTCTGGAAGTCGTCGATGGCGCAGCCGACATCGTGTTGGTCCACGACGCGGCACGCGCCTTCGCACCGCCGGTGCTGATCAGGTCCGTCATCGAAGCCTGCCTGGCCGGCGCGCCCGCCGTCATACCGGTGCTGCCCGTTGCGGACACGATCCGCACGGTGCGTGCGGACGGCTCACTCGGCGGAACCGTCGATCGCGATGAGTTGCGGGTGGTCCAGACCCCGCAGGGGTTCGCGCGAGGAGTGCTGCAGCAGGCGCATCAGGCCGCTGCCGACGCCGGCGTCACCGCGACGGACGACGCTGCACTGGTGCAGGCCCTCGGGATTGCCGTGACAGCCGTGCCCGGCGACCGGGCGGCAGTAAAAATCACCACGCCGGCGGACCTTGCGGAAGCCGAGCGGCTGTTGGCATCTCAGGCATCCGGGGCAGTCGACGGTGATGCTGCGACACCGACACCGACACCGACACCGACACCGACACCGACACCGACACCGACTCCGCAGTTCCGCATCGGGACCGGCGTTGACGTCCACCCCATCGAAACCGGGCGCGACTGTTGGATGGCCGGCCTGTTGTTTCCGGGCGTCGACGGGTGCTCCGGGCATTCCGACGGCGACGTCGCGGCGCACGCATTGTGCGATGCCCTGCTCGGGGCGGCCGGGCTCGGCGATCTCGGCGCGGTGTTCGGCACCGCTGACCCGCGCTGGGCGGCCGCGTCGGGGGCAATACTGCTCGGCGAGGTGCGCGAGCGACTCCGGCGCAACGGGCTCGCCGTCGTCAACGCCTCCGTCCAGGTGATCGCGAACTCTCCGCGGCTTGCGCCCCGACGCGCCGAAGCGGAAAGAGCGTTGTCGGCGGTGGTCGGCGCGCCGGTGTCGGTTGCCGGGACAACCAGCGACGGGCTGGGCCTGACCGGGCGTGGCGAGGGACGTGCGGCACTGGCGACTGCGCTGCTCATGACACGCCCCTGACCACCCGGTCCGCACGCCCCTGACGACCCTGCTGCGACCTCAGCGCAGCACGGCCGGCAATTCGTCCTCGACGTACCGCGGGCGGACCGCCAGGCAACCTACGACGGCCTGCAGCAGCACCACCGCGGACAGGGCGATGAGCGGAACCGTCCACCCGCCACTGACGTCGAACAGCACGCCGAATCCCAGCGGTCCGATCGACGCGAAGAGGTAACCGGTGCACTGCGTAAAGGCCGATAGTGACGTCGTGGCAAGCGATGTCCGTGACCGCAGCGCAATCAGTGTCAGCGCCAGCGGGAACGCCCCGGTACCGATGCCGATCAGCACGCTGAAGAGCAGAACCGGTCCGTCCGGCGCGATGATGAGCCCGAGGAACGCCGCCAGGTAACAGGCCGACAGCATGATCACCAGGATCGCCGGTCTGCGCACCCGAGCCAGCAGCGGGGGGACGAACGCGGCGAGCGGGATCCCGACGGCGATGGCAATGGCGACCTGAACCGCGGCCGCGGTGTCGGTCCGACCCGCGTCTGTGAGGATCTGCGGCAGCCATCCGAAGACCACGTAGGCGATCATCGACTGGGAGCCGAAGTAGAACACCAGCGCCCATGCCACCCTGGTGCGGGCGAGCGCAGACAGGGGCAGCCGCCGTCCGGCAGCGGCGGCCGGCCCTGTTCTGGTGCCCCTGATGAGCAGCAACCATGGAACCAGCGCGATGACGGCAATGCCCGCCCACATACCCAACCCGGTGCGCCAACTGGCGGAGAGCCCGCGCTCGATCGGCAGCGTGATACCCGCCGCGGCCGCGCCCCCGATGGTGAGCAGGGTGGTGTACGCGGCCGTCATCACCGGAATGCGATCGGGGAAGGAGAGCCGTACCAGACCCGGCAGCAGCACGTTGCCGACCGCGATGCCGGCGAGGCCGACGAGCGAGCCGAGGAACAACGCGGCCGTTCCGGGCACCACAGCTCGAACCAGCTGTCCGACGATCAGGGCGATCAGGCAGATGACGACGGTGCGATGGGATCCGATCCGCGCGGCCAGCGCCGGCGCGGCCAAGCCCATGACAGCAAACGACAACGTCGGCAGCGACAGCAACAGGCCGGTGGTGGCCGCGGGCAGCTCGGTCGACTCACGGAGTTCCGGAATGACGGCGCCGACCGCGTTCACCACGGGTCGTAGGTTGAGTGCGAGCACGAGCACAGCAACGGTGACCAGGGCCCTGGAGTGCGCTGGTCCGGGGCTGTTCACCCCGGGAGGATAGGCCTTCGCCACCGGCTACCCGAGCCCGGCGGCCTTGCCTGCCGGGCGCGGCGGATCGAGACGCAAAGGGTCGGCCTTTTCGGCGATCTCGCTCCGGTTCAGCACCGATCCGTCGACAACGGTGTCGACGGCAAAGTACCGGCGAGTGTCGTGGACTCCGCGCACCTCATCGTGGGGCGCGTGAGGG
>JBBRVZ010000022.1:0-45393 GCA_038246445.1 Mycobacteriales bacterium
TCATCACATCGTCGTCATCACATCACAGAGCAGTCCCCGACGACACCACGGTGATGATCCGGCCGCGAACGAGCGCTATTCGCGCCAATCGATCGCCTCGAACGCTTGATAGAACCGGCCACCCCTGGCCGGGTTCAGTGCCGCCACCCAGGAAATCCTGCCCAACAAGTGAGATCGGAAGTCGCTCAACCCTTCCCGATTGGCCGCCGCCGGCCCGGCGGTGCGGCACTGGTGCAGGACGGCTTTCAGTCGGTCGACCTCCGGCCGCGCCGGGTTGGTCTTGTCGTTCACGACGATCCCGGTGACAACCTGCCGCTGAGATCGTCTGCGGGTGCGTGTTTTCGCTGGATTGAGCCGGAAGCCGGATTCGCTGACGATCCTGGCGACCCCAGCGGTCAGCGCCCCGGATCGACGAGCCAGATCCGTTCCGCCGGAAAAGGAGAGGTCGTCGGCGTACCGGGTGTAGCAGGCCCCGGAGTTCTCAGCGTAGGCAGCCAGCCGACGGTCCAGTGCGTACGCCACCAGGTTCGCCAACTGCGGGGAGGAAGGAGCGCCCTGTGGCAGGTGCGGTGCGGCCAGCCGCCTTCGCAGGCGAAAGTCCCGTCCCGGATCGGGTCCGGTGGGCATCTGCGCCAGGGCCGACACCGGTGTCGCGTGCGTCGTCAGCCCGGCGAGTAGATGCGCCACCGGCTCCGGATAGCCGGCGGAGCGCAGCACTCCCCAGATCCGACCAGCGGTAATGGCGGCGAAGAAGTGTTCCAGGTCGAGGGTGATCACTACTTCGGAGCCGACGTGCAGCGCGGCGCCGGTTCTTGCCGATCGCCGGTAGCGGAATCCGTGGGCGGCCGGGTGCACCGGGATCGGCGACAGCAGGCCGTCGAGGACCGCCCGCTGCAGCGCTTTCAGTCGCGGCTTCGGTGTTTCCAGGAGCCGTCCCCCGGTGGGTCGTGCCATCCAGCGGTAGCGATAGTGCGCCATCCGCTCGGACCGGGCGCGCCGGGCGATCAGCCGGGTGTCGGCCGCTGTCACCAGGTCGTCGACGGTCATCCCGAGGCGCTCCGCCAGCTGCGCAGCATCATCGAGTACCGGTGTGTGAAACGGACGGCGAGTAGTGGACGTGGTGCTGGTCCGCCGGACCGCGATCCTTGGCAACAGGCCGGCGGTGAGGACTCCTTGGAAAGCGTTGCTGCGCAGCAGGAACGCCTCGAGCTCGCGCGGCCGGTCCGAGGGCGGACGCGGATAGGCGACGGTGACCTCTGCCACCAGCGCTGTCAACCACACCGGTCGGCGGCCGATCACCTGACGAGTCCGATAGAGCAGGGGGCCGACGTCCCAGGTCCCGGCGAGCATGGCGTCCGCCAACGCCCCGGCGACCTGCCGAGGATGCGGCATCAGCGGTTCGGGTCGGAGCTGGCTGCGGCGGTGGTGTGCGACCTTTCCTGCTGGGCGGGCACCGACATGCGCGGAGCGCGTCCTCGTGCCTGCATGGTGGTGCTCACTGTGCTACTCGCACCCCGGGGGAGCCCCGGAGAGTCCGGGCCGTTGCCGGCCGGCTTGCTCGCCACCACCGCCGCATCGGGCCAGCCTCTCACAGTGCCAAAAGTCAGCGGCGGACAAACCTGGCGCGAGGAGGTCGCCTTTGCCGAGGGATTCCTCGACCGGTCACCGGATCTCGGAACCCTGGGTCACATGCGGGACGGGACGAGCCTGCCGCTGCGGGACGTCCTCGTGCACATGATCGAGGAGTACGCCCGGCACTGCGGGCACGCCGACCTGCTGCGAGAGTGCATCGACGGTCGGGTCGGACAGTAGACCCTGCGCCGGCCGTCACCGCGAGCTCGTCGACGCCTCGAACGGGGCGTGCCTACAGTGGCGGATTGTTCCGTGTCCCCGCGCTGAAGGAGTTCCCCATGAGCAAGGTCCTGTTCGTCGTCACCGGTGCCGATCATTGGACTCTGGCGGACGGCACGAAACACCCGACGGGCTTTTGGGGCGAAGAACTCGTCGCCCCGTACCGGGAGTTCACCGAGGCCGGCCACGAGGTGGTCGTCGCTACTCCGGGTGGTGTGACGCCGGTCGTCGACAAGGCGAGCCTGGCGCCGGAGGTCAACGGCGGCAAGGACAAGGCCGACGCCATCGAAGCGGAATTGAACTCCATCGAGGAACTGCAGGCACCGCTGAAGCTCGAGGACGTTGCGGTCGCCGACTATGCGGCGGTGTTCTACCCCGGCGGGCACGGGCCGATGGAGGACCTGGCAACCGACGCGAACTCCGGCCGCTTGCTGCTGGAGGCGCTCAATTCGGGCAAGCCGCTCGGCGTCGTCTGCCACGCACCCGCCGCCCTGCTGGCGACCGTCGACGGCGAGGGCATTTCCCCGTTCGCCGGCTACCGGCTGACCGGTTTCAGCAACGCCGAAGAGGCGCAGGGTGGTCTGGCCGACAAGGCGGCGTGGCTGCTCCAGGACAAGCTCGTCGCGATGCGGGTCGACTACCAGGAGGGCGAGCCGTGGGCGCCCAACGTGGTCGTCGACCGGAACCTCTACACCGGCCAGAACCCCGCGTCGTCCGCGCCGCTGGCCGCGGAAATGGTCAAGACGCTCGCCTGATTGCCGATCGCTCGATCACCTCTGGGCCGCCGGTCCCTCACTCGACCAGCCGACGCGTTGCTCATGCTGCAGCACGAGCAACCGGTACGCAGCCCGAGCATCGCCGACGGCTCCGAGCCGGCGCCCCTGCGCGCGGGACCTTCACTCGACCAGCCGACGCGTTGCTCACGCTGCAGCACGAGCGAGGCGTCGGCAGCGCGAGCATCGCCCCGGGACACTCAGCCCGCCAAGGTGCCACCGCCGACGGAGTCGGCCGATGTGCCTGTGCCCCCAGCAGGATTCGAACCTGCGACACACGGTTTAGGAAACCGATGCTCTATCCCCTGAGCTATGAGGGCGGACCGCGGGGAACACTGTACTGGCTGGATCCGGCGTCACCGGCCGTAGCACCTCGGCCGGAGGTGCGCGCTATCCCACGACCCGAACGACGGCCCAGCCGTGCCCGCCGACTGTCAGATGCCGATCGTCCGGCACCTCGACAGCGGTGTTCCCGCGATCGTCGGCGGCGAGAACCTCTGTGGCGCCGTCGACGTCGAAGTCGAACGGCTCGTCGGCAACGTTGAGCAGGACCAGGACGGCGTCATCGTCACCGCCGGTGACGCGGTAGGACAGTTGCTCGTTGTTTAGCGTTGCCACCTCGAGCCGACCGGAACCGAGCCAGGACTCGCGCCGCCGCAGCCCGATCAGTTCCTGGTGCAGGCCGAAGATCGGCTCGCCAACCCGCGACAGCCTTTCCGGTGTCGCCGGGAAAGAAGGTCGCACCTCGTCATCACCGCCCTCCCGATCCTGCTTCACGCCGCGGAAGCCCTGCTCATCGCCGTAATAGATGCTCGGGACACCGGGCAGCGTGAAAAGCAGGACAAGGGCGTGTGGCAGCGTGTCGGGGTCGGTCAGCTTGCTGGCGATCCGGGTGACGTCGTGGTTCCCGACGAAGGTCAGGGGACTGAACACCTCGCAGAAGTCGCGGTGCCGCTCCAGCGTCCAGGACAGCTCGAAGAAGTTGCCGTCATTGAGCGAGCTCCAGATGGACTTCCACAGCTCGTACTGGGTCACCGAATCAAGCCCACCGTCGAGAACCCAGGTGGGAAAGTCGCCGTGGATCACCTCGCCGACGAACCAGACGTCGGGGAAGCGCTCCCGGACCCGGGTGGTGACGGTTCGCCAGAAAGGCAGCGGCACCTCGTACGCGGCATCGAGTCGCCAGCCGTCGATGCCCCGATCCAGCCAGTGCGTCATGACGTCGACAACGTAGTGGGCGACGGCAGGTTCATCGTGGTTCAGGGCGACCAGAGCGCCGTGGCCCTCGAACGTCCGGTAACCGAAGCCGTCGTGTCCGGGGGAGTCCCACTCGATGTGGAACCACCGGGCGTGGTCGGAGTCCTGCCGGCGTCGCTGCACGTCGATGAAACCGGCATGTGCGCGACCGACGTGGTTGAACACCCCGTCGAACAGGACCCGGATTCCGCGCGAGTGACAGGCCTCGATCAGCTCGTCGATATCGGCGTCATCCCCGAGGCGGGGGTCGATGCGGAAGTGGTCGGTGACGTCGTAGCCATGGGTCTCCGAGGCGAACACCGGACCGAGCGCGAGGCCGTTGCAGCCGAGTTCCACCAGGTAGTCGAGCCAGGGCAGCAGCATCGGCAGTCGGTGTCGGACAGGTGAATCGGGCGGCAGCGCCTGCTGCTCGGCGCCGACGAACCCGAACGGGTACACCTGCCACCAGATGACCGAATCCGTCCAGGAACTCATCCCCACCGCCTCGTGCGTGTCGTCTCTTCGGTGTCGTCTCGCGGTGCCATCTCGGCAGTGGTGTCGGCCGTGTTGATGGGCATTCCCGCAGCCGGAACAGCAGCGTAGCCGCTGCACCGACGCCCCTGACTCGGATCCGCTCGTTGTGCTGCACGTTGGCGCCCCTGGACTGTCGCAGTCCCTGCAGTGCAACGTTTGCCCGCCGCATCCGATCTGCCCGGTTCTGCGGTAGATACAACGGGCTCGCCTGCATCGATGGCCCGACACCGGCACCATGGAGCGGAAGTGTCGAGCAGCCCGCCGGGCCACTGCTCGAAGTCAGATGCGCCACCGAACGGAACGGAACGAGAGTCCATGGCCTTGTACGGTGCGCTCGAGAAGGTGCGTGACGCACCTTTCATCCTGGACGCGATGCGTGCCGCCGACGGCCTGAGCGCCGCCGCTGGGCACGACGGTGGGCCGTACGCGGTCAAGGTGCTCACCTCCGTGATCGACGACGAAACCGACCAGGTCACCGCGATCGCCGCCGTCCACGCCCTGGGCGCCGTGTTCGACACCGGCGCCGCGGACGTCCTGTCCGATCTGCTCTCCGATGACCGCCCGTTCATGCGTGAGCACGCGGCCTGGGCACTGGGCTCACGGAGCCCGCGGCTCGATACCGTCGGGCGGCTGGTGTCGGGCGTGGCGGCGGGCGGCTTTGCCACTGTCATCAATCAGCGCGCGCTGCGCCGCTGGGCGCAGCTCTCCCCGGATCACATCGCGCTCGCACTCGAAGGCGCATTGGTCTGTCGCGACGACGCCGCCGGCCGGGCCAGACTGGTCGAGACGATGGGCCTGGTGCCCGGTGACGTCGCTACCCGGACCCTGGTGCGGATCGCTGCCGATGACGGTGAACCGCTGCGTTCCAGGGCGGCGGCGGTGGCCGCTCTGGGCGACCGCGGTCCCGGTCCGGCGGACGAGCTGATACAGCGACTGGCGTGGACGGATGGCGAGCTGGGTGCCGTGGCCCGACTGGCGAAGTTCGACCTGCACCCCGGACCTGCGGCGTTGCCGGAGGCAAACCCGAGAGGTCTGGTGATCGGGCAGCTGTTCCTGCACGCCGACCTGGATCGGGCGCTGACCAGGGCGGGCGCCGGCGACAACGGCGGCATCGCGACGATGCTGATCAGGCTTGGCGACGCCCTGGCGGCCGAGCCCGCCGTGGCCAGGGTGCTCACGATGTCCCGAGGCTCGGCCGACGCGGCGGTGGACGCGCTGTCCGACCGCTCCGGCGGTCACCAGCTCGCGCCCATCCCGCTGATGACCGATCCGACCGACGCCGCCAATGCCTGGCCGGTATCGGTGGCGGCCGAGCGTGGCATCCGGCGCTCACTCACAGCGCACGGGCGGGTCGATGTCATGCACCTGCGGATGGCGGACGTCGGCAGCATGGCCGCCGCGTCTGTGGCAACCCAGCTCGGCATCCCTACCGTGTTCACCCTGGCGCCGGACCCGCATGCCGTCATCCATGCGCTGGACATGACCGGAGCGCTGACCAGGGCCGGCTTCGGCGGGGTCGACGAACACGAGAACTACTGGTTCAGGACCAGCCTGGTCCGCCGGCTGGCCACCGGTGCGCACCACTGCGCACTGTTCCCGCGGCCGGAGCTCCGCGACCAGCTCAGCGACCTGCTCGGCGTCGACATCGACCGGGAACCGGCGCGGTACACGGTGGTGCCCGAGGGCATCGACGTCACGGTCAGCGCCGATGCGCGGTCCCAGGTACTCGCGTCGACAGAGTTTGCTACGCAGGGGCTCTCACCCGCACTGGCCGACCTCGAACAGCTGATCGACGGACTGCCGGAGCACCGGCGCGGGCTTCCGCTGGCCTTGAGCGTCGGCAGGTTGCACCGGGTCAAGGGCATGGCCACGGTCGTCGAAGCATGGGCGTCGGACGCGGAGCTGCGGAATCGTTGCAACCTCTTGATCGCGGGCGGCGATCTGCGGGCACCGTCAGCGGACGAGAGCGGGCAACTGGCGTTGATCGCCGGCGTCGTCGCCCAGTACCCCGCGGCCGCCGACGGGCTGATCATCGCCGGTCACCGCCCGAACGACGTCGTCGCCGTCTGGATGTCGGCCGCCCACCTCGGACTGCGCGATGCCATCGCTGCCGGTGGTGTGTATGTCTGTGGCAGTCTCAAGGAAGAGTTCGGGCTGGCGCTCATCGAAGCGCTGGCGGCCGGTCTGGTCGTCGTCGGACCGGAGGGTGGTGGTCCCGCCACCTACATCGACGAGGGAGTCACCGGATTTCTGGTGGATACCCGCTCGCCCGCCGCCGTCCGCGCCGGTGTCGCGGCGGCACTGGATCTGGTCGCGAAGCCGGACGAAGCGAAACGGGTTGCCACTGCCAGAGATCTGGTGACCAGCCGGTTCACCATCCAGGCGATGGCTCGGACTCTGGTCGGCGTCTACGAGGGCTTGACGGCGCCGATACTGGGATGACGGGAGCGATGATCAGGGCATGACACTGCTGATCATCAGCCCGGACTACGCCTCGCACCTGCTGCCGCTGGCCACCCTCGGCACCGGGTGGCGGAATGCGGGCGAGCGCGTCGTCGTTGCCAGCGGACCGGCGACCGCGTCGATCACCGCCGGTTTCGGCTTCGACCGGACAGACCTGCGACTCGGCCGTGGGTCGAACCCCGGGGTGATCCGGGCGGAGGACCAGGTCGCCGGTGAGGACGATGCGCTGCGCGGGTTCTTCGCTGCGACCGAACAGGGAATGGTGCCGACGCTGCTCTATCAGGCGCGGGCGCGGCGCGCGGACCTGTTGTGGGATCCGGTGAACACCGCCCGCAGGGTGCTGGACGTCGTCGACGCGGTGCAACCGGACCAGATCATCGTCGACCACCTCGCCTTCAGTGCCAGGCTTGCGCTGCTGGCCGGGGGCGTGGCGCACGCCGATGTCGTCCTCGGCCACCCGACGGCGCTGCCCGTCGGCAACGAGGTGTACGGCTACCCGCCGGAATGGCCGGCCGCGTTCGACCCCGACCGGAACGAGCTCCAGGTCCTGCTGCGCACCTGTCGGGCCGTCCGCGACGACTTCACCACCGAGTGGAATGCCGCGTTGAAAGTGCTGGCGCCGCAGGCTGAACCGGCTCGGGATGCCTTCACCGAGCACGCCCGGCCGGTCCTGCTGAACTACCCGCAGCAACTGCACAGTCCGGCGCGAACCGCACAGTTACCCGACCATGCCTTCCTGGGATCCGCCGTGCGGGACCAGCGGCCGCCCCCGGACATCGCCCGGTGGCTCGACCAGGACCCCGACATCCCCGTCGTCTACGTCAGTTTCGGAAGTTTCCTGTCCGTTCGCGCCGACGTGCTTTCTCGGGTGGCGCACGCGCTGCGCCGGATGCCGGTCCGAGTGGCGTTGGCCGTCGGTTCCGCGGACCCGACCGTGCTGGGGCCGCTACCGGGCGACTGGTTGGTGCGAGAGTTCCTACCGCAGGTCGCACTACTCGGGGCGGCCGCGCTGGCGGTGACCCACGGGGGCAACAACAGCGTCACCGAATCGCTGAGCTTCGGCGTTCCGATGCTCGTGCTGCCCTTCTCGACCGATCAGTTCGCCGGCGCTGCCGCGATCGATAGGTCCGGTGTCGGAGTTGCGCTGGATCCCAACGCCGCGTCGGAGGAGGAACTGGCCGATGCTCTCGAACGGCTGCTCGCTGGTGAGAGCGGTGCGGCAGCCCGTCGGATCGGGGCGCAATTGCGCGCCCGTCCCGGTCGTGACGTGGCACGGGAGGTGCTCACGGTCGGTGCCGGCACCGGCTGAGGTGTGCCAGGGGCATCAGATGACGACGGCGATGCAGCCTGGCGCGGAGCCGTCGGCTGCGACTGGGCACGACGCGGCGACTGCCGACCTCGACGACCAGCATCGCGCCCACCAGCAGGAGGCCACCGAGGATGGTTCTTCCGCCCAGCTCACCGCCCAGCAGTCCCGCCGTGACCGCCGCGGCAGCGGGTTCCAGGGTCAGCACGATGGCGACCCGCACCGCACTCATCCGCGCCTGCGCCCAGGTCAGCAGAACCATCGCCCCAGCAGTGGCACCGACGGCGAGAAACCCGATGGCCAGCCATGTTCCGCCGTCACCGGGCGCGGAGGGGAGCAGCGCGCCGCCGTCGAACGCGCCGCAGACCGCGACGGTGGCCAGGGCCATCACGGCCACGGTTCCCGTCTGTATGCGCGCGATCGCGAGGGCATGTTCGGCCCTCGCCCAGCGGGAGAGCAGCACGAGGTGCAGCGCCCAGACCAGGGCGGCCAGCAACGTAAGGCCCTCTCCTGCACCGAATCCCGCTCCGCGGACGCTGAGCAGCGCCAGACCGACGGCTGCGATGGCGACGGCGGCCCAGGTGGCATGGCTCGGCCGGTCGCGGAACCGCGCCCAGTTGATCAATGGTGCGAAGACCACCAGCGTTCCGGTGAGAAAACCCGACATCATGGCGTCGGTGTCCGTCATCGCCCACGCCTGCAGGAGGAAACCCAATCCCAGCAGCGCACCCAGTGCGCACGAACGCAGCCGCAGAGATGCAGGCAGGGGGCGCGCGGTGCGCGCGACGAGCGCCAATAAGAACGTTGCGCCGCCGAATCGCCAGGCCACCAGATCGGCGGAAGGCAGAACGTCGGCCGTCCTGTCCACCACCGAGAACGAGATGCCCCAGGTCAGGGCCACCACCGTCAGAGCCACCGTGGGCAGGACAGGCCCGTCCCGCGGGCGGCAGGGCGCACGATGCGAGACCTTCGACGGGAACGGTCGAGCGGACAGTCGAACAGCGCGAGCGACAGTGACGCCGGAGTCGGTCGACGGTGCGATGTCCGGGCGCGCCGGTGCCGACGGAACGGGATCACGGTCGAACGGATCGAGCATCAGAAGGCCCTCACAGAACAGGGCCAGACAGGAGTCCGGCACCGTCTGTGACGGTAGTTCGAGCTCCGGTGATACATCAACCGTCGAAAGGAGCCGTCCCGACACGATCTGTCAGCGCATAGGGCCGGCGTGTCGCCGGAAGACCTGATGACCCGCGGCACCGCCCGGAGTGCGCCGCACACCTCAGCTGAACGAAAGGCGCCTCAGCTGAAGGAGCCGCGGACCAGGCTGATGCCGGAGTGCGCCGGATTGCCGTTCGGCGGCTCGTCGGACACATCCACCGTCCGGTACTCCGCGGTGCTGATGCCGTTGGGGACGGTGAAGGTGCCCCCGCCGTTGTTGAGCGTTCCGAGCGAGACCATTCGGCCGTCGTTACCGAACAGCCAGACCTCGTAGGCGTTCTTCGACGACGGCGGCAGGTCCGGGGCGTCCACCCTGACCTGCGTACCGGTCGGCGCTGCGACCAGCTCCGCCTGACCGAGCCTGCGCTGCTGATCCGCGGTGAGCGGTCCGCCGGGGACCGCCGTCAACGATGCAACCGCTTCCACCGTCACGTCGGACCCGCGGTTCTGGCTGATGACGACGGCGCCGGCACCCACCGCGATGCCCACAACGGCCGCGGCAAGTGGCGCGGTCCAGCGCGTCCAGCGTCGATCGGTGCTGCCGCGTCCGTGCCGGCCGCCCGCTGATCTGGACGTCGGTCGCTGGACCGGGGGGAGATCTGTGCCCGTCCCGGGAACCGAAGTGAGACCGGCGCCGTTCGCGCCGTTCTTGTGGAGCTTGCCTGCCTCAGGCGCAGCGTTCTGGTTCTCGGCACGGAACGGCACTGTGGGTCCAGTTGGCGCCACCCTGTCCGCCTCGACGGATTCCAGGACAGCGGTACCAACCACCCCGGATACGACGTCAAGGCCCAACTCGTCAACGATCGCCCGCCAGACGGACTCGTCCGGGCGGGGTGCGTCCTCTCCGTAGTTGCTCAACGCGGCGAGGCCGATGGTGGTTCGAAATGCCTGCAGGTCGGCGGAGCACTGCGCGCACCCGGCGACGTGTCTGTCGGTACCTGAGCCCAAGGACTCGTCGAGAGCGAGGAGGGCGAGGTCGTCACAGTCAGGATGTTGCACCGTCCACCTCCCAACGCTTTCGAAGTTGTATGAGCGCCCGCCTGATGTGGCTCTTGACGGTCCCGACGGGCAGTCCGGTCGTCGCTGCGATCTCTGAATGACTCAGATCTCCATAGAACGCCAACCGCAGCACCATTCGCTGCTCCGCGGGCAGTTTGTTCAGTTCGTTGCCAACCACCACGCGGTCGACGACCCTGTCGACCGATTTCGTCTCCGTCGCAGGCGGCGCGATGCTCTCCGCCGCGGAGACAATTTTCCGGTCTCGAGCCAACGACGCGTACCGGTCGGCGATCAGCCGGCGGGTGATGCCCAACAGCCAGGCTCCCAGCGAACCGCGGGCCGGATCGAAACCATCCCGTCCCTTCCACGCCCGCACGAAGACCTGCTGGACGAGTTCCTCCGCGTCGTGGTGGTTTCCGAGCCGGAGCACCCCGACCCGTTGCACCATGCCGCCGTACCGTTCGAAGGCCTGGCGCAGAGCCGCGGCGTTGCCCGCCCGGAAGCTCTGCATCCATTCGCCATCCGCTGTCAGCTCGGGGGTGGTTCCCGGCTGCGTTGAGGGACTGGACACCTGAGCAGCGTAAGTCATCCCTTAATTGGCACCTTGATTGGCACTGCAGTGATGGCGATGTTGTCGTCATATCCGAGAGTTGATTCATTGAAAGACCCGCCACAGGTGATCATGACGAGGCGGGAGTCGCCTCCACGATCGAAAAGCCGACCCAAAGGAACCTGGTCCTTGGGCCATTCTTCCCGTGCCACCACGGAGAATTCCCGGGTGACGCCGCCCTCGTCGGTGACCTTGACGATGTCGCCGGGACCGAGATCGCCGATCCTGCCGAAAACTCCGACACCCTGGCGGTAGTCATCGACGTGACCGGTCAAGACCGCCGACCCCGCCGATGCTCCGGGCGCCGGGCCGAACCGGTACCACCCGACGTCGCCGACGTCCTCGGGAATCTCCATCGCACCCTCGCTGTCGACGCCCATCGGGATCACCGGCGCCTCGATCCCCAGGCTGGGGAGCTCGATCCGCGAAGGCGCCTTGATCGGCGCCGGTGCGGGTGGCTTGGCTCGTGCCGCCGCCGTCGGCTTCGACGGTGCGGGTTTGGATGGTGCGGGTTTGGATGGTGCCGGCTTGACCGAAGGACGGGCCGGCGCCGGTGCTACCGGAGCGGGTGATGCAGGTGTTGGTGCTGCGGACGACGGTGCTGGGGACAACCGTGTTGCAGCTGTGGATGTCCCAGAACCGAGAACGGACGGAGAGGCCAGTTCGGCTGCCGCGGCCGCGTTGACAGATGTGATCGTCTGCCCCGCGGGATCTGGTTGGGCCACCCACCACACGACGGGGGCGGACAGGATCATGGCGAGCCCCGCCGCCAGGCCGGTGGCAGCCTGGCGGCGGGACATCTTGGTGCGCACGGCCGCGCGTCCGGACGGCTCGGTCAGACCGAGCGATCCAGGTACAGGCGACGTCCGCCGACGACCGCACCGGCCATACCCAGGGTCAACAGAACGACCAGGGCGATGGTGGCAGCGGGACTGTCGGCCGGACCGGAGCCGGCGGGAACGCCGCCCGGTGCGGAGTGCAGGCCGGTGATGGTGAAGCTCACCAGGCCCAGGGTGCCGGCTTCGGCGCTGCCGACGGCGTGCACGAAGGTCGCGCTGCCTTCGGCGAGGTCCAGCGTTGCCGGGCCGATGGCCACGGTGTCGGTTCCGGCGAGGACGACGTCCGCCTCGACGGTGCCGGCCGGGATGTTCAGCACACCTTCCTGCGGGTTGGTGACGTTGGCCAGAACGACCGCGCCGCCTGCCCGGACGTCGACCGCAGGAGCGGCGGCGTCATGGCGCACGACGAGCCGGGTGTTGCCCGCGGAGATCGTCGAGGTGTCGTTGACGTAGGGGGTGATGGTCGGATCCCCACCCTCGGTCAGGTGGGCAACCAGCGTGTAGCTCATGCCCGCCTCGACCGTTGCGGAGGCCTCCAGGATTGGCGTCGACGCGTCGGTGGAATCGGGCGCGGCGATGACCACGTCGTAGCTGCCGGCCGGGAGATCCAGCGGTCCGGCGACGGTCTCCGGCTCGAAGTTGTCCAGGGTCAACGCGCCGTCGACGTAGACATCGACGGGCGTGTCCGGGATGCCGTGTACCACGTACACCGTGCCGGTGTCTGCGGCTGATGCCGGCAGTGCACCGAACAGCGCTGCTGCGACGGCCAGCGAACCTGCCGCCGTAGCGGCAATGAGACGCCTCATGTAGATCCTCCTCGTGATGGGGGGTGGGAGTGCTTACGAGGAGGTTTACCGCGGCTGGGTGCGAGTTGGATGCACCGATGTCGGATTTGCAGGATTCGGTGGTGCCTGTTTGCTGGGCGCTGCAGTTGTCAGAGGCCGTTCAGTCGTCGAAAGCCGTTCAGTCGTCCACACCGCGCGCGACGAGCGCGTCGCCCAGCGCGTCGGCCGAACGCAGGGCGCGGACAACGGCGGGCGCCGCCATGGCCCGCAGCGAGAAGTGTGCGCCGCGAGCCTTTCTCGCGTCGGAGACGTCACGGACGATGTCGACCATCAACGGGATGCAGCGGATGGTGAGGGCGAGCAGCAGACCGCTCCGGTCGGGATCGACCCATCTGCGCAGCGGTTGCATCAGCCGGTTGAAGACATCGAGCATCGCCGTGACCCTTGTCGTCACCGTCACCAGGGCAGCCACCGCCACCGTCAGGAGCAGGCTGCCGCACACCATCACCGCCGGTTGCCAGCCGGCGAAGATCAGCTGGAAGATGGCTACCAGCAACAGGAACCAGCGCATCGGCCACAACTGCGCCGCGGCCACCCGGGCCGGAATCCGTGCGATCGCATAGAGCCCGGCGGTGACAACGGCCGCGACACCGAGTTGCCAGGGTTCCCGCAAGAACAGCACGGCGGTGACCGCCAGCACCATCCCGAGGAGCTTCCAGCCCGCCGAGAGGCGATGCAGCGCAGAGTTTCCCGGGTGAAAGAGGCCGATAACGGTCACGTCAGAAGTCCGGTGTACGTCCGCAGTGCGCTCGCCGGTGAATCGTCGGCGACCACTTGGCCGCCGTCCAGCACGACCACCCGGTCGAATCCGCCCAACAGGTTCAGGTGGTGGGTGACCAGGACGACCTGCTGGGACAATGACGCCAGCAGATCGTTGACCATCCGGGCGTTGCGCAGGTCCAGCAGTGTGGTCGGTTCGTCTGCCACCAGTACATCCGGCTCGGTGATCAGCACGGCCGCGAGCGCCAGCAGTTGCTTCTGCCCGCCGGAGAGAAGGTGGGTCGGGTGGTCGGCGTGATCGACAAGCCCGAAGCGCCGCAGGGACGCCGTCACCCGCGCGGCGATCTCGCGCTTGCCGAGCTGGGATTTACGCAGTGAGAAGGCGACATCCTCCGCGACGGTCGGCATCACGATCTGGTTGTCCGGGTCGGTGAACACGAACCCGACCCTGCGCCTGACCTCCCGACCCTTTGCGGTGGTGTCCAACCCGTCCAGGCTCACCGATCCGCTGGTCGGCGTGATCAGGCCGTTGATCATGCGCGCCAGGGTCGATTTCCCGGAGCCGTTGCCGCCCACGATGCCCAGCCGCGGCTCGGTCAGGGTCAGATCGATGCCGTCCAGCACCGTGCGGTCGCCGAAGCGATGCCCGACTCCGCTGAACCTGATCTCCGGCATGGCTCAGTGCACCGGGTTCTCGAGCAGCACCGCGAGTCCCTGGCCGCCGCCGATCGCGCACGCCGCGAGCCCGTACCGGGGTGCCGAACCCGTTGCGGGAGTAAGCATCCGGGACATCAACCGGAGTACCAGGATCGTCCCGGACGCTCCCCACGGGTGACCGAGGCCGATGGCACCGCCCTCCGCGCAGACAGTGCCGACATCCAATCCGAGGTCGTCGATGGCGGCCAGCACGACGGAGGCGAATGCCTCGGTGATCTCCACGGCGGCCACGTCGCCGACTGTCAGGCTGCGCTCGGCCACCGAAGGCCGCCGCAGCAGGCGCCTGACGGCGGCGGCCGTCCCCAATCCCGGCAGCTCGGGTCGGTCGGCGGCGACAGCGCCGGCGACCACCCGCAGATACGGAATCCCGGCCTCCCGCGCGGCCCCCGCACTGCAGACCGCCACCGCCGCGGCCCCGTCCGAGACGCCGCAGGAATTGCCGGCGGTGGCTGTCCCGTCGGCGCCGAATGACGGCCGCAGCCGGGACAGCCTTGCGGCGTCCATCCCCGCCCGGGGCCGCTCGTCCCGATCGACGGCGTCGACCGCGACTATTTCGGCATCGAAGCGACCCCGCTCCCGCGCGGCGAACGACAGTTGATGGGAGCGTGCCGCGTACTCGTCCTGGCGTCGACGCGAAATGCCCCGCAGCCGGGCCAGTGCATCGGCCGCCTCGCCCATTCCCGGGTCCGGAAAACCCTTCGGCGTGAACGGTGCTCGCGTGTATCGCACAGGTGCTGCGGCACCGTCAGGTGGCCAGCACCGCCACGGCGCCGTGCTGGCGGATTCCGCTCCACCGGCCAGGATCAGTTCTTCCTCGCCCGCCCGGATCCTGATTGCCGCCTGCAGCACCGCTTCCAGGCCGGAGCCGCATTGCCGGTCCACCGTCATCCCCGGCACCGTCCCGAGACCGGCCGCCAGGGCGGACACCCGTGCGATGTTGCCGCCCGGTCCCATGCAATTGCCGATGATGACGTCGTCAATCGGCCGGCCGAGCGATGCCACCGCGCGTGCCAACGCGTGCAAGACCGGAGCCGTCAGCGAGATGACGTCCGACCCGGCGAAGGCGTGACCTGCCGTGCCGATCGGCGTCCGCCGCCCGGCCACCAGAACGGGGCCGTACGGGTCGGAACGGGGACGGGTCACGGGCTCCTACGGTAGTGGCCGCAGCCGGGGGAGTCCCTGCGGCGACCCCGGCCCTTTCGTCGCGCCGATCGATGGCGCGGGGTTCGTAGCGTGCCGCGCGGCGGACACCGTTGCCTCGACTGCCTCGATGACGGGCCCGCGCCGCACCTTGCCGCTGGGTGTTCGTGGCAGCCGGTCGGTCAGGAACCAGCGCCGGGGCAGCGACGGGCCACTCAGACGTCGGCGGGCGTCGTGTCGCAGCGATGACAGGTCCGTACCGGGGGCCGGCTCGATCACGGCGGTGACGACCTCGCCCAGCTCGCGGTGCGGCACGCCGACGACCGCAGCCGCGGTGACACCGGGCAGCGCCGCCAGCGCCCGCTCGACATCGTCGGCGAGCACCGTGTGTCCGCCGGTGGTGATGGCGGCATCACCACGGCCGCGCACCCGAAACGCGCCGTCCGGCAGCGGATCACCAAGGTCCCCGACGGTGGCAAAGCCATCGCCGACGCGTTGCAATGGCCCGCTGCATCCGGCCGGGTAGCCGCTCGCGAGGTACTCCGAGCGCACCCAGATCTGCCCCGGACGTCCGGCGGTAGTAGTCCGGATCTGCACGTCCGCGCCGGGGAACGGCCGCAGCGGTTCGGGCCAGCGACGTACGCCGACGAAGGACAGCTCCGCCGCCCCGTAGTACTCGACGACCGCGATGCCCCGGTCGATGGCTGCGGCGGCGATGTCGTCGGGCAGCGCCGATCCGGCGACGATGGCGACCCGCAGCGGGGCGTGTGCGGGCAGAGTACGCAGCAGCGCAGCCAGCATCGCGGGTGCGGCGTGCACCGCGGTTGCAGTCTCGGCCCGATCGGTGAGTTCCGCACCCAGCCCCAGCGTGTGAACGCCCGCAAACAGGTGCAGCGTCGAGTGCAACGGCCCGGTCAGCAGCACCCGGTCGTCAGCGGTGAGGCTTGCGAGCTCGGACAGGGCGCAGAACGACGACGTCCAGGACGCCGCCGTCCGCAGCACCGGTCGCGGCGTGCCGGAGGTTCCGGACGTGACGGTGATCAGGAAGGTCTCCGGCGGCACGACACCGAGCGCCGGGGGAGGCCATGCCGGATCGCAGACCAGCGCCGCCCGGCCGGCAGCCGCGGCCGCGAAGATGGTGGTGAGGCGGTCGATCGCGGTGGGGCCGCCCGCCGGCACCGGGTGGTCGTCGTGGATAGGCCACTGCGCGCGCCGGGCATCGACCGCCGCCGCCAATTCGGCGTAGGAGACGGTTCGACCGTCTACGGTGACCGCCGGCCGACCGCCGGATCCACCGAGTCGCAGCGCCCTAGTGTCTGCGGTCAGCTGGCGACCTTCTGGTGCGGCGGCGCGGGAGGGGCGGTCGCGGAGGTCGGGATGAGCCCGGGGATCGACCGGTGCACCTGTTTGGCGACCAGCGCGGCGACGACCGCCTTCAGGATGTCACCGGGTAGATACATGAACACTCCGGTGATGGCCGGACGCCAGCCGGTGCGGATCGCCAACCAGGTGACGCCGAACACATAGATCACCAGCGCTCCGCCGAGGAGATTCACGGCGATGCCCTGCCACCGCGGGTACTTCGGCAGGATCCGCGCGGTCAACAGCCCCACCGCGACAGCCCCGGCGAGGAACCCGAGGAGATAACCCGCACGCGGGCCGGTCCAGACGCCGACTCCGCCGAGCCCTCCGGCCAGCAGCGGCAGGCCGGCCGTCATCAGCACCAGAAACACCAGGACAGCGAGAAAACCCTTGCGGGCGCCCAGTATTCCGCCGGCCAGCATGACGCCGAGCGTTTGCAGGGTGATCGGCACGCCGGTCGGGCCGATGGCGATGCTGCCGGGCAGTCCGAGCGCCGCGATCAGCGCGGCGAAGGTGGCGATCTGTGCCAGATCCCGCGCGGTGGTGCGTCTTCGGGCCATGCTGGTGCTCCTTCGGTGATCCGACGTCCGGCAACCCGTGGCCGGCCCCGACCCGGGAATGCACTTGCGGCATCAGCGTCGTCGCGCCGAAGCCGATCCGCTCCGCGGCCGCGCGATGGCCGTTCGACCCGCTCTCCGTGCGTCGCCTTAGCATAGGCGAACCGCAGCGGCGTGGTCTCGGCCGGAGCGCCCCCGGTGCTCGCTCGTCGGTGGACGGGCATCCTGTTGCAGGGTTCCCGGCTCCGGGTCGATAGGGTGAGCCGACCGCACAGCGCCCGAACGGCGTCTGCACTGCGGTCGGACAAATACCAGGAGGCCCGCGTGTCGACGAGCATGCATGCCGGTCGGGCGCTGATCGTGTCCATCACTGACCACACGTTGCACGGCAAGGACGACGGCGGCGCCGGCGCCCTGGTGACCGAACTGCTTGCCGAGGCGGGCTTCGTGGTCGACGGCTCGGTCGCCGTCCCGTCCGACGAGGTCGCGATCCGGACAGCGTTGAACACGGCCGTCATCGGTGGCGTCGACCTCGTGGTGACAGTGGGCGGAACCGGTGTGTCGCCGCGTGACGTCACACCAGATGTGACCGCGGAAGTCATCGACCGGGAACTGCCGGGCATCGCGCAGGCGCTGCGCTGGTCTGGAATGGCCGCCGGGGTGATGGACGCCATCGTCTCCCGCGGGATGGTGGGGGTGTCCGGCTCGACGCTGGTGGCGAACCTGGCCGGATCGCGTGCGGCGATCCGCGACGGCATGGCGACGTTGAACCCGCTGGCCGTGCACGTCATCGGCCAACTGTCCGACCCCGGCGTCTGACGCCTCAGTCGGACGCCGGACAGCGCCGCCGCGGACCAGGTAAGTGACAGCACCGTGACGATCGAACCCAGCGGGTCGGCAGAACCCGATGCCAACGAACCGTCCGTGTCCGCGCCCGATCCGGATACCTCGGGCCGCGTCGTAGACCGACGCCTGCTCGATGACATCTTCGGCGACGTCCTGCCGTCCGTCACGCAGGACGAGTGGGGCCACGGGTCCGAGGAGTCCGGTGACGCGGACCGTGAGCGCTGGTACCGCGACAACACCCCGCCACATCACGGCTGACGGTCCTCCGGTCGGAGCCTGCTGGTGGACGCTCTTGCCTGTCGAAGACGATCCGGAGCTATTCGACCTTGGCGTCCGTGCTCCGAGAACAGTGTGACTGAGCGGTTTCCGCCGCCGGTTGGTCCCTGAGCAGGTCCCGGATCTGCATCAGGAGGTCGACCTCGGTGGGGTCGGCCTCGATCGGCTGCTTGCGGCGGGAGGAGATGTCGAGCATCTTCTTCATCGGGACGACGAAGACGAAGTAGATCACCAGAGCGGTGAAAGCCGCGCCGATCACGACCGCCACGGCCAGATCGATCACGTTGCCGCGCAGGATGAAAACCTTGAATCCCTTGACCATCTGACCTTCTTTCCTTCTCGTCTGTGCGCGATCACCGTACCGATTGTCGGTAGCGATCAGGCGAACCGGATGGCGATGGTTCCGGCAACAGTCGCGGCCACCACGGCATTCGCGGCTGCTGCCGGAACGGCCACCACGATAGGGCGCGCATCGGAACCTCTCTGGGGGATGTCGCTCAGCGCCAGTACCACCGCGTCCGCGGCCAGCACCACCGTTGCGCCGTCCTCGCCGACGGACAGCACAGCGACGTGCATACCGGGGCCGAGCAGATCGACGATGGCCGGGTCTGCGGGCCGGATCGGCACGGCCACACGCCCGGCGCCCGGGTCCGGTCCCGTGGCGTCCGCCAGCCGAAGGTCGGTGATGATCTCTCCCCGCCGCGCCGCGGCCGCCAGTTCCGCACCGATGACGGAGGCGACGTCCGGCACCGCCCCGTCCGGAAGTTGCAGCACCCGGACCCGCTGGACGTCGCGGGCTTCGATCCGGGCTCCGATCGGCAGGTCCCGCGTCAGCGCAATCGCCGGCCGACCGTCGGTGTCCTGCGGATTGACAGCGAGAATTCCGGCGGCGATGACAAGTCCCGCGGCGACCAGCCTGCGGGCAGTGCGCGGGAGCCGGCCGCCGCGGCGGCGGTCCGCGAACCATTGTCGAAGCCGCTCATGCCATCTCGCCTGCACCGAGCCGGACCGGCGCCCGGGCCGCGGTCGACCGAACCCTGGCCGCCGACCGCTACCGGGTCCTGCTGCGAGGGTCGGCTGACGGCGGCTCATCGACCGGACGGTAGGCGGGAGACGAGCACAGCAAAGCCCTGCTCCGCCGATTGTGGACAGCTCTGACGATGGGGACAGACTCCGCGAATGAGCATGCCCTCGATCGATGGGGCGGTCGTGGATCTGCCAGACGGTCCTCGGCCTGCGGGACGGGTATCGGCCGTCACGACAGAACGCTCAGCCGGCGACCTCGAGTCGGAGGATCCGGTCGTCCCCCGCACCGACGCTGCCCCGCCCGTCCGTGTTCGAGGTCGTCACCCACAGGCTGCCGTCGGGTGCGACCGCTACCGTCCTGAGCCGTCCGTAGGACCCGGCGAGATGCGAAACGGGCTCTCCGGTGGTCGGTCCCGCAGAGGTCTGCTCGATCGGGATCTGCCACAACTGCTGCCCACGGAGGCCGGCCATCCAGATGGAGCCCTGCCAGAACGCGATCCCGCTGGGTGACGCCTGGTCGGTCGACCACACCCGCAGGGGGTCGACGAAGCCGGCCCGGCCACCGACGCCTTCGACCACGGGCCATCCGTAGTTGCTGCCCGCCGTGACGAGATTGATTTCGTCCCAAGTATTCTGGCCGAACTCGGCCGCCCAGAGGTGGCCGGCGTCATCGAACGCCAGCCCCTGGACGTTGCGGTGGCCCAGAGAGAACGCTGAGCCGCCCGAGGGGTTACCGGGCGCCGGCTCCAGGTCGCGGGTGAGCCGGAGAATCTTCCCGCCGAGAGAACCCGCGTCCTGGGCGTTGTCCCGGCCGCCCGCGTCGCCCGTCCCGACGTACAGCAGGCCGTCGGGTCCAAATGTCATCCGTCCGCCGTTGTGGATGCCCGCCCGCGGGATTCCGGTCAGGCCGGTCCGCTGGTCGGTCAAGCGGCCGCCCTCGAGCAGAACGGTGTCGATCCGATTGCCGTCTTCGGCGGTGTAGTAGACGTAGAGCAGGTTGTCCTGCGCGAAGGACGGGGACACCGCGATGCCCAGCAGGCCGCCCTCGCCGCCGTGCACGACGCCGTCGACGGTACCGAGCGCCCGCACGGTGCCGTCTGGGGATATCGCGCTCACCGACCCGTCATCCCGTCCGGTGACGACCGCCGTGCCGTCGGGCAAGAAACCGAGGCCCCACGGGACCTTCAGCCCGGTGGTGATAGTGCTCACGTTCAGCGCGGGTTGCCCGTCGGCGGCCGCCACGGTGGTGGCGGCCGGGGCCGGCGCTGGATCGGCCGAACACGCCGCCAGCAGCATGGTGATCATCACCGCGAAGGTCAGCAGGGCACGCACTCGGGTCCTGGGATATTCAGCATCCACCCCATCGAGTATCCCCGCCCGACCAGCCCCGGCCGGAGAGGTCAGCTGGCGGCGGCCTTGCTGCCCCTGGACGACCCGCCGCCGGAGCTGCCGCCGGTCGACGACGGGGCCCCGGTCGCGGCCTTGGCAGGAGACTCGGACTTCTTGTCAGCGGACTTCTCGGTGCCAGATTTCTCGGTGCCAGATTTCTCGGCACCAGATTTTTCGGTGCCGGACTCGGCCTTCCCGCCGGTGTCCGCTGACTTGTCGCCGGAGCCGTTCGTCGCGCTGCCGCTCTTGACCTTCTCCCGCGAGTCGGTCCGGTAGAAGCCGCTGCCCTTGAAGACGACACCGACCGAGCCGTAGACCTTACGCAGCTGACCACTGCACACCGGGCAGGTGGTCAGCGAAGCATCGGTGAAGGACTGCACCTGCTCGAAGCGGTGATCGCAATCGGTGCAGGCGTATTGATAGGTGGGCACGGGGTCCTCCGGCTGGCGGTCCGGCGGGCGCGTGATCGACTTCGCGGCGCGCTGCCGGCCATGTTCTGGGTACTGCGGAGCTCATCTGGCACTCGAACGAAACGAGTGCCAACTTCGATGATGCGCCCGACACCGGCCGGACCGCAAACCCAGCATGCCCACACGGCGCCGACCGGCTGGGAGGTTGAGGAGTGATGCGTGCTCGGTTCCCGCGTCCGACCAGGTCAGCCGAGCCGCAGCAGACCGGTCGACGGCGTGACCACCGCGGCAACGGCGCGGTCGAGCGGGCCGACAGGCACGTCATCGAGGAATTCCCCGTCGTAGAGGACGGCGATGAGGTCCGGGGTTGACGTGCTCGCGTCGTCGAGCAGCGCCAGCGTCCGGTCGTAGTGCCCGCCGCCGCGACCGAGCCGGTGACCGTGCCGATCCACCGCCAGCGCCGGCACCAGGACGGCGTCCACGCCGGCGATCGCACCTGGGCCCAGACGCTCCCCGGTCGGCTCGTCGATGCCGAACGATCCGCGTCGGACCGGACCCGGGTAGCGGCACCAGTCCAGCGGCGCGAAGCCGACGGTCACCGGAATCAGCACCGTCGACACCGCGGCCAGCGCATCCAGCGCGGCGGTGTCCAACGGCTCCGACGGCAGCGGCAGATAGCCGGCGACGCAGCGCCGGCCGGCCAGCGCGAGACGGAGGTGGTCGCCGTTGGCAATCCGCGCCGCGCGGCGTTCGACGTCGGCTCGACCACGCCGGGCGGCTGCCAGTGTTGTCCGCAGCGCGTCCTTGCGATCTTGCAGAGCCGCGTCTTTTGAATTCACGCTGAACACGGTAGGGGTCTGGGTGGGCGGCCGGGGGCCGGTTGTGCGGCCACCGTCCCCGGCCGGGCGTCAGGCACGGATCGATCGTGGCGAAGAACGGTGTCGCAGGGGCCGGCGAGAGGTCAGGCACTACGGTTGGTGACCATGTACGCCCCTGCCGTCCCCGTGCCGGCGGTGCCGTGCCTGAATGCCGGCACCTCCCGGCCGAGCGCACGCGCCTCCGGCCGGGAGGGCTCGGATGTGTTGACCGCGCAGTCGACCGAACCATCATCACAGGGCTGGATGTCATGAGATCCGTTGCGGAGCAACTCGAGCGGGTGCTGTCCACCGCGGCGACCCCGCCCGCGGTCCGGGTCGCGATCTCGGAGGCTCATGGTCTGCTGTGCGCGGAGGAGATCGTCGCGTCGGCGGCACTGCCGGCGTTCGACCAGGCGGCCGTCGACGGATATGCGGTCCGCTGCGTGGATGTCGCGCACGCCGGCGAGGGACATCCCGTCGTGCTGCCGGTGGTGGGCGAGATCGAGGCCGGGGCCCGGACGCCGCACCGTCTGCAGCCGGGCCAGACCGTATATGTCGCGACCGGCGCCGCGCTGCCGACGGTGGCCGATGCCGTGTTGCCCCGGTCGTATGCCACGGGCGGCGGCGCCAGGGTTTCCGTCACCACCCCGGTGGAGTCCGGCGACTTCGTCCGCCGTACAGGGGAGGACGTGCAACCGGGCGACGTCGCCGTCCGGCTCGGCGCGTTCATCGGCTCGGCCCAGGTCGGACTGCTCGCGGCGGTCGGCAGGGACAAGGTGCTCGTGCATCCGCGACCGCGATTGTCCATCGTGTCGGTCGGTGATGAGTTGGTCGATGTGTCTCGCACGCCGGGGCCGGGTCAGGTGTACGACGTCAACTCCTTCTCGCTGGCCGCGGCTGCCCGGGATGCCGGCGCCGAGGCGAACCGGGTGGGCATCGCCCCGGCCGATCCGCGCCGCTTCCGTGAGCTCGTCGAGGCCCGACTGCTGGTGTCCGAGGTGGTGTTGATCGCGGGCGCTGCGGGCGGTCACAATGCCGAACTGGTCGTCGAGTCGCTGTCCGACCTGGGCGAGATGGATCTGTCCAGGGTGGCCATGCAGCCCGGTTCCGCGCAGGGCTTCGGATTGCTCGGGCCGGCCAAGGTGCCCACGTTCCTGCTTCCCGCGAATCCGGTGTCCGCGCTGGTGGTGTTCGAGGTCATCGTCCGTCCGCTGCTGCGGATCATGCTCGGTCGGCGGAATCCGTACCGGCGCACCGTGATGGCCCAAACCCTGGAACCGATCACCTCGCCGGCCGGGCGGCGGCAGTTCCTGCGCGGCCAGCTGATGCGGGATGACGAGGACGATTACCTGGTGCACATTCTGGGCGGGAGCGGGACCCACCTGCTGGCGTCGCTGGCGGAGGCGAATTGCCTGGTGCTGATCGACGAGGACACCACCCAGGTGCCCATCGGCAGCGAGGTCCCGGTGTCCTTCCTGGCGCAGCGGGCATAGTCGGCGATGGGTCCGGCTGGAGCGGCGGCCGGGATCACCGGCACGCATCCCGGCTGGCCGGCGACATTGGGGCCGGTGCGCGTCGCCATCGGCCGGGTCGCCGTGCGTCCGTTGCACCGGTCCGACCGGGACGATTGGCGCGGCGCCCGTCTGCGCGACGAGAACCTGATTGCCCCATGGGATGCCACCAGTCCGTTGACGTGGGCCGAGCGACATTCTGTGCAGGCCTGGCGGTCTCACCGATCGCTGCTCCGTGTCGGTGCCCGCCGCGGTGAGGTGGTGCCATTCGTGATCACGGTGAACGGCGACTTCGCCGGTCAGGTGACGTTGGGCGGCATCCAGCGCGGTGCGGTGCGATCGGGCTGGGTGGGGTACTGGGTCGACTCGCGGTTTCACGGCAGCGGCGTCGCCACCGCGGCCGTTGCACTGATTGTGGCGCACGGCTTCGGACCGGTCGCGCTGCACCGGATCGAGGCGACGATCGCACCGACGAATGTTGCGTCCCGGGCGGTCGTGACGCACCTCGGCTTCCGTCAGGAGGGGCACCTGGTGCGGTACCTGGACATCGACCGCGCCTGGCGTGACCACCTGCTGTATGCGCTGACCGTCGAGGAGATCCCGCGCGGACTGCCCGAACTCCTGCAGCGCTGGCGGGAAGGCAGTTCCCCGTAACGGCCGAGTCGCGACCAGCGACAACAGGACTCGCGCAAAGGTGTGTCCCTACCGGGCCGCGCCGGGCCCAGTCGTTAGCGTGATCTCGACCTGCTGGTCTGCTGTCGCGCGCTGTGCGGCCCGAACGAGGGGAGCACTCGATGAACATCCCCACCTCCCTCATCGTCGTGCTGTTGGTGGTCGCCTGGCTGGTCGTGCTGGTGCCGATGGTGGCGCGACGCCGTGAACGAGTTCCGCAGGTCGAGCCTGCCGGGTCCGGGTTCCGGGTGCTGCGCCGCGCGTCGGCGTCCCTGCGCCGCAGGCCGTCTCGAGGCTCGAAAGGAGCAATGATGAGTGACACCGACCGGATCGATAACGGTGCGGCCGACGATCTCGACGCGCATGACGGGTTGGTGACGGTCGGTGCGGAGCAGCCTGCCGACGCCGCCGAGGAGTGGGCCGCCGCGCACCGCGACCAGCGGCCGCGACCGGTACGGGCGGGATCGACGCCGTTCCGGCCGGTGAACCCTGCTGACGACGATGCGCAAGACGTCGACGACGAGGGTGTCAACCGGGATGACGACGCCGAAATCGCCGGAGCCGCGCCCCCGACGGTTCGTCTGCAATCGCTGGATGACGTCCACGAGTACCCGGAACAGCGCAGGTTGATCCCCGACGAAGTCGACCGCGACGAGTGGTCCGATCACGTCGCCGCGGCACCGGCCGGCGCGTACGAGGTACAGGATGTGGAGTTGCGTCCGGTACCCCGCCGTCCCGGTCGTGGCGGCTTCGACCCCGAGGCTGCCGAGGCGACCCGGGCCTACCACTACCAGCAGCGCAGGCGGGTCGCACTCATCCTGCTGATCGCCACAGTCGCGTTCACCATTGCATCGCTGATCCTGGGCAGCTGGCTGCTGGTCGGTGCGGCCATCAGTGCGGCACTGCTCGTCGGCTATCTGGCCTACCTCAGGCGTCAGGTCAAGATCGAGGCGGGAATCAGGCAGCGCCGAATGGAGCGCCTACAGCGCGCCCGGCAGATCCGGCCGGAGTACCAGCGACCGCCGCGGCGCACGCGCGGCGGACTGTCCGCGGTCGCTCCCGGCCGGACCGTGGTCGATCTCGAGGACGACGACCCGGGCTTCGACGAGCTGGAGAACTACCACGAGCCGGTGACCTACCGGCGAGCCGCCGGGCAGTAGCTGGGGCGGGCGGTCCCGTGCTGTCCGGCGGGGTGTTCCAGTCCGCCTAACGGGCATCCGGGCCATGCGCCGAGGCGGACGCGACGGCGATGACCCGCTGCTATTGTGGTCGAGGCTCGCGGCACCGCTGCGACCAGGGGCTGTAGCGCAGTTGGTAGCGCGCTTCGTTCGCATCGAAGAGGTCCGGGGTTCGATTCCCCGCAGCTCCACCAAAAGTGTCTGCGCCGCAGCCCAAGGTTTTGCACTATCGCCCGGGCGCAGAGAAGTCGCTGACATATCCCGGGTCCACGCAGCCAAAGTCGGCCCCTTCGCACCGGGCGGGACCAGCTGACTGCGATCGCCCCAGAAAGGGGCCGAGATGGTTCTCGACCGAGCCTGGTGCGAGGCAGCGATCCGGATAGCAGGTCGGAAACCGGGATGATCAATACGGGCTCGATCGCCGGACTTGTCCGTGAAAACCACGGTCTCGCTGTCGTCGCCACCCTGCGCGCCGACGGCAGCATCCAGTCGTCACTGGTCAATGCCGCTGTCATCGACCATCCGACCAGCGCTGATCCGGTGGCAGCATTCGTGACGTACGGGCCGGTCAAGCTGGCGAATCTCCGAGCCCGCCCACACACCGCAGTAACCTTCACGGCCGGCTGGCGTTGGGCAACCATCGAAGGCTCCGCGGAGGTGATCGGACCCGATGACCCGCACCCGGACGTCGACGCTGAACGGCTACGGCTGTTGCTGCGGGAGGTATTCGTCGGGGCCGGCGGCACGCACGACAACTGGAGTGTCTACGACCGGGTGATGCTCGAGCAGCGGCGCGCGGTGGTGCTCGTCAGACCGGTGCGGATGTACGGGTCCTGAGAGCCGTCACCTGAACGGCGCGACGACGACCGAAACCGCGACGCCTAGTGTGCATTTTGTCGATTACCGAGCAAGGTGCCCGGCTCGACTGCATCATCATGAGCGACTGCGTCCCGTCCAGAGGTACGAACAGGTGCGAGGTCAGCGTTGAGGTCCCGCCGGCATCCACGCCCGGGAGATGGGCCGATCTAGGAAACCGGGAGTTCGCTATGCCAATTCGACGCCACGGTGTCCGGAGGCTGATCACTGGATGCATCGCCGGTGCGGTGCTTGCGGGAGCGCTCGCCGGGTGCGGCGAAGGCAGCACCGCGGGTACGGCCGCCGCCAACATCGCAGCGGCGGTGTCCAGCGCCAGTGCGGCGGCACAGACGGCCGAGCCGCCGGCCATCACGAACGTCACCACCGCCGAAACGGATGCGCCGACGTCGGCGTCAACCGGGACGTCGTTGGCGGTCAAGCGAAATCTCAACAGAACCGGTTGGTACGACGGATTCGCGATCACCGTGGTCGACGCCTCCGCCACCCCGGGCTTCGGCGACGACGTGGACGTGGAAGTCAGCTTCCTCTACGAGAACCTCGGCATCGAGAAGGGTCGGGCGCCGCAAGGCGCGATCGAGGCCGACGGGGTGACAACGGACGGGGAGTACGACAACCCCGATGGCATCCCGGGGCAGGGCAAGGGAAAGGGGTCAGTGGTATTCACCGTGGCCCCGCCCACCGACGCAGCGCTCGACCTCGGTGACGCGATGGACGCGGTGACCCTGGTGTACGGCGACGCCAGCGACAACCAGACAAAGATACCGCTGGCCGACGACGGCAAGGTCGACAGTGTCGAACCGCAGAAGATCACCACAACCGGGACGATGAAGCAGGGCGACATCACGATCGAGGTCCTGGGCGGAAGCCTGGCCCCGAGCTACGAGTCCGGGGAGAAGGGTAAGGCCCTGCTCAACCTACGGATCACCTTGACCTGCGCGCCGGGCTGCGCAGCGTCGGGCTACAACACCGGGTTCGAGCAATTCTCCGTCACCGGACCCGGCGGCACATCGGTGACAGCCGACGACCGCAGTGAATACTGCTGTGACGCCCTGTATCCCGAAACCGTGTCGGACAGCGAGCGCAACGTGCTGACGTTCGTGGTGCCGGCGCCGGCAACGGGCAGGTACACGCTGACCTACAGCAACCCGAACCTGACGTCCGCCGGAACGGCGCCTGCCACGCTCCCTTTCACCGCCTGAGAATCACCGGCGTTGCGTGGTCAGCACCAGCAGGTGCTGACCTCCGCCCGGTTCCACTGTGGCGGTCACCACGAGCGTCGGCGCCAGCCGGGACAGCCTGTCCCGCAGCCACTCGGCCGCCCGCGAGGCGTCGGATCGACTGGGGCTGCGACCGACGATTTCACGACCGCCCTTACGCCCCAGGCGGTCGATCGTCGTCAGCAGAACAGCGGGGTCGGAGACCAAAAGGTTGTCCGGCCAACGGATGAGCGGCGTGTGCGCACCCTTGCGGGTATTGCACGAACGATGCGCGAGTCGTTCGACGCCTGGCTTTCCCTTGGCGGATCTACCCGCGGTGAAGTAACTGTCGACGCTCGGACCCCGTGCGTCGTTGACAGACGTCTTCGGGTCGACCTTCTCGTCGCAGATCCAGCACCGCCACCCGTCCCGGCCGCCGACCTCATCGAGTGCGCTCACCGGTGCACGCTAACAGCGAGCGCATCGCGCCGGGTGTCAGTTGTTGAACTGCTTACCCTTGTCGGCGACCTGATCGACGATCGCGTCGACGTTGTCGGGCGCCTTGTCCTTGATGGCGCCGGCGACCTGGTCGATGCGTTCGTCGGACAGCACCCCCTTCGCCTTGTCGATCAGACCTGCGGCCGCTCCTGCATCCGCGGCGGCGGCCTCGTTGTTGCCCGCTGCGGCGTTTTCCGCGGCGGAGGAGGCCTTGTCCCCACCCTGACCCAGCAGGTCCTTCGCCTTGTTGACCAGATCGTCGAGCCCCATCGTGTTCCTCCATATCGTGCAAAGCACGTGACGCGGCACAGACGTGCCAGCACGGAGCGTAAGCTAAATCGTCTTGATTGGCAACAGTCAGTAGTCGGCTCCGTGGCCGCCATCTCGGCCAGGGACGCGCCCCACTCGGGGTGCTCGTCCTGTCCTTCCGACCCGGACGATGCGGTGGTCCTTGCCCTAGCGGCGCCGGAGGTCTCGCGCGACCGCCCCGAACACACCGGGGTCATCGTCGGCTGCACGCAGGTGGCGTTAGGGTCTGCATGTCATGACCTCGCCGCCGCAAAGGAGTCGGAGCCGTGGACCCCGCACAGGTGGACGCCGCGCTCGAGCGGGTCCGACGACTCTGCCTGGCACTGCCCGGCGCGACCGAACGGCTCAGCCACGGGGAGCCGTCATTCTTCGTGAAGAAGCAGTTCCTGATGTTCGCCGTCCGGCATCACGACGACAGGGTCGGTTTCTGGGCCGCCGCTCCCGACGACGCGCAGGAGCACTGGTTGACCCGTGGTGCCGGCAGGTTCTTCCGGCCGCCGTACGTCGGTGGTCGCGGATGGATCGGGGTGTACCTCGACGTCGAGCAGGACTGGGATGACGTGGCGGACATCATCGAGCAGGCGCACGCCGTCGTGGCGCCGCAGCCCGGACCGGGCATCGGCTCCCGGCAGCAGCCGAGACCGGGCAGCGGCTCTCGGCAGCGTTGACCGTCGAGAAGCACTGCCGGTCCGGCGATTCGGGTCAGTCGTCGTGCGCGTGCGCCTGACACGCCCAGATGCCCAATTTCACGCCGATGTCGCTCCGAGGGCGACGATCGCGTCGATGGTGTCCACCTCGTCGGGCGACTTGTCGGACCGGTATCGCAGCACCCTGGCGAATCGCAGCGCGACCCCGCCGGGGTACCTGGTCGACGCCTGGACACCGTCGATGGCGATCTCGGCGACCAGTGGCGGGTCGACATACACCGTTGCCTTCGTCCGCCTGGATTCCCGCGCGAGAAACTGCCCGGTCTGCCAGGTGAGCATTTCGTCGGTGAGGCCATTGAACGTCTTTCCGAGCATCACCAGCGAACCGGTCGCGGGGTCCCTGGCGGCCAGATGCAGGTTCGACAGCCAACCCTCCCGCCGGCCAGAACCCCACTCCGCGGCGATCACCGCGAGGTCGAAGGTATGCCGCGGCTTGAGCTTGATCCAGCCCGAGTCCCGCCGTCCGGCGGCGTAGGGGGCAGCGAGTTTCTTCACGACGACGCCCTCGAAGCCGTCCCGGACGGCGGCGGCGAACACGGACCCGATGTTCTCGACGGTGGCGGCCAACTCGCGCCGGACGATCAGCTCCGGCGGCAGCACCCGGGCCATCTCCTCGATTCGTTCGGAAAGCGGTTCGTCCAGCAGGTCCCGGCCGTCCACGTGCAGCAGGTCGAAGCAGAACAGCGACAGCCGCTTGGCCGGAATGTCTGCGGCACCTGGGCTCTCGGCTCTGCTCATGGTCCATGAGGCGATGACTTGGAACGGCAGCGGACGGCCGTCGTCACCAACCGCGAGCACCTCGCCGTCCAGCACCACGGAGTCCAGCGGCAACCCGCGGACCACCGCCGCCACCTCGGGCAGTCGTTCGGTGATGTCGTCCAGACTCCTGGTGTAGACGGTGACCGCGTCGCCGGCGCGATGCACCTGCACCCTGATGCCGTCGAGCTTGGTATCCACCAGCGCGGGCAACCCCGCCTTCGCGACGGCAGCGTCCGGGGCCGGGGCACTGGCGGCCAGCATGGGTCGCACCGGCGTCCCGACCGCCAGCGAAACGGCTTGCAGCCCGGTCAATCCCGATGCGGCGAGGACATCGGCCGCGGATGCGGTGGAACCGAGCAGCATCGCGGCGCGCTGCACGTCTTTTGCCGGCACGTCGAACGCCTGCGCCAAGCCGTCCTGGACCAGTGAGTCCAGCGCGCCCTGCCGGATTTCGTCGAACACCAGCCCGCGCAGCAATCGTTGCTCGGCCTCCGTGGCCCTGCCGAACAACGCACCCACGGCGGTTGCGCGAAGAAGCGCCGACCCCTGCCCGCTCACCGCCGCGATCTCCTCGAACGCGGCGTCCACGTCCCGCACCGTCAGAGTGTCCTGCCCGGCGGGCGGTGGCAGCGCGGTCAGCGACGCCCACCCGACGCCCGTGCGGCGCTGCCGCAGACTGCCGGAAAGGTACGTCACCACCAGCGAGATATCAGACGGTCCGGTCGCTTCCCCTGGCGATGATGACGGCGCAGGCGCTGACGCGGTCTCCCGGATCGCCGCTGCGATGAATGCCCGTTTGGCCAGCCGTGACCGGGTCGCGGCAACGTCGGCGGAGGTGGCGGCGAGGCGGGCGAACAGCATCGGACCATTTTCACCCGCCGCGCTGACAGGACTTTCTCGGTGATGCGACTCAGGTGCGTTTAGTCCCACGTGCCGCGCCGATGGTGATGCTGGCCGCGCCGATCGCGCACAACGCCGGGACGACCAGGAACGCGGTGTGGACGCCGAGCTGGTCCGCGAGCGCTCCGAGGACGAACGGGCCGAGACCGGAGGCGATCCCCACCCCGATGCTCATGACGGCGATAGCGCGGTCCGGTTGACCGCCGGACAGCGCCATCACCATCGCGGCGCCGAGCGGGTACTGGCCGGCGACGCCGAGGCCGACCACGAGCAGCGCGCCGATGGCGGCCACCGGCGATGTCGACAACCAGACCAGCAGCCACCCGGCTGCCGTCACGGCGAGGCTCACCAGGAACAGCATCAGCGGCGAGCGCCGGGTGGCCAGCGCGCCGACCAGCAGCCGGCCCAGGGCCATCCCGGCGACCACGGCGGAAACGGCGCCGCTGGCCGTGCCCGGGTTCAACCCGGTCCGGTCGGTCAGCAGGTCCGGGGTCCAGGTCACCATGCAGAATTCGATGGCCACCGAGCAGACCACCGCCAGGGCTGCCGGCCAGTACGCCTGCGGCAGGCCGCGGACGCTGAAGCCGGCGGCGCCGACCGGGACCGCCGCGTACGCCGGGACGGTGCGGTGCCGGGTGACCAGGATGAACGCCGTCACCGCGAACGGGATGATCAGCACCATCGCGGCGCGCCAGGTCCATCCGGCCGCGGTGGCCGCGCCGACGGCGAGCGGGGTGATCAGCCCGACGCCGGCGGCGGCGGCATTCCCCGCGGTGAGGATGGCCGGACCGTAGACGCCGTTGTGCGCCTGCAGCACCGTGGTGGAGGTGTTGACCGCGACGCCACCGCCGAGTCCGATCAGCATCATCGCGGGCAGCGTCACGAACAGTTCGGCGCCGCTGATCAGGGAACCGGCCGTGAACAGCAGGACGCCGGCGGTGAAGGCGGCGATGCCGCGCTGCGCGACCCCGTACCGGCGCCATCGCCGGGCGAAATTGACGCCGCTCAATCCGGCGATGACGACCCCGACGGACATCATCAGGCTGTGCAGCCCGGCAACCGCGCTGCTGGTGCCGAGTTCGTCGCGGAACAGCGGCAGCGCCGGGCCCAGGCCGTAGAGAAACCAGGTGTAAGTGCACAACGTGGCGAACCCCGCCAACGATGTGCCGTCGACCCTGGCGCGGGATCTGCCGAGCTGTTCGGAGTGCTCGCCGGCGGCGCTCACCGGGTCCATGATCGCCAGCCCGACGTTGCGGAACGGCCGTCGCGGGGGTCGTGACCGGGAGGGGTCGTCATCACCGCGGCGCCGTTGATCAGCTCGCGTATTCCTTGAGCACCGCAGCGGACAGTCGCGGCCAGCGGTCGGCCGCCCACGGTCCGAACGGGGTGTCGGACACCGAGACGCAGGCCAGTTGCACCTCCGGGTCGACCCACAGGAAGGTTCCGGCCTGACCGAAATGGCCGAAGGTGCGCGGCGAGTTCTCCGGCGCGGTCCAGTGCGGAGATTTACCGTCCCGGATCTCGCAGCCCAGCCCCCACTCGTTGTGGGGCTGCCGCCCGAACCCCGGCAGCACCCCGGGCAGACCCGGGAACGCCACCGTGGACGCGAGCGAAACAACCTGCGGCAGCAGAAGTGTCGGATTGAGCAAGGCCCCGGCCAGGGCGACGAGGTCGGTGATGGGGCCGCGCGCACCATGCGCCGGGTGGCCCTGCAGTTCGGTACCGTCCATGCCCAGCAGGTCCAGCACCCGGTCCGACAGTTCCCGGGCGAACGACGTTCCGGTATTTCTCGCCAGGTGATCGGCCGCCAGGTCGATGCCACTGTTGGAATAGGAACGCCGGGTCGCCGGCCGGGCGATCACCAGGTCCTCGTCGAGCGCCAGCCCGGAGGTATGTGACAGCAGGTGACGCAGCGTCGACCCGGGCGGGCCTACCTCGTCCGCCAGGCTGACCACGCCTTCGATCGTTGCGTCGAGCACCGTCAGGGCGGTGAGAATCTTGGTCACCGACGCCCACGGATGCGACTTTCCGTCGTCGACGATGTCCAGCACGCCGGACGGCCCGACGACGGCGACGTCGGCGTAGCCAACAGGCCAGTCGGCGATCTCGGCACTCAGATTCATAGGGGGAGTGTGCCAGCATCGGTCCGGTGCCCGACAACAAAGCCCACCGCACCATTCGACTGCTCGACGAGACGGCCGTCAGCGACCGGATGATGGGTGACCAGAGGGTGGACGACCAGATGACGGGCGACCAGGTGACGGGCGAGCAGTTGATGGGCGACGGGGGCCCGCTGATGGACGCGGCGCTCGGTGCGGCACTGCTTGCGCAGGTCGGGGACGGCGCGCCGACGGTGCTGCGGGTGTACCGGCCGGCGGCCACGCTTGCCTTCAGCGGCCGCGACTGCGCGTCTCCCGGTATCGCCGCCGCCGCCGCGGCCGCGCGGTCGGCGGGTTTCGTGCCGGTACGCCGGGGACCCGGTGGAAGGGCTGCCGCCTATCACCGCGGGACGGTGTGCCTGGACCACATCGGTCCGGTGACGGCCGGCGGTGTCGGAACCGGGCCGGATGTCGACCAGATCCGGCCGCGGTTCGAGGCGTTCGCCAACCTGATCCTCGGGGCGCTCCGGTCGGCCGGTGTGGACGCCGGGATCGGTCCCGTCCCGGGCGAGTACTGCCCCGGCGAATTCAGCATTCACGACGGCGCGGGCCACAAGCTGGTAGGGACCGCGCAACGGCTGGTCAGAGGCGCGTGGTTGTTCGGCACGGTGATCGTCGTGCAGGACCCGGAACCGCTGCGATCCGTGCTCGATGCGGTGTATGCGGCGCTGGGTCTGGACTGGGACCCGGCCTCGGTGGGCGCGGTGAGCGGCGCGGCTCCGGGAGTCGGCATCACGGACGTCGTCGGTGCCGTTCTGGACGCCTACCGCGCGCTCGGCGACCTGACCCCGGCCGCACTGCCGGACGGTGCCGTGGCGCTTGCGCAGTCCCGGCTCGACCTGCACAGGGTGCCGGAATCGGCTGTCTGAGGAACAGCCGGACCAGAGCAGGCCTCCTGGCGACCTATCGTTCTTCGGGTGAACGATTCTTACGACGCCGCAGACCTGGCGACCTGCCTTCGGGTGATCGCCGCCGCCGAGGCGCTGTTGCCCGAACACCCGGACGCCGTCGCGATCCGTCGGGCCACCGCAGGGATCTTCAAGAGCGTCAAGCTGGCCCGCAGAACCGCGCGCCGTGATGCGATCGCCCATGCCGACCGGGAGGTGGTCGCCGCCACGGTCACCGGTTCTGCCCGCCGAACCGATGACGAGACCGACGGCCTCGCGCCGGTCTCGCGGGCCGCGGGTGCGCTTGCCGGAGTCCTCGCCAGGCCACGACCCTGCTACATCTGCAAGCACGACTACGTGGACGTGGACGCGTTCTACCACCAGCTCTGTCCCGCCTGCGCCGCGGACAACCACGCCCACCGGGCCGCCCGCACCGACCTCACCGGCCGCCGTGCACTGCTGACCGGCGGGCGGGCGAAGATCGGGATGTATATCGCCCTGCGACTGCTGCGGGACGGTGCACACACCACCATCACCACCAGATTTCCCACTGATGCCGTGCGGCGATTCACCGCGCTGGCGGACAGCGCCGACTGGTTGCATCGGTTGCGGATCGTGGGAGTCGACCTACGCGACCCGACGCAGGTCGTCGCGCTGGCCGACGCGGTCGGTGACGCGGGTCCCCTCGACATTCTGATCAACAACGCCGCGCAAACGGTGCGTCGCTCGCGGGGCGCCTACGCGCCGCTGGTCGCCGCCGAGTCCGACCCGTTGCCGGATGGGCCGCTCCCGGATCTGTTGACCTTCGATCACATCTCCGAGGCCCACCCGATGTCGCTGGCCGGTTCGCTGTCGGAGCAACCGCCGCCGCACGTCCCTCACGGCCGAACAGGAGCGGAAATCTCCCGGCGGGCCGTTCTCGCCGGCTCAGCGGCCGGTGACCTGGTGGCCGCGGGGATGGCGATCGACGCCGGGGGCCTGGTGCCCGACCAGACCCGGGTGAACAGCTGGACGCAGCGGATCGAGCAGGTGGAGGCGCTGGAGATGCTGGAGGTGCAGTTGTGCAACACCACCGCACCGTTCGTGCTGATCAGCAAGCTGCGCTCCGCGCTGGCGGCCAGCGGTGCGCGCCGCAAGTACGTGGTCAATGTGTCCGCCATGGAGGGCGTCTTCGGCCGCGCATACAAGGGCCCCGGCCATCCGCACACCAACATGGCCAAGGCGGCGTTGAACATGCTGACCAGAACCAGCGCGGAGGAGATGTTGACCGACGGCATTCTGATGACGACGGTGGACACCGGCTGGATCACCGATGAGCGCCCACACACGATGAAGCTGCGGCTCGCGCAGCAAGGTTTCCATGCTCCGCTCGACTTGGTGGACGGTGCCGCGCGGGTCTACGACCCCATCGTCCAAGGCGAGGACGGCGTCGATGTGACCGGCGTGTTCCTCAAGGACTACCGTCCGGCGCCATGGTGACGGTTGGTTCCGCGACGAGGTGGGACGGCCTTCGGGTGCGTGGTAGGGGTGAAGGGCGGACGGAATCGGTCCGGCGTTGCATTATCGTGATCTGTGGGTACAGCACCGTCCTAACTTCAGACGGCTTCCGGGCAACTCCGGGTGCACCCGCCACCAGCGGGCTCACCTCCGTCTGATTCGCCGAAAGGGACCGTATGGGCGGCAATGCCATTCACCGTTTCCATAACACTTCGGTGCTCGCTGTGTGCGCCATCGACGCGCCGCAGGTGGTGACTTCTGCCGAGATGGACAAGCGGCTCTCCGACGTCTACAACCGGGTTGGTCTGCGGCCCGGGATGATGCAGCGCCTCGCCGGGATCCACGAGCGGCGCTGGTGGAATCGAGGAACGAGCTTTGCCGATGGGGCTGCGATGGCCGGCGCCAAGGCGCTGGCCGAGGCGGGTGTGCAGCCGGGCGACATCGGGCTGATGGTGAACACCTCCGTCAGCCGTGCGCACCTGGAGCCGTCCACGGCTGTCGCGGTCCATCACGCCCTCGGTCTACCGAGCTCGTGCCAGAACTTCGACGTCACGAACGCCTGTCTGGGTTTCGTCAACGGCATGCAGCTTGCGGCGGCGATGCTCGAGTCCGGTCAGATCGACTACGCGCTGGTCGTCAACGGCGAGGACGCCAGAGGCATCCACAACGCCACCATCAGCCGCCTGCAGAACGGCAGCGGTGACGCCAAGGACGTCTTCGCACAATTCGCGTCGCTGACGCTCGGATCGGGCGCCGCCGCCATGGTGCTCGGCCGGTCCGACGCGCACCCCGAGGGCCACCGGTTCCTCGGCGGCGCGACCAGGGCGGGTAGCGAGCACCACCTGCTCTGCGTCGGCGACATGGACTACATGCACACCGACAGCACCGCACTGATGACCGCGGGCCTGGACCTGTCCCGCGAGCTGTGGGCCGAATCCGCCACCGACCTCGGCTGGCACGACGGGATCGATCGCTACGTCATGCACCAGGTCAGCACCGTTCACACCAGGGCGATCTCGTCCGCCCTGGGTATCGACCTCGAGAAGGTGCCGCTGACCTTCCCGCACCGCGGGAACCTCGGTCCCGCGGCCATCCCGTTCACCCTTGCCGGGATCGCCGGTGAGTTGTCGCAGGGTGACCGCGTGCTGTTGATGGGTATCGGATCGGGACTGAACGCCTCGATCTCCGAGCTCGTCTGGTGATTCCGGCTCTGGTGTCGCGTTCCGCCGGCCGCGGGGACGTATCCGGGGTCCGACCCGCGGGTCTGCCCCCCGAGGGACTTCCGGGGCTCGACCCCTCGTGGTCCCGGCTGGTCGACGTGATCGACGCCGACCGGCTGACCCGCACCTTCCACATTCTGGATTCGTGGCACGGGCGCACCGACGAGCCGGTGGGCACCCTGCTCTGCGTGCACGGAAACCCGACCTGGAGCTACCTGTGGCGAAGGTTGCTGTCGACCCCCCCGGCGGGCTGGCGGGTGATCGCGCCGGACCAACTCGGAATGGGCTACTCGGAACGAGTCGACACACCGCGCGTCCTGGCCGAACGGGTCGACGACCTCGGCCGGCTGACGGACGCGCTGGGCGTGCGCGGACCCGTCGTCACGGTGGCGCACGACTGGGGCGGCATCATCTCGATGGGCTGGGCCGACGGGCACCGTCGGCAGCTCGCCGGGATGGTGCTGACCAACACCGCGGTCCATCAGCCGAACTCGTCCCGCGGCCCCCTGCTGATCCGGCTGGCGCACGTTCCCGCGATCAACCGGATCGCCTGCCGCTGGACGCCGCTGTTCGTCCGCGCCACCACCTCGCTGACCTGGCCGCGTTCGCCCCGGGAGGTGCGGGACGCGTTCGCCGCGCCGTACCGGACCGTCGGACTTCGGCGCCCGGTCGGAGACTTCGTCGCCGACATCCCCTTTGCCGCGAACCATCCCAGCCGGCCGGCGCTGGACCGGATCGCCGCGGGGATGCAGACGCTCGGCGTGCCGGCGCTGCTGCTGTGGGGCCCACGGGACCCGGTCTTCCGCGAGGAGCATCTGCGTGATCTGCAGGCACGCCTGCCGGCGGCCAAGGTGCACCGGTACGAGACCGCCAGCCACCTGCTGCCCGAGGACGCCCCCGGCTACGTCGACGCGGTGCGGGCGTTCGTCGGTGAACGGGACCTGCGGCAGGCTGTCGGTGTCGGTGTCGGTGTCGGTGTCGGTGTCGGTGTCGGTGTCGGTTCGATCGACGATGTGTCGGGTGACGATCGGTCTGCCGGGGGCGCCCCGGCGAAGCACGGCACTGTTGACGACGGCTCGTCGGCAGCGCCTTTGCCGTCGGTGTTCGCACAGTTGATCGCCCGGGCCGACGACCACACCCCCGCTGTCGTCGAGGTCGGCGGCGCGAGGATCAGCTGGGCGGAGCTGCACCGCAGGGTCCGGGACACCGGCGCCGGCCTGCGCACGGCCGGGGTGCTGCCGGGTCACCGGGTGGCGCTGCTGGTCCCGCCGTCGATCGAGCTCACGGTGGCGCTGTACGCGGTCTGGCAGGCCGGCGGCGTCATCGTCGTCGTGGACAGGGGTCTGGGCCTGCGCGGGATGGCCCGAGCCCTGCGCAGCGCGAAGATCGATCACGTCATCGCCGACGTACCGGGGCTGCTGGCAGCCGGACCGATGCGGGTGCCGGGGACGCGGATCGCCAGCCGGTTGCTACCGGCGGGTCTGCGACGCCTCACCGGAGTACAGCACTCGTTGCCCGACATGGAGCGCGCCGGACACGTCGCCGACCCGCCCGCACTGGGGACGGACTGCTTCCACAGCGACGAGAATGTTGAGGCCGCAGTGGTTTTCACTTCCGGTGCGACGGGCCCGGCCAAGGGCGTGCTGTACCGGCACCGCCAGCTGCGTGCGCAGCTCGCCGTCATCGCCCGCACCTACCGGCTGGGTCCGCAGGACCGGATGGTGGCAGCCTTCGCGCCGTTCGCGCTCTACGGCCCAGCGCTCGGCGTGCCGTCCGCGGTGCCGGCGACGGACGTGACGAAACCGGGATCGCTGACCGCCGCCGCGCTGGGCGATGCGGCGGCCGCACTGGACGCCACCGTGGTGTTCGCCTCCCCGGCGGCGCTGGCCAACGTCATCGCCACCGCGGACGGCCGGTCGCAAGCGCATCGCGCGGCGCTCGGCAGGGTGCGGCTGCTGATGAGCGCCGGTGCTCCGGTGCCCGCGGAACTGCTCCGCACGTTGCAGGAAGTGCTACCCGCCGCCGCCATGCACACGCCCTACGGGATGACGGAAGGCCTGCCGCTGACTGACATCTCGCTGCCGGAGATCGAGGATGCGGGCAGCGGCGACGGCGTCTGCGTCGGCCGCCCGCTGCCCGGTGTGCGGATGCGGATCGGACCGTTCGACGGCAATGGAGTCGCCGGAACGGATCTCACCGATAAGCCCTGCGTCAGCGGCGAGATCTGGGTCGGCGCAGCCCATCTCAAGGACCGGTACGACACACTGTGGATGATAGACCAGCGTGCCGCCGACCACCCGGGCTGGCACCGCACCGGTGACGTCGGCATGCTCGACGAGCAGGGCCGGCTGTGGGTGCAGGGCCGCACGGTGCACGTCGTCAGTACTCCCGACGGCCCCGTCACACCGGTCGGTGTGGAGCAACGCGTGCAGCATGCGCTGTCCGGCGTGCAGCCCGTGGCCGGCGCCGCGGGTCGGCCGACCGTCGCCGCCGTCGGTGTGGGACCCGCGGGGACGCAACAACTTGTGTTGGTCCTGGCCGGTGGAGGCGGGCCGTTGGCGTCACCGGACCTCGCTTCGGCCGCCAGATCCGCGGCGGGCCATCCGGTCGCTGCCGTGCTGGTCCGGGACGCGCTGCCGGTCGACATCCGGCACAACTCGAAGATCGACCGGGTCGCGGTCGCCGACTGGGCCGCTGCGGTGTTGTCGGGGCGGCCCTCGGGCCGGGCGCGGCGCCGATGAGGGTGCTGGTCACCGGCGCCAGCGGGATGATCGGCCGGGCGGTCGCAACGGCGCTGCTGGCCCGCGGCGAAGTCGTGACGGTGTTGCAGCGCCGGCCGGCCGGCATCGACACCGCTGAAGTACTCGGTGATGTCGCGGATGTCGACCTGGTGGGGGCGGCGGCGCGCGGGCACGACGCCGTGCTGCACATGGCGGCGAAGGTGGACGTCGTGGGGCCATGGGAGCAGTACCGCCGCGCCAACGTCGACGGGACACGGTCGGTGGTGCGGGCGTGCAAGGCGGCCGGGGTCCCCCGGCTGGTCTTCGTGTCCTCACCATCGGTGGCGCACGCCGGCGAACCGCTGATCGGCGTCGGCGCCACCCCGGCGGATCCATCCGCGGCGCGATCGCACTATTCCCGGTCGAAGGCGATCGCGGAGCACCTGGCGCTGGCCGCGGACGGCCCTGACCTCGCCGTGCTGGCCGTCCGCCCGCACCTGATCTGGGGTCCGGGAGATACCCAGCTCGTCGGTCCGATCGTCGAACGCGGGCGGGCCGGGCGGTTGCCGCTGATCGCCGGCGGTACCGCGCTGGTCGACACCACCTATGTCGACAATGCCGTCGATGCGCTCCTCGCCGCGGTCGATGCCTGTGGCCCGGCGCACGGCGAAGCGCTGGTGGTGTCCAACGGCGAACCGCGGCCGGTGGCGGAGATCCTCGCCCGGGTCTGTGCGGCCGCGGGTGTTCGGGGGCCGCGCGGTCGGCTCCCGCTGTCGTTGGCGGTGGCGGCGGGCACGGTGGTGGAGGGTGCGTGGCGGTTGGCTCGGCGCCCGGGGGTGCCGCCCATCACCCGGTTCCTCGCCGAACAGTTGGGAACGGCGCACTGGTTCGACCAACGGCACACCAGGTCCGTCCTCGGATGGACGCCCCGGGTCCCGCTGGACCAAGGTTTTGCAATGCTGCGGGATTCCTTCGACTACGCGTCGTCGGCCGGGCGCTGATTTCTTGTTTCGGCGCGCTGCTCTTGCCGGGTGCGGGTTGCTCGTGCTGCAGCGTGAGCGGGGCGTAGGCGGCCCGAGTGGGGGCGGGGCTGCCGGGGTGTTGGGCGGGGCGATTCGTCCCTTTTCTCTCCTGTCCTAAACGCCATTCCTTCGAGCGACTCATCGCATTCCGTCCGAATTGCGCGGATGCCGGCGTCCGATCGCGCCGGGTACATTGGTGCAATGCAAGAATCCGATATTCGCTGGAACGAACCTGCCCGCGCCAAGATCCTCGAGGACTCCGACCGGGTCCTGCGAGAAGCCGTGCTCGACCTGGGCAACTCGATGAACGGGGAGTCCTCCGACGCGGTCTATGCCGAGCTCTTCAAGCGGCTGGAGGGGCGGTTCATCGATTTCGAGCCCGGCCCCGACATTCGCAAATATGCTGACGCGATCGCCAATGGTGAACTCGGCCCTGCCGCCACGGGATAAGACCAGTAGTGCCGTGTGACCGAGGTTCTCTTGCTTCTGGTGGTGTGCTCGATGATCTCGTCTGCGGTCTTGGTCCAGGTGAATGATCGGCACGTTCGGCGTGGTGCAGTTCGTCGATGGTGATCACAAGACCGGTTCCGCGGTCGGACAAGAGCGATGGAGGCGTTCTGGTTCAGGGAGGTGGAAGCCCCGGAAGGGCCGTCGGTCGGGTGCGGTGTGCGGCGATGGTGGCCTTGAGGTCACGGGTGGCAGTCTGCACTGCCCGGGTGTCGGCCGGCTGAGCGGTCTCGCGGGTGGCATCGGCAAGGATGAGGTCGGCCTGCTCGTCCAGCGCAGCCCAGCGTGCGGGGTCATCCGGGAGCACGGCGGTGCAGTTGTCCAGCAGTCGGAGCAACGCCGCGGAAAGGGTGGGTTCGCCGGAGCCGTAGCGGCGGATCAGTCCGCACATGGTGGCCAGGTATTCGCCGAACCGGCGCGCCGGCACGATGACCACCCCCGATCCGTTGGGATCCTTCGCGACCACGTCGCCAAGCGGGCGGACGGCGAGCGCGCAGAAGATCACCGATAGGTGATCGACGGCCTGGACGGCGGTGTAGGGGTCGTTCACCGCGGGGGACAGTGCCTTGCAGGCCATGTCGACGAGTTGCCGGATGCCGAACGCGGCATCCTGTTCCTGGGTGCGTTCGAACCCGATGCGCACTGCGGCCTGCATCGGGTGTGCGAATACGGCCGGGTCGGGGGCGGGTTCGTCGGGGGTGGGTGTCCACATCCAACCCAGCACGGTGCCTGCCACGATGTGTTCACCGACGCGGACCCGCAAGCGGATGTGCAGGTGGTACCGACTGGCCACCGGAAGCAGCAATTCCGGGTGCACGGTCTGCAGATATCCAGACCTCGGCGCCGTCAGCGGCACCGACCACGGAGGCGGGGTCGGGGCGGGTTCCTCGACGTTGCCCATCCGGCCGTGCACCACGACGAGCGTTGCCTGTTCGACACGTTTTGCGATGGTGTCGACCTGGAGGGAGTGGGCGAGGTGATCGGCGTAGTAGACGACCATGGCCATGCTGGCGAACATCAGCAGCAACGCCCCGCTGACCGCCAGTCGGGGGAAGTCCTGGGTGCGCGTGCCAGCGGCCACGCCCACGGTGTAGAGGCCCGCGAGAGCGTAGACGAAGGTCGCCACGAAGGTGCTGAGCACCATCTGATTGGGTCGATCGCGCAAGAAGTTCCGCAGTAACCTGGGCGAGAATTGGGTCGAGGACAGTTGCAGCGCAACAACAGTGAGCCCGAGAACCAGTGCGATGACGGTGATGACGGTGCTCGTGATGCTGCTCAGCAGGGTGCGGGCGTCATCCGCGGTGCCCTGGAACGCGAGCGGCGCCAGCGGGGAGCCGGGGCCGACATTGATGTAGGACACGACGAACCCGACGAGCAGCGCGGCCACAGCACTGACTCCGGGGAGCACCCACAGGGAGCCGGTGGCGTACTCACGGGCAGCTTCCCGTCGGATCATCGACTGGTCCTCCCCCCTCGCGCCTTTGCTTGCTCACGGTACGACCGAATCGTGCCAGCCCCAGGCAAGGATGGTATTCCGGCACGGACCCGACCCCTGCTGCAGTCGCGTCGTGGTCGTACCACCGCGTAGCTGTCGCTGGATGAACTGTTGGCAGCCGCCAAACCGCCCCTCAGGGTGCTGGGTCTTCCGATGGACGATCAAGGACCGGGCGGACCACGTTCGGTCTCTGTTCCCTGGGCCTGGCATGCCGTTTCTCGCAGCGCTGCCGGCCGAGTTCGGCGCGGATCCGTGGCTGCTGCGCCTGCGTTCCGACGCGGATTGGACGTTGGCCTGGACGATGTCCCGGGACCCGGGGGTGGTGCGCTGGACTATCTACCCGGCGGAGACGACCGAGGATGCCGCGCACCCGCGGAGCCAGCGCATCACGGAAAGCGCTCACCAGCGGGTGTCCGGTCACCATGCGGTGCTCGATGCAGACAACGTCGTGATCGGCACTGCGGGTATCGCCAGCAACGAGGGCGATCCCGCCCGCCGCCGAGGTGTTCTATGCGCTCCTGCCGGAGGGCCGGCATCGTGGGGCGGCCACCGCAGCAACGAATGCTCTGAGTGAGTGGGCGTTCTCCGCCTGGGTCGAGCGCGTTCTACTGCTGACGATCCCTGGCAACACCGCCAGCGAGGCCGTCGCAGGAAGGGCCGCGTTTCTACCCGATGGTGACCAGATCCGCGACCACCGCGGCAGCCCCACCCGCATGCGACGCTGGGCCCGTTCGGGAAAGCCAGGGTGAAGGCTGCGACAGAATTGCCGGCCTCGACAAGTTGACTCCCGACCGCTTGACGGGTGATTGTTTGGGCTGTGGATCGGACTCGCCGGGCACCCATGAGCAGGAGAGACCGGTGCTGCTGATCAACGGCGGTGATCTTGGATGCGGCGAGCTGCTGATGCTGGTGATCCGGCAGGTCAGGGGAGAGCCGTCCGGTTCGGTCATCGGCATCGTGACCACCGACCCGGCGGCTGGGATCGACATACCCGCTTGGTGTCACCTCACCGGGCACCGCTACCAGGGCCGGGCGTCGCCGCGGGCCGATGCCGCGTTCGTCGTTGAGCTTGTGCACCAGCCCACGCCGGTCGACCCCGACCATCCGTGGCACCCATTACCGCAGAAGGAGAACACCTGATGAGCAGCATCCTCGTGTCGCTGGCGAGCAGTCACGACAACACCGACCGTGCGACGGTTGCCTTTGTCGTCGCCGGCGCGGCCGCCGCGTCCGGCCAGGACACCACGGTGTTCCTGTCCGCAGACGGAGCGTGGCTGGGCAAGTCCGGGGAGGCCGACAAGATCCACGAAGACGGGTTCGCTCCGTTGGCGGAGCTGATGGAGGGGTTCGTCGAGGTCGGCGGCAAGCTCATGGTGTGTAGCCCATGCGCGAAAAAGCGCGGCATTTCCGAGTCCGATCTCGTGGCGGGCGCGGTCATCGCGGGTGGGGCGGCCGTCGTCGCGTTGATGGCTGCCGGTGCGCAGACCATCTCCTACTAGTCATCGTCGGGTGGGACCTGTGACGCAGCCGGTGGCAGCGGAGGTGCAGGGCGGCAGCATGGACTGCGGCAGCGGTCTGCTGCTCATGCTCACCCGCGCGATCCGCCAGATCGAATTCGGGCAACTGCTGCTCGTCCACACCGAGGAACCGTCCGTCCCGCCGGATCTGCACGAGTGGGCGCGGCTGGCCGGGCACGAAATCGTCGCGGACACGGCGACCAGGACCGGCGGCCCGTGGCAGGTGACGATCCGCCGGGGCCCGGTGATCGGCCCGTCACCGTCTGCAGCCGGCCGGGTGTTCACCGGCGGCAGTCCCACACCGGTGGGTCAGCGATTGTGGCTCTACAGCAACTTTCACTGCAACCTGGCGTGCGACTACTGCTGCGCCGAATCGTCGCCGCGGGCCGACTCGCGACTGCTTCCTGTGAAGACTGCGGTGACTGCCGCAGAGGAGTTCGCCGCGCTGGGCGGCAAGGAGCTGATCGTGACCGGTGGGGAGCCGTTCCTGCATCCGGAGATCGGGCCGATGATCATCGCCCTGGCTGGGATTCTCCCGGTCACCATTCTCACCAATGCCATGGTCTTCGGGCGTGGCGCCCGGCTGGCCGCTCTGGTCTTGCTGCCTCGTGACCGGGTGACCTTGCAGGTAAGCCTGGACTCGGCGACCCCGGCTCTGCACGAGCGGCACCGGGGAGTGCGCAGTCACGCCGCCGCGCTGACCGGCATCGCGCAAGCCCGCGAACTGGGGTTTACCGTGAAGATCGCCGCGACCTTGTATGACTCCGAGGTGAACACCGTCGCCGACCTCAACACGCTGCTGGACACCATGAACATCCCCGCCTCCGACCGCATCATCAGGCCGGTCGCCCAGCAGGGCTCCGCCGAGCAGGGCGAGCACGTCCACGTCGACACCCTGCAACCCGAGCCGACCCTCACCGCCGACGGCGTCTGGTGGCATCCGGTGGCCGTCACCGACCCGGCGATGCGAGTGGCCTTCAGCCCACTTCCGGTCTCGGAAGCCCTGGACACGATCCGCGACACCCTCGCCACGCAGGACGCCGCACATCGCGAAGGGCGGCGTCACGTCTTCCGATGCGCGTGAACCCCTGGCTCGGACGTCCCCTACGGCATCCGCCGGCCACCACCGGCGTCACCGATCCTGGGGTCTGAGCTAAGTCTCGGGGGTCATTGGGGTGGAGCCCCTGTAGCGGGTAAACGGCGGTGCGGATGTCCTGGATGGGCACGGTCCACAGATTCCTGGAGGCCGCCGTCCCACCCTGGAACGGCACGGAATGTTCTGCGCCGTCCGACTTGTTGGCGGGAAGTGGGTGTCGGGGCTGGCCGCTTGGGGCGTTCTTCTACGAATGACGGCGTCGACCGTGAGCCAGCCGTGACCCCGTCGGATGCTCCCCGACGGGTTGGATCACGTTGGCGCGATGACCGGCCGGACCGGTCCAGAGCCCGACCCCGTCCGCGGAAGGGCCCGCCCTCGGGTGGCACCGAGTTTCGCCGGCGCGACGCCGGTAATGCAGCGGTGGGTGAGATCAGTTCGGGGGCGTCTAAGTAAGGTTCGGCCCGTCCGGGACGTCCAGCCGTGCGCGGTTCCCGCGCAGCAGCCACAACCCGACGACGAGCAGGACGATGTCCTGGCCGACCAGGATTGGAGTCTTCGGTAGCGCGCCGACAGCGGCGAACAGATCGCTCAGCGCGTGCATCACCATCAACGGCCAGATGGCGCCGATCCGCAGCGCGATCGCCGCGTACCCCACCCCGAAACAGAAGGCGCCGACCGCCTGCGCCGCAACGA
>JBBRVZ010000023.1:0-44301 GCA_038246445.1 Mycobacteriales bacterium
AAAGACCTCTACGACCTATTCTCCCTACACCGCTGGGCGCCCCGCAGCACCACTTAGGTCATAGGCGAAACCAGCCTCCACAGCACCCCTGACCAGCAACAACACACCCGACAAGAAAATAGCCCCGAAACTCCCGCTAGTGGAGCTAAGTGCATCTGAGCTTCGACCAGCAGACTTGGAATTTGCCGCCCTGCGGTGTGCCCATTCACGGGCGTAATTTTTGTCGTATCGAAACCGAGTTTGACATCGGTACCGGTCTATTTTGTTCTCCCAGCGGGCCATGGGGGGAACGCACGCACCGGACGCGGCAGCGGGCGTCAGCGGCGGGGCTCGACCGGGTTGGTCAGCGTGCCGATGCCCTCTATCGTCACGGACACCGTCTGCCCGGCCGTCATCGGCCCGACACCGGCGGGCGTTCCGGTGAGCAGCACGTCCCCGGGCAGCAGCGTCATCACGCCGGACACGAATTCGACGATTTCCCCGATGGTGAACACCATGTCGCTGGTCCGGCCGTCCTGTGCGATCTCGTCGTCGAGTTCGGTCCGCACGAACAGGTCGGACGGGTCCAGCTCGGTTTCGATCCACGGTCCGAGCGGGCAGAACGTGTCGTAGCCCTTGGCCCTGGTGAACTGGACGTCGGCGCGCTGCTGATCGCGCGCGGTCACGTCGTTGGCCACGGTGTAGCCCAGGATCACCGACGAGGCATTCTCGGCCTTCACGTCTCGGCACGGCCGGCCGATGACCACGGCCAGCTCACCCTCGAACTCGACCCGCTCGGACGACGGCGGCAGCTGGATCGCGGCCCGTGGGCCGATCACCGAGGTGGACGGCTTGAGGAAGATCATCGGCGTGCTGGGTACCTCGTTGCCCAGCTCCGCGGCGTGCTCGGCGTAGTTCCGGCCTACCGCGACCACCTTGGACGGCAGAATCGGGGCGAGCAGCCGGGTGTCGGCCAGCGGCCAGGCGCGGCCGGTGTACGTCGGGTTACCGAACGGGTGGTCGGCGATCTCGCGCGCCCGCTCGGCCGGGGAACCATCGATCGTCACGAACGCCACCCCGCCGGGGTGCGCGATCCTTGCCAGGCGCATGCGTTGATCCTCCAGCACTGCTCGTTCCGATCCGGTGATCCGGATCGGAGATGAACTGTCGGCGGGCCTGCGAACGGCGGTTCGACACTCAGGCCGACAGCGGCACGCCGGCGCTGTGTTCCCCGGCTCCCGGTACCGACTCCTCGGTGGGCGGAACCGCCGGATCGGCGGGCCGTAGCGCATACACCAGCGCGTCGACCAGAGCCTGCCAGGACGCCTCGACGACGTTCGCGTGCACCCCGACGGTGGTCCATTCCCGCCCGCCGCGGGCGGAGGACACCAGCACCCTGGTGATCGAGTCGGTGCCCGCCGAACCGGCGAGGATACGGACCTTGTAATCCACCAGCTCGACGTTGGCGAACTCGGGAAACTGCTCGGCGACCGCCGATCGCAGGGCCGAATCCAGCGCATTGACCGGGCCGTTGCCCTCCGCGGTCGCGATGATCCGTCGATCGCCCACGTGCACTTTGACGGTGGCCTCCGAGGTCACCCTCGGCACCGGGAACTCGGTTTTCTCGACGATCACGCGGTAGGACTCCAACCGGAACGCCCGCGGCGCCGCCGCACCGGCCGGATCGGCGGCACTGCGCGCCAGCTCGTCCCGCATCAGCAGCTCGAAGGACGCGTCCGCCGCCTCGTACGACCAGCCGACCGCCTCGCGCTCCTTGACGGTGTCGACGATCCGGCCGATCGCCTCCGGCTGCCCGGTCAGGTCCACGCCCAGCTCGCGGGCCTTGAGCTCGACCGATGCCCGTCCGGCCATCTCGGTGATCAGGATGTGCATGTCGTTGCCGACCAGCGCGGGGTCGAGGTGGTTGTACAGGTCGGGATCGACCTTGATGGCAGAGGCATGCAGCCCCGCCTTGTGCGAGAACGCCGACGACCCGACGTAGGCCTGGTGGGTGTTGGGCCCGATGTTGGCGAGCTCCGCCAGTGCGTGCGATACCCGGGTCATCTCGGCCAACCCGCCGTCCGGCAGGACCGGCAGACCCATCTTCGTGATCAGGTTGCCCAGGACCGCGAACAGATCCGCGTTGCCCGCCCGCTCGCCGTATCCGTTGGCGGTGCACTGCACATGCGTGACGCCGGAGTGCACCGCGGCGATGGAATTGGCCACCGCGCAACCGGTGTCGTCCTGGCAGTGAATTCCGAGCCGGAACCCGGTGCGCTGCAGCACCTCTGCGACAACCCGGCCGACCGACATCGGCAGCATGCCGCCGTTCGTGTCGCAGAGCACCAGAACGTCCGCGCCGGCCGTCATCGCCGCGTCGCCGACCCGCAGACCGTAATCCCGGTTCGCGGCGTACCCGTCGAAGAAGTGCTCGCAGTCCAGGAACACCCGCCGTCCCTCGCCGACCAGTAGCGCTACGGTGTCCGCCACCATCGCCAGGTTCTCCTCCAGGGTGGTGCGCAGAGCGCGTTCCACGTGCCGGACGTCGGACTTGGCCACCAGCGTGACAACAGCGGCTCCGGAATTGAGCAGGGCACGGACCTGCGGGTCGTCGGCGGCACGCACGCCGGGTTTGCGGGTCGCGCCGAACGCAACGAGTTGCGCGGTCTGCAGCGGCAGCTCACCGGAGCGCGCGCGGGCGAAGAACTCGGTGTCCTTCGGCATGGCGCCCGGCCAGCCGCCCTCGATGAATCCGACACCGAGTTCGTCGAGCAGGGTTGCGACCGAGAGCTTGTCGGCGACCGAGTAGCTGATGCCCTCCCGCTGCGCACCGTCGCGAAGCGTGGTGTCGAAGACGTGGAAGTCGTCACCCAGCGGGGATCGACGCACCGGTGCTGTCATGTCGGATCAACTCGGTTCGGTCTGCACGGGACGGACGGGCGGTCAACTCGACGCGAGGGCGGCCAGCCGGTCACCGATGGCGGTGGTGCGACCGACCGATCCGCTCTGTCGGGTGGCCAGATCGAACGCGACCGCCGCCTCCACCCTGCGCGCGGCATCGGGTCGGCCCAGGTGATCCAGCAGCAGCGCGATGGACAGCACTGTCGCCGTCGGGTCCGCCGTTCCGGTGCCCGCGATGTCCGGAGCGGAACCGTGCACCGGTTCGAACATGCTCGGGTTGGTCTTGGAGACATCCAGGTTCCCGGATGCGGCCAACCCGATTCCGCCGGACACCGCCGCGGCCAGGTCGGTGAAGATGTCGCCGAACAGGTTGTCGGTGACGACCACGTCGAACCGGCCGGGGTCGGTGACCAGGTAGATCATCGCGGCGTCGATGTGCGAGTACGCGACCGAGACGTCGGGGTATTCCATTGATACCTCCTCGACGACCCGGCTCCACAGCTGCCCGGAGTGCACCAGCACATTTGTCTTGTGGATGAGGGTGAGGTGCTGACGGGGACGGCGCGCCGCCCGCTCGAAGGCGTTCCGCACCACCCGCTCGACGCCGAAGTAGGTGTTCAACGACACCTCGGTGGCGATCTCGTGCGGCGTGTCTTTGCGCAGCAGGCCACCGTTGCCGGCATACGGGCCCTCGGTGCCTTCCCGCAGCACCACCAGATCGATCGCCTTGTCGCCGGCGAGCGGCCCGGGCACGCCGGGATAGAGCCGCGCGGGGCGCAGGTTCACGTGGTGATCGAGCTCGAAACGGATCCGCAGCAGCAGTCCCCGCTCGAGGATGCCCGATGGCACCGTGGGGTCACCGACCGCGCCGAGCAGGATGGCGTCCTGTTCGCGGATCTCGCGCAGGACCGAGTCCGGCAGCAGTTCGCCCGTTCGATGCCAGCGGGCGGCTCCCAGGTCGTACTCGGTGGTCTCGACACCCGGAACCACGCCGCGCAAGACCTTGAGGCCCTCTGCCACCACCTCGGGACCGATGCCATCGCCTGGGATGACCGCCAGCTTCATGGTTGACCTTCCTGCCGCGCTGTCCGCGGGACCGGCCCGGCGGGGACGGTCGTACTGGTGTGGACACGAATCGCCTAGCTGCTCGCCCCCGACCGGTGGGTATTCCGGTCCGAGCACGCGTCAGGGTATCCGTAGCGGGGACCATCCGGACGCATCCAGGCCGGTCAGCCTGCAGCTATCCCCCGGATGGCACTCGCCTCGACCGCCTCACCGATCTCTTCGAGCAGATCCTGCCGCGGCACGCGATCGACCCGAAGCACCATGATCGAGGCTCGGCCGTCCAGTTGCTGGGAGATCTGCGCGGCCTCGATGTTGATCTCCTCGTGGCCCAGCATTGCGCCGACCCGGCCCATCACACCGGGCCGATCGGCGTAGGCGACGACGAGCAGGTTGCCCTCGGCCCGGAGATCGAAGTGCCGGTTGTTGATCTCGATCAGCTTTGCGACCTGGTTCTCCCCGGACAGCGTGCCGGAGACGGTGCGCAACTCACCGTCGGCCATCGCCCCGCGCAGCGACACCGACGAGCGGTAGTCGCCGGTCTGCTCGGTGACAGTGCCGGACAGGCTCAGGCCGTGCTCGGCGGCCAGGGCGGGGGCGTTGACGAAGGTAACCGCCTCGGTGATGACGCCGCCGAAGATGCCGCGGACCGCCGCGAGCTGCAGGATCGAGGTGTCCTGCGCGGCAAGGTCGCCGCGTACCTCGACGACCACCTGGCTGGGGACACCCCCGGCCACCGCGGTGAGGATGGTGCCGAGCCGGGATACCAGCGGGATCCACGGCTGCAGTTCGTCCGGGACCGGACCGGCGGCCTGCACGTTCACCGCGTCCGGGACGAAGTCACCGCGCAGCGCGAGTTTGACCGATCGGGCCACCGCCGTGCCGGCCTTGTCCTGCGCCTCGGCGGTCGACGCGCCCAGATGCGGGGTGAGCACGGCGTTCGGCGCGGTCCGCAGCGGGCTGTCAGCACCGAGCGGCTCCTTCACGAACACGTCGACGCCGGCGCCGCCGACCTGACCGGAGATCAGCGCCTGGGCGAGCGCCTCCTCGTCGATCAGCCCGCCGCGTGCGGCGTTGACGATCAGCACCCCGCGCTTGACTGTGGCCAATTCGGCCGCGCCGATCAGGCCCAGTGTCTCGGGAGTGCGGGGCAGGTGGATGGAAATGGCATCCGCGGTCGAGAGCAGGGTCGGCAGGTCGACCAGGTGAACGCCCAACGCCGCTGCCCTGGCGGGCTGCAGGTACGGGTCGTAGGCGATGACGGTGGTGCCGAAAGCCGCGACCCGGGCGGCGAACAGCTGCCCGATCCGGCCGAGACCGATCACGCCGACGGTCTTGTCGGCCAGTTCGACGCCGGTGAAGGCGCTTCGCTTCCACTCTCCCGCGCGCAGCGAGGCGTCCGCTGCCGGGACGTTCCTGGCGACGGCCAGCAGCAACGCGATGGCGTGCTCCGCGGCGGTGATGATGTTGGACTGCGGGGCGTTGACCACCAGAACGCCGCGGGCGGTGGCGGCCGGCACGTCCACGTTATCCAGACCGATGCCGGCTCGGGCGACCACCTTGAGCTGCGGGGCGGCGGCAAGTGCCTCGGCATCCATCGTCGTCGCCGAGCGGATGAGGACCGCATCGGCGTCCGCCAGCGCGGGCAGCAGCGCTGTTCGGTCGGCGCCGTCGACGTGCCGGATCTCGAATTCGGTCCCGAGGACATCCATCGCGGACTGGGCGAGCTGTTCGGCGATCAACACGACGGGCTTGGGCACAGCTGTCAACTCCGTTGGGTGGGCGGGACGGCCGGAACGGCCGACGGGCCGGGTCGTCCCCGGCCGGGGTGCGGACGGCCGGGACGCTGGAAATACCCGGCGGATCATGCTAGCCGGGCATCAAGGGGTGATTGAGCATCCCCGGTCGTATCACGGCGGTTGAGACGAGCTCCTCTGGGGCAGTGCGGGGCAATAGTGTCACGCTGATTACGCCAAACCGACATCCAGCACCAAAGCACATCCGGTTTCACGGTGTCGGTCCCCACCGACACCCCGGTCCCGGCCCCCGCCGGTCCGGTTCTGGATCGACACGGCGTCGACCAGAGCGGCACAGAAACGGAACCGCCATGAGCACACCCTCCGGCTACCCGGGGTCCAGCGAGCCGTACGGTTCCGCGGGTCAGCACCCCTCCGCCGCGCCTGCCGGGTCCTACCCGACCGGCCAGTACCCGCAGCCGGGGCCACCTCGGCAGGCCGGTTCTCAGCCCACGTACCCGCAGCCTGGTTATCAGCAGCCCGGCTACCCGCAAGCGCCCGCCCCATACGGGCAACAGCAGTATGGGCAGACCCCGTACGGGCAGCCCCCACACGGCGCACCCGGCTACCCCGCAGGTCCTGGCGGATACGGCGCACCCGCCGGGTCTGTCCGCCCCGGGATGGTCACCGCGGCGGCCGTGCTGGCCTTCATCTGGGGTGGGCTGGGCATCCTGTTTGGACTGATCGCGTTCGCCGCCGGCAGCGTGCTCAGCACTGCCAGCAGCGTCGTCTGCGACAACACCTCTCTGAACCGCGACACCGCGGCCGCCTGCGACTCCGTCGGCGGCGCAGGCACTTTCCTGATCGTCGTGACCATCGGCACGATCGTCGTCGCTGCCCTGATGATCTGGGGCGGCGTGGTGGCGCTCAACGGCAAGAACGGGCAGATCCTGGTGATCGCCTGCGCGATCTATGCCGCGCTCGCGATCCTGTCTGTCATCGCCTCCAGCTTCGGCTTCAGCACTCTGCTGGGCTTCGTCATCCCGGTGCTGATCGTGGTATTCCTGCTGAACGGACAGTCCAAGGAATGGTTCAAGGCCAAGGGCGGCAGTACTTTCTGACCGGCGTCAGCCCCGGTCGGCCGTCCCGGTGTAGTCGTCTTCCTTGGCAACCCAGCTCATCAGCCCGCGAAGGTGCCGGCCGGTCTCCTCGATCGGGTGCTTCTCCTGCTCGGCGCGGAACTTGCGGAACTCGGGCGCACCGGCGTCCTGGTCCGCGATGAACCGGGCGGCGAAGGTGCCGTCCTTGATGTCGGCCAGGACATCCTGCATGTCCTTCGCGACCTGGTCGCCGATGACCCGCGGCCCGGACACGTAGTCGCCGTACTCGGCGGTGTCCGACACCGACCAGCGCTGCTTGGCGATCCCGCCCTCGTACATCAGGTCGACAATCAGCTTGAGCTCGTGCAAGCACTCGAAGTAGGCGATCTCCGGCTGGTAACCGGCGTTGACGAGGGTCTCGAACCCGAGCTGCACGAGCCGCGACACGCCCCCGCAAAGCACCGCCTGCTCACCGAACAGGTCGGTCTCGGTCTCCTCGGGGAACGTCGTCTTGATCACCCCGGCGCGGGCGCCGCCGATACCCCGTGCGTAGGACAGCGCCAGCGCCGCAGCGCCGCCGGTGTAGTCCTGCTCCACCGCGATGAGGCAGGGCACACCCTTGCCGTCGACGAACTCCCGGCGCACCAGGTGACCCGGCCCCTTCGGCGCGATCATGATCACGTCGACATCGGCCGGCGGCTTGATGTAGCCGAACCGGATGTTGAATCCGTGACCGAAGGCCAGCGCCTTCCCCGCCGTCAGGTGCGGCTCGATCGCTTCGGCGTACACGTGGCGCTGCACATGGTCCGGCGTCAAAATCATGATCACGTCGGCCTCGGCGGCCGCCTCCGCCGGCGTCACCACCCGCAGCCCCTGGTCGGTTGCCTTCACTCTGGACTTGGAGCCTTCCGGCAGGCCGACCCTGACGTCCACGCCCGAATCTCGCAGGCTGAGCGCATGCGCGTGACCCTGCGAGCCGTATCCGATGACGGCGACCTTGCGCCCCTGGATGATCGACAGGTCTGCGTCGTCGTCGTAGAAAATCTCCGCGGCCATTGCTGGTGTTCCTGCTTCCCTTGTTCGACGGTTGGGGCATCTGACGGGTGGGGTATGTGACGGGTGGGTCAACTGACGTGGGATAGCTGAAGGGGTTGGGGGATGGACACGTGCTGAACCGACCCCCGCCCCGCGTTGCAGCGAACGGTCGGGTCAGTCTGCCCTGCTGTTGGCCGACGTGATGGACCGCGGTCCCCTGCCGAGCGCCACCATTCCGGACTGGACCAGCTCGCGAACTCCGAACGGCTCCAGCATCTTTACCAGCGCGTCGAGTTTGTCGCTGGTGCCGGTCGCCTCGACAGTGACGGCCTCCGGAGTGATGTCGATGACCCGGGCGCGGAACATCTCCACGATGGACACGATCTGCGGACGGGTCGTCGTGTCCGAGCGCAGCTTGATCAGCAGGAGTTCTCGCTGAACCGCCTGCGCCGGTGCGAGTTCCACGATCTTCAGCACATTGATCAATTTGTTGAGCTGCTTGGTGACCTGCTCGAGTGGCAACCCCTCGACCGCCACCACGATGGTCATCCGGGACACGTCCGGATTCTCCGTCGGCCCGACGGCCAGGGAGTGGATGTTGAAGCCGCGGCGCGAGAACAGCGACGAAACCCTCGCCAGCACACCGGGTTTGTTCTCGACCAGGACCGACAACGTATGACGGGTCACGGCGGCATGGGCTCCTTGGGTGGGGCCGTGCCGCTGATCACGACCGGCGGGCAGGTGGGCGGAAAAACCGGCGCCCGCAGGAGCCGTCACCGCTGGTGCGCCCGGGGAGCGGGTGGGGACCGCATCCGTAGGGACGGCGGGGGCGACGGGCGAGGTGAAAGCCCGCGGCCAGGGCGCGTAACCAAATTGCGTCATCGGCTCATTCCCCGTCGAACGGCACTCATGCTGTTCGGACTCATTCTTCGTCGAACGGTGCTCATGCTGTTCGAGCTCATTCTTCGTCGAACGGTGCTCATGCTGTTCGAGCTCATTCTGCGTCGAACGGTGCTCATGCTGTTCGAGCTCATTCTTCGTCGAACGGTGCTCATGCTGTTCGAGCTCATTCTTCGTCGAACAGGGGCCGGATTCCGCGGGCCGCCATGATTTGATCGTTGCCTGTCCCCGCCGCCACCATCGGCCACACCTGCGCATCCGCGCCGACCACGAAATCGACGACCACCGGCCGATCATTGATGGCCATCGCCGCCTCGATCGTGCGGTCGACGTCCTCGCGCGATTCGCACCGCAGCCCGACGCAGCCGTACGCCTCGGCGAGCAGCTTGAAGTCGGGGATCCGGTGCTTGTGCGTGCCGAGATCGGTCTGCGAGTAACGCTCACCGTAGAACAGCGTCTGCCACTGCCGGACCATGCCGAGGTTGCCATTGTTGATCACGGCAACCTTGATCGGGATGCCCTCGATGGCGCAGGTGGCCAGTTCCTGATTCGTCATCTGGAAGCATCCGTCGCCGTCGACCGCCCACACCGTGGCGTCCGGCCGGCCCATCTTCGCGCCCATCGCCGCCGGCACCGCGTAGCCCATGGTGCCCAGACCGCCCGAGTTGAGCCATGTTCCGGGCTTCTCGTAGGAAACGAACTGCGCAGCCCACATCTGGTGCTGGCCAACACCTGCGACGTAGATCGCGTCGGGACCGGCGATGGCACCGAGCCTTTCGATCACGTATTGCGGCGCCAGCGACCCATCCGACGGCCAGTCGTAGCCCAGCGGGAAAGTGCCCCGCAGACCGTCCAGTTCCGCCCACCATGCGGTCAGATCGGCGACGACGCCGGATGCCTGCTCGGCCGCTACCGCGGCGACCAATTCGGTGATCACCTCGCGCGCGTCCCCGACGATGGGCACGTCTGCGACCCGGTTCTTGCCGATCTCCGCCGGATAGATATCGGCGTGGATGACCCTCGCCCCGGGCGCGAAGGTGGAGAGCTGGCCGGTGACCCGGTCGTCGAACCGTGCGCCGAGCGCAATGATCAGATCGGCGCGCTGCATGCCCGCCACCGCCGTCACGGTGCCGTGCATTCCCGGCATGCCCAGGTGCTGGACGTGCGAGTCCGGAAAGGCCCCGCGCGCCATCAGCGTGGTGACGACCGGAATCCCGGTCAGCTCGGCCAGCTGTCGAAGGACCTCGGTCGCTCGGGCCTTCAACACTCCGCCGCCCACATAGAGCACCGGACGCCGCGCGCCGGCAATCAGCTTGGCGGCGGCGGTGATCTGCCCGGAGTGCGGCCGGGTGGTGGGCCGGTATCCGGGAAGATGAACGTCCAGCGGCCAGCGGAAGGTGGTTTCCGACTGCAGCACGTCCTTGGGGATGTCCACCAGCACGGCGCCGGGTCGGCCCGTTGATGCCAGGTGGAAGGCGGCCGCGATCGTTTGTGGGATCTCGGCCGCATCGGTGACGAGGAAATTGTGTTTCGTGATCGGCATCGTGATGCCGCAGATGTCGGCCTCCTGGAAACCGTCGGTGCCGATCATTGCCCGGCCGACCTGACCGGTGATGGCCACCAGCGGGACGGAATCCATCTGCGCGTCGGCCAGCGGCGTGACGAGGTTCGTCGCACCCGGTCCCGACGTGGCGATGCAGACGCCGACCTTGCCTGTCGCCTGCGCGTACCCGGTGGCGGCATGGCCCGCGCCCTGCTCATGTCGGACCAGGATGTGCCGGACCTTCGTGGAGTCCAGCAGCGGATCGTAGACCGGGAGCACTGCGCCACCGGGGATTCCGAAGACGATCTCGGCGCCGACCTCCTCCAGTGAACGCACAACAGAGGCGGCGCCGCTGAGCTTTTCGACCGGACGCTCCGGCGTGCGCGCCGGGACGGGCGGGACGACGTGGCCCGGCGGATGGACAGCCGGCGGTCGGACAACGGTGCGGCCCTGCGTCATCGGAACCTTCTCTTCGCTGGTGTTGCTGGTGGTGCCGGGTGGAGCCGGCGATCGGCGCCCGGCCGGCGGGGGTGCTCCCCGACCACCTCCGGACAAGAAAAAACCCCTCGTCACCGGGGTGACCAAGGGGTTGCGCGCCGCAGCCTTTCGGCGGGACGCGCTAGCTGATTACGAGCAGGAATGCCATGCCCCGAAGACTAGGACCGGGCCACATCGGTGTCAACAGGACGGGACGTGTATCCCACATCGTGGACACGCTGCCGGAGATCCGTTCGAGTGCTCGAGCGCACCGCGGGAACGCCCGGGGCGCCCCGGTGTCACCATGGACGGCATGTCCCGTTCCGCGAGCGCCACCTTCCGGCTCCCGGTGCCGGCTCTGCTCTTCCCGGTGCTGCTGTTGCTCTGCATCGCGCCGCTGGCCACAGCGGGTGGTGCGTGGGCGGTGCTGTTCGGGGTACCGGTGATCACCCTGGCATGGGTCGCGCTCACCAGGACGAAGGCCACACCGACGACTCTGACGGCATACGGCCTGCGCAAGCCGCAACGGATCAGCTGGACCGATCTCGCCGGACTGGAATTCAACGGTCCCCGGTGGGCGGTCGCGGTACGCCTCGACGGCGGTCGGGTGCGGCTCCCGATGGTCCGGCCGCGCGACCTGCCTCGACTGGCCGCGGTGTCCGGCGGCAGCCTGCGGCTGGGGCCAGACGCAGCCGGCGACGAAGGAGTACAGGAGATCGACCTCGGCGTCGACGGCGAGGTCGCCGAGGTCGACGGCACGGACCTTGTCGAGGATGCGAGCATGGAACGGGGCCCGGGCAGGCAAGAAGCCCCCGGACAGCAAGTCGGCACCGCCGCTCAGACTGACCCTTCGGCAGCTGAGCAGGACACCATGCCGGCGGATCAGGCACCACCGGCCACGCCGCCGGCCGGCTCCGCTCCGGACATTCCGGTCGAAGAACGCAGCACCGTACGCTGATCCCGTGACCAGCGGACCGCCGACCCGGGTGTCACCCGGCTCGGTCGGCGATCCCGTTCCTGGTCCTCACGATCCTCGGCGGCGCGCCCTGGTGGGTGAACGCCCTGCTGTTTGCCACCGTGATGGCGATCGCCGTCGCGCAGTGGCACGTGAAGAAGTACTCGGTGATCAGTGGGGTGCTCCGGTTGCGATCCGGGCTCTTCGACCGGATCGTGCGGGTGGTGCCCATCACCAGGATCACCGCCCTGGACGCCTCCCGTTCCTTCATCCAGCGGCTGATCGGCGTGTGGGGTCTGCGGGTCCAGTCGCCGGGTGACCGCAACGGGTCCGCGATCGTGCTGGGCAGCTTGTCGGGACGGCGGGGTGGACGACCTACGGACCGCCCTGCAGGTGCAGGAACCGACCGGCCCGCCCGCCCCCCGAGGCCGCCGCCAGCGACGGGCGTCCCAGTGATGCCTCGGCGCTGCAGCGCTACCTGTCGTGGCGACGTAGCACCGGGACATCGATACCGAGGAAGGGGCCGGACGTCATCGCGGTGCTCGGGACGCCGGGAATGCTGATCGCCGCCATCACCAACAACACCATCCCGCTGATCTTCGCGGCGGCAGTGGTCGCCTGGTACCGGTTCACCGAGTTCGTACCGAGCCGCGCCGCCGAATTCATGCACGAGTCCGTGGAACCGCGGGGGTCGGTGGCGGTCATCGCCGCGCTGATCGTCACCGCGATCGTTCTCGGCGTCGTGACAAGTGCTCTGCGGCTGAACCGGTTCACGCTGATCCGTGATGGCGACGTGCTGCGCAACTCAAAAGGACTGCTGGGCACCCGTTCGGCGACAATCCCGGTGGAACGGGTGCAGGCGGTCCGCATCGTCGAGGGGTTGTCGCGGGCACCGTTCGGATACTGCAGCCTGCAGGTCGAAGTCGCCGGCATCGGCGTGGCCAACAATGATCGCCGCACCCTGTTCCGGTTGATCAAGACCGCCCGGGCGCGCGCCCTGATCGAGCGCGCCCTCCCCGAGATCCGCTGGCCCGCGACGCCTTTGATGCCTCTGCCGGCCCGGGTCCATCGCCGATATCTCACGGTGCCACTGGAGTACGGAGCCGGATTCACGGCGCTGCTGCTGCTGCCGGGTGGTGGCGCCTGCTCGCCGTGCTACCGCAACCCCTGGCGTGTCTGCTCGCGGTAGCCAGTCGCGGGAAGCCGCCTGGCAACTCGACAACAACACCGTCGTACTGCGGTGGCGCCGCCTGCTCTCTCGAAATACGGTGATCGCCCATCGGGGCGGCGCACAGCGAACGGAGTGGTCGAGTTCGCAGTGGAAGGCCCGGGCCGGGGTTGCCGGATTCACCATGCATTTCTCCTCCGGCGGGCGCGCAAGGATGCGCTACATGCTCGAGCAGGACGCATTGTTACTGCTCCGAGTCGTCGGCCGGCCCGAGCCGCCGGCACTCTCCGGCAGTACCCTGCCGGTTCCGGTGGGCCAGTACCGTTGATGGTGATGCCTTCCTTCCTCACAGGTGTGCGCGGTGCCCGCCCGGGTCGTCGGTACCCGCGCGGATCCCCGCACCACCGCGGCGCCGCCGCAATCTGTGTCGCGGTGCTGGCGCTGACCGCCGGGTGCGCCGACTTCTCCGGTGAGGCGCCGAGCTTCACCGTGCAGCCGTCGTTGACCGCGCGTGCGGCACTTCCCGATGAGACCTCCCGCGGACCGTCGACGTCATCCGCCCCGACAACCCCGTCCAGCAGCCCGGGTGCACCGGTCCCGAGCGGTCCGGCAGCGCCTGCGAACCCGTGCGCGCCCACCGACGAGGCGGTGATCGCCACCTGCCTGAGCGCGCCGTGGGGTCTGGTTCCGATGGCCGACGGGAGTTCCGCCTTGGTCGGCGAGCGGACCACCGGACGGCTGCTGCAGGTGGCCAAGGGCACCGACCCGGTGCTGGTGACCACGTTCGACGGCGTCGACGCGAAGGGCGACGGCGGGCTGCTGGGCATCGCGCTGTCGCCGTCGTACGACGAGGACGGCCTGATCTACGCCTACGTCACCACCGCGAAAGACAACCGCATCCTGCGGATCGCCAAGGGCGATGTTGCCAAGCCCATTTTCACCGGTATTCCCAAGGGGGCCACTCACAACGGTGGCCGCATCGCCTTCGGCGCCGATCGTTCGCTGTATGTGGGCACCGGGGATACCGGCAATCCCGCGGCCGCGGCAGATCCCACGTCATTGGCCGGAAAGGTGTTGCGACTGGACGAATTCGGCAAGCCGGCGACATCGAATCCGGTGCCGAATTCGCCCATCTTCGCCTCCGGCTTCACCCAAGTCGGCGGGATGTGCCCGATGGATGACGGCAGCGTCGCCGCGCTGGACCGGCGACCCGGCGTGGACGTCCTGCTACCCTTCGAAGCGGGAAAGAACTACTCGAAAGTGACCGCCGGGCAGGCGTTGTGGACCTGGACGGCCGCGGACGGCGGCGCTGCGGACTGCTCCGTCACAGGCGGTCTGCTGGCGAACACCTCGCTGGACAAGCAGCAGCTGACCGCCGTGCAGATGGGGCCGTCCGGCTCGTTCACCGGCGCCCCGACCGTTCTGCTGGACGACCGTTACGGACGGCTGCTGACGGTCGCCGCCGACCAGCAGGGGATGCTGTGGATGACCACCTCCAACAAGGACGGCAAGGGTCAGCCCGTGCCCAGTGACGACCGGGTAGTCGTCGTGCCGTCGGGGAGCTCGGGTGGGGACGGCGGCCCGGACTGACGCGGATGGGTCGGATGCGGCGGTGTTGCAGCGCACCGCCTGACACCCCCCGTCATGACAGGGCAGGATCCCTCGACCTGACCGGCTCAGAACCGACGGTTGGCCAGTACCGGCAACGTCGCACGGACGTCGGCGACCACCCGCGGGTCCACCTCGACCAGCAGGAGATCCGGCCTGTCATCGAGCTGCGCGATCACCACTCCGCTGGGCGCCACCGCGACCGTGCCACCGATTCCGGTGGGCGCGCTGCCCTCTGGCCGCCGTCCGACCGACAGCGGATCGCCCTGCGCCGCGGCGAGCAGGAAGCTCGTGCTGTCCAGCGCTCGCGCCCGGGTCAGCAGGTCCCACTGCTCCCGTTTGCCCGGTCCTGCCCCCCAGGACGCTGCCAGCAGGATGATCGCGGCGCCGTGATCGGCCAGCGCCTGGTACAGACCGGGGAAGCGGACGTCGTAACAGGTCGTCAGACCGACTGTGGTGCCGTCGATCTCGATGGTGACCGGCTTCGTCCCGGGTTCGACGGTGTCCGACTCGCGGAAACCGAAGGCGTCGAACAGGTGAACCTTGTCGTAGGTCGTCTCCACCCCGGCGCCCGTTGCCAGCAATGTGTTCCGCACCCGTCCATCGGTACCGGGGGTGAACATGCCGACCACCACGGTGATGTCCTGTGCGGCGGCGATGCCCCGAACGGCAGTCGCCCACGGCCCGTCCGGTGGTTGCGCGATCGGACCCAATGCCACGCCGAACGCGCACATCGTCGCCTCGGGCAGCAGCACCAGGCGGGCACCGCAGGCCGCTGCCCGGTGCACGGCATCCGAGACCAGCGCGAGGTTTTCCGCGGGGTCGTAGGTACTGACGATCTGGGCGAGCGCGATCTTCACCCAACCCTCCCAGTTCTCGCCGGCCGCCGTGAGCCGTCTCAGGCCTTCACGCCCAGCGTGGACAGCACCAGCTCCCGAACACGGCCCGCGTCCGCCTGGCCGCGCGTCGCCTTCATCACCGCACCGACGATGGCGCCCACCGCCTGCACCTTGCCGGAGCGGATCTTGTCCGCAACGGCCGGTTGCGCAGCCAGCGCGTCGTCAACGGCCCGCTGCAGGGCCGAGTCGTCGGATACCACCGCCAGGCCGCGGGCGGCAATCACCTCGTCCGGATCGCCCTCACCGGCCAGGACGGCGTCGACCACCTGCCGGGCCATCTTCGTCGTCAGCGCACCGGTGCAGACCTTGCCGATGACATCCGCCAACTGCGCCGGCGTGATCGGCAACTCCTCGAGCGCAACGCCGCGACTGTTGGCCTGCTGTCCCAGGTAGGACGCCCACCAGGAGCGCGCCTCGGCAGGGGAAGCACCGGCCTGCACGGTGGCCGCCACCAGCTCGACCGCCTCCGCGGCGACCAGGTCCCGCATCTCGGCGTCCGTCAGATTCCAGTTGGCCTGCAAGCGGTTCCGCCGCAGCCACGGGAACTCGGGCAGCGTCGCCCGCAGCTTCTCGACCCATTTCGCCTCCGGCGCGAGCGGTACCAGGTCCGGCTCGGGGAAATACCGGTAGTCCTCGGCGGTTTCCTTCGAGCGACCCGGCGCGGTCGTCCCGGTGGACTCGTCGAAGTGCCTGGTCTCCTGCTTGATGCGTCCCCCTGCGGCGAGAATGGCTGCCTGCCGAGTGATCTCGTACCGGACCGCCCGCTCCACCGAGCGCAGCGAGTTCACATTCTTCGTCTCGGTGCGGGTGCCGAAGACCGGGTTGCCGGTAGGTGTCAACGAGAGGTTGGCGTCACACCGCAGTGAGCCCTGATCCATCCGGACGTCGGAAACGCCGAGGGTCTTGAGCAGATCACGCAGGGCGGCGACGTACGCCTTGGCCACCACCGGCGCGAGGGCCCCGGTGCCGGTGATCGGCTTGGTGACGATCTCCACCAGCGGAACTCCGGCCCGGTTGTAGTCCAGCAGCGAGAACTCGGCACCCGAGATCCGCCCGGTGGAACCACCGACATGCAGCGACTTGCCGGTGTCCTCCTCCATGTGCGCGCGCTCGATCTCGACGCGGACCGTTTCTCCCTCGACCTCGACATCGAGGAAGCCGCCGAAGGCGATGGGTTCGTCGTACTGGGAGGTCTGGAAGTTCTTCGGCATGTCCGGGTAGAAGTAGTTCTTCCTGGCGAACCGGCACCAGGGGGCGATCGTGCAGTTCAGGGCAAGACCGATCAGGATCGCGTACTCCACCGCCTTGCGGTTGATCGTCGGCATCGCGCCCGGCAGGGCCAGACACACCGGGCATACCTGCGTGTTGGGCGGTGCGCCGAACTCGGTGGGACAGCCGCAGAACATCTTGCTGACGGTGCCCAGTTCGACATGCACCTCCAGCCCCATGACCGGGTCGAAGCGCTTGATGGCCTCGTCGTAGTCCATCAACCCGTCAGGGGCACGAAGTGTCGCCGTCATCGCGCGATCGCCTCCAGTTCCGGAATCCGGGCCGGGACCAGCCCGGAATGCTGCGCCGCGTAGGCGCTTTCGAAAGCCGCGGCAGCGCGGTACATGTCGGCCTCGCCCAGGGCGCGACCCATGATCTGCAGACCGACCGGCAGGTGAGTGTCCGACGCGATGCCGCTGGGCACGCTCATCGCCGGGATCCCGGCCAGCGAGCCGGGAATGGTGGCGAGGTCGTTGAGATACATTGCCATCGGGTCGTCCACCTTCTCCCCGATATCGAACGCCGTCACCGGGGACGCCGGCGAGATCAATACATCCGCAACACCGAAAGCCTGATCGAAGTCCTGCTTGATCAACGTCCGGACCTTCTGGGCGGAGCCGTAATAGGCGTCGTAGTAGCCGGCGGACAGCGCGTAGGTGCCAAGGATGATGCGGCGCTTGACTTCCGGGCCGAACCCCTGTCCGCGGGTCAGCGACATCACCTCCTCCGCCGACGCGGCACCGTCGTCACCGACCCGAAGGCCGTACCTCATGGCGTCGAACCTGGCGAGGTTGGACGAGCACTCGCTGGGCAGAATCAGGTAGTAGGCGGCCAGCCCGTACTGGAAGTGCGGGCAATCGACCTCGACGATGTCCGCGCCGGCGGCCTGCAGCGTGCCAACCGCGGCCTCGAAGGACTCGAGAACGCCTGCCTGATAACCCTTCCCACCCAATTGTTTGACCACGCCGATCCGCATCCCGGCGACCCCGTCGAGCTGCCCACGGCGGACCGCCGCCAGCACCGGCGGCACCGGCTGCGGAATCGAGGTGGAATCCAGCGGGTCGTAACCGGCGATCACCTCGTGCAGCAGCGCCGTGTCGGTGACGGTGCGAGCGCACGGCCCGACCTGGTCCAGCGACGACGCGAGCGCGATGACGCCGTACCGCGACACCCCGCCGTAGGTCGGCTTGGCGCCCACCGTGCCGGTCACGGCGGCCGGCTGGCGGATCGAGCCGCCGGTGTCCGTGCCGATCGCCAGCGGTGCCTCGAAGGCGGCCAGCGCCGCGGCCGATCCGCCACCGGACCCACCCGGGATCTTCGACAGATCCCACGGGTTACGGCTCGGACCGTACGCCGAGTTCTCGGTCGAGGAGCCCATCGCGAACTCGTCCAGGTTCGTCTTGCCGAGGATGACGACGCCCGCGTCGAGCAGCTTGCGGGTCACCGTGGCGTCATAGGGCGGGATCCAACCCTGCAGCATCTTCGATCCGGCGGTGGCCGGAATACCGGCCTGCACGAGGATGTCCTTGAGCGCGAGTGGAACACCTGCCAGCGGTGACGCCGGCGGCGCACCGCTGGCACGGGCGCGATCCACCGCCCTTGCCTGCTCGAGAGCGGACGCGGTGGACACGTGCAGGAATGCGTGCACGGCGCCGTCGACGGCGTCGATCCGGTCCAGGTGCGCCCTGGCCACCTCCTCCGCGCTGACCTCCCCGCCCGCGATGGCCCCGGCCAGCCATTCGGCCGTCTTCCGGGTCAGGTCGTCCGTGCTGGTCCTCGACTCGCCCACGATCGCCCGGTCCGTGCTGGTTGCGTCGGTGCCCGTCACTGTTCCTCTCCCAGAATCTGCGGCACCCGGAAACGGCCGTCCTGCGCGGCGGGTGCACCGGCAAGCGCGACCTGCTGGCTCAGCCCCGGTCGGACCACGTCCTCGCGGTAGACGTTGGTCAGTGGTACGGCGTGCGTGGTCGGCTCGATGTCCTCGGACGCGGCGACCTCACCGACCGCGGCGACGGAGTCCAGGATGACCGACAACTGCCCGACGTAGAGATCGAGTTCGGCCTCTGTCACCTCCAGCCGCGCGAGGTGTGCCAGGTGCGCGACGTCCTCGCGGGTCAAGACCGGCCTGGCATCCGGGGAGTCCGCGACGGGCGACTGCTGCGCAACTGCGGCGGCGGCGGGGCTGTCGGTGAGCGGTGACACGCTGAACACGGTTCTCCTGAGCGCTCGAGGTTCCCGGGGCGATCTCCGGGGTGGTTCGACGGTCATCGGGCGGGCGATGCACTCCAGATGCGGGAGGTCGTTGCGGCCGACCTCACTGAATCTTAGGACGTTCACCGTTGCCCCCGTCGCCGCTCGCCGGTCGGTGGGCGATCTGTTGCCGATCGCAGCCGTGCGCCACGAGCACCAGGCCGGTAATCGGACGTGACCACCGTCGTGATCTGGCCGAAACGCCGCACGCCGACAATGAACCGAGTTGGTCACCCGAATGTCCCGCGCCGGGGGCCGATCAGCGGGTACACCTGCATCAGCTGTCCGCCATCTGGGAGGCGAACCAACCGCCATGTCATACGTACTGCGCCTCTTGCTGCCGGACCGGCCAGGGACCCTCGGTGCCGTAGCCACCGCCCTCGGTCTCGTCGACGCCGACATCCTCGCGATGGACATCGTCGAACGCTCGCCAGATCAGGCGGTCGACGACATCGTGGTGGCCCTTCCGGCAGGGCGGCAGCCGGACGTGCTGATCACCGCTGCCGAGACGGTGCCCGGTGTCAGGGTCGAGTCGGTGCGCCCGGACCCCGGAATCGCCGCCCGGCACCGGGAATGGGAACTCGTCGAAGCCATCGCCGCCGACCCGAAGAACGCGGTCAAGATCCTCGCGCGGATGCTGCCGCAGGTGCTGCGCGCCGGGTGGGCCATCATCGTCGGGGTGCAGACGAACGGTGACGGCCGGACCATCCGGCTGCTGGCCGGCGGCGGCGGGGTGCCGAACCTGGACGGCGTGATCCCGGGCTGGGCACCGGTCGACCGGGCGACCGTCCTCGACCCCGACGCGTCATGGGTGCCGGAGGACTGGAAGGCGATCGGCACCGAAATGGCGGCCGCTCCGCTGTGGGACCCGGACACCGCTGTGATCGTCGGCCGGCCCGGCGGTCCGGCGATGCGGGATTCGGAAGTGGCCCGCCTTGCGCACCTGGCCGGACTGACGTCGGTGGTCGCCGGCCGGACGCCGCTGGCCGTCATCGACTGATGTCCTTCCCGTTCGACGCGCTGGATGGACGGGGTCCGCGATCCGGACAGGACCGTTGTGCACCTCGGATCGCCGGCCGGAGCCGGTTCGGCAGATGCCAGAGCCCGGCTCATGAGAGGGTCGGAGGGTGCCGACCAGCCTCCGGATCGAGATCTTCCCCGCTGATCTCAACGCCACGGTGCGTTTCTACGTCGATCTGCTCGGTTTTCGGCTCATCGCGGACCGCAGGGCGGACGCGGCGCCGTACCTGGCCTTGCAACGGGATGATGTGCACATCGGGGCCGTTGTCATCCCCGGCGGCCACCCCCTGTACCGCAAGCCACCCACCGGGGTGGAGATCGTCCTCGAGGTCGATTACCTGCACGTCGAACGGGATCGTATACGGCTGGCGGGCTGGCCGATCGAGGAGGACATCATGCGCAGGCCGTGGGGGCTCCAAGACTTCCGGGTGCTGGATCCGGACGGCTACTACCTACGTTTCACCTCAAGGACTCGGTGACAGCATGGCTTCGCGAACATTCACCGCTACGGTCGAGCAACCGGACGAGGGTCCGGGGCATGCGGTCGCCGTGCCCTTCGATCCCGTCGAGGTGTTCGGCAGGTCCCGCGCGCCTGTGCTGGTCACTGTGCCCGGTCACGACCCATTCCGGACAACGATCGCCAGCTACGGCGGCAGCGGGTGGATCGGGCTTCGCAAGGCGCAACGCGACGACCTGATGGTCGGCGAAGGCGACGAGATCACCATGACGGTGGAATCCGACGACGTACCGCGGGTCGCGGAGGTACCGGCGGAGCTGGGAGCCGCCCTGGCGCTGAACCCGGACGCCGCGATGGCGTTCGAGAGCCTGTCTTTCAGTCACAGCCGCGAGTACGCCGATTGGGTCGGCGAGGCGAAACGCCCGGCGACCCGGGAGCGCCGGGCGAGCCAGGCGGTGGAACGCATCCTCACCCGCTCGGCCACCCCCCGCACCGGGCGGCGCACCGTCAGGCCCGCCGCCACCAGCGGTTCCGACTCGGCAACTCCAGCAGCTCGGTGAGGTCGTCGGTGCATCCCCATGCATCTCTTTGATACCGGTGACGCCACGGTCGACGCCGCGCTGACCGACATCGCCGTCACCGAACCCGAGGTCGCGGGGAACGCGGAGTCCGCATTCGGGTCACTGACCTGGGGCACGGGTCTGCAGGTCGTCAGCCTGCGGGGGCTTCAGGAATTCCTCTGGTACCAGCTGCCCGAGAAATGGGCGATCTCCCCGGAGGAACACCGGCAGGTTGCGCGGTCACTAGGGGTGCTGTTCGACCGAGTCGGACTCCCCCGATACGCCGCGGTCTGCACCGACCCGATCACCGATACCATCCTCGCCGCCTACGCCACCGGCGGGCGGAGCGCCGGCATCACCGCGTACCGCAAGGCTCTGACCGCGGGCGGCGTCGAACCCCCCGATATCCCGGGCCTGCTGACCTGGAGTGGGATGCTCGGCGTCGAGGAACACGCCGCGTTCTGGTCCCTGGCGGACCACCTCGAGGTTGCGATCACCGCCGGCGCCTACACACCAGGTCGCCGCGGGTGGAAGGACACCGCCACCACCATCGCACGGGACTACCTCGAGGTCAGCCGGCTGGAGCTGGGCGGGAACAGCTTGCTGGACCGAATCCATACCGAACGCCGCACCCGGTGGGCCGACTCCCGCGGCCCGCGGCGGGCTGCGCTCACCCAAGCGGTGCTACCGCTCCTCACCGGGCCACCGGAAGTGCCCGATGACGCCGAGGACCACCTCGACCAGGTCCGCTGGTTCCTGGCCGCATTCGCCGGCGACGGCGCCCCGCTGACGGTCAACAACACCCTCGGCAGAGCCCTGCTCACCGAGGCCTGCCACCGGTTCGACTGGCTGATCCTGGGCAAACAGGCACCGCCGGAGAATCAGCTCCCCGAGGCGCACCGACTCCGCGGCATCCTCCTCCAACTGGGCGCGACCCGTCGCCGCGGCCGCCGGTTGACGTTGACCACCCGCGGACAAAAACTCCTGAACGCCGACACCACCACCCTGTGGGACGCGGTGACCGGCACCCTGGTCCCGACCGACCCCGCCGAGGGCGGCGCCGCCGAGACCCTGCTCATGCTGCTGCTCACCGACCAGATCCCGACCTACGGCTCCCCCGTCGTGGCCGACATCCTCACCGGCGAAGGGTGGCGCACAGAGGACGGCGACCCACTCACCGCCCGCGGCGCCGGTTGGCTCACCGGCGAGGTCCACGGCCGGCTCGACTTCCTGAAGCTCACCGGAAAGGCCACCCTGACCACCCATTCCGCGCTCACCCCCACCGGCCGCACCGCCGCGATCACCGCCCTGCGTCACCGCGCCTACGAACCCCGAAATCGATACTGACCCCAATCGCCCGGCAAGCTCGGTCACTCCATCAGCCGCGAGCGAGTCCTGCATGACGATGGACCCCGAACCAAGATCGATCACCGCCTTGCGTGGGCACGCAGCCACCTCGACATTGCTGCTCACACATCAGCAGTTCGCGCGGAATCTGGCTCGAAATCAAAGCCCGCGACGAAACGACCGCCACATCGTCGGAATCCGCTGCCTGTGTTGGGCTGTCGCGGGATCAGCTTGGTACGACTGTGGGGCCGGGTGGGCTTGCCGGAATCAGAGCGCACGGCTCGGTCGGCTGAACCTGCGCCCGGCATCGCTTCCCCATTCAGCTCAGCCGGCGCCGACAACAGCGTCTTGTCGCTCGGGGAGCCGATCGTTGCTGGGGACGCACGGTCGGCGCACCAACAGAACCGTTCGCGACGTGCCCCAGCCGACCGCGAGGATCAGCGCGATGACGATCAGGAGCCCGGAGTCAGGTACCGAGCTGACGATGGTGCGCAGCGGCGTCTGGAAATGTTCCGGCACGTACCACAGAGCGAAGGCGACGACCGCACAGTCGAAGACGAGCGGACCGAGAAGTGCCGCCCAGCGTCTGCCCGTCCGAACCCGCACCCCCGTTCGAGACCGTCTCTGCAGCAACCAGATCGACCACCACATGAGCACGAGCTGCACCGCAACCACGCACCCATCCCGGTCGATGGCACATAGCTGATGTAGGTGTGGGTGTTGGGCCAGCTGCCGTTGTGTTCGAGGACCCGAGCCGTGGCCGCGTCGGCGACCTTGTCACCCGGGTCCGCCGACAGCTCCCGTTGCGGCCTGTTCGACCAGCCCATTCCGTAGGTGACCGCTGTGTCGCCGATCGAAGGGCCGGAGTTCTGCATCGCGTCGACGGCCTGGGCGGACAGCACGGTCGCACCGTCGTACTGTCCACGCTGCAGGTTCATCTGGACGACGTGCGCAAGATCCTCGGCCGAGGAGTAGAGCGTCACCGAAGGTTGCCAGCCCACCGGGGTGGCGATCGGCTCCGGTACGTACGTTGCCCCGAACCAGCGGTAGTAACCCTGGGCGCCGCCGTCCTCGCGCGCCTGCGTCGCCGTCCCATGGGTGTGGTGCAGTTGCAACGGCCCGAAGACGTGCTCGTCGAGATAGTCGGCAAACCGTTGGCCGGAAACGGCTTCGACGATCACGCCGAGCGTGTTGTAGCCGACGTTGGTGTACTCGAAAGACGCGCCGGGGGTGTCACGGAGTTCGACGGTCGCCAAGGCGCGTACCCCCGCCTCGAGCGAGGCCGGACTCTGGTCGTCACCCAGTGCATCGAGGATCCCGTCATCGGCCGAGCTCGGGAGCCCACTGGTGTGGTGCAGCAACTGTTCGACCGTGATCTGCGCGCACAGCGCCGGGTCCGCCACCTGGAACCACGGCAGGTAACGCTGGACTGTCGCGGACAGCTCGACCTTCCCGGCGTCGACCAACTGCATGATTGCCGTGGCAGTGAATTGCTTGCTCACCGACGCCAGCAGCACCGGGGTCTGCGGCGTCATCGCTCGGCCGAATTCGTCGGCCTCGCCGAATGCCGCAAGATGGTCGATGGCGCCGTTTCTGATGATCGCCAGCGCGGCGCCTGGCAGCCCCAGTTCATCGACCTGGCTCCGCAGGTAGGCATCGACCGCAGCCTCGGTGCCTGCCACCGCGCTCCCGAATTTCATTCTGACTGGCGACGTTGGCACCGATGACGGTGTAGCAGCCCTCGCGGCGGGCGCGATCAGGATCAAAGAGGCTGCAACGACCAGCATCGACTGCACGATCCAACGGCGTTTGGCTGCCACGGCGATTCCTCTCCATCCCGCTGACCAGGTGCATTGGTCGTCGGGCCAGACCGCTCCCAGCGTTTCCGGTCACTGCTGACCGGCCGTCTGTGCATGATCCTCTCGCGCTTGTGTGCAGAGGTCCAGGGAGTTACGACCGGTCGCTGTCCGAGGCTCGCTGAGCGTCGCTCACGGACTCGACGGCCACGGTGATCGGCGCGATGATCATCGCGCCGTTGTCCACACCGATCATGGGTATTGCACTGGGGCTCGCCAAGCGCGAGGCGGGCGGTGTGTGGCGGGCCGGACGAGTGAGCAATTTCCCAGTGACATCACAGTGGTCGTGAACAGCTCGGTGGGGTCAAGCGTCAACGCCGGTCAAACCCAATAGGCAAGACCTCCATCGATACCTACCTCGGACCGAATCGATCTGACGGGGCGGACTCCCCGACAGGCTGCGCAATTGGCTTCCAGTGGCGCTCGTCTTCTGCTGGGGATGCTTCGCCTCGTGCTGGCGCGGTACGGTCCGGTGTGCGGTCGGAAGCAAACGGTCCGCTCATTTCGTGTCGCCTGAGGTGCCACCGTGAGAGGACAGGTGTTCCCTCCGGTTCCGTTCCGAACGCCCGCCGAGTCCGAGCCGGACAGCAACGGAGGCGAGTCGCTGATCGTGCGTCCAGAGGCCGCTTTCTGCCGTCAAGGCAGTGGCTGCCAGCAGGTGCGCGTCACCGTATCCGATGCCGAGACCGAACAGATGATTCTTCTCGATCATGGCCAGTACCTCGGTGTCGGTTGCCCTCTGTGCCTGCGGGAGGTTGAGCAGAAGCCCGAGAATTTCGCCTCGTCGAGTCAGGTGTCCCAGTGCGAGCTCGCCGATCACCCAGGGGTGGGACAGCACGTGGCCGTTCTGCAACAGCGAAGCGAGCTTGGGATCTCCGGTCCGTAGGTGGTCGATCCAGACCGAAGTATCCACCAGGATCATGCAAGCGTCTGTCGTCTCGGAATTGCTTCGAGACCCGGTTCGCTGCCTGCGAGTTGGGCTAGCCGCCGCGCACTTTCGCGCTCGATCAGTGCCCGCAAGGCTTGGCGAACCAGGGCGCTCTTCTCAGTGGTCCCGGTCAGTCGCTGCGCCTCCCTCACGAGATCTTCATCCAGAGCAAGAGTCGTTCTCATCGCACCTCCGGCACGCTTGCGGTCGTCAGATGATGACGATACGCGTGCCCTGGCCTTCAACAAACAGATTTGGTGTGTCACTGCTGGGCAGTGTCAATTGTCAAGGCAATCGGTCATCGCCGGCGACGGGTGCACGCTGCCGACCGTGATGCCGTTCACCGGTACGTCGTCGCGGTCGTCGCGCGGCTGATCGGGACCGGTCGAGGTCAGTCCGGATCCGGCCGGGCGGCGTTCAGTAGGTACGCGGCTTGGGCTGGTAGCGGTGGCTGCCGTCGCTGTTCTGCAGGATTTTCGGGTACCTGGCAGCGAGCGTCAGCGGTGTCTGCCGGCCTTCCAGCCGCATCACCGGGACCGGGTCCAGCAACTCGATCACCTGCTCGAGATTCGCCGGCGGCCAAAGGGATCCGGACAGCAGCAGAGCGCAGCGGCCGTCCCGGTCGAGCAGGATGAGGTCGGTGCTGCGGCGGCCGAAGCGCTTGCGGGCCAGGCTCTCCACCAGTACAGCGGCCCGCACCTCGGACCGATCGGCGGCCTTGGCGGCCTTACCGTCGGACACTCGCACGACCTCGGTGGTCACGGCAAGTCTCACCCGGCCCACCCGCCACGCAGCGATGGACATCGCTCCCAGCACCGCCACCGGCGCACCGATCAGCAGCAGCCCACCCAACGCCGGGAACAACGTCGCGAACACGTAGGCAGCGGCAAGGACGATGGCGATCATCGGCCAGCCCGTATTCAGCACCGAGACGAACGGCGAAGGGGCTCGCATGTCCAGCAGTGTCCGGTGCGGCGCGGCGGCGGTGGGAACATCGGCCTTCGCTGCTCCCGTGCGTTCGCCATCCGTTGGCGTGCCATGCGCTCCGACCGGCTCTGCAGGCGAGGGATCGACCTGTCCGGACGACGGTGACGGCTCGATGGCGCCCGACTGGGATGGGCCGGATTCGGACACCTCGGCAACGCTACCCGCAGGTGTCGGCCGCGACCGGTGGCGCTGCCCGGACCTGCAGCGAGGTCAGCCCGCGGATGACGAAGAACGGCTGGTATCCAGGGGTTTCGCACAATTCCAATGCCGGCGCAGCCGAACGGAGCTGGGCGAGCGAGACGGCAATCTCAAGACGCGCGAGCGGGGCGCCGATGCAGAAGTGAATGCCGCCGCCAAAGCCGATGTGGGTGGTGTCGCCCCGGCCGATGTCGAAGCTGTCCGGCAGGGCGAACCGGTCAGGGTCCCGGTTGGCGGACCCGAAGAGCATCCCGATCCGCTCCCCGCGGCGCAGTCGGCGCCCGGCGATCTCGACGCCGTCGTCGCGCACCCAGCGTTCGAACATCTGCAGCGGACCGTCCCAGCGGATCATTTCCTCGACGGCGATCCGCGGCTCGACCTCGCCGTCGCAGATCCGCCGCCACTGGTCGGGATGGGTGAGCAGCGCACGCACTCCGTTGCCCAGGGTGTTCACCGTCGCCTCGTGGCCGGCATTGAGCAGAACGATGACGGTGCAGACGATCTCGTCCTCCGTCAGCCGGTCGCCGTGGTCGGCCACGCCGATCAGCTCGGTGATCAGGTCGTCCGCCGGTGCCCGGCGCCGGGCCGCGATGATGTCCCGCACGTAGTCGATGAAGTTGCCGGCGGCTTGCTCGGCCGCCTGCTGGTGCGCCTCGTCGGAGTGCAGCTCGTACATCTTCACGATGGCATGGGACCAGGCCAGCAGTCGCGGTCCGTCCACCAGCGGAACCCCGAGCAGGTGGCAGATGACGCCGACGGAGTAGGGCTGGGCGTAGTCGGCGATGAGGTCGAACTGTCCAGCCGCGAGCGCCGATCGCAGGGTCCGCTGGGACAGGTCCTCGATCATCGGCCGCAGCGCGGCAACCGCCCGCGGCGTGAAGACGGTGGTGACGAGCCGGCGAAGCCGGGTGTGATCCGGCGGCTCGAGATTGAGCAGCGACCAGCGCTCGGAGGCCGACCAGCGCGGCCAGCGCCGGTCCGGCTCGGGCTGATCGAATTCCCCAGCGGTGTCACGGTGCTCGAAGGCCCGGCCCAGCCTGCGATCACGCAGCGCGGCGTGCACGTGCTCGAACCGGGTCAGCAGATGCACGCCCCGCGGCGGATAGAACAGCACCGGCCCGGCGTCCCGCAGCGTTGCGAACACCGGGTAAGGGTTGGCGATGAACGCGGCGGACGACGGGCAGAAGCCGATTGCGTCGAAGTCGACGACCGGATCGGCGCACGTCGGCTCATCGGTGTCACTCATCGGCGGCGTCATCTCCGGCGGCGTCATCTCCGGCGGCGTCATCTCCGGCGGCGTCATCTTCGGAAGATCGGGGGTCGGCCATCCCGTCACCGATCTGCGCCACCGCTCGAGCGGCGTCCGGTCCGTCCTGGAGCAGCGCCCGGAAGCCGGCCTCGTCGAGGATCGGCACCCGCATCGATACCGCTTTGTCGTACTTGGTGCCGGGGCTGTCGCCGACGACGACGAACGCGGTCTTGGCCGACACCGACCCGGCCGCCTTTGCGCCCCGCTCCAGCAGCGCCGCCTTCGCCTCGTCCCGGGAGAAACTCTGCAGGCTGCCGGTCACCACCACCGACAGGCCCGCGAGGGTCCGCTCGGGACGCTCGGTCTGATCGTCCGCCATCCGTACGCCGGCGGCCGACCACCGATCCACGATGGACCGGTGCCAGTCGACCTCGAACCACTCGGTGACGGCCGCCGCGATCGTAGGACCGACGCCTTCGGCCGCGGCCAGTTCCTCCTCCGATGCCCGCCTGATCCGCTCGAGCGAGCCGAACTGCTGCGCGAGGGCCCTGGCCGCGGTCGGGCCGACGTGCCGTAACGACAGCGCGACCAGCACCCGCCACAGTGGTTGCGCCTTCTGCCTTTCCAGCTTGAGCAGCAGCTTGCGGCCATTCGCCGACAGGGCGCCCGCCTTCGTCCGGAACAGCGGGACGCCCAGCAGCCGGTCCTCGGTGAGCCCGAACGGGCGACCCTGCGCGTCGGTCCCGGGAAAGATGTCGCCCTCATCGGCGATCGCGCCCGCCGCCAACAGGGCGGTCGCCGCCTCGTACCCCATTCCTTCGATGTCGAAGGCTCCGCGGCCGGCCAGATGGAACACTCGCTCCCGCAGCTGGGCCGGGCAGTTACGCGCGTTCGGGCATCGGATGTCGACGTCGCCCGCGCGCATCCGGCGGAGCTCCGTGCCACATTCCGGGCAGTGCGTCGGCATCACGAAGTCCCGCAGCTCACGGCCCGCACGCAGCTCGACGACCGGGCCCAGCACCTCGGGGATGACGTCACCGGCCTTGCGGACCACGACCGTGTCGCCGATCCGGACGCCCTTTCGAACCACCTCATCGGCATTGTGCAGGGTGGCCAGCGAGACGGTGGACCCGGCGATGAGCACCGGTTCGAGAAAGGCGAAGGGCGTGACCCGACCGGTTCGCCCGACGTTCACCCTGATGTCCCGCAGCAACGTGGTCGCCTCTTCGGGCGGGTATTTGTACGCGATGGCCCATCGCGGCGCCCTGGACGTCGCCCCCAGCCGCCGCTGCAGGGCGGTCTCGTCCACCTTGATGACGACGCCATCGATGTCGTGCGACAGGTCGTGACGGCGCTCGCTCCAGTAGGCGACGCGCTCGGCGACCTCCTCGGCGGTGTGCACGACGAGGTTGTGTTCGGAGATCGGCAGGCCCCACGAGCGCAACCGGTCGTAGGCCTCGGACTGCCTGCCGACATCGAAGCCGACCCGGGCACCGATGCCGTGGCACAGCATGGTCAGTGGCCGGGATGCGGTGACCCGCGGATCCTTCTGCCGCAGCGACCCCGCCGCCGAGTTCCGCGGGTTGGCGAACGGCGCCTTGCCCGCCGCGACCAGCGAGGCGTTCAATTCCGCGAACCCCGCGAGCGGAAAGAAGACCTCACCACGGATCTCGACCAACTCGGGAACATCGTGCGCCCCGTCGTCGCGGAGCCGCTCCGGCACTGCGTCGATGGTCCGAACGTTGAGCGTCACGTCCTCCCCCACCCGGCCATCCCCACGGGTGGCGGCACGAACCAGCCGGCCGCGCTCGTACGTCAGGTTGACGGCCAGTCCGTCGATCTTCAGCTCGGTCAGCCAGCTGACGCTGCCGCCGGCATCCCGCCCGGTCCGGTGGAGCCACCCGGACAACTCGTCGGCGGAGAACACGTTGTCCAGACTGAGCAGCCGCTCGGCGTGCTCCACCGCCGCGAAACCGGTGGCGAAACCGCCGCCGACCCGCTGACTGGGTGAATCCGGCGTCCGCAGCGCGGGATGGTCCGCCTCGATCTGCTCGAGTTCCCGCAGCAGGCCGTCGAATTCGCCGTCCGACACGGTCGGCGCATCGAGCACGTAGTAGCGGAACTGCGCTCCGGTGATCTGCTCGGCCAGTTCGGCGTGCCGGTGCGCCACCGCCTGCGGTACCTCCAGGGCCGGCGGCTCGGAGGCCTTCAGCGCGTCCGCGCCGGGATCCTCGGCCGCCGCAGCGGGCTGACGGTGCTGCGTGCTCTTGGTCACCGGATCACACTAGAACCGGCCACCGACATGCCGCGGGGATGGCCAGGCCATGTCGTCCGCGACCTGGGTGGCATGTCGTTCATAGCCGGAGATCACCGTCACCACCCGGCCGTGGAACATCTCTCTCTTTCGAGCTGTTGAACGTTCACGTATGGAACTCACCCCGCAGACCAGGCGATCACTGACAAGGGCTCTCCCCATGACGACGCTGAAGATCATCCTTGCCTCCACCCGTCCGGGCAGTCCCGCTCCGGCCATCGGGTCCTGGATTGCCGCGCACGCGCAGTCGGCGTCCTTCGGTCGGGTGGAAATCCTCGATCTGGCCGAGATCAACCTGCCGTTCCTGGACGAACCCGAGCATCCCCGACTGGGCCGCTATACGCACCCGCACACATTCGCCTGGTCACGAGCGATCGACGATGCCGATGCGCTGATCATCGTCAGCCCGGAGTACAACGGCGGCTTCCCGGCACCGCTGAAGAACGCGCTCGACTTCCTGCACGCCGAATGGCGGAACAAGGCACTGGGCATGGTCACCTACAGCGGCGGTCCGAGCGGTGGCGCCGGGGCGGCAGCGATGGTAGCTCCGGGTGACGGCCGCCTTGGGCCTGGTCACGATGGACCAATCGGTCGCCATCTCGAAGGCCGCCAACAGGGTGCTGGACGGCGAGTACGTTCCCACGGATGTGGAGGATCGCCAAGTGGCGATGATGCTCGACGAAATCATTGCTGCCGACCACGACTTGGCTGTGCGGCGCTCACGACTGGCGTTGGCCGGCTGACGGTTCACCGCCGTCGATGGCACTGTGGACCTGGTGAGCATCGATCCGGGCGACCCGACCGAGGCGGTACTGGAGTTTCTCACCCAGCGACATCTCGCGACGCTGACCACCTTGCGGGCGGACGGTTCGCCGCACGTCGTCGCGGTCGGATTTACCTATCAGTCATCGACCCGCACCGTCCGGGTCATCACCGGTGACGGGTCGGTCAAGGTACGCAACGCCGAGCGCTCAGCCGTGGGCCATCCGGGGCGAGCTGCGGTGTGCCAGGTGGATGGACGTCGTTGGCTGACGCTCGAGGGGGCGGTGAGCGTCAGCCGGGTCCGGGCGGACATCACAGAGGCAGAACGCCGCTACGCACTGCGCTACCGGACGCCGAGAATCAATCCCCAGCGCGTTGTACTCACCATTGCGGTGGACCGCATTCTCGGGCACACCTGATGCCGACCCCGCCATGGGCGGGCCGTCGGCCGCGGATGTGCTTGGCAGACCGCGCACGTTCCCTTACGATGGCACCTCATGAACAAGTCGCACGAAATGGCGGAGGCCTTCGGCGCATTCGTCAAGGCGCAGCGCCAACTCGCCAATATCTCGCAGCGGCAACTGGCCGCCGCCAGCGGCATGTCGGACTCCTACCTCAGCCAGATCGAACGCGGCCAGTACAAACCTTCGGCAGAAGTGTTGCGCGGCATCGCCCAGGCGCTCAGCATCGCCCCCGCTGCCCTGTTCGCACAATTCGGACTTCTGGACACCGCAGATGATTCCACGACGAAGGTCAGTGTGGAGGAAGCCATCCGCCTGGACGAGGTCTTGAGCCGGGACAAGAAGGAAGCACTTCTGCTCATGTACCGGACACTGCGCGATTCTGCTTGATGAACCACACTGTCCGCTTGACAAACTACGCATTGCTTGGCATACTGGGCACTGTCAAGCGAAGAGCCCCCCGAAAGGAAATACCATGACGGATTACATTGCAGAAGCGAACAAGGCCACCGACCAGTACCTCACCGCCCTGGCGAAGACCCAGGACGAGTTCGTGAAGGCTGTCGAGACCTTCATGAAGCAGATTCCGGCGCTGCCGCAGTCCACGATTGCCGCGCCCGTCGCCGACATGCCCAGCGCCGGCGAGGTCACCACCGTGAGCTTCGACTTCGCGGAGAAGATTCTCGCCCAGCACAGGGCCACCACCGACAAGCTGATCTCGATGCTGGCTCCCCAGAGCTGATCGGCCCAGCCGCCTTACAAGAATTCTCGACGCCCAGGGGCCTTTGGACCCTGGGCATTAGTCGTCGCTCCTGAGACATTTGTAAATGCTCAGTGCTGATTCACTCCGAAGCACCCGCCGACGGCCGCCACCATGCAGCCGTCAGTTGTCGTCCCCGAAAAGAGCGCAGTCATGGAATCCGAGGTCAGCCGCCGCGTTGCCGATGTTACGGAAGAACGCCGAGTCACCAGACCGTTCCCGCCGGTCGCTGCCGGGTTGACGCACCATACTCCCGGGTTGCCCCAGCACAGATGGACCCGGTCCGGATCAACTCTATCCGGAACCCTGGCCGTACCGAGCCAGTCTCGAACGCCCCTCCCGGGGTCGACACAGCCCGCATCGACACAGCCCGCATCGACACAGCCCGGATCGACGCAGCCCGGATCGACGCAGCCCGGATCAAACTTGCCTGGTCCGAACGGGTTCGGGTCCAACGGATCCGGGTCGAACGGGTCCGGATCGCCCCTCACGGGATCGACCCCGAGCATCGCCGACAGATTTGCCGATCTTCTCGCACCGCTGAGCAACAAGCGTCGGCGTGGGCTCATCGCCCGGCTGGCCGTGGGCTACTACGAGGGATGGCGCCCGAGCCGCGCCGAGGTCAACCAGCTGGTCGTGGAGGAGCTGCGCCGCAGCCCGCGCTGATCCACTGACGGCCGCATGCGCAGCTACTTTTACCAGCTTTCCGGGAGGTCCTGCAACGCGTCGGCGAGTTCGCGACAGATCTTCATGGCGCTGCGGGCGCCGTCGCGGTCCGTGCCCACCAGCCCACAGCTCGGTGTCGGAACGACAGCGGACGGCAGTTGGGCGCGCGGGAAGCCGAGCCGATTCCACACCTGCAGTACCGGCGCAGCCCAGGTCCGCAGTGGTGTCTCGGATCCGGCAGAACGGGCCGCGGGAACAACGCCGGCGAGCAGCACGGCGCCACTTTCGATCGCCTCTCCGACGGGATCGAGCACGGTCGCGGCAGTCGAGAGAGTCGTCATGTCGATCGACAGCGCGTCAAAGCCCGCAGCACGCAGCAGCCGCAGCGGCGCGGCCGTATCGCAGCAGTGCGCGACGGTGGGCCGGCCGGCCACGGCCCCGGTCAGCTGCGACAGCACCTCGATGGCCCGAACAGCGGCAACGGCCCGGACCGTACCGAAACCGCTGGCGGTACTGAGGTTTCCGGCCAGCACAGCGGGCAGCGCCGGTTCATCGATCTGGACGACGACGCCGGCACCCGGGATCCGGGCCGCAATGTTGCCGACGTGGGCGACGAGTCCCTCGGCCAGCGAGGTCACCAGGTCGTCCACCGCTCCAGGGTCGGTCAGAGCGCGGTGACCGGACGGGAGCTCGAGCATCGCGGCCAGCGTCCACGGTCCGCAGATCTGCACCTTGACCCACTCCGCACCGGCATACTGCTGCTCGGCGGCGTCAGCGTCCCAGGACAGAAAGTCGATGGCGCGCTGAACATCCCGTCCCGGCCGGCGGGAGATCCGCCAGCCCGAGGGGACAACCTCGGCGTAGATGTCGACGAGCGTGCCGACCGCCCGGCCGATGATGTCCGCGCCCACCCCACGGTCGGGGAGTTCCACCACATGTGGCAGGGCCGGCAACTCGCCTGCGACCATGGCTGCCGCGTCCTTGGCGTCATCGCCCGGTAAGGAGCCGACTCCCGTTGCGGCGCCGACGTTCCACGCCCGCCTGACCGGGAACAGTTCAGTCAGCGGTGGCCGGCGCCCGTCGCCAGGGAGCGCGATTCCCGGCGCGTCCCGCGCCATCACGCCGCCCGCACGATCGTGCCAGCGCCGAGCACGTAGTCATCGCCCTGGTCGTACAACACCACCGTTTGACCCGCGGCGACACCGCGCACGGGTTCATCCAGCACCACCCTGATCTCCCCCTCGACCAGATCCGCCGAGCCGCGGACGGTGCCGCCATGGGCGCGGAGCTGCGCGACGGTCCGGAGCGGGAACCGCGGCGGCTCGCCGCGCGAGAAGACGACCCGTTCCGCGATGATGACGCTGACATCAAGGCCGCTGGCCGGACCCACCGTCACCGTGCCGGTCACCGGTTCGATGCCGAGCACATACCGCGGCCGACCGTCCGGTGCCGGACGCGTCAGGTTGAGGCCCTTGCGCTGGCCGATGGTGTACGAGAAGAAGCCGTCGTGCTGCGCCAGCACCTCGCCGGACTCCGAGTCGACCACCGAACCCGTTCGGGCACCCAGCTTGTCGAGGAGATAGCCGTGGGTGTCGCCGTCCGGGATGAAGCAGATGTCATACGAGTCCGGCTTGGCGGCCACCGCGAACCCGCGACGCCCGGCCTCCTCCCGAACCTGCCGCTTGGTGAGGTGACCCAACGGAAACATGCTGTGCGCCAACTGATCCACCGTCAGCACTGCGAGCACATAGGACTGGTCCTTCGCCGGGTCGACCGCGCGGTGCAGGATTCCATCACGCATGCGGACGTGATGACCGGTGACGAGCGCGTCGAAGCCCAAGGCGATCGCCCGGTCCAGCAGAGCGGCGAACTTGATCTTCTCGTTGCACCGCAGGCACGGATTCGGGGTTCGCCCCACCGCATACTCGGAGAGGAAGTCGGCAACCACGTCGTGGCTGAATTCCTCGCTGAAATCCCAGACGTAGTAAGGGATGCCGAGCAGATCGCAGACACGGCGGGCATCGAACGCGTCCTCCACGGTGCAACATCCGCGAGAGCCGGTCCGCAGCGTGCCCGGGTTCCGGGACAACGCCATGTGCACGCCGGTGACGTCGTGCCCGGCGTCGACCGCGAGCGCCGCGGCAACCGCCGAATCCACCCCGCCGCTCATCGCGGCCAGCACCCGCATCAGTGGAACACCTGCGTGCCCGGCCGGCCCCGGTCGCCGCAGCGCCGTGTCGGGCCACGTCCGGTCATCGACGCCGCGCCCCGGCCAGCGCCGCCATTCGAGCCCGCTGCACCACCGGCACGATGACCTCAGCGACCGCGTCGACGTCCGCTGTGCTCGAGGTGTGGCCGAACGAGAAGCGCAGCGCGCCGCGGGCGGCGCGCTCGTCGATGCCCATGGCCAACAACACATGTGACGGGCGTGCCACACCGGCCGTGCAGGCCGAGCCCGTCGAGCATTCGATTCCGTTGGCGTCGAGCAACATCAGCAGTGAATCGCCCTCGCAGCCCGGAAAGCGGAAGTGCACGTTGCCCGGCAACCTGGACGGACCCGCATCGACCAGCGACTGCCCAGGGTCACCGGACACCAGGACATCCGGAACAAGCGCCGTCACGGTGGCCATCAACCCCTCACGCAGGTCCGTCAACATCGCGGCCCGCTCCGCCCGGTGGCTGACGGCATGGCGCGTGGCGACGGCCAGGCCGACGATTGCGGCCACGTCGAGTGTCCCCGACCGGACGCCGCGTTCCTGCCCCCCGCCGTGCAGCAGCGGAACGAGCGGTACCTCCCGGCGCAGCAGTAGCAGGCCGGTCCCCATCGGGCCGCCGATCTTGTGACCGGTCACCGTCATGGCGTCCGCGCCGGACGCGGTGAAATCGACCGGCAACTGGCCCACCGCCTGTACGGCGTCGGTGTGGAACGGGATCCCGTGCCCGTGGGCGACGGCCGCCAGCTCGCGGATGGGATTGACCGTGCCGACTTCGTTGTTCGCCCACATCACGCTGATCACAGCGACATCCGACGGATTCTCCGCGATGGCCGCGCCGAGCGTGTCGGCGTGCACCCTGCCGAAGTCGTCGACCTCGAGCCAGCTGACCGACGCGCCCTCCTCGGCGACCAGGAACTCGACCGTGTCCAGGACAGCGTGGTGCTCGACAGCGGCCGCGATGATGCGGGTGCGCTGCGGGTCGGTGCGCCGGCGGGCACGGAAGATCCCTGCCACAGCCAGGTTGTCGGCCTCGGTTCCGCCGGAGGTGAACAGCACCTCGCTCGGTCGCCCGCCAAGGTCGGCAGCGATGCTCTCCCTGGCCTCTTCGACCCGCCTGCGAGCGGCCCGCCCCGACGTGTGGAGTGAGGAGGCATTGCCGGTCACCGACATCGCCTGCGACATGGCAGCGACCACCTCCGGTAGGACCGGGGTGGTGGCGGCGTGATCAAGATAGGTCATCACCATCCAGGGTAGGTGCCTTGCTGCTCTGCACCCAATCCGCGATGTGCCGCACCCGATCTGCGATCCGGCCGCCCGGCAAGCGGAGCCTGGCTCGTCGCCGAACCAAAGGCGCGTGATGTCATTTGACTACTTGCAGTATCCAAATAACTACGTTGCGTTGCACTTTTCCGCTTCATCCTTCACGCTGTGCAGTGCAGGGCCGTGACGAAGCGGCCCACCGGTGAAGGGCTCAACGTGGCTATTTCGATTGATCTGAGCAAGGCCTTGGACAAGGCGTGGGAAAATGCGACGCTCGAGGAGATCCTGGCGGCACCGCCGTCGGCGCTCGCCGGCGTGACCGAGGCCGACGATCACGCGCTGCGGGACAACCTCGGGATCAAGAACGTGCGGGACCTGGGCTCGAACAAGTACTTCGCCGTCGCCGGCGTTCTGGTCGCGCTATCCGGAAAAACCGGCTGAGCCGTCCCCAGCGCGGCTGCGGTGAGAGAAGTCATCACGCGCAGTGACGCACCAGCGGGGGCGGTCGGCACTGTCGGCGGCGGCCCAAGGACGGCGCAACCGGGCTCAGTCCTTGCGTTCCCGGACGGCTTGTGCCAGCTGCGGCGCGACGGTGAACAGGTCTCCGACGACGCCGAAATCGGCGATCTCGAAGATCGGAGCGTCGGCGTCCTTGTTGACGGCGACGATCGTCTTCGATGTCTGCATTCCGGCGCGGTGCTGAATGGCGCCCGAGATACCCAGTGCCACATACAGCTGCGGCGAGACGCTGATGCCGGTCTGACCGATCTGGAACTGGTGTGAGTAGTAGCCGGAGTCGACGGCGGCCCTGGAGGCTCCCACCGCGCCACCCATGGCGTCCGCCACCTCCTCGACGATCCGGAAGTTCTCCGCCGATCCCACCCCGCGGCCACCGGAGACGACAACGGCCGCACCGTTGAGTTCCGGCCGGTCCCCGACCGGCTCGGGATGATCGGCGACGACGACGGCGGACATGGCCGGGTCGACGGTCATCGACAACGGCACGACCTGCGTGGCAGTCGGGGAGGGGGATGGCTCGACCGCGCCCGGCCGGATGGAGATGATCGGCGTGCCGATGGCGACCCGGTATCGCACGGTGTACGCGCCGCCGAAGACGGACTGCGTTGCGATGACAACGCCTGCCTGCAGTTCGACATCGACCGCATCGGCGATCAAACCGGAATTGAGCCTGACGGCGAGACGGCCGGAGATCTCGCGGCCCTCGATGGTCGACGGAATCAGGATCGCGGTGGGTGTGGCGGCAGCCGCGGCCGCGGCGAGACCGGCGACGGCCGGCGTCACCAGGAAGCCGGCCGCATCGTCAGCCTCGGCCGCATACACAGTCGCCGCGCCGAGCGCACCGAGCTCCCCGGCCAGCGACTCGGCCGTCCCGGGTTTGCCGACGACGACGGCGGCCGGCGTGCCGAGTTTCGCCGCAGCGGTCAGCATCTCGCCGGTGACCTTGGCCAGCACACCGTCGTACTGCTCGACGAGGACCAGAACCTCTGACATGGCTAGCTTCTCCTCGCAGTTGAGTTGGTGTTGTTCGACACTGTCTTGATTGCCACGGGCCCGATCGACGTCGGCCGGGCGTGCGCGGACATCACAGGAGTCTCTGCGCGGCCAGGAATTCGGCCAGCCGGACTCCCCCGGTGCCGTCATCGGGGATCTTCTCGCCGCCCTTGCGGGGGGGCCGGGGGGCGCCGTCCACGACCACCGTCGAGGCGTTCGCCAGGCCCATACCGGACGGATCGAGCCCGAGGTCGGCGATGCCGAGCGTGGCCACCTTCTTCTTCTTGGCGGCCATGATGCCCTTGAAACCCGGGTAACGAGGTTCGTTGATCTTCTCGGTTACCGAGATCACGGCCGGCAGCGTCGCGGTCACTTCGCTGTAGCCACCGTCCTTGATGCGCTCCGCTCGCAGCGTTCCGCCCTCGATGTCGAGCGTCCTGACGGACGTCACCTGCGGCATACCCAGGCGCTCGGCGAGCATCGACGGGATGGAGCCGGTACGTCCGTCGGTGGATTCGTTGCCGGCGATGACCAGGTCGGGTGCCAGCGGCAGAATGGCGGCCGCGAGCGCAGCGGAGGTCTGCAATGTGCAGGAGCCGGCGAGCCCCTCGTCGGTGATGTGCACTGCCTCGTCGGCACCCATGGCCAGTGCCTTGCGCAGCGCCTCGGTCGCTCGCTCGGGTCCCATCGTGACGACAGTCACCGTGCCGCCGTACTTCTCGGCCAGCTGCAGAGCTGTTTCGACTCCGCGGGTGTCGATCTCGTCGATCACCGCGTCGGCTGCGTCGCGGTCCAATGTCCAGTCCGTGTCCCGCAGGGTGCGCTCCGACCACGTATCGGGCACCTGCTTGATCAACACCGCGATGTTCATCGCCGGATCCCACCTCTCCTCAGAACTTGCTTGCACGACGACTTCCCACCGCCGGATTCGCCGACGTCCCGGCCACACCATCATGCCCTCTTCCGCCGCGCCGAGGACTGATCACCGCCCGGCGACAAGGCCAAGTTACCCGTCAGTAGCTTGCGCGACGTCGGGTCGGCTCCACCCTGGTGGCAGGCTGGTCCCATGTCCTCCGTACCGGCCACGAGCAACGTGATGATCGTTGTCACCATGCTCGGCTTCTTCGCCCTGTGCTTAGTGATCACGTTCCAGGCCCCGTTGATCTGGTGGGCCATTCCTTTGATCTGCGCGGGCGTGGTCGCCCTGCTGGCGACGCAGCGGCTGCGCCGGCGCCGCCGGATGCGGGCGGCAATGCAGGGCGTTCGGCTGTGACCGCTGTCATCATCGACTGCGACACCGGGATCGACGACGCCTTCGCGTTGATGTTCGCCGTCCGATCACCGGCGATCGACCTGCGTGCGGTCACGTGCGTGGCCGGCAACGCCGGGGTCGACCAGGTGGTGGCCAACACCCGCTACGTCCTGGACGCGGCCGGCGCCGGCGACATCCCGGTGGCTCGCGGCGCAGCAACACCGTTGCTGACAAGGGCACCGGACAACGGCCGGTTCCACGGCAGTGACGGTCTGGGTGGGTTTTCCCGCCCGTCGGATCGGCGCACCAGTACCCAGTCCGCGGCGGAGCTGCTGCGCCACGAGTTGATGGCGGCGGTGGGCACCGGCGAACCGATCACGTTGCTGGCGACGGCCCCGATGACGAACATCGCCCTGCTGTTGCGGAGCCATCCCGAGGTTGCCGCAGGCATCGAGCGGGTGGTGTTCATGGGCGGGTCCGTCTCGGTGGGCAACATCACGGCCGTGGCGGAGTTCAACCTCTTCCACGACCCGGAGGCCGCCGCGATCGCCCTGGCAGCGATGCGCGACCTCGACATTCCGGTCACCATGTATGGGCTGGACGTCTTCGAGCAGGTGCAGGTCGACCGGGAAGATGCAGCCAGATTGCGCGAGAGACTGGATCCGGCGTGCCAGCTCGCCGGGGCGCTGATCACCGCCCAGTGCGACATCCTGGGCCTGGACTCCATCACCATCGGTGATGCCGGAACCGCCTGCGCGGTGGTCGATCCGGCCGGACTGACAACCCACCGATGGGGTGTGCGGGTGGAAACCGGGCACGGATACACCCGGGGCCAGACCGTTGTCGACCGCAGGGCGTCCCCCGGCGATCCGGTCGGTGGCGGCGCCACCATCGAGCCGACCATGGTCGATGTCGCCGTGCACGTGGACGCCAGAGGATACGCGGGGCTGTGGCTGGACACCCTCATCAATTGATCAACCGCACGCACCGGTTCAGTCCGGTACGCCGATGTCCTCGTTCCACAGGGACGGGCGAGCCCGGATGAAGTCCGTCATCATCTGCACGCATTCCTGATCGTCGAGCACGACGAGGTTCACCCCGCGTTCCCGCAGCAGGTCTTCCCCGCCGTAAAAGGTCCGGTTCTCGCCGATGATCACCCGCGGGATCTTGTAGAGCAGGATCGCGCCGGTACACATGTCGCACGGCGACAGTGTCGTCACCATGCTCGCCCGCGCATAGACGCTGGCCGGCAAGCGGCCGGCGTTCTCCAGGCAGTCGGTCTCGCCGTGCCGGATCGCACTGCCCAACTGCACCCGCTTGTTCCATCCGGTCGCCAGCACGCCGCCGTCCACCACCAGCGCCGCGCCGATCGGGATGCCGCCCTCCTCGAGTCCCTGCTGGGCGGCGCGCACCGCGGCGCTCAGGAAGGCGCGATCGACATCAACGGAACCGGCGGGAACGTCGTCGGGCAGGTCCGTCATTTCAGCTCCTGTCGGAGACGTCCGGCCGCAGCCTGCCGCCGGACGCGACCACGTTACCGCCCCTGTTGGCCCGTCATCTCGAGCAGCGCATCGACGGCGGCGGCGCCGCCGAGACCGGAAACCCCGCCGCCCCGCCTGGAACCGGCGCCGGCGAGCAGAATCCTGCTGCTACCGGGGATGTCGACGCCGTACCGCTCGGCCGGACTGTCCGCTGCGAACCCGTCTGCGAGCCACGGCCAGCTCAAGTCGTCGTGGAAGATGTTGCCGCCCGGCATGCCCAGGCTCGACTCGAGGTCGAGCGGGGATGCGATGTCCAGGCAGGGTTGACCGTCAGCGCCCGTCGCGAGGCAATCCAGCAGGGGCTCGGCGAGGTGCCGTTGCAGCGCCGTCAGGGCACCTTCGGCCGCTTTCGTCCTGCTCGCCTCGGGATCGGAGCGGAACAGCTCGGCGGGGGTGTGCAGGCCGAACAGTGTGAGCGTCGCGCCCGGGAACCCGTTGAGGATCGAGGGATCGGTCAACGAGTGGCAGTACACCTCACCGGGGACGACCGCCGGCAGGCTGCCACCGGCGGTGGTGGCGTAGGCGGCCTCGAGCTCCCAGAAGCTCTCCTCGAGGTGCACGGTGCCGGCGAAGGCCGTGCGCGGGTCGAGTCCGGAGGCCAACGCCGGCAACCGGTTCAGCAGCATGTTGATCTTGATCTGGGCACCGGTCGGGATGATCGGCTCCTGCCCGAGCCAGCCATCGACGACGGCTGGGGCCACCGCGGCGAGCAGGTAACCGGCCGGGATCTGGACCGGCCCGACCGCCCCGACCCCGTACACCGTGACCCCGTTGCGACCCTCCTCGACGGCGGAAACCTCCACGCCGCACCGGATGTCCACCCCGAGCTCGCGAGCCCGGCGGAGCAACGCGTCGGTCACCGCGCCCATGCCGCCCACCGGGACCAGCCACTCGCCGTTTCCCCGGCCGATCAGGTGGTAGAGGAAGCACCGGTTGGCGAGCAATTCCGGATCGAACAGCGAGGTCCAGGTTCCGATCAGCCCGTCGGTGGCCACCACGCCGCGCACCGTGTCGTCCTGGAACCGCCGGACGATCATCTCGCCCAGCGGGTGCTCGACCACATCGGTCCAGATCTGTTCGCCGGCAGCTGCTATCACTGCCGAGCGGGCGTCGGCGCGGCGCGGCAGCGGTCCGGTCAACATCGGTGCCAGGGCCTGCGCCATGGCCTGCATCTCACCGTAGAAGTGTTGCCAGGAGCGGTATTCCGAGTCGGAGCCGGTGAACCGGCGGAACGATTCTTCGGTGGCCGGACCGGGATCCCGCTCCACCAGCAGGCCAAGGGGCACCCCGGCCCGCACTGCCGGGGTGTACGACGAGACCGAGCGGGAGACGAGGGTCAGGTCGATGCCGAGCCGGCTGATCAGCTCGTCCGGCATCAGCGCGACCAGGTAGGAATAGCGGCTGACCCTGGCCGGATGCGGCGGGAACAGGATGTCGCCGACGGTCGCACCGCCGGGTCGGGAGGAGCGCTCCAGCAGCGTCACCTGCCAGCCGGCCTGCGCCGCCAGAATCGCCGCAACCACACCGTTGTGGCCAGCTCCCACGACGACCACGTCAGCCGTTGTCACACCATCACCCATCCTTCGAGTCCGCACCGCCGGTGCAGGTGCCGGTCGTCACGCTGGATCGCCACCGCCGTGACCGGCCGGTCTGCCGGCTGCTGGTGCCGCTGACCGAGCGGTGGATCGACATCGCCCTGGCGTATTCCTCGTTGACCCGCTCGAGCACAGCCGGCCAACCCGTGGGCGGCACGGTCGTCCGGTTGTTCCGGGCGATCGACGCCCGAAGCGCGCCGTCGCGGGCAAGCTCGATCAGGGCGGCCGTCATCCCGGCGTCGCCGTCGGCGAGCAGCCCCTCGGTGCGGTCTGCGACGAACTCCGTGATGCCGGTGCCTCGCATTGCCACCACGGGCAGCCCCGCGCACCGAGCCTCCAGTGCGGCGATGCCGAACGATTCCAGGAACGCCGGTGCGATGAAAAGGTCCGCGTTGCGGTAGATCTCCTTGAGTTGATCCCGGTCGACCCGGCCCGCGAGGGTCACCGTGTCCTGCATGCCGTGTCGGGACAGGTAGCGGCGCATCCGGGGCGCCAGCTTGCCGTCCCCGAAAACCGACAACCGCAGCGTCACATCCGGTGTCAACTGCTGCTGAGCCGCGAGAACGGCCGCCAGCAGTGGCAGTGGGCGCTTGCGGACCGACAGTCGCATGGTGGCGACGGCGTGCACGACAGGTGATGTCCCGCTCGTCCGGGGTACGGCGCCGGGTGGTGTGCCCGCGTGTTGGACCGCCCACTCGTGCGGGTCCAGGCCGTTGGGCACCACCGTCACGGCAACGCCGGTCTGCTTCCGCAGCGGGGCGGCGGCGGCCTCGCTGACGGCGGTCAGAGCGATCCGGCGGGCTATTGCCGGCGTGGTCCAGGGCACCAGCACGGACGGCAGCCGGAATGACGCCGGCAGGCAGTGCACCGTCACGGTGACCGGTAGTCCGAGGTCCAGTGCCACCCGGACGCCGGCTGCGGCGAACGGCGAGCCGACTCCAGCATGCACGTGCACCAGGTCGTAGTCGCCCGCTCGCAGCGCCTTGCGCAGCGGGTGCGACGGGAGCGGGTTGTTGGCGATCTCTGCCGGCAGTGGAATGCCGAAACGATGAACCGGGACGGGGAACTGACGGCCCGCCATCCGGCGTGGTAGGGGTGTGGCGGTGAGTACCTCCGGCACGAGGCCGATCTGCTGCTGCCGCCGGGTGAGGTCGTTCACCTGCATCTCGATGCCGCCCAGTCGCGGTACGAAGCAATCGGAAACGTGCGCGATCCGCACCGCCCACCGCCTCCCACCGGACCCGACCGGACCCTGCGACATGCTAGCCCGGTGCCACACACAGTTGTCTTCTTCCACGCCCACCCGGACGACGAGGCGCTGCTCACCTCGGGGACGATGGCCAAGCTGGCCGCGTCCGGTCACCGGGTGGTTCTGGTGGTGGCCACCAGCGGCGAGGCGGGTCTGGCGTCCGACGAGTTTCGCTCCGACGGGCGGCTCGGCGAGCGCCGGCTCGGCGAGCTCCGGCGGTCAGCTTCCGCCCTGCGCGTGCACCGTACGGAAATCCTCGGATACGCCGATTCAGGCCTGGCGCGGCAGCCCACACCACCACCGCCGGCAGGGTCGCCGCCGCGGTTGGCCGACGCCGACATCGCCGGCGCGGCAGGCCGACTGGCCGACATCCTGCTGCGGGAACGGGCGGCCGTACTCACCACGTACGACGCCAGGGGAGGCTACGGCCACCCCGATCACCTGGCCGTCCACGCCATCGGGGCCGCCGCCGCCGCGATCGCCGGCACGCCCGTCGTGTTGCAGGCGACGGTGCCCAGAGACCGGCTGCTGAGAGCAGCGCGCGTCGTCAACCGATTCCTGCCTGCGTCCCGCACCGTTGATCTGGCGCCATGGGAGGGCGCCTACTCGGCGTCCTCGGAGATCACCCATCGGATCGACGTGCGCGGCTTCTGGCGTCAGCGCAGACAGTCGATGCTGGCACACGCCAGCCAGGCGACGGCCGACGGCGGACCCCGGACGCTCGGCGTGTTCACCCGGATGCCAGGCCCGATCTTCCGGCTGGTGTTCGGTCACGAGTGGTACCAGCAGGCGGTGCCCGCCGTCGCCCGCGCCGGACGGCCCCGGCTCGAGAACGTGTTCGACACTCTGTGACGAGGTACGGGTGATCACCTACAGGTGCTGCGCCGGCAGGCTGCGGTCCGGCGTCGGCCCGCTGCGGCAGGGCGTCACCCGCCGGGAATCGGCCCCGTTCTCGTCCCCGGCTCGGTCGACGCTCCCTGGCCCACGGCGACTGCACCTGCGGCGTCGTCGACGGCCGCTTCCGGGTACCCACCGGCGGGCGCCTCGCCCCGTCCCCAGAACCACACCAGCCAGGCCACGATCCCGAACGGGATCTCGATCACGTGGGTGAAGATCGTGAACAGCAGCACGCCACTGGCCGCCTGTGCCGGGTCGGCCCCCATGGCGACGAGCAGCGCAACGGAACCTGCTTCGACGACGCCGAGTCCGCCCGGCGTCACCGCCACCGA
>JBBRVZ010000024.1:0-42417 GCA_038246445.1 Mycobacteriales bacterium
AAGTAGATGGCATCGACGAGCCCCGGGTACGCAGTGACGGTGCGGGTTCAGTGCCCCACGTCGACGGATGCAACCAGTCGGCTGACGACGGCGGTCACCCGAGCGGGCGGGTCGTTGACCGCGTTGGATGTGGTGGAGTCCGGTCACGATTCGATGGTGGTCGACGTCACCTGCGACGCCACCGACCAAGAGCACGCCGAGCGGATCACCGCCGCGTTGGAGGAGCCGGCAGGTTTCGCCGTGCGGAAGGTCAGCGACCGCACCTTCTTGATCCATCTCGGGGGGAAGATCGAGGTCGTCCCGAAGGTATCGCTGCGCACCCGTGATGACCTGTCCCGGGCTTACACCCCCGGAGTGGCGCGGGTGTGCCTGGCGATCGCCGAGAACCCGGCCGACGCGCGGCGTTTGACGATCAAACGGAACACCGTCGCCGTGGTCACCGACGGGTCGGCGGTACTTGGTCTGGGAAACATCGGCCCGGCCGCCGCGCTGCCGGTGATGGAGGGCAAGGCGGCCCTGTTCAAACAATTCGCCGGGGTGGATGCCTGGCCGGTGTGCCTGGACACCCAGGACACCGATCAGATCGTGGAGATCGTCCGGGCGATCGCCCCGGTCTACGGGGGGATCAATCTGGAGGACATCGCCGCGCCGCGGTGTTTCGAGATCGAGGAGCGGCTGCGAGACCTCCTGGATATCCCGGTGTTTCACGACGATCAGCATGGCACCGCGATTGTGGTGGCCGCCGCCCTGCGCAACGCTCTGCGGGTCACCAATAAGTCCCTGTCGCAGGTGCGGATCGTGGTCTCCGGGGTCGGCGCCGCCGGTACGGCCATCATCACATTGCTCAAGGCCCAGGGTGCCCGGAACATCGTGGGCTGCGACCGGAACGGTGCGGTGCATCCGGGTAGCCAGGCAACCGACGACATGCGACGCTGGCTGCAGCAGAACACCAACCCCGACGGTGTCATCGGGTCCCTGGTCGAGGTGCTTCAAGGCGCAGACGTGTTCATCGGAGTGTCCGCGCCGAACCTGTTGACCGGTTCCGACATCGCCACCATGTCAGCCGATGCCGTCGTGTTCGCGCTGGCCAACCCGGTGCCCGAAGTGGATCCGCTGGCGGCCAGGGAACACGCAGCGGTGGTCGCCACCGGACGCAGTGACTTCTCCAACCAGATCAACAACGTGCTGGCCTTCCCGGGATTCTTCCGCGGCCTGTTGGACACCGGCGCCGCCGACATCACCCAGGAGATGCTGCTCGCCGCCGCAGAGGCCATCGCCGACGCGGTAACACCTGAAGAACTCAATCCCAGCTACATCGTGCCCAGCGTTTTCGACCCCACCGTCGCGCCTGCGGTCGCGGCCGCGATCCGACAGCTGGCCGGTTCCGCGGAGACCGTTGCCGAAGCGGCCCGGGCGCCTGGCTGACCAGCAGCATCCGTCCACCGCCCGCTCCGCCCCGGCACAGGCAAGAGCTCGTCCCCCTGCCGCAGCCGAAACGGAAGTACCTGATGAGCAATTGGATGTCCGACCGCACGCGACCGCAATCGGCTGAACGTGGCCATGCTCCCGGGACCTTGACCCCGGCAGCACCGGTGCTATAGCCTTCCACAAAGCGAATATACTATTCCACTAGACGAAAAGAGTGTGCGATGAGCGGCGGGGCGATGTCCGGCTCACCGGTGGCGTCGGGGTTGACCGATGCCTTCCTGACTGAGCTCGATCGTTCTCTGGCCGGCGCGGACGCCCACCTTGCGCACCGTTATCCCGGCGATCCGGGGACCCGACAACCGGTGCACACCGTCTACGTTCCGGCCGCGGACGCGGACGCCGGAACCGCACGACACTGGGGCAGCGTTGCCCTGGAAATGCTCGACGAGCATGCGCCCGCTGATGTCGTGGCCGATGTCACCGGCCTGGGGACAGGTGTGGACGCCGCCGTCTACGACCGGGTTCGGAGCAAACTCACCGCCCAGCCCGTGGAGGACCTGCGCCTGGACTTCGAGGACGGCTACGGCAACCGGCCCGACGCCGAGGAGGACGCCGACGCGCGGCGCGCCGCGACCGTGCTGTGCGAGCTGCTGAACAGCTCCGGCGGCCCGTCTTTCGCCGGCGTCCGGTTCAAGAGCTTGGAGCAGGCGACCCGCCGCCGCGGGCTCCGCACCCTGGATCTCGTGGTCGCCGGTGTGCTCGGTGCTGACCGGGGTGCAGACCGGTACGGGGCGAGCGAGTTGCCGCCCGGATTTCTGGTGACCCTGCCCAAGGTGACCTCGGTGGACCAGGTCCGGGCGATGGTCAGGATCTGCGAGGAACTGGAGCGCGCGCACGGGCTGCAGCCCGATTCCCTCCGGTTCGAGATCCAGATCGAGACGCCGCAGAGCATCGTGGGTGCGGACGGCACAGCGACCGTTGCGCCGATGATCCACGCGGCAGGAACCCGTTGTGTCGCATTGCATTACGGGACCTTCGACTACAGCGCGGCCTGCGGCGTGGCACCAGACCAACAGAGCCTGGCGCACGCGGTGGCCGACCACGCGAAGGCGGTCATGCAGGTCGCCGCGGCCGGAACCGGGGTCCGGGTGTGCGACGGATCGACCAACATCACCCCGACCGGCAGCCGGCAACAGATCCGAGACGCAATGCGGCTGCACGCCCAGTTGGTGCGCCGCTCCCTGGAACGGGCCTATTACCAGGGCTGGGACATGCACCCGGGGCACCTGGTCACCCGCTACCTGGCGACCTATGCCTTCTATCGGTCGGGGTGGCCGGCGGCCGCGACCCGGTTGTCGAACTATCTGACCGGACGGGCGAGCGGCGTGATGGACGAACCGGCCTCGGCGCAGGCGCTGGCCGCGTTCGTGGTCCGCGGGCTGTATTGCGGCGCGCTGGACGATCTCGAGGTCACCACGGGTACCGGAGTGGACCGTCCCACCCTGGAAGCCCTCGCCCTGCGCAGCCCGCTGCCGGTGCCACCGACCGCCTTCCCCCACGATGAGGATCAGCCGAAATGAACGTTCCCGCAGCGCGTTACGACGCCAACCTGTCCATGCTGTTCACCGAGGTTCCGCTGCTGCAACGGCCCGCGGCGGCGGCCCGAGCGGGCTTTGACGCCATCGAATTCTGGTGGCCGTTCCCTTCGGCGGTACCGGCCGACGCCGAAGTGGAGGAATTCGTCCGTGCGGTGGTAGACGCCGGAGTGCAGCTCATCGGCCTGAATTTCTTCGCCGGGGATATGCCCGGCGGTGAACGCGGCCTGGCGTCCTGGCCGGCCCGGTCCGCCGAGTTCCGCGACAATATCGACGTCACGGTCGGCGTGGGGGAGCGGCTGGGATGCAAGGCCTTCAACGCGCTGTACGGCAATCGCGTCGACGATGCGACACCGCAGGAACAGGATGAGCTCGCAGCGGCCAACCTGGCGGTGGCGGCGAGTGCCGCTGCCCGGATCGGCGGCACGGTCCTGGTGGAACCGGTCAGTGGAGCGCCGCGGTATCCACTGCGCACCGCCGCGGACGTCATCGCGGTCCTCGATCGGGTCGAGCGAGAATCGGGCGCCAGCAACGTGAAATTCCTGTGCGACCTGTACCACCTGGACACCAACGGCGACGACGTTGCCGCGGCGATCACCGACCACGCCGATCGAATCGGTCATGTGCAGATCGCCGACAGCCCAGGCCGGAACGAACCCGGTACCGGAAAGCTGGACATCGCGGCGCATCTCGAGGCGCTGACCGCGGCCGGTTACGGCGGCTACATCGGCCTGGAATACAAGCCCAGCGGCACCACGATCGACAGCCTCGGCTGGTTGCCCCCTGCGTCCCGGTCCAGCCGGTCCTGACCCATTTACGAACTCAGACTTTCCGATCAAGGAGAAATCATGACCACCGTCGCTTTTATCGGTCTGGGCATCATGGGCGCCCCGATGGCCGGGCACCTGGTGCAAGCCGGATTCGATGTTGTCGGGTACAACCGCAGCCGGCCCAAGATCGACGAGCTGATCGCCTCCGGAGGCCGGGGCGCGGGATCGGTCGCGGAGGCCGTCCGCAGCGCCGACATCGTCGCGGTGATGGTCCCTGACTCTCCTGATGTGAAGGACGTTCTCGCTGGAGACGGGGGAGTCTTCGAGGCGGCCAGGCCCGGCACGCTGATCATCGACTTCTCCTCCATCCGCCCCGATGTGACCACCGAGTTGGCCGCACAGGCGAAGGAAAGGGGCTTCCGGTTGCTGGATGCCCCTGTCTCCGGTGGGGAAGCCGGCGCCGTGAATGCCGCCCTGTCCATCATGGTCGGCGGCGATGCCACCGACTTCGAGGCGGCATCAGATGTCTTTGCGGCCGTCGGCAAGACCATCGTGCACGTCGGTCCCAGCGGCGCCGGTCAGACGGTGAAGGCTGCGAATCAGCTCATCGTGGCCGGGAACATCCAGCTCCTGGCCGAGGCGGTCGCGTTCCTGGAGGCCTATGGCGTCGACACACAAGCCGCACTCGAGGTTCTCGGCGGGGGCCTGGCCGGTAGCAAGGTGCTCGACCAGAAGGGCCAGAACATGGTGACCCGGTCGTTCCAGCCGGGGTTCCGCATCCAGTTGCACCACAAGGATCTGGGCATCGTCACCTCGGCAGCCAGGGAAGCCGGTGTGGTCATCCCGTTGGGCGCCGTCGTCGCCCAGCTGATGGCATCGGCGCTCGCGTCCGGGGACGGCGGCCTGGACCACTCGGCGCTGCTGCGCGGCGTGCTGCGGCTGTCCGGACGCGATCCCGAGCAATCCCCGGCATCGCAAACCACCTCCCCCAGCTGAACCAGGAGATTTTGATGACCCGAATGCGCGCCATCGATGCCGCTGTGGCAATTCTCGAGAAGGAAGGTGTCGCAACTCTTTTCGGGGTCCCCGGAGCGGCGATCAACCCGTTCTACAATTCCCTGCAGGAGCACGGCGGGATCAAGCACATCCTGGCCAGGCACGTCGAGGGCGCCTCGCACATGGCCGAGGGCTACACGCGTGCCGAGGCCGGGAACATCGGGGTCTGCGTCGGCACCTCAGGTCCTGCGGGCACCGACATGATCACCGGTCTGTATTCGGCGTCCGCCGATTCCATCCCGATCCTGTGTATCACCGGGCAGGCGCCGGTGGCTCGGCTGCACAAGGAGGACTTCCAGGCCGTTGACATCGAGGCCATCGCCAAGCCGTTGACGAAGATGGCGATGACGGTGATGGAACCCGCACAGGTGCCCGGCGCCTTTCAGCAGGCGTTCCACCTGATGCGGTCCGGACGCCCAGGGCCGGTCCTGATCGACCTGCCGTTCGACGTGCAGATGACCGAGATCGATTTCGACCCCGACACCTACCAGCCGCTACCGGTATACAAGCCGCGGGCGACCCGGGCGCAGGCAGCGAAGGCGCTGGACATGCTGCAGACCGCCCAGCGGCCGGTGATCGTCGCCGGCGGCGGGATTATCAATGCCGACGCCTCCGATTTACTGGTCGAACTTGCCGAAGTGCTGAACGTGCCGGTGATTCCGACCCTGATGGGGTGGGGCACGATCCCGGACGATCACGCCCTGATGGCCGGGATGGCCGGGCTGCAGACGTCCCAGCAGTACGGCAACGCCACGATGCTGGCATCCGATCACGTCCTGGGTATCGGTAACCGGTGGGCGAACCGGCACACCGGAGGGCTGTCGGTCTACCGGCAGGGCCGCACCTTCGTGCACGTCGATATCGAACCCACGCAGATCGGCCGGGTGTTCCCGCCGGACTATTCCATTGTGTCCGACGCCGGCTTCGCGCTGACCGAACTGGTCGCACTTGCGCGGGAACGCCGCGACGCCGGGGAACTGGCTGATAGATCCGAATGGGTCGCGGCCTGCCAGGAACGCAAGCGCACCATGCATCGCCGCACCCACTTCGACAACGTTCCGATCAAGCCGCAACGGGTGTACGAGGAGATGAACAAGGCCTTCGGCCCGGACACCCGCTACGTCTCCACCATCGGACTGTCGCAGATCGCCGCGGCTCAATTCCTGCATGTGTACAAGCCGCGGCACTGGATCAACGCCGGGCAGGCCGGCCCGCTGGGCTGGACCGTGCCCGCCACCCTGGGGGTATGCGCCGCCGACCCGGACGCCACCGTGGTCGCCCTGACAGGTGACTACGACTTCCAGTTCATGATGGAAGAACTCGCCGTCGGCGCCCAGTTCAACCTGCCCTTCATCCATGTGCTGGTGAACAACGCCTACCTCGGTCTCATCCGACAGTCCCAGCGCGGCTTCGACATGGACTACTGCGTGCAACTGGCATTCGACAACATCAACACCCCACCCACCGAGGACACCGCGGGGTACGGCGTGGACCACGTCAAACTCGCGGAGGCGTTGGGCTGCAAGGCGTTGCGGGTTGAGGACCCGGCGGAGATCCTGCCGGCGCTGGAGACGGCGAAGAAGCTGATCGTGCAGCACCGGGTCCCGGTGCTGGTGGAGATCATTCTCGAGCGGGTCACCAACATCTCCATGGGCACCGAGATCGACAACGTAGTGGAATTCGAGGAACTCGCGCTGTCCGCGAAGGACGCGCCCACCGCCGTCATCTCGATGCTGGACTGAACGGCCCCAGTGATGCATGTGCTGCTGGCTCCGGACAAGTTCAAAGGCTCGCTGCGGGCCAGCGAGGTCGCCGCTGCGGTGGCGACCGGCCTGCGGGCGGCCGCACCCCGCATCGAGACGGTGATCGTCCCGGTCGCGGACGGCGGCGACGGCACCCTGGACGCCGCGGTGGCCGCCGGGTACCGGCACGTCCCGGTCCGGGTCACGGGTCCGACCGGTGACCCGGTGGACACCGGGTACGCCGTGCGGAACGGGGTTGCCGTCGCCGAACTCGCCGACGCCTGCGGGCTGAACCGTATGCCGGCCGGACATCTCGCGCCATTGACGGCGAGCAGCACCGGTTTCGGCCAGGTGGTCGCCGCGGCCCTGGACGCCGGCTGCGACCGGATCGTGCTGGGCGTCGGGGGCAGCGCCAGCACCGACGGTGGCGCCGGCATGATGACCGCACTCGGTGCTCGGCTGCTGGACGCGGCGGGTCACGTTCTGCCCGCGGGTGGCGCCGCCCTCGAGCACCTGGACCGGGTCGACCTGAGCGGACTGCACCCGTCAGTGGGCCGTACCCAGTTCGTACTTGCCAGCGATGTGGACAACCCGCTGCTGGGATCCACCGGGGCGGCCGCCGTGTACGGTCCGCAAAAGGGCGCCACCCCCGACGATGTGGCCCGGTTGGACGGGGCGCTGCGGCGGTGGTCCGTCGGTCTGGCCTGGGTCATGAGTGTGCCGCCGGGACCGTCCGGGCACCCGGCAGCGGATCTTGCCGGTGCGGGAGCGGCCGGGGGTGTCGGGTTCGCGGCGCTCGCGGTCCTCGAGGCCGAGGCCCGCCCCGGTATCGACCTGCTGCTGGAGCTCACCGGCTTCTACGAGCAGCTGCCCGAGGCCACCTTGGTGATCACCGGGGAGGGCTCGCTGGACAGCCAGACCCTGCACGGAAAGGCGCCGGCCGGGGTCGCGGTCGCGGCCCGCCGCGCTGGAGTGCCGGTGATCGCGGTCGCCGGCCGGAACCTTCTCCGCCCGGACGAGTTGGCCGAAGCGGGTATCGGTGCGGTGTACGCGTTGCTGGACATCGAACCGGATTCGGCGGTGTGCATGATCGATGCGGCGCGCCTGTTGCAGACGCTGGGGAGCCGGATAGCCCACGACTGGCTGACCTGATCGACGAACGAGATCCATTGCGGCGCACTGCCCAACAACGATAACAACGACAGGAATTGAAGATGCCACAGGTCTACAGCACCACTGCAGTCTCGACAGGGGACGGGCGTAACGGACACTCCCGCACCACCGACGGAATGATCGACGTCGACCTGGCGACCCCCGGGGCGCAGGGTGGTCCCGGTGGCGCCACCAACCCTGAACAGCTCTTCGCTGCCGGCTACGCCGGATGCTTCCATTCCGCGTTGAAGGTTGTCGCACGCGGGGAGGGCGTCACCCTGACCGACTCGGTGGTGAGCGTTACCGTGGGGCTGGTCAAGGAGGCCGGCGCCTTCTCCCTGGCGGTGACCATTGCTGCCGAACTGCCAGGAAGTTCACCGGAACAAGGTGAACAGCTGCTGGCGCTGGCGCACGAACGGTGCCCCTACTCCAAGGCGACCCGGGGCAACATCGACGTCCAACTCAGCCTGGCGCCAACTGCCACCACCGCGATCGGCTGATCTGCGTCGTCATTGTCATCGTCATCGTCATTGTCATTGTCACGACTCAACGCAGCGCCTGGTGAACCCGTACAGGCATCCCCGCTGCCGAATTCGGGTGTCTGAAGGAGCCGATGTGTCCTCAAATGTTCCGTTGTTCGTCAACGGAGATGGTATGCGCGGCGGCGCCGTTCACCACACCATTTCCGGGCATCCCTTTCTCGGGTTGGTCAGCACCGCCCCGAATTACCGGTTCTTCTCTGTCGGTGACCGGTTTCCCGCGCTGTGGCCGGTCAGCGACGGAGGAGTGTCCGTCCCCGGTGAGCTCTATGACGTCCCACTGACCACCATCCGGGACCAGTTCATTCCCGCGGAACCCGCAGAGTTGGAACTGGGTGTCGTCGAATTGGCCGACGGTGAATCGGCACTGGCGGTCGTCCTGCGCCGGGAAATTCTGGGTAGCCCTGAACTCGTTGACATTTCCGACCGGGGCGGTTGGCGCGACTACCGATCCCGAGAGAACGACAGACGGTAATGCCTCAGCATCGTCGAGGCGGTCTGCATCTTCCCGGCAGGTGTTGCGGCAGGCACGATCAACACAGGTGGTTGACCGCAGCAGCCGACTGACCGCACAGTTTTATCCCAGCGGGGCCCTGTCACGTTCGAGTCGTGCGACGGCTCGGAAGAAAGGATCGTCATGACACTCAGTTACTACGCACCCAGCGGCGGACACCCTGGTCAGACGGAACTCACCACGAACCGGGCGGTGTTCACCGAGGCCTACGCTGTCCTGCCGCGAGGGACGATGCGCGACATCGTCACCAGCCTGCTGCCGTTCTGGGAACGAACCCGGTTGTGGGTCATCGCCCGCCCGTTGTCGGGGTTCGCCGAGACCTTCTCGCAATACATCGTGGAGGTGTCACCAGGTGGCGGTAGCGACCATCCGGAGGCCGACCCCGGCGCTGAAGGTGTGCTGTTCCTGATGGAGGGTGAATTGTGCGTGACCCTCGACAGGGAGAAACACGATATGGCGGCGGGGGGTTATGCCTTCATCCCGCCCGGCGCGGACTGGCAGGCCCACGCGACTGGCGACAGCCCGGCACGGTTCCATTGGATTCGGAAGGCCTACCAGCAGGTCGCCGGCATCGAGCCGCCGCCCGCGTTCTTCACCAGCGACGACGAAGTGCAGGGTATCGAGATGCCGGGCACGAACGGCGCGTGGATCACCCAGCGGTTCGCGGACCCCACTGATCTGCGACACGACATGCACGTCAACATTGTCAGTTTCGAGCCCGGCGGAGCGATCCCTTTCCCGGAGACCCATGTGATGGAGCACGGAATCTATGTTTTGCAGGGAAAGGCCGTCTACCTGCTGAACCAGGACTGGGTCGAAGTCCAGGAGGGCGATTTCATGTGGCTGCGCGCCTTCTGCCCACAGGCCTGCTACGCCGGCGGGCCGGGTCGATTCCGTTACCTGCTCTACAAAGACGTCAACCGGCACGCCGTCCTCAGCCGACAGTTCGCCTGATGCTGAAATGAGCGCCCACCCGACACGAATTGCTCCGCGAACCAGGTTTTCGCGGCCGTCTAGGCGTGGGTGGTCAGTTCGGCCGGTACGGGTTCGGAGTCGTCGGTGGTTCGTCGGCGGGGCAGCAGCCACAGGGCGGTCAGGCTGATCACCGCGCAGATCACGATGTAGGCGGCGATGGCAGTGGAGCTGCCGAAGTGGACGAGCAGCGCGGTGGCGATCAACGGCGCTGGTCCGCCGGCGACAAGGCTGGCCAGCTGGTAGCCCAGTCCCGCCGCGCTGTAGCGGACCTCGGGTTCGAAGCTCTCCGCGATGAGCGCCGCTTGCGGGCCGTACTGCATGTCGTGGCCGATGACGCTGAGCACGATGGCCGCGAGGACCAGGCCGGCCGACTTCGTGTCGAGCATCGCATAGTACGGGAAGGCGAACAGGCCGGTCACGATGATGCCCGCGGCGTAGACCCTGCGGCGACCGATCCGGTCCGACAGCCATCCGAAGAACGGGATGCTGAACAGGCTCAGCGCGGCAGCGATGAGCGTGTAGTCGAGCAGGCTTCCCTGGTTCAACCCGAGGGTGCGGGTGCCGTAAGCCAGCGCGAAGGTGACGAACAGGTAGAACGGGGCCTGTTCAGCCATCCGGATGAAGGCGATGAGCAGGATTTCCCTCCAGTACCTGCGGAAGGCTTCCAAGACGGGCCGTTCGTGGATGGTGCCGGAACTTTGTACCTTCTGAAGGTGGGGCTTTCGGAAACCCCCAGCGGGATCCACAGGCCGATTCCGATCAGCACCACGCTGGCCAGAAACGGTATCCGCCAGCCCCAGCTGTCGAACTGTTCGGGGCTGGTGGTTCCGATCATGACACGCACCGCGAGGGTGGCCAGTATCAGGCCAAAGGGCACACCGAGCTGCGGCCAGCTGGCGGCGAATCCCCGTTTACCCTTGGAGCCCCATTCCATGCTGAGCACGATCGATCCGCTCCACTCGCCGCCGACCCCGATGCCCTGGGCCGTCCGGAGCAGGACCAGCAGGATCGGCGCGACGATGCCGATCGCGGCATAGGTGGGTAGTAGGCCAATCAGGACGGTACCGACGCCCATCAGCATCAGCGTCGCGATCAGGGCCGCTTTGCGGCCGATCCGGTCACCGTAGTGACCGAAGATCGCAGCTCCGATCGGGCGGGCCGCGAAGCCCACGAATTGGGTGGCGAAGGACGCCAGGATCCCGGCGGCCGGCGAGACCCCGGGGAAGAACAACTTCGGGAAGATCAGCGCCGCCGCCGTCCCGTAGAGAAAGAAGTCGTACCACTCGATCGTGGTACCCACCACAATCGCGACGATCGCCCGGCGCGCCGGATTTCCTTTGACAGCAGCAGTTGTAGGCATGGTCGTTTCCCCGGTCAGACGTGCGATGGGGTCAGGGAGGTGACGGTGCCGGCCAGCAAGCCCCCGGCGCCCGTGATCGCGGCCCGGTGGCCTGACGAATTCAGAATCTCGTAGCTCGGAACGATCAACCCAGTCCATGACGTGCCCGCACTTTTGGGCTCGGCCGCGGTCTCACTGGTCACTTCGGCGGCGCGTTCAGCTGCGGTCATCTTTACTCCACCACACTGTCTGACTTCCCGATGCACGGTTCGAATCCCATGAAGCGGGTTTCAGGCATTCTCTTCACCAGGGTTGACATCACCCGGGTCGTCGAATACGCCGCCACCCCCGCCGAGAAGACGGCAACGCGCAGCCGTCGCGTCGACCAAGTCGAACGGCATCATGACATTTCATGCCGTTCTGGGATGAGGTCGTCTCCGAGGTCATCTCCACCCACTCGGGAGCGGACCTGGAGAGGGTGTTATCGTTGCTCTGGCCGCCCGCGTAGTGCTCAAAACCGTACACCCTTGACGTCATTGTCGCCCAAAACCTGTCGGTGACAGCGCCGACCGCGACGCAGGACCACCAGCCAGATACATACCGGTGCCCACCAACGCCTCTCGCTGACGTCATTTAAAAAAGCGTAGGCAATAAGGGTGCGCCGGCCACCCCTGGCCAACCCCTTCCCTGGGCGAGCCGGTGAAATCTGCCTAGATATCCATTCAGCGGGTAGCCCCCGCCAGATGACAAGGAAAGCAGGCAATGTCGGTCGGGGTGGGCAGCCCCGTTGATGCTGGACGACGGGGGCAGCCCCTGGGCAGCCCCACCCGGCCCCCGGCCCTCCTCGACGCCGCGCGCGGGTTTCAGGGATAGCCCGGAAATGCGCTTGCCGTGCCGACCCGTCGGATCACGTCTCAGACGGTTGATGCCGGCGGCGTGTGGCCGACGGATCCGTCAGATCTCGGGGTCGCAGAGAAGGACAACGTTCCATTGTGCCGGCTACCGTGCGGATAGTATCGGCCGCCATCTTGTATCTTGTTGAGCCTCGGCGGATTGTTGTTCACCGCAGTAAATGGTTGTTGATTGTGGCTGTGGTACTTGATCTCCGGTGAGGTCTCCGGGTTCCTCGCCCGAGGAAGTCCAAGATCGGCGGCACTACAACCCCTGACCGGTTCGTGGTATCCCCAACTTCTTCATTTTGGGCTGCTGCCCTTTGCCAGGAACTGACATGTTCCCCGTGCGTGCGGCACTCCGGCTGGTCGTCTCCGAATGGGTTCTTTCCTGGTTCGACGACCCGTGCCAGGGGGTGCGGCGTGAACCCAGCCCTCGGAACCCTTGGATCGGCCGGGCTCCGGAACTCGCTGCGCGACCACACCATGTGGTTGGTGCGTACAAAGTCTCTATGCGTGCAGGATCGAGGAGCTGACCCGCGATGTGGTCTGCGACCAGATCGCTATCCGCGTCCTGATTGAAATGCGGAATCCTGTTCGGTGGCGGTCTTTGCTGACGCTCCCCGAAAATCCGGCCCGTTGACGCGACTGATGTCAGTTCTCGGCCGCCGGCTGCTCGGCCGGGTCGGCTCGTAGCAGGCCCAGCAGTTGGGCCAATCGCCGGTGCGCACGATGGCTGCGAGACTTGACCGTTCCGACCGGCACGTCCAGGAGTTGGGCGATCTCGGTGTGGTCGAGCCCGCGATAGTGCTGCCATCGGATCAGTTCGCGGTCGTCGAGCGGCAGCAGATCCAGCGCCTGACGAACTTCCCAGCGGTCAGCGATCTGATCGGCAGATGGGGGATCAGTGGCCAGCGCGGGATCGGATGTATCAAGTGCCGCACGACCTCGACGACATCGCTCCCGCCGGTACACATCGATCGCCACCCGTTGCGCGATCGAGCAGAGCCACGGCCCGAGCGGACGATCCGACTTGGATGAAGGCGCAGCCGTCCAAGCCTGCAAGAAGACTTGCTGCGTTGCGGCCTCGGCAAGACCGGCGTCCCCCAGCACCATGTAGGAGACCGAATACACCAGAGCGCCATAGGACCGATAGACGGTGCGGATTGCGTCCGGGTCGCCTACCGCGAATCCGGCCGACAGTGCGGCGGCAGTCACCATGTCGCTCTCCTCGGGTCGGTCTGTTCCAGGTGGTGCTGACGCCGGTCGTCGGCACGCTCCACGAGGGTCAGTCAACGAACGTCTGTCGCTGGACAACTGTGAGCCAGAGTTGTTCGGCGGACATCCGTACCCACCACTGACCTGACCATTCCGTGCTGACCACGGATGCCATCCACCCGCGACTGCCAGCACGCTCCTGGAACGCAGGTCCATCGGGGACCGCACCGCAGAGCGGAGACACGAGTGACCACAACAGAAATCGCGCCGGTCGATCAGGCCAAACTTGAAGCGTTCGTAGGGCAGGCGGTCACCGACATGGGCGCGGCCATCTCCGGGCTGTTGCTGTACATCGGTGATCGCCTGGGTCTGTACAAGTCGATGGCCGGCGCCGGCCCGATTGCCTCGCTCGACCTGGCTGAGCGCACCGGAACCACCGAGCGGTACGTCCGCGAATGGCTCAGCAATCAGGCGGCCGGTGGCTACGTCATCTACAACCCGGCGGAGCGCACCTTCGAGCTGCCGGCTGAACAGGCCATGGTTCTCGCCAACGAAGACAGCCCGGTGTTCCTCGGCGGCGCCTTCGAGACCATCGCCTCCTGCTATGCCGACCACGACCAGTTCGTCGATGCGTTCCGCACCGGCGCGGGAGTGGGCTGGCACGAGCACGATGAGCGGCTGTTCTCCGGCGTCGACCGATTCTTCCGTCCCGGCTACGCCGCCCACCTCGTCCAGGGATGGCTGCCGGCCCTCGATGGGGTGGTGGAGAAGCTCAGGGCGGGCGCGAGCGTCGCCGACGTGGGGTGCGGACTCGGTGCCTCGACGGTGATCATGGCGCAGGCGTTCGAACGGTCGACGTTCGCCGGTTTCGACATCCACCAGCCCTCGATCGAGGCCGCCCGCCAGGCTGCCGGGCAGGCCGGGGTGAACCAGCGGGTGAGGTTCGGTATCGCTGCGGCGAAAGACCTGCCCGGCGAGGGTTATGACCTCGTGTGCCTGTTCGACGCCCTGCACGACATGGGCGATCCGGTCAGTGCCGCGCGGCACATCCGGCAGGCGATGGCTCCGGACGGCACCCTGCTCCTGGTCGAGCCGAACGCTGGCGACGCTTTGCAGGACAACCTGAACCCGGTCGGGCGAACCTATTACGGCCTGTCCACGGTCATCTGCACGCCAGCCTCACTCGCCCAAGAGGTCGGACTGGGACTGGGTGGGCAGGCAGGCGAACGACAGCTTTCGGCCGTGCTTCGGGCGGCGGGATTCACCCACGTACGACGGGCGACCGAGACTCCGTTCAACATCATTCTGGAGGCCAGGCCATGAGCGTTGCCCCGATCGTGGGTCAGGGACCGGATCGCATCCGGATCGGTGCAGGCCGATCGCGGCCGCCGCCTGCTATGCCGCCAGTAGCTGCCGCGCAACGGATGTCGCGGTAGGGCTGATCTCGCGGTGGGGGTTCCGCCACGAGATCGCCGGCAACCCGGCGGGTTCCTGGTCGGCCAGGCCTGGTCAGCTCGTGGCCGGACGCGGCATCCGGACTGCGTGGCTCGTCATTTCTTCCCGGTCGGCGAGCGGTCCGGTCAGGTATCGCTGCACCGTGGCGCCGACGTTGGCCGCCAGCTCCTCGGCAGGCAGCGAAGCGAGCGGCTCCACCGCCAGCAGATACCGGCCGGTGATCACGCCAAGGATCTGGGTCATCAGCAGTCCCGTGCGCAGCTGGGCTTCCTCGGGCGGCAAACCCAGTGGACCGACCAGCGGGCCGACGATGCGGGGGACCAGGAACTCGCGCAGCACTCTTGCCCGGGCCGGGTCCGCCAGGGCCGCCCGCAGCGCGGCGGCGAGCCCGGCGCCGGCCGGTGACTCCCACACGCCGACCATCGTGGTGACAAGCCGCATACCGAGGCCGTCCGGTCCCTGTTCGCCGATGCGTTGGAGCAAGGCGGGAAGGTCGATAGGCACCTCGATCGTTGCCAAGAACAGCTTCTCCTTGGTCCCGAAGTAGTGGTGAACCAGCGCCGGATCGACGCCCGCGGCAGCGGCGATGCGCCGCATGGACGCGCCGGTGAAGCCATGTGCGGCAAAGGTCGACCGTGCCGCGTCCAGGATGGCCCGCCGGGTGTCCGGGTTGCCCGGGCGGCGGCCCGTCCGGGCCGGGGTGTTTCCGCCGGTCGCCCGGTCCGCTGCACTGCCGCCGCCGCGCCGCCCCGGGGACGGGAGCGGCGCGGCGGCGGAGCCAGAAGCCATCGATGTTCTCCGGTGTGGACGAAGGGACCCTGTGCTGGGCGCGGTGTCAGGCCGTCCGCCGGCGCAGCGTCGCCGCGGCCAGCGTCAGTCCAAGGATCACACATCCACCGACGACCACCAGATCGAGCCAGAAGGTGGCGGTGGGTTTCGCGTTTGCACCGACCTGCTGCAGCGCTTCAACTGCATAGCTCAACGGCAGCACATCGGAGACGCCCCGCAGCCAGCCGGCCATCTCGTCACGGGGCACGAACAGCCCGCACAGCAGGATCTGTGGGATCACGACAACCGGAAGGAGTTGTACTGCTTGGAATTCCGTGCGCGCGAACGCCGAGCAGAGCAGGCCGAGCCCGACTCCGAGTAGCGCTGTCAGCACAGCGACGAGCACGACCAGTGCTGCGCCGCCGGCCGTCTGCATGCCGTACAGGAGGTAGGCACATGCCGCCGCAACACTGGCCTGCACCGCGGCGGCTGCGCCGAATGCGATTCCGTAGCCGAAGAGGAGATCACCCTTGCCGGTGCGGGTGGTCATCAGGCGCTCGAGGGTGCCCGAGGTCCGTTCCCGCAGCATCGCGATGCTGGTGATCAGAAACATGATCACGAACGGAAACAGCCCGAGCATGACGAGCAACACGTCGTCCAGCACCGCTCCGCTGCCGTCGAACATCGCGTAGATCAAGCCCATCAACGCCACCGGAACAACGATCAGCATGCCGATGGTGCGGGGGTCGTGCCGCAATTGCTGCAGGATGCGGGCGATCGAGGCGCCCAGCACGTGGGTGTTCATGACGCGGCTCCCTGCCGGATGAGTGTGAGAAACGCCTGGTCGAGATCGTCAGTGCCGGCTCGTTGTTTGACCGCGTCCGGCGTTTCGTCTGCCAGCAATCCGCCGTCCCGGGTGAGCAGCAGCCGATCGCACCGGTTGGCTTCGTCCATGACGTGGGACGACACGAGCACGGTGGCGCCCCGGTCGGCCCGCTGCCGGAAGGAGTCCCACAACTCCTCCCGGAGCACGGGGTCCTGGCCAACGGTGGGTTCGTCGAGCACGAGCACCGCGGGGTCGCCGACGACCGCGCAGGCGAGTGAGGCCCGTGACCGCTGACCGCCGGACAGTGTGCCGACGAGCTGGTGCTGGGCCGCCTCGAGCCCGACCTGATCGACGGCGGCGTGCGCTGCGTCCGTCGAGGCGCCGGCAATGGAGGCGAAGTACCGCGCGTTCTCCAGCACCGTCAGGTCCAGATACACCGATGGCGCCTGGGTGAGGTAGCCGACACTCGCCCGTAGTTCCGGCGCGCCCGCCGGTCGACCCAGAACGGTGACGGTGCCGGATTGGATCCGCTGGACACCGACCACCGCCCGGATCAGCGTGGTCTTACCGGCGCCGGAGGGGCCGAGCAGCCCGGTGATCCGGCCGGCCGGAATACCGCAGTGCAGGTTGTCCAGAACGGTCTGCCCGCCCCGCGCGACCGTCAAGTCCCTCATGGTGATTTCGTCGCCCATGGTCCCTCCCCGTTGTAATTCATCAGTTGATGAATTGCTACGACGACGGTAGGACGATCCGCGCAAGATGTCAACAAGTAATGAATTTCGGGCTTGAGGCGCGAGTGTGCCGGGGGCCTCGATAGGTTGGGCTCCATGCCGTACACCCGAGACGACTGCCTGTTCTGCAAGATCGTCAGCGGCGTTCTGCCGGCCGACGAGGTACACCGCGACGACCACGTCGTCGCGTTCCGGGACATCTGCCCGCAGGCGCCGGTGCATGTCGTGCTGGTGCCGACGAATCACTACGACAACGTCCCGGAGGTGGCCGGCGATGACCCACACGCCCTCGCCGCCCTGGTGCTCACCGCGCGAGCGATCGCGGAGGCGGAAGGGATCAGCGGCGAGGGGTACCGGCTGCTGTCCAATACTGGTCTAGGAGCAGGGCAAACCGTCTTCCATGCCCACCTGCACCTGCTCGGTGGCAGGAAACTGGACGAGCGACCGAGCTGAGCGGTTTCGATCCAAGCCCTGGCCGGCCGGGGCGGGTAGCGGCAGGGTGATACTCGCGGGGAGCCGGGCCGAGACGGGAATGAGCTGGCCGATTCACCTTTACCCGACGGTAGAATCCTGATGGCAGGTAGGTCACAGACAACCAGCGAAAGTAGGCAGTGCACCAGGTGCCGGAATACCCGTCGGCCGCAACCCGGTCCGACCTTCCCCGTGGTGACGACGCCACCGCTCGTTCCGCCGGCGTCAACGACCGCGGCGGAAGACCCAGCAGCGATCGAACCCCCGATCTCCCGTCGAACGCCGATACGCCGCAGCAAGGAAGCGGCGAGGTCAAGGCCCCCATCCGCGGGCGGGTCAGCACCGCGAATGCGTTGCCGACGGCCGCCGAACTGTCGGCCAGAACCCGCGAACGCTCGGCGAGCGAGTCCACCCTGGTGGTGGCCGACGAGCGGCAGATGATGGGTCTGCTGGGCTCCCGTGACGCGCTGCTGCGGCTGCTTGAGGAGCACCTGTCCGCGGATATCCACGTCCGCGGCAACCGGGTGACGCTGCGCGGCAGCGCCGAGGACGTCGCCTTCGCCGAACGCACCCTGCGGGAACTGCTGGCATTGCAGGAATCGGGATCGGTGATCACACCTGACGCCGTCCGCCGGACGATCGGGATGCTTGCGGACCCGGACGGTGGCACCGATTCTCCGGCACAGGTCCTGGGGCTGAACATCATCTCCCGCCGGGGCCGCACCATCAGGCCCAAAACCTTGAACCAGAAGCGGTACGTAGACGGTATCGACCGGCACACGGTCGTCTTCGGTATCGGACCTGCAGGCACCGGCAAGACCTACCTCGCGATGGCCAAGGCCGTTCAGGCGCTGCAGGCCAAGCAGGTCACCCGCATCATCCTGACCCGCCCGGCGGTCGAGGCCGGAGAGCGGTTGGGCTTCTTGCCGGGCACGTTGTCGGACAAGATCGACCCGTATCTGCGCCCGCTGTACGACGCGCTGCATGACATGCTCGACCCGGAGTCGATCCCGCGGCTGATGGCTGCCGGAACCATCGAGGTCGCACCGCTGGCGTATATGCGCGGCCGCACGCTGAACGATGCGTTCATCATTCTCGACGAGGCGCAGAACACGACGCCCGAACAGATGAAGATGTTCTTGACCAGGCTGGGCTTTGGGTCGAAGATCGTCGTCACCGGTGACGTGACACAGGTCGACCTCCCGGGTGGGCAGCGCTCCGGTTTGCAGGTGGTGCGTGAGATCCTCGACGACGTCGACGATGTCCTTTTCTCCATCCTGACGTCCTCCGACGTGGTCCGGCACCGCTTGGTGGGTCGCATCGTCGATGCCTATGAGCGTTGGGACGCCGAGAACACGGCCGACGGCAGCCCGCACCCGGTCACTGACCGGCAGCAACGCCGCTTTGCGCGGCCACCCGGTGGCCACCATCGGGAGTCGGGTCGATGACCATCGAGGTCGCGAACGAGTCCGGCGTCGACGTGGACGAGATCGCGATCGTAGCGGCGGCCCGGTACGTCCTGGATCGGATGCGGATCAACGCGCTCGCCGAATTGTCCATCCTGCTGGTGGATGTCGACGCGATGACCGAGCTGCACGTGAAGTGGATGGACGAGCCGGGGCCGACCGACGTGATGAGCTTTCCGATGGACGAGCTGGATACCGCTCGTCGGCCCGACGAGTCCGGACCCGGCCCGGCGCTGCTCGGCGACGTCGTGCTGTGCCCGGCGGTGGCCTGCACCCAGGCCGCCCAGGCCGGGCACTCGCTCGACGACGAACTGCACCTGCTGACAGTGCATGGTGTGCTGCATCTGCTCGGGTACGACCATGCCGAACCCGCCCAGGAACGAGAGATGTTCCGGTTGCAGAACGAGTTGCTGGACACCTGGCGCGACCACCGCGCTGCGCTGGCCCGCACGGAGCGATTGGCAGCGGTCGACGCTGCCGTGCTCGACACCGTCGGGCTGGCCGATCCGGGCACCGGGCTCGAGTCAGGCGCAGAGCTGCGCGGGCGGGGTTGACCCGCCGATGGACAGTATGGATGCGCTGTTGCTGATCGCCGCCGCAGTGTTGGTCCCGATCGCCGGCGTACTGGCCGCGGCGGACGCTGCAATCACCACGGTGTCGCCGGCCCGCGTCGAGGAACTCGAGAGAGAGGGACGTCGCGGCGCGTCGTCACTGCGCCGGATCACCGACGACCGGCCGCGATACACGAACCTGTTGTTGCTGCTGCGCACCGTTGCCGAGATCACCGCGACCGTGATGGCGGCCAAGGTCGCGCTCAGCCTGTGGGGCTTCAAGATTTGGGTCGGTCTCGCGCTGGTGGCTGTGATGGTGGTCGTCACCTACGTCGCGATCGGTGTGCTTCCGCGAACCCTCGGACGCCAGCATCCGTACTCCGTCGGGCTGGCGCTGGCCGGGACGACCAGGGCACTGGCCAAGGTGCTGTCACCGGTGGCGTCGCTGCTCATCCTGATCGGCAACGCGGTCACCCCGGGCCGCGGTTTCCGCGAAGGCCCGTTCTCCTCCGACATCGAATTGCGCGAACTTGTCGATATGGCAGGCAGTAGAGGCGTTGTCGAGGAAACAGAACGCGAGATGCTGCAGAGCGTCTTCGATCTGGGAGACACCATCGTTCGCGAGGTCTTGGTGCCCCGGACGGAGGTCGTCTGGATCGAGGAGGACAAAACCCTCCGGCAGGCGCTGCATCTGGCCACCAGATCTGGCTTCTCGCGGATCCCGGTGGTCGGTGCGGATGTGGACGACGTGGTCGGCGTCGTCTACATCAAGGACCTGATTGCCAGGGCGCTGTCGCTGCCCTCCGGTGAGCGCGGCCCCAAGCTCGACGAGGTGATGCGGGCTCCCGTCTTCGTTCCGGAATCCAAGAACGTCGACGCCCTGCTTCGCGAGATGCAGCGGGACCGTACGCACTTCGCCATCGTGGTTGACGAATACGGCGGCGTGGCCGGCGTGGTGACGATCGAGGACCTGCTCGAGGAGATTGTCGGCGAGATCACCGACGAGTACGACGCCGACACCCCGGACCCCATCGAGCCGTTGCCGGACGGGCAGTATCGCGTGTCGGCGAGATTGTCGGTGGAGAATCTGGGCGAGCTGTTCGACGTCGAACTGCCCGATGAGGATGTGGACACCGTCGGCGGTCTGTTGGCCCAGTTGCTCGGCCGGGTGCCGTTGCCGGGGTCCGAGGCCACGGTGAATCGTCTACACCTGCTCGGCGAGTCCGGGGTCGACCGGCGCGGCCGGCCGCGGGTACAAACACTGCTCGTACGCCGGCTGACCGCGGAGGAGATCGGTCACCAGGCGCAGGATGAGGCCACCCAGCGGGAGGCGGACCGGGCGGATCGCGTCGAGCGGGCCGAGCGCGCGGACGAGGCCGAGCTGGTAGAACGGCGCGAGAAGGCCGATCGGGCGGGGGCCGACAAGCGCGAGAAGGCCGATCGGGCGGGGGCCGACAAGCGCGCCGCCAAGGCGGAGAAGCAGGGCAAGTCCGGACGGGCGGAGAAGAAGGCGAAACAGGCGGACAAGCTCGCCGCCGAGAACGCCGCGGAGCAACGGCCCCCGACGGCGGGTTCGACGCCCGCGAGCAACAACGGGGCCGACGTTCACAGCACTGATGGCGGCGTCGCCCCGCATTCCGCGGCCAACGGCGTCACCCCTCGTTCCGCGGCCAACGGCGCCGCACCGGATACCCCGGTCGCCTCCCCGGCAACCGGCCAACGAACAGAGACCAGATGAGCCCGGCGGAGCCCCTGAACGCCCAGCCTGGGCTCGATGCTGCCGTCGAGCTGGACGCTGAGGACGCGAAACTGGTCAACCTGGCCAGGGGAGCACGTGCCCGCGCCAGTGCTGCGGAGGGAGCGGCCGTCCGGGACGAGGACGGTCGCAGCTACGCCGCCGCGACGGTCGCACTGCCATCGCTGCGGCTGACCGCGGCGCAGGCGGCCATCGCTACCGCGGTCTCGTCTGGAGCGCGGGAGCTGGAGGCGCTCGTGGTCGTCGGTGATGCCGAGGCGCTCGACCAGCTATCGCGTGCCGCGGCGGCCGACATGGGTACGTTCGTCACCGTCCTTGCGGGTCCGGACGGCACCGTCCGATCCCGGACCACCGGCCCCGTCCGATCCCGGACCAACGAATGAGCGCCGATATTTCCGGTCCGGCCGGGACCCTGGCACCCTCGCACCGGGCCGGGTTCGCGTGCTTCGTGGGACGGCCGAACGTCGGTAAGTCCACGCTGCTCAACGCGATCGTCGGCGAGAAGATCGCGATCACCTCGGACAAGCCGCAGACCACCAGGCGAGCCGTACGGGGCATCGTCACCCGGGCCGACGCCCAGCTCGTCATCGTCGACACCCCCGGGCTGCACCGCCCGCGGACGTTGCTCGGCGAGCGGCTGGGCGATCTGGTCCGCACCGTCTGGTCGGACGTCGACGTCGTCGGGTTCTGCATCCCCGCCGACGAGGCCGTCGGACCGGGGGACCGCCGCATCGCCGCGGAGCTGGCGGAACAGACGGCCGGGTCACCGGTGATCGGGATCGTCACCAAGACCGACCGGGTGCCCAGGCACCGTATCGCCGAGCAATTGCTCGCCGTCTCTGGGCTGGCCGAATTCGCCGATATCGTGCCGGTCTCGGCCGTCGCCGGCGACCAGGTGGAGCTGCTGACGGACCTGCTGATCGCCCGTCTGCCGAAGGGTGAGCGGCTGTACCCGGACGCCGAGGTCACCGACGAGCCGATGGAAACCAGGATTGCCGAATTGGTCCGTGAGGCAGCGCTCGATGGCGTCCGGGAGGAATTGCCGCATTCGCTCGCCGCTCTGGTGACGGAGATCGTTCCGCCTGAGTCCGGGTCGTCCAGGCTTACCCGGATCTTCGTCACGATTTTCGTCGAGCGTGACTCGCAGAAAGCGATCGTGCTGGGACACAAGGGTTCCCGGCTCGCAGACGTCGGGAAGGGGGCTCGCCTGCAGATCGAATCGCTGCTCGGCACACGCGTGTACCTCGATCTGCACATTGCCGTAGCCAAGGACTGGCAGCGCGACCCGCGACAGCTGCGCAAGCTCGGATTCGACGCCTGATCCACCGGGCGTCCACCGCTCGAGGGGCGGCGCGGCGTATTCCGGTGGCGCGGCGCGGCGCGCGGCTCACACATTTCGGACGCTGGCCGATGTGCGTTGTGTCATCATCCTTGCTATGGGGAGACATGCCAGGGGGGCAGCCCGATCGCGGGTGCCGGTGGTGACAGTTGTGCTCGGTGTTCTGGTCGTCGGCGTCATCGCCATCGGTTCGTGGTTCGGGTTGCGTGCCGACTCGATGACGAGGTCCGACTCCGTCGACGCCACCGCAGTGGTGATCTCGTCGCTGGCGTGCCCTGGTGGATCCGGCCGCACTGAAGCCGGCCCCGCCGGACCGGGCATCGGGCGAAGCGGGCAGACCCTGGTCGACGTTCTGCCGCCCGTCGATTTCGCGTCCGGCAGCCTGGTACGCGCGACGCTCGATGGCTGCGGTTTCCAGGAAGGTCAGCGACTGGCCGTGCAATACCGCACGGGTGCTCCAACGGCGGTCACCCTTGCCGACGGCGCGCCCGCGTCCGAGGAAGGCGGCGCGATGCTGCCGGTGGGACTGGCCGTCGCCGGACTTCTCGCGGTCTTGGCCGCGTTGGCTGTCTATCTTGACGGCCGCGGCCGCCCTCTGCGTCATCGGCACGCCGCCGGCTCCGAATCGGACGAGCACCTACCGGAAGAGGTGGGCCTTGCGGGTGAGGCCACCGGCGGACCACAGCGAACACACTCCGCGGATCGAGAGGATGCATGGTGCGGGCACCTGCCGGCAGTCGCGTCCGACGGGCGCCCGATGGTCACCGCTGGCCCGGGACTGGCCGGGCAGTGGGGCGTCGATGCTCCAGCGGTGACGACATCGCCCTGGAACATTCTCGGGGCCGACCCACTGTCCCTGCAGTACCCGGACCGCAACGGTCACGGGCCGTTCACCGCCGCGCAGGCGCGCGCCGCGTCGGCGGCCGGGGGCGGAGCGCTGCCCGGCGAAAGGGGTCGAGGCGCCGAGGTCACCGGGGAATCAGTCGGGTTGTCCGATGCCAGCAAGGAGACGGCTGCCCGACCCGAGATGTCCAGCCTGGACCTGATCTTCCCGTTCTCCTCCACCCTGGCAGCAAGCCTGCATGACGAGTTGTTCACCCACCGGAGCACTTCCAGCTGACGACGCGGCCGGTCTGAACCGGGGCCGGGCCGTCGCGCGGTTAGGGTAGGTCGCGTGCCCACCGCCACCCGGCAATCCGCCCGTGCCTCGCGATCATCCAGCCGGATCCCGCGCGCCGACTATCCGGTGCGGCGTTTCCGGCTGGACAACGGACTCCGGGTGGTGCTTTCTCCGGACAAGGGCGCAGGTGTTGTCGGCGTCGCGGTTCACTACGACGTCGGCTTCCGCTCGGAGCCGCAGGGCCGCACGGGTTTTGCGCATCTGTTCGAGCACCTGATGTTCCAGGGCAGCGAATCGCTACCCAAGCTCGAGCATTTCCGGCTCGTCCAGTCATCAGGCGGTGTGTTCAACGGCTCGACGCATACCGATTACACCGATTATTTCGAGGTCGTGCCGGCAGGGGCGTTGGAGCGCGCGCTGTTCCTGGAGGCCGATCGGATGCGCGCCCCCAGGATCACTGCGGAGAACCTGACGAACCAGGTGGACGTCGTCAGCGAGGAGATCCGGCTCAATGTCCTCAACCGACCGTACGGTGGATTTCCCTGGATCCAACTGCCGGCGATCATGTTCGACTCGTTCGCCAACTCCCACAACGGGTATGGAGACTTCGTCGATCTGCAAGCGGCCACGGTGGCTGATTGCGCGGAGTTCTTCGAGAACTACTACGCGCCGGCCAATGCGGTCCTGACAGTCTGCGGTGACCTGGATGTGGACGCCGCGGCCGAGTCGATCGACAGGCACTTCGGCGACGTGCCCTTCCGACCGGCGCCGGTGCGGCCGTCGTTCGACGAACCATGGCCGACGTCCGTACGGGAGGCCGAGGTGATCGATCAGCACGCGCCGACCCCTGCACTGGCGGTCGGATGGCGGCTGCCCGATCCGGTCTCCGACTTGTCCGGTTACCTCGCTTTCGTCGTCCTGGCCGGCTTGCTGACCGAGGGTGAATCGTCCCGGCTGCAGAGCGCGGTGGTCGCGAAAGCGGCACTGGCCACGGACATCTGGGCGACCCCGGGGTTGCTCGGCGGTCCGCTGGACTCACGCGACCCGGACGTTTTCGTACTCGGCGCACTGCACCCGTTGGAGGTGCCCGCCGCCATCGTGATCGACGCTGCGGCGGAGCAGATCGCGCAGCTCGCCGCTGAAGGTCCGGTGGAGGCCGAGATGCAGCGTGCACGAGCGCGTTTCGCCTCCGCGCTGTACCGAGACAACGACAGCATCGCCAGCCGTACCCGGTCACTGGGCACGCTGGAGCTGCTGCACGGCCGAGCGGAACTGCTCGGTGAACTTCCCGAGCTGCTGAACGCGGTGACGGCTGAACAGGTTGCCACCGCGGCGCGCTCGCTGGATCCGGCGCGCTGCGCGATCCTACGGGTCGTTCCGGCTGGAGCCCGCTGATGGCGCCCCGAACGGCGGAGCAGATCGGCCGCACCGAGACCGGCGCACGGCCCGTTCCGCAGATGACGCTGACCGGCCGCACCCGCCCACCGACCCTGCGGCGCGCCGAGCTCGACTCGGGATTGACCGTCATCGCCGCCCGGAAGCCTCGGAGCCCACTCGTCGAGCTCCGGCTCCGGGTACCGTTCGCCGGCATCAACCGGGTGCACGCCGCCCGGGCCGAGATGCTGGCTGCGACAATTCTTCTCGGGACGGGAACACGCGACCGCGAGCAGGTCGACGCCGAACTCGCCCTCGTCGGTGGGCACCTGGACGCGTCCGTCGACCCGCAGCGGCTGATGATCACCGGATCGGTGCTGTCCACCGGTCTCCCAGTCCTGCTGGGCGTCCTTGCCGACTGTCTCACCGACGCCGCCTACCGCCGATCCGATGTGCTCGGTGAGCGCGACAGACTGGTCGAGCACCTCGCGATCTCCGCGACCCAGCCGTCCGCCGTGGCGCATCGGTTCCTGCAGCAGCGCCGGTTCGGCGAGCACCCCGCGGCGTGGGACATGCCTGATCCCGAGCTGGTCGCCGCCGTCGGCCCCGCGGTACTTAGCCGGCTGCACGAGCGCAGCCTCGTGGCGCGTGGGTCGACGCTGGTGCTGGTCGGCGATCTCAGTCCGGCAAAGGCGGTGGAGGTGGCCGCGGGTGCGCTGGCCGGCTGGACCGCCGATCCCGCTGCCGTCGCCCGGATCCTGAAGCCGCCGCCGGCCATCGTCGGCGGGGATCTGCTCGCGCACCACCGGACCGGAGCCGTGCAATCGCAGATCCGGCTGTCCGGCCCTGCCGTGTCGCGCAGTGACCCGGCGTACACGGCCTACCAGCTGGCGAACCTGGTGTACGGCGGCTATTTCTCCTCGCGCCTGGTCGAGAACATCCGCGAGGACAAGGGTTACACCTACAGCGCACGGTCCTGGTTGGAGTTCTGGCCGCACGCCGCGGCGGTGTCCGTAGCCTTCGACACAACGACACCGTCCACCGCACCGGCGCTACTCGAGGCCAAGTACGAACTCGGCAGGATCAGCCTGCTGCCGCCGTCCGCGGGCGAGGTGGAGTCCGCCCGGAACTACGCGTTGGGCACCCTGGCCACCTCGCTGGCAACGCAATCCGGCTTCGCCTCGACGTTGTCGATGCTGGCCGGCGCGGGGTTGGACGAGAACTGGCTCCGGGAACACCCGGCCGCGTTGTCTGCTGTGACGGTCGAGCAGGTCGCGGCGGCCGCGGCGCAGATGCTCGCACCGGCCCGCTTCACCGGTGTAGTCGTGGGCGACATCGCCGTGCTGGAACCACAACTGCGTGGCCTGGGCGACGTGGATTTCGGGTGAGCGCGCCGCACCAGGCCAGTCCGGTGGCGCCGTCCGCGTCGCCTGCGACCTTCGGGATCAACACCCCGTTGCTGTCCAGGGGCACGGCCGACCGATCAGAGGAACTGCGCGAACCCGAGCGAATCCAACGGGAATGGGCGCAGGCAAAGGTGCTCACCCTCGACCACCGCGGTAGGGCGGCGGTCGATGCGACCGCCGGGCGCCTGTTGACCCGGCAGGCATCGGAGCTGGCGGAGCAACCACCGGTCGACGGCGTGCTGCTCGGCGCGGTCGACGGCGTCGACCACTGGGCCGTGCGGGGTGAGGTGACCGATGGCGGCGGTCTACGCGAGTGGGGCGCGCTGCTGCCCGACGCCGACGCGGGACTGCTGACGACGGCGACGGCGCTGCTGACCTGGCACGCTGCGGCCGGGTTCTGCCCGCTCTGCGGTGAGCCGAGCACACCGACGCCGGCGGGCTGGTCGCGGATCTGCCCACGCGGGCATCATGACTTCCCGCGTACCGACCCGGCGGTGATTGTCCTGGTACACGACGGCGCCGATGAGATGGTGCTGGCGCGCCAACCGGTCTGGCCCGCGGGTCGGATGTCGGTACTCGCCGGATTCGTCGAGGCCGGGGAGTCCATGGAGGGCACCGTTGTGCGGGAGGTGTTGGAGGAGGTCGGGCTGTACGTCACCGATGTGGCTTACCTCGGGTCCCAACCCTGGCCGTTCCCACGCTCACTGATGATTGGTTTCGAGGCGCGGGCGGAACCCCGCGCCCCGCTGTTCCCACGGGACGGTGAGATCGAAGAGGCCAGGTGGTACTCCCGTGACGAGATCAGGGCTGTATTGGCTGCCGAGGCCGCCGAACCCGCCGGTGCCGACAGTTGGCTGTCCACAGCGATTTCCGGCAAAGGCGCGGGTCCTGCGCTGATCCTGCCGGGGCAGGTGTCGATCGCCCGCCGGATGGTCGAGGGCTGGGCCGCGCGGCGATGACACTCTGACCAGTGCTGGTGCTTGTCGCTGAATGTTGTGCTCGGTGCAGCTGATCGGTGCAGCTGATCGGTACAGGGGTTCGGTACAGAGGTTTGGTACGGCTGATCGATACAGGGGTTCGGTACAGAGGTTTGGTACGGCTGATCGGTACTGCCATTCCGTCGTCCGGGTTCGCCGCAGACCCATCCACATCCCGTGTGCGGGAGGAGAATCGGGCGTACAGGTGTGCGAAAATGACGCGGTGAAGCAGGATGTGCTGGCGGGGTTGGACGACGGGCAACGGGCTGCGGTGGTCGCCCCGTCCGGGCCTGTCTGTGTCCTGGCCGGCGCCGGAACCGGCAAGACGCGGACGATCACCCACCGGATTGCCCACCTGGTCGGTACGGGTGCGCACAGCTCGTCCGAGGTGCTGGCGGTCACCTTCACCACTCGGGCCGCCGGGGAGATGCGGGTGCGGCTGCGGTCACTGGGCGTCGGTGGGGTCCAGGCGCGGACCTTTCACTCCGCCGCACTCAAGCAGTTGCGCTACTTCTGGCCGCGCTCGGTCGGCGGTGCCCTCTGGCCGGTCCTGGAGCACAAGCTGCGTCTGGTCGCCGTCGCGGCGCGGCGGTTGAACGCAGGAACCGATGCCGCGACGCTGCGTGATCTGGCCGGCGAAATCGAATGGTCCAAGGCGTCCCTGGCCGGTCCGCAGGACTATCTCGCCGCCGTCGCACAGCATCAGCGCGACACCCCACTGCCCGCCGAAACGGTGGCCAAGGTATTCCAGGTGTACGAGTCCGTGAAGCAGGACGCCGAACAGCTCGATTTCGACGACCTGCTCCTGCACACCTGCGCGGTGCTCGAGGACGACGAGTCCGTGGCGCGCGAGTTCCGCTCGCGTTACCGGTGTTTCGTGGTCGACGAGTATCAGGACGTCACCCCGTTGCAGCAGCGGACGCTCGACGCGTGGCTCGGCGGACGCGATCAGGTCACCGTCGTCGGCGATGCCAACCAGACGATCTACTCCTTCGCCGGAGCGTCCCCACGTTACTTGCTGGGGTTCGAGCGACGCTTCCCGCAGGCCACCGTGGTGCGGCTGGAGCGCGACTACCGCTCGACCCCCCAGGTCGTGTCGCTGGCCAATCGAATCATCGCCGGCTCCAGCGGCATCACCGCGAAGTACCGGTTGCGGTTGACAGCCGCGCTGCCGGACGGGCCGGAGACCACTTTCACCGAGCACCCCGACGAGCACACCGAGGCGGGCGCGGTCGCGGCAGCCGCTTCCGCGCTGATCGAGGGCGGGATGCCTGCGTCGTCGATCGCGGTGCTGTACCGGATCAACGCCCAGTCGGAGGTGTACGAGGGGGCGCTATCCGAGCGGCATGTGCCGTACCTGGTCCGCGGTGGTGAACGATTCTTCGCCAGAGCCGAGGTGCGGCAGGCCCTGACGCTGCTGCGCAATGCCGCCCGGACCATGACGGAGACGGTCCAAGAGGTTCCGCAGGATTCCGGTGCCGCCGGATCGGCCGCCGAATCCGTCGCCGAGACCCCGCAAGCGCCCCTGGTGCCGACGGTCCGCGGCCTGCTCTGCACCATCGGTTTGAGCGACGACCCGCCGCCCGCCGGAGCGCTGCGCGACCGCTGGGACTCTCTGACCGCCATCGTGACCGTCGCCGAGGAGCTGGCCGACGCGCTTCCCACCGCCACACTCGGTGCCTTGGCCGCCGAATTGGACCAACGGGCGGAGGCCCAGCATGCGCCGACGGTCGAGGGGGTGACGCTCGCGTCCCTGCACGCCGCGAAGGGCCTGGAGTGGGACGCGGTATTTCTGGTCGGTCTCAGCGACGGGACACTGCCGATCCAGCACGCCGAAACCCCGGAGGAGGTCGAGGAGGAACGCCGGTTGTTCTATGTCGGGGTGACCAGGGCGCGGACCAGACTGGCGTTGTCCTGGGCGCTGTCCCGCACCCAGGGCGGCCGAAAGACCCGTCGCCGCAGCCGGTTCCTCACCGGTATTGCGCCCGACATCGCGGCGCCCACTGGCGGCGGGCACCGTTCGGGTGCGCCGGGACGTTGCCGGTTGTGTGGCGGACGGTTGCTCACCCCGGCCCAGGTGAAGGTTGGTCGTTGCGCCTCCTGCCCGTCCAACGCTGATCCCGACCTGGTTGATGCACTGCGCAGCTGGCGCAAGACCCGTTCGAGCGAGGCGTGCGTGCCCGCCTTTGTCGTTTTCTCCGACGCAACGCTGCTCGCCATCGCGGAGCGACGGCCTACCGACAACGCCGCCCTGCTGTCCATCCCGGGGATCGGCCGGGCAAAGCTGGACGCCTACGGCAAAGACGTGCTCGGCATCGTCAGCGCCACCCGATGACGCTGCCCGGATGACCGCAGCGGCCATCGAGAATCACGTACCCGGTGGCTTGTTGCAGCACGACATCCCGCGCGGGCGAGTCGGGCCAGAAGAAACTGCTGCGGAAGTTTCTCAAATTTCTCCCGTTAATCGGTTGCGCCCGGATGTCGGACCCCCCTAATGTCGTCTGCGGTTGGTGCGTCACCAGGCGGCAGGTGAGCCACGACGCGCGGCAGTAGTTGTGATCGAGGAATATCAATTCGAGCGTGGCGACGGGAACGGACGCTGCGCAGGCTCTCCGCACGGACGGGGACGCGGACGCAAAGGAGGTGCCGAATGTCCAATCTGGTGAATTTCAGCGGTTGGCTCGGCACCGTCGTCGCTGATCCCGCGCGGTTCAGAGTCTTTCCCACCGTGATGGCGGGACCGCGCCACGGGCAGATCGTTGTCTTTGGCGACGGCATCGCCACCCAGCGGTACGGAGTGCAGCAACTGGCTTGATCGCCAGTCATTCGCTCGCCTCCGGCCGCGGTTCGTCCAAACAGACGAATTCGCGGCCGTTTCGTATCTGCTGACCGTCACCGGACTCCGAACCCCATGCGGGACTGATCCAGCTTCTGTTCACCATCCATTCCTCTCACGGAGAAGGAACCCCCGTGATGCAACTCCTCGAACTGCCCGAGACCTCATTCGTTGACGACCTGCCTTGCCACACCGGTGACCCGGACCTGTTCTTCGCCGAACGGCCCGACGAACTGGAGAAGGCAAAGGCGCTCTGCGTCGACTGCCCGATCCGCCAGCAGTGCCTCACCGCCGCAATCGAACGCGCGGAACCATGGGGCGTCTGGGGCGGCGAGATCTTCGACCACGGTGTCGTCATTGCGCGGAAACGACCGCGTGGGCGTCCCCGGAAGATCGCGGCATGACGCGTATCCGCCGAACCGGCACCCGCTGGTGAAACGGAATGTCCACCCGCTGCTCGACGCTGCCCGGACGGACCGGGCAGCTCCGGACGGACCAGCGAGACATGCCATGTCACAACGGCATTGAGAAAACCACACATAACCAACATCCTGCCCGGCCCACGATGGCGGCGCACCATTGACGGAGGAAATGACATGAGTTCCATGATCGAAGATCTGGCTCGCGACCGAATGCGTGAGATCCAGCGGGACAGTGAAAGAGCGCGTCAGGTTCGGCGTGCTCGATCACTGCGACGGGTGGCCGATTCGCAGCAGCGCTGAACAAGGCTCCGATGATCCCGCACCCCGCCGGAGTCAAGAGTCCTGACCGACTGCCGCTCCGGCACGTCAGCAACGGTGCGGCGGCACCTCCCGCGCCGCCGGACCCCGACCCTCGGCCCCTGCGTGCTCCGGCGCGCGGGGGCCGTTCGGGTTTTCGCTATGGTCCCGCAATGGCCGACGGCGAACCTGCTGAGAGTTGCTCGATGTGCGGCCTGATGGCCACGCCGCCGCCCCTGACCTGGATGAGAGAGGTGGATCCCCGACGTGGCTCCGTGTGGGTGTGCGAGCGCTGTGCACGCGAGAATCTGCGCGGCATCGAATCACGACTCGAACCGGAATGGTGGTGACAGCGGGGAACCTTCAGTCGTCGTCGTGAAACCCGGGTAGGTATCGCTCCACCATCTCCCGGAACGGGGCGTGGGCATCGAGTTGGCAGAGCACTCCGATGGACCCGAACGTCACTCGGTGGATCAGCAGGTATGACGGTGGCAGGTTGAGCCGCCGCGCCATCTTCGATTCCTCGCTGGAGAAGTCCGACATCCGGGCGGCCTGGCCCTGCATCCAGGTCCGGGTGAAGTGGAAGGTGTCCTGCCGCATCGGTTCGATGAACGGTACGACGTAGTCCATCAGCGCCTGCGGCTCCGGATGGTAGTCAGTGGGTACGAAGCCCTCGGCCCGCAACGCCGTCACCACATCCTCGGCCCGGCCGTCCAGCGCGAGCCGTGTGACCCGGCCGATGATCGGCGGTGCCCCATCGGGAAGCCTTGCCACAGAACCGAAGTCGATGACCCCCAGGCGGCCGTCGTCGGTGAGCATGTAGTTGCCCGGGTGCGGGTCGGCGTGCAGCAGCCCGACCCGCTGCGGTGCGGCGAAATGGAGTTCGGTCAGCAATGCGCCCGCGCGGTCGCGTTGCTCGGTGGTGCCACTCGCGATGATCTTGTTCAGCGAGGTGCCGTCGACCCACTCGGACACGATCACCTTCGGGGCGCTGGCAACGACCCTCGGCACCGCGAAACCGTCGTCGCCGGCGTAGGCGGCCGCGAACGCGCGCTGGCTGTCCGCCTCCTGCGAGTAGTCCAGCTCTTCCAGGATCCGATCGCGTAGTTCGGCCAGGAGCGGCCGGATCTGCAGTCCGGGGATGACGACCCCGATCAGCGGCGAGACCCGGAACAGCTGATCGAGGTCGGCACGCAGCGCGGCGTCCGCGCCGGGGTACTGCAGTTTTACCGCGACCTCACGGCCGTCCTTCCACACAGCGCGGTGCACCTGACCAATGCTGGCCGCCGCCGCTGCGTGGTCGTCGAACTCACGGAAACGCGAGATCCATCCGGTGCCGAACTGCTGAGCCATGAGCCGGTGCACAGTGGCAGGCGGCATGGGCGGCGCGGCATTCTGCAACTTGGTCAGCGCCTCGCGATAGGGCGCCGCATACTCGTCGGGGATGGCGGCCTCGTAGACGCTGAGCGCCTGGCCGAATTTCATCGCACCGCCCTTGAGCGTGCCGAGGACCTCGAAAACTTGCTCGGCGGTTCTGCGCTGCAGTTCGGTCGAGATCTCGTCCCGGTCCCGCCCGGCAAGTCGTTGGCCAAGCCCGAGGGTGGCGCGCCCGGCGGCCGAAAGGGGGAGGCTCGCCAGCCGAGCTGTTCTGCTCAGGGCGCCTCTTGGGATGTCGACCACCGCACCATTGTGACAAAGTCCAGGCGCCGGCGGGCTGCAACAGGCTCTGACGTGAGGGTGGCGTTCTCCGGGCCCGCTCCACCGCCACCGGTGGCGCACGACCACATCGGGCCACGATCATCAGGAAAGCTCTGTCGCACAGTTCTTTTCAGGGCTGAAGGCCGACGTCAGGCGAAACGATCGGACGGCAACCGCACTCCGGGTGCTGCGACCATGTGCGGCGGCGGGGAGCCTGTTCGCCTGCCCACCACTCCAAGGTTCCGTCGACTGTGGTGGGTGAATGAATACCGTCGACGTGCGCAAGCACCTCACCGACGGCAAGGCACACCGCGGCGGCCGCGACCACAGCGGGCGCGCCGCCCGGGGCGGCGCTCAGGTGTCCGGCGACCGCCGGCCATCCGGGGTCGGCGTCCGTGCGGTGCCGGTGCAGACACGACAAGCATGCTGATCGCCCTGGTAGGACGAACGGCCCCACCACCACCCGGGCAGGTCCACACGCCACGCAGAGGTGCGGGACCTGGCTTCGGCTGTATCCGGCCGCCAGCCCCAGGTCGGCTATTGCGCCGCCGGTCATCACGACAGCGGTCGGATGCTGATGTGCGGCTGGGGAATGCAGCCGGACCGCCGGGAATCGGGACCGCAACTCGGCGGAGCGTTGTGCGGCCCCGGACCCGGAAAAGCCCGGGGGGTCGGCGGCGGGTCCGTCGGTTGCGACGACTGCGCGCAGCCAGGGCCGGGACGCGGTCAACGGATCGTGGTGGAGATGGCCGATGCCGGCCGCGGCCAGATGCGTGGTGATGGAGAACGCCACGTCGCCGTCGCCACGGACGACAACCAGGGCGTCGTCACGGGCCTGCAGGATCCGGGCCGCCGCGGCGTGGCCGTACCGGTGGGTGAGGCCTGCTCGTTCGTCCGTGAGGTGTACGCCCACCGTCAAGGGCGTGCCGGCACGTTCGGCGTGATCCACCGGCAGCAGTACGCCCGCGTCCACCAGCTGCTCGAACAGTCCTAGCCAGCCGGTCGCCGCCGCATCCTGATGATGCTGATGATCGATCCCCAGCAGTTCCGCGACTGTCCGTCCGCCGTCGAATCTCCCGAGGACGGCGGCCGCCGCAGCCGGTGCATTGCGGACCACCACCGTGCGCGGCGGGTCCGTGCCAATCTGAATGCAATGTTTGTCGCGCTGGATCACCCTGGTGCCGAAGGGCAGGGCGTAGCGGGCGTCGAGGTCCAGCCGGCCCGGGCCGGTGCCAGGGGATCTGCCGCTCTCCGCGGGCGGGCCAGATCGGTGCGTATCTGATCGGTGCGTGCCTGAAAGATGTGTCACGGTGCCTCACCCCGGGGACAGGGTGCAGCACGGCGACGATCCGCGGAACAAGTTGTGCACAATACCCACCGACGGTGCCTGGTAGGCACCGCGACAGTTCGTCAGGAGGCGCCCGGACACAGTGTCACGAAGATTTCGGGGGTTCGCGACAAGGCGCGCTGCCGGCGAGGTCCGGGTCGATGCACCGGACCGACGTGCGTCGCTGTGGGCGCTATCGGTCCGGCCACAACCGCGGCCGGCGGGAGAGGGTCAGGCCTTGCCGAGGATGCGGTTCATCTTCGTCCCGCAGACCGGGCAGATGCCTTTGGCCATCCGACGTCCGTTGGTCTCCGCCACCTCACCCTCGAAGTCCCTCTTCTCCTTGCACTTCACGCAGTAACCGTTGTAGGTCTCGGCCATCGGCCTTCCTTTCATCGGGGAGCCCGCGCGCACCTGCACGGCGGGCACCGGATTGCACAGCCCGTAGCCAGTGATCCATTGACCGGACCGGCGCTCACCGTACCCGCCGCTGAGCGTGGATACCCGCATCCCCGGCTGAGCGGTCCGGGAAATGTCGCTGGGGCGGTTATTCCCGGGCGGCGATGGCGGCCCCAGGGCGGCGTGATGGCCCGTCCGGGTGCTGACAAACTGACCCGATGGTCTATCTCCCAGCCCCCGATCGTTACGAATCGATGCCCTACCGCAGGATCGGCCGTAGCGGTCTCCAGCTTCCTGCCGTGTCTCTCGGGCTGTGGCAGAACTTCGGTGACGTCAACCCGCTGGACCATCAGCGGGCGGTCCTGCGCCGGGCGTTCGACCTGGGCGTGACCCACTTCGACCTCGCCAACAACTATGGGCCGCCCTACGGATCCGCCGAGACGAATTTTGGCCGGTTGATGGCGGAGGACTTCAAGCCGCACCGGGACGAGTTGGTCATCTCGACCAAAGCTGGTTATGACATGTGGCCGGGCCCCTACGGGGATAGGGGTTCGCGCAAGTACCTGCTGGCGTCCCTGGACGCCTCCCTGCACCGAATGGGACTCGACTACGTCGACATCTTCTACTCGCACCGCGCCGACCCCGACACGCCGCTCGAGGAGACGATGGGCGCACTGCACACGGCGGTCGCGTCCGGTAGGGCGTTGTACGCCGGGATCTCTTCGTACTCACCGCAACGAACCGAGCGGGCGGCCACGATCCTGCGGGAGATGGGCACGCCGCTGCTCATCCATCAGCCGTCGTATTCGATGCTCAACCGCTGGATCGAGGACGGGCTGCTCGACACACTCGGCAACCTGGGTGTCGGCTGTATCGCGTTCTCACCGCTCGCCCAAGGGATGCTGACCGACCGCTACCTTGACGGCATCCCGGCGGATTCGCGGGCGGCCCGTGGCGGATCGCTGTCCACCGAGCTGATCACCGATCACGCCCTCGAGCACATCAGCGCGTTGCACGAGATCGCCGAGGGCCGCGGGCAGACGCTCGCTCAGATGGCGCTGTCCTGGGCGCTGCGTGACGAACGGGTGACGTCGGTGGTGATCGGTGCGTCATCGGTGCGGCAACTGGAAGACAACGTCGCCGCAATCGGGAACCTGTGCTTTGCAGCGGACGAGCTGACCGGCATCGAGTCGCATGCGGTGGATTCCGGGATCAACCTGTGGAGTCCGTCCAGCGCGGTCTGAAAAGCCCCTTCCGCGTTGATCATGTAGCTCAGCACGCGACGCGCCGACGACACGCCGAAGAATCCGTGCTGAGCCCCATGATCAACGGCGAAGACCCAACGGCGAAGACCCCACGGCAAAGAACGCAATAGACAGGCGGGCTGAGCTCATCAACCGTGCCTGAATGCGGATGTCAGCTCACACGGCGCGCGGCGCCGGCCCGTCATCGTCCGGCTTGTCGTCATCGGTGTCCGCGGTCAGCGCCCCGGATCGGTCTTCTTCGTTGTCCCTATCGGGTTCCGAGCCCAGGTCGATCTCCATGCCCTCGAGGCCGGCCAGCAACTCGCTGAACTGCTTGTCCCGGTCCAGGAATCCGGCCGGGTCGTCCAGGTCGGCGGACGACGGCAGCAGGTCGGGGTGCGCCCACAGTGCGTCCCGGCCCTCGATGCCGCGGGAGGCAGTGACGTCGCGCCACAGATCGGCCGCGACCCGCAGCCGCCGCGGCCGCAGCTCCAGGCCGATCAGCGTGGCGAACGTCTGCTCGGCCGGACCGCCGGTTGCCCGACGACGCCGCAGCGTCTCGCGCAGGGCAGCCGCACCGGGCAGCCGGTTGCCGACGGCCTCGGCGACCACTGTGTCCACCCAGCCCTCGACCAGGGCGAGCAGCGTTTCCAGCTGCGCCATCGCAGCTTCCTGGCCCGGGGTGATCTTCGGCTCGAACATTCCCTGGCCGAGCGCCGCCTCGATGCTGGATGGGTCGGATGGGTCGAGGGATGACGCCAGCTGCTCCACGGCGGAGAAGTCGACAGAGATCGCCTTCGCGTACGAGGTGATCAGCGAGATGATCTGGTCACGCAACCACGGGGTTCCGGCGTACAACCGGTGGTGCGCCGCCTCCCGCACCGCCAGGTAGAGCCGCACCTGGTCCTCCGGAAGATCCAGCCCAGACCCGAACTCGGCGATCGACCGCGGCATCAGCGCGGCGGTGCCCTCTGGACCCAGCGGCAGGCCGACGTCGGTGGAGGTCAGCACCTCCGGCGCCAGCTGGGCCAGGCCCTGTCCGATCTGCGAGCCGAAAGCCATCCCGCCCATCGAGCCCATCATCGCCAGCAGCGGGCCGGCCTGAGCCTTCGCCTGGTCCGGCAGCCCGTCGATCCAGGCCTTGGAGACCTGCTCGGCAATCGGGGAGCAGAGCTTCTCCCACATCGGCATGGTGGCGTCGATCCACTGCCGGGGCGTCCATGCGGTCGATGTCCGGGCGCCGGCGGGCATCGCGGTGGCACCGTCCAGCCAGACCTCGGCCAGCTTGATCGCCTCGACGACCTGGGCAACATCAATGGAGGACGCCGGGTGCGAAGCCGGCAGCTGCGAGGTTGCCAGCTGCTTGGCCAGTTCGTAGTTGACCGGCCCGGTCGGGGTGCCGGCGGCCCCGGCCTGGGACATCATCTGGCCCAACTGCGACAGCATCGAGCCCAGCTGGTTGAGATCGAATCCGCCCGGTACCGGGCCCTGACCGCCCTTTCCCTCAGGGTCGTCATCACCTGGAGGGGAGAAGCCGAACGGCAGATTTGTCATGGGTCCACGGTACTGAACATCGCCCCCCGAAGGGACTGCGCGGTCGGCTGATCGCCCTCGGCGAACGGTTTCACAGCAACCGCCCCGAACATGGAGGCGGAATTCCCAACCCGGCGCCCCTACTGTCGTAACCCATGTCCTGGTTCTCACGTATGACGCTGCGCGGGCGCACCGTCCTGGTCGGCTCGTCCGTGACGGCGGTACTCGTCGTCGCGGCGGCCGTCATCCCCGTCCCGTACGTCGCGGTCGGCCCGGGGGTCACCTACGACACGCTCGGCTCGGTCAATGGCACCGAGGTGATCACCTTCAGCGGTCAGGACATCCCCGCATCGGCGACCCGCGACGAGCAGGGCGGCGGTCACCTCAACATGACGACCATTTCGATCACCGACAAGGTGCCGCTGTTCGAGGCGCTGGGGCTGTGGGCGACCGGGCGCTACGCGCTCGCCCCCAGGGAGGACTACTTCCCGCCGGACAAGACCGTCGACGAAGTGAAAGAGCAGGATGCGCAAGCGTTCCGGGATTCGCAGTCGGCGGCTGAGATCGCGGCGTTGCGATATCTCGAGTACCCCAACGTGACCTATGTGGGGGAGATCCCGAAAGGGTCGCCCAGCGCGGGGGTGCTGCAGCCGCAGGATCGGATCGTTGCCCTGGACGGCGGCAAGATCAGCGACTTCGGCACATTGCAGGCAGCGCTCAAGACGACCATGCCCGGTGAGGTGGTGGCCGTGAAGGTGCTCCGAGAGAACAAGGAAGTGGCCGAGAAGGTCACTCTGGGTAGCAATCCCGAGGTGGGTAGTCAGGGATTCCTGGGCATCGGCGCGGTCGAGCGGCCGACCGCGCCGTTCACCCCGTCGATCGCGCTGGAACGGATCGGCGGCCCCTCCGCGGGATTGATGTTCACCCTCGGGATCATCGACAAGCTCACCGATGACGATCTGACCGGAGGCCGGTTCATCGCCGGTACCGGGACCGTCGACCCCGACGGCAAGGTCGGCCCGATCGGCGGCGTGCTGCTCAAGCTGATCACCGCACGGGAGGCCGGCGCGACCGTATTCCTGGTGCCGGCGGACAACTGCGCCGAGGCAGTGACGCAGATTCCCGAGGGCCTGCAGCTGGTCAAGGTGTCGACCGTCGATGATGCGATGGCTGCCCTGACAACCCTCCAGGCAGGCGGCACGCCGGAAAGGTGCTGAGCAGGTCGAGATGCCCGATGGAACGCTGCGCTCGACAGCCGTTGCGCCGTGAGGGGTTCAGTCTTCGAATGTCAGGTGCAGCGCCCGCACTAGATTCGGTGCCAGATCCCCGCCGCGTAGCGGAGCGTCTTCGTGCTCGCCGCGCAATCGCATCAGGCACGCCCCGCCCTTGGCAGCCCGCAGCACACCGGCCACCAGCCGGGCCTCTGCGCGGGCCGGGTGACGGGCCGCCAGTTCGGCGGCGTCCGACGGGTCCTCCGGCAGCTCACCGCCGGCGTCCGGTGGCAGCACGACAATTTCTTGCACCAGGACGCACCCCGCGACCTCGTCGGGCCAGGAGATCTGCGCGAGCGCCTCGGAAAGTTCACCGGCGGGCAGCGACTCCTGGGCGATGGGTGTGTAGACGGCGGCGCCCAGGGACGGCGCCAACTCCGGCTGGGCGGCCCGGAGTTCTTCGGTCGCCACGAGCGCGAACAGTTGGGGTGCGCCGTTCCAGCCGGCGGTGCCGGCGAACTCCTCCACCTCGGCGACCGCCGCCGCGAGATCGGGATCTTCCCACCAGTCCGGCGTGCTCACGCCGATGATCTTCGCACGGGCCTCACAGCCGCCTCGTCCGTGCGAGTGCTGAACTTCGGTAGGCGGCCCGAGGTCCCCGTCGGGACGTGGGCTTGGCAACAATTCCGTTCCGACCCACTTGCCCCACCGGGGAACCACCCGGCGGTGCCTACAGTTGAGCTGACGGAGTTCCGGGGTTTTTGCGTGGTCCCTACCGGAGCCCCGGTCATGCGTCATCCTGTGCGCAGGCGATGTTGAGAAGTTTCGACCCGAGGAGTTCACCCGTGGCCATTCGGCCCCCCGTTGGTTTGCCCACCATGTCGCGACGTGCCAAGCGGGTACTGATCGCGCTGGTCAGTCTTGCCGTGCTGGCATTTTTGTGGCTGCAGTTCGTCGGCATCTTTGTCGACTGGCTGTGGTACCGCGAGGTGGGCTATGGCGAGGTCTTCACCACGCAGGCAGTCAGCCGGATCGTGCTGTTCCTCATCGCGGCGCTCGTCGGCGGCGGCCTGGTCCTTGGGTCGCTGTATGTCGCCTACAAGTCCAGGCCGGTGTTCGTCCCGACGAACGAGATCGACCCATTGGCGCCGTACCGAACCATCGTCAGCGCCCGGCCCAAGGTGTTCCTGTTCGGGATCTCCGGGCTGGTGGCCCTGATCTGCGGTCTGTCGGCGCAGTCCAACTGGGCAACCGTCCAGTTGTGGCTCAACGGCGGCAACTTCGGCACCACGGACCCGGAGTTCGGCAACGACGTCGGCTTCTACGTCTTCACCCTGCCGATGATCCAGATGGTGCTCAGCTGGCTGTTCGTCATCATCGCCATCTGCTTCATCAGCGTCGCCGTCGTGCAGTACCTCTTCGGCGGCGTCCGGCTGAGCGGGCCGGGCCGCCGGATCACCCCGCAGGCCACCCTGCAGCTCTCCCTGCTCGTTGCCGCGTTCGTGCTGCTCAAGGCGGTGCAGTACTGGTACGACCGGTACGAGCTGCTGTTCTCCAACCGCGGCGGCACCTTCACCGGTGCGTCCTACACCGATATCAACGCCGTCCTGCCGGCCAAGCTGATCCTGATGTTGATCGCGGCCATCTGTGCGATCGGCTTCATCGTCGGCGCGTTCACCCGCTCGATCAAGCTGCCGGCCATCGCGCTGGGCCTGCTGGTGCTCTCCAGCGTGCTGATCGGCGGCGTGTGGCCGCTGGTGCTGCAGCAGGTCGTCGTCAACCCCAATGGCATCAACCGCGAGCCGGAGTTCATCGGCCGCAACATCGAAGCCACCCGGACCGCCTACCAGATCCGTGACAGCGAGATCAACTACGTTGACTACAACGCCGTCCTCTCGGGCGACCCGCGGGACATCATCAGCGACACCGACACCCTGCCGAACGCCCGGCTCCTCGACCCGAACGTGCTGTCGCCGACGTTCACCCAACAGCAGCAGCTGAGGAATTTCTACGGCTTCCCCGACCAGCTCGCGATGGACCGTTACACGGTCGACGGCCAGACCCGGGATTTCGTGGTTGCCGCCCGCGAGCTCAATGCCGACGGCCTGAACGACGCGCAGAAAAACTGGATCAACGAGCACATGGTGTTCACCCATGGCGACGGATTCGTGGCCGCCCCGGCGAACAAGGTGAGCAACGGCTACCCGGACTACAACGTCTCCGACATCGCCAGTATCAACGCGGCGAACAACCCGATTCCGGTGCAGCAACCGCGGACGTACTACGGCCAGCTGACCACCGACTATGCGATCGTCGGCGCGGCCGAAGGCGGCGTCGCGCGCGAATACGACACCGAGACGACCCGCTACACCTACTCCGGGAAGGGCGGCGTCCCGGTCGGGAACCTGTTCCAGCGCGCTCTGTTCGCGACCGAGTACGGCGAGACCAACTTCCTGTTCTCCTCGGAGATCAACGCCGAGTCAAAAATCATGTACAACCGCGATCCGCTGACCAGGGTGCAGAAGGCGGCGCCGTTCCTCACCACCGACAGGAAGGCCTACCCGGCCGTGGTCGACGGGCGGATCGTCTGGATCGTCGACGCCTACACCACCGCAACGAACTACCCCTACGCACAGAACGTGTCGCTGTCGGACGCCACCAACAACTCGCTGGCCGCCCGGAGCGGTACCGGTCAGGTGAACACCCAGGTGTCGTACATCCGGAACTCGGTCAAGGCCACCGTCGACGCGTACGACGGCACCGTGACGCTGTACGAGGTCAGGGCCGCCGACGGTAAGGCCGACCCGGTGCTCCAGGCCTGGCAAGGTGTGTTCCCCGGCCTGGTGAAGCCCGCCGGTGAAGTGTCGAAGGATCTGCAGGCGCACTTCCGCTACCCGGAGGATCTGTTCGAGGTGCAGCGATCGCTGCTGGTCCGCTACCACGTCGACGACCCGGTCGATTTCTTCCAGAGTTCCGGCTTCTGGCGGGTGCCGAACGACCCGACGGTGAGCGAGTCCATCCAGGCCCCGCAGCCGCCGTACTACCTGCAGGTCAAACTGCCGGGTTCGGACACCCCGAAATTCGAGCTGACCAGCGTGCTGACCGGCTTCCAGCGAGAATTCATGAGCGCCTACGTGTCCGCGTCCTCGGATCCGGAGAACTACGGCAAGTTGACGGTGCTCCGACTACCGACGGCGACTCAGACACCTGGCCCGACGCAGGTACAGCAGCTGTTCCGGACGACACAGGAGGTCAGCAGCCTCGTCACGCTGTCGACACAGCAGGGCGGCGCGCGGGTCATCTTCGGCAACCTGCTGACCCTGCCGGTCAACGACGGCCTGCTGTACGTGGAGCCGTTCTACATCCAGGGCCAGGCGTCCACGACGTCGTTCCCGCAGTTGAACCGGGTGCTCGTCTGGTACGCCGGCCGGGTCGGTGTCGGGACGACGCTGGCAGAGGCGCTCACCCAGGCCGCGGAAAACGCGCCGGTCGTGGCGCCCATCGACGGTTCCGACCCGGGCACCGTGCCCAGTACGCCGGCACCGCCCGGGACAACGTCGCCGAGCACAGCGGTTGCGGCTCCACCGGTGGATCTCGCGGCGGCGTTGACCGCGATGGACACCGCGGCGGCGAATCTGGACACCGCCAAGGCGTCCGGTGACCTGGGGCAGATCGGTACGGCAACGCAGAAGCTCTCGGACTCCGTCAACGCGTACCTCAAGCTCGCCAACCAGGCCAACGCTGGAGGCAGCAGCGCCAGCCCGGTCCCGCCACCGTCCGCCGGCGGGTAAGGGCGCGAGTAGCCCTCTCCGGTCGTGACAGCAGGCGGAAGCTGTCACTGCTGTCACATCAGTTGTGGCAAAGGCGATTTGGTTGCGGTGACATCGGCTTGTTAGAGTGATGTCACCGCCAACGCGGGGTGGAGCAGCTCGGTAGCTCGCTGGGCTCATAACCCAGAGGTCGCAGGTTCAAATCCTGCCCCCGCTACAAGG
>JBBRVZ010000025.1:0-42290 GCA_038246445.1 Mycobacteriales bacterium
AGCATTGCCGCCAGGATGAGTGACGCCGCAATGACACCCATCGGCGGAAGGTCGTTCAGCTTGCGGTTGATGATGATCGGTCCGGTCGCGTAACCGACGGCCACCAGCAGCAGCGCGCCGACCGCAGCGAGGTCGTCCGCCTGGATATCGAGTCCGACGAGCGCGGCGACCCCGGCGAAGCCGATCGCCAGCCCGGCGACTCTGCGGCGGTCGAGCCGGTCGTGCTTGGCGCTCGTCAGGACGATGGCGGAGATCATCGGCGCGATCGCAATCAGCAGGCCGGCCGTCGAGCTGTTCAGCCGGGTTTCCGCCCGCCCCAGCAATAGCCACGGTCCGCTGATCTCCACCACGGTGTAGAGCAGCAGCCACTTCCACCGCCGGATCACGGGCATCAACGCACGCCTGTACAGCGCGATCGGCAGAAGCAACAGGCCGCCGATGAAGGTGCGCCCGAACGCCACGATGAGCGGGTCGACGTCCGTGACGGCGATCTTGATCAGCAGGTAGGGGATACCCCAGATCACGCTGAGCGCGGCGAACAGCGACCATCCTCGTCGGGTCATCGCTTCCCATCTCGCGTCGGTGCCGGCATCGCATCCCGCGAAGGGTGTGGGGCGCGCGGCGGGCGCAATCATCGGACAGCATGCATCAGCGGTACCGCTCAGCCAAGGCGCCACGGCAGTGTCGACACCCGGCGGCCCGCAGGCAACGACGCGACCTCGCCGAACGCACGGGCTTGACATTGACACCGTGATCAGGTTTTGACTGGGTCTCCGGAGGTGGTCCCGATCAACACGACCCACATGAATCCATCGGACCCTCGGCTGATCGAGGCGTTGAGCAGCGGAACGGCCTCGTCACGGCTGCAGGCTGCCCTGGCAGCCGGCACGCGTCCCGACCCCGGCCTTCTCGAGGTGCTCGTGCGACGCTGCGCGATCGAGCCGGACTTTTTCGTGCGCGACATGCTCACCTGGGCGTTGACCCGTCTGCCGGCCGAGATCACGGTGCCAAGACTGGCACGCCGCTCGGGGGTCAGTGCCCGCATGCTCAGGCACTACGACTCCCTCGGGCTCGTGCGACCAACGGGCCATACCGAGGGGGGCTACCGGGAGTATTCCGCACAGGACATTCACCGGATCTTCCAGGTAGAAGCTCTGCGGTCCTGGGATTGTCGCTGCGACAGATCGGGCGCGCTCTGGAAGATCCGACCTGCACACCGTCCGCACTGTTGGGCGACCTCATCCGATGGACCGAGGACCGGTTGGAGCGGGAGCAGGAGCTCCTCGATCGGCTCCGTACGGTCGCTGCCTCGGCACCCTCCGGCTGGCGGGGCGTTCTGCGCATCGTCGAACTGATCCAGGGGCTGAACTCGCCCAGCGCGGCGTTCCGGCAGCAGAGCGCACTGGCCCCGGCCGAGGATGGGCGGGTTTCAGCTGAGCTGCTGGCTGGAGCCGTCCTCGCCGAATCCGACCCGAACGTCGCCGGCGCCCTGCGGTGGGCTCTCGCACGCGCTGGTGGTGACGGTGTGTCGACCGTCGCGTCCGGCGTCTACTCGGACACCGTCGACATCCGGCGGCGCGCGGTTCTGGCAATCGCGCAAATGCCCGGTGAGCAGGTGACAGCGGTGCTCGCAGACGCACTCGGGGACCCGGATCAGACGGTGCGCAGGTATGCCGCTGTGGCGTTGGGTCACCGTGGCATGACCGCGGCCGTGCCGACGCTCGTCGGCCTGGTGGTCGAGGGCACGAACGACGTCGAGGCAGCAGGGGCCCTGGCGACCTTGTCACAGGAGCCGGCGTGCGCGGCCCGGATCATGACTGCACTCGTTGACGAGATCGCCGCGCACCCTGCGGATGCCGCGGTGCGGATACGCCTGGTCCAGGCACTCGTGGAGATACCGGGCCCCGTTGCGCTGGGTGTCCTTCGGCAGTTGACCCATGACGATGATCGGGCTGTCGCACTCCTCGCCTCGGTCCACGTCGCAGCGCGTGACGAGCAGTCCGACGTCGACCGAGGCGCCGCGGTTCGTCCGACGGCCCGGCCACCGGACGACGGCGGCCCAGCGTCCGGTCGGGAGCGCCCAATGGGTCGGTGAGGCCGGCCGGTATCCGGTTAGGCGACTGCCGGGGTGGGCGCAGTGGCGCTGGTGCGCCATGTCGAAGGCGCCCGGGTGACATGCAATCCATCCGTGGAGATGCGGCGTGTCGGCGTGGCTCTCAGTCATCAGTGGGACAGGATGTATGTGCTGGGAGCCTTGTGACAGTTGTGACGATGATCTAGGTTGAGCACGGGTTGCGCCTTGTGACCCGCTTGACGGCGTGGCTCCCCGCTCCGCTTCGTCAGGCGTGCGCAGTGCAACAGAGGTCGGGCGGGGCACGCGGTCGCGATGTCGGGCAAGGGGAAGAGGCATCGCGCCGTCCGGGCACGGCGGGGTACGCACTCTGCGCCGCGCCTTGTTGGTATGCCTTGTGCATGCTCGACGATGTGAACGCGACCGGGGAAGGGCGCCCGTGCGGCGTGCTCTGGCCATCGCGACCACGATCGCGACCATGGTGACCTCTGCCATCTTTTTGACCGTGGGGACGGCCTCGGCCGACCCGTCCGGGAACGACTGGTACCGGCTGCGGATGTGTGAGTCGACCAACCGTTACAACATCAACACCGGCAACGGCTATTACGGGGCCTACCAGTTCGATCTGTCGACCTGGCGGTCGGTGGGCGGGACCGGGAGACCTGACCAGGCTTCGCCGACGGAGCAGGATTACCGAGCACTCATTCTCTACCGGAACCGCGGCTGGGAGCCGTGGACCTGCGCCCGGATCGCCGGGCTCCAAGAGGACGGCGATGCCGGGGGTCGCCTTCAGCCACCTGTTCCGGGCAACCAGAGCGGTGGCAGCGGCGCCAGCGAGGGATCCGCCAACGGGGGATCCGGCAGTGCGCCGAAGCCCGCGCCCAGTACCGGGATTCCCGCCTACCCGGGCCGGCAATTCTCCGAGGGTGACTCGTCGGAGTCGCTCAAGCTCTGGCAGCGTCAGATGGGCAAACGAGGCTACGGCCTGACCGGCACCGGGTTCTTCGGGCCGAAGACGAAGGCAGCCGTACTCGACCTGCAGAAGAAGGCCGGCCTGAACGTCGTCGGCTACATCGGTCCGAAAACCTGGGCCGCGGCCTGGTCGAGCAAGGCGCGTGCGACGTCCGCCGTAGTTGCTGCGCCTGCTGCGGTGCCCGCCTCGGGTACGTCCTGCGGCGTCGGCCAGGCGAAGGCACCGACCTGGCCCGGCGGCCAGTTCGTCCAAGGCGACACCGACGCAAAGTTGCAGTGCTTCCAGAAGCAACTCGGCAGCCGTGGTTACGGGTTGACCGGCACCGGCTATTACGGGCCGGCGACGAAGACCGCGGTCGTCGCGCTACAGAAGCGCAACGGCATCAACCCATCAGGGATCGTTGGGATGCAGACCTGGGTTGCGGCGTGGGAGGGAAGGTAGCGCTCGAACGGCGCTGTATCGGCTCGCAACGTAACGGAATGTCAAAGAAGGGTGAGATGTGTAACACGTCCGGATGGGGGAACGACGTCCTCTTTAGGAACTTGATCAGTTCCGCACCGCGCCCGTCATCCGCGAAGCACGTGTAGGACGGTGCAGAGAGAGGCCCGGAGCATGCCGCTCCGGGCCTCTCTGCACCGGGCAGTCATCGCGGAAGAAACTCGAATTTCTCCCACAGGCCGATGACGGTCCGGTTGGCGATCAGGGCGCGGGCCCCGGCGCTCTCCGCCGTCACGATCTTCCCGTTGATCTGGGCGCGCAGGCTGACCGTTCCGTCCGGGTTGTTCAACAGCGTGAACAGCTCCCACGGCCCCACCGCCGTGCGGTTTGCGATGAGTGATGCGGCGCCTGCATTCTCAGCGGTGACGAAGCGGTTGTTGACGTGGGCGCGGAGCGCGACCGTGGTGCCGCCGCGGTGGACCAGATCAAACCGCTCCCAGGGGCCGATTGCCGTTCTATTGGCGATCAGTGGCGATGCTCCGGCGTGCTCTGCGGTGACGTACCTGCTGTTGACGCGGGCGCGCAGAGCGACAGCATCATCGTGGTAGTCAAGGCTGCGGCCCATCGGGTCGGTGAAGACGTAGCCGCGGGAGTGGTACGAGCTGATGATCGACTGCAGGGCGTTGACGGTGTTCTGCCGGTAGTTTCCCGGCGAGCCGTCGTGCAGCAGCACGATCGGATGGTCGTAGACCGGAGCGGCAGCGCCTTGCACTATCGATTGCTGGAAGGCCGTATTCGGTGGCGGCGACGGGTTATCCCAGTCCCGCGGGTCGTTCGACCATTGCGTCATCGTCATGCCCCTCGCGCGGGCCAGCGCGAGCGTCGTCGAATCGAAATGACCGCCGGGTGCTCGGAAGAAGCAGGGCGCCGGCGCACCGGCCCAGAGGATTGCCTCCGTGGCGACATCCAGCTGCTCGCCCTGGGCCGCCGCGTCCAACGCGGTCAACGTCGGGTGGGTGCTCGTATGGTTTCCGACCAGGCTGCCTTCGGCGATCGCACGCCGGACGAGGGACGGGCTGTCCCAGACGTTGTCGGCGATGACGAAGAACGTTGCCCCGATGTGGTTGGCCTTGAGGATGTCGAGCACCTGCGGTGTCCACGCGGGCGAGGGCCCGTCGTCGATGGTCAGCGCCACGTTGCGGGCGTGGGTTGCCGCCGCCCTGTAGAGCGCGCCCGCGGGAGGAATTGGACACCCTGCCGCCGCAGCGACCGACGAGAGTGTCGGCGAGGCGGACCCGGCGTTCGCTGTGCCGACGGCAGACGCAGCCGGTGCCATCAAGGCCACCACAGCCACGGTCAGTGCCACCGTTCCGATCCGCTCGAACGGCCGGATCCACGGCCTGCGCTCCGATGGGGGGACAGATGAGAGGACCTGACGCTTCATGGAAGACGCCTCCTTCGGGCGAACCCGCCCAAGCACCGACCCGGATCACGACACAGGTTGGCAAGCTCTATGATCGCACCAACGACGCCCGGTCGGTATGGCCAAAGGTCCTGTCCCGCTTGAGATAACGGGCACCGGTGAGATCAAGCCCGGGTCGGTCGATGCCAGCGCGCCGGTCGGCGGGGCACGGGCCAACCATCCGTGCGCTCCCGCCTCTGCGACATTCGACGGCTGAGCCGGTACGGCCGATCGATCAACCAGCGGCGGCGAAAACCGGGGGCAGCACGAGCAGCATCGTCAGCGACCACGTGCAGTGCGTCAGGATCGGGCCGAGGATCCCGCCGGTGGCCCGTCGCTGCAGGCCCAGCAGCAGGCCGAGCATGGCAGCCGCGAACACCAGCATCACGTTGCCGGTGGCGAGGGTGGCCAGGGCGTAGATGACGGTGGAGATGGCGACCGGTTGACGTACCCCGATGGCAGCGAAAAGTGCTCCCCTGAAGAAGATTTCCTCTGCGACACCGTTCATCAGGGTTACCAGGATGACCAGCGGGAGTGATTGCTGGCGGGCGAACGCCAGGACATCTTCGGTCAACTGCCGCAGCGGCTCGATCTCCCGCACGATGACCGCGCCGGCGATGAAAACCGCGGCGGTGGCCAACCCGAAAAGGATCGGTATCAGGATCGGCCGGCGCAGCTCACCATGGAAGTTGATTCGCCCGAGATGCAAAGGACCGGAAAGGAACCCGCCGATCACCCACGTGAAGGCGAGGGTGATTGTCAAGGGGTAGAACCAGACGCTGTCCGGCGGCACGTTCAACGAGATTCCGAGCAGTGTTGCACCGATCACCAGGGTGAGCGCCACCACGATTTTACGGCGCAGGAACTCCGAGTCGCTCTGTCTGTGGTCGCGTTCGACCTTGTCCACCAGGACGGGGCGCAGCGCATTTTCCAACCGGTCGAGCCAGATCTTCATCGCCGGGGTCGATCTCCGACCGTGCCGGACGTCGTCCCGTCGGGTGCCGGTGTCGGCCCTGACGCGCTTGCCGGGCGCTGCTCGTCAGCGCGTTCGGCCGTCTGTTCCGCGGCGCGTTCACGCAGCGCCAGCCGCACCGCGTCGTCGTAGGACATCAGCTCGCCCGGCAGGAGCTTGGTGATCCTGTCGTCCTTGACGACGACCTCGTTGTTCATCGAGTCGACGAGGTTTCGAGCTGTCGCCAGATCCACGTCGGTCACCAACGCCAGCCATCTGGACGACAGGCGCGGAGTCAGCAGCGGAACCGGAACGATCGGCGGCGTGCGACCGTTCTGGATCTTCGCGGCCCGCCGCAGCATGTCGACGTATCGCAGGATCTGCGGGCCGCCGACGTCATAAACCTGCCCGATCGCCTCCGGCCGGTCGAGCACACCCACCAGGTAGCGGACGACGTCGGGCAGTGCGATGGGCTGGGTCTTGGTACTGACCCACTTGGGCGTCACCATGGCGGGCAGGTGGTCGACGAGCTGACGGGTGATCTCCCATGAGATTCCGCCGTGCCCCACGACGACGGCCGCTCGCAGAGCGGTCACCGGTACCCCACCGAGGCCGAGTAGCTGCTCCACGTCCCGCCTGCTGCGCAGGTGCGCCGACAGCGCGTCGTCCAGGTCACCCAGGCCGCCGAGGTAGATGATCTGCCGCAGGCCGGCGTCGGCGGCGGCGTGCCCGAAGGCCGTCGCAGCCTCCGCGTCACGCTGCTCGAAATCGTCGGAATCCAAGGAATGCACCAGGTAGTACGCCGCAGCCATCCCGTCGAGCGCCGCACGAAGGCTGTCCCTGTCGGCGACATCTCCGTACACGACCTCGCCGCCGCCATCGTAGGTGTCGGGATGTCGCGTCATGGCGCGCACGTGATGGCCTTGTTCGAGGAGTGCCGGAACCAGCCGGGATCCGACGAACCCGGACGCGCCCGTGACGAGCACAGAAATGGCCATAACTCTCCTACCGCCCCGCATGGTCGGTCGGATGCCATCCGACGCCGAAGTGGTGTGTCACACCCGGTGGCCAGCATATGTCGGGATTCGGGAGGTTTCGGGATGGGACTCCTATCCGGACTGACCCCGGGGATTTGCTGCACTACCGGCGAACTGTCCACAGACCCCCGCCATCGAGCACAGTGCAACGGCGAACCGGTCAGCCTTGTGGTCGGGTCGACGACGGGATGTCCGCCGCCGGACGCGACAGCAGGAGTGATGATGACTGGTTTGAATGTGGACACCGGACGGATCGCCGGGGCCGGTGCCGGAGTGTCCGACGTCGGGGCGTCGTTGGCCGTCGAGATCGGGATCATGCACGACCTCCTGGGTCAGATCCGGGCCGGCTGGCAATCCAGCGAGGCGGCGCCCCGATTCGCGCGGGCGATGGAATCGCATCTGGCCGACGCGACGGCGCTCAAGAACACGCTCCTGGGTCAGGGCTCCGCCCTGTCCACCGCCGCGCAACGCTTCGCCCAGACCGAGGCCACGGTTGCCGACGCGGCGGTGCTCGGCTGATGGCCACGATCGCGGTGAACTACGGCGCGATGAGTGGCGGCCGTGACGGATTGGTCGCCACCTGGAATCGGATCGAGGCGCACCTGGCCGAACTCGATGCCCGGGTCGCCGCCACGGCCGACATGACGGCAGACACCCTGCTCGCCTACCGCGCCTGCAAGAGCCGGTGGGACGCCTCCGCGCAGCAGCGGCAGAACGTCCTGCACGGACTGGCCACCCTCGTCGGCAGCGCCGGCGAGCAGTACCGGCAGGTGGACGTGAGCATGGCGGCGCAATTCGGCTGACCACCGTGGACGCTCGCCGGTCGGCCGGTCGGCCGGTCGGTCGGGTGGCAGGATCGGCCGCATGAGCGCATCGAACCTCCTCGGCCCACCGCCCGTCCTGCTGCCCGTTGACCCCGCCGCGGCGGAACTCGCGGCCGGTGAGTCCGCCGAGCAGGTCGTCCGCGGCCGCCCGGAGTCGTCACTTGCCTGGGCGGTGCTGGCCGAAGCGGCGCTCGACCGCGGGGACGATGTGGTGGCCTACGCCTGCGCGCGGGTCGGTTACCACCGCGGGCTGGACACCTTGCGCCGCAGCGGCTGGAAGGGTGCCGGGCCGATCCCGTGGTCGCACGAGCCGAATCAAGGGTTCCTGCGGTCGCTGTCCGCGCTCGGGCAGGCGGCGGCGTTGTTCGGGGAGGCAGCCGAGGTGGCCCGGGTGCAGGCCTTCCTGAACGACGCCGACCCCCAGATCCCCGCGGAACTGCTGCCCTGAGCCGGAGCGGCAGCCCACCGTGAGAGCCGTGACGGCGTCCCACCCTGGCCGTTACGGCATCCCGCGGACCAGTCGCAATGGCTCGGTGTGCTTGTAGAACGTCCAGCGATCCATCGGCCGCGGGTACGGGATGCCGTCGCGGACGACGGTGGTCGCCGCGGTGCCGATCTGCACGGCTCGGCCCAGCGTTGTGCTCGGCCGGCGTCCGACGCCCATCACCCGACGGCGGGTGACGGTGACAGCGATGCCCTTCGCGCGGTCGGGTTCCACCCGCAGCCGCTGGGCCGCCCCACGCAGCACCCGGTGCTCGTCGACGTAGACCGTGCCGTTGAGCGGTCCCACGTACCCGGCGGCGATCAGCACTCCGCCGACGTCGTCGCGCACCAGCGGCACCAGATCGACCTCACCGTGTCGCGCGAGCCCGACGGCACGTTCCCCATGGGGCAGTGCCCACAGCTCGGTCGCAGGCGAGCGGCGCGCGGCGGCATACGCCACCTCCACCGAGCCCAGCAGGTCCTTGCGCAGCAGTCGCTGCACGACGGCGGCCAGATCCGCGTCATCGCCGATCACCAGTAGGCGCCCCGACAGCAGCGGATCGACGGACTTGCCCGGCCGTCGGCCGACGAAATGGACCTCGTCCGGCGCGCACGCGGCCACCATCGTGTCGATGACGGCCGCTACCTTCGGCTGATCCGGCACGTCGTCGGCGTCCCCGGCCGCCGAGGGCGCGGGTCGGCAGCACAGCACAGTGAGCGGGGACGGAGCTGTCACCGATTACCCTTCCCTCTGGCATGAGCCGCTCGACCACCCCGCCGACAGCAGGGATGTGACGTGCCGCATCGACGTTCTGCACCCGTTTCGGGCCGCCGGCCGGAGGCTGCGCCGACAGCAGGGCGGCTGCGGCGGCCGGTCGTCCGGGCAGCGGTCGACACGATGAGTGGCAACGAGCGAAACGACGATCGGAGTGTGCCATGTCGGTGATGGTGCTGATCGGAGCCCAGTGGGGCGACGAGGGCAAGGGCAAGGCCACTGACCTGTACGGGGACCGTGTGCAATGGGTGGTGCGCTACCAGGGCGGCAACAACGCGGGGCACACCGTCGTTCTGCCGGACGGTCAGAGCTTCGCGTTGCATCTGATCCCGTCCGGGATCCTCACCCCGGGTGTCATGAATGTGATAGGCAACGGCGTCGTGATCGACCCCGGCGTGCTGCTCACCGAGCTCGGCGGTCTGCAGGACCGCGGCGTCGACACGTCGGGCCTGCTCATCTCGAACGACGCCCATCTGATCATGCCGTACCACGTCGCCATCGATAAGGTCTCCGAGCGCTACCTCGGCAAAGCCAAGATCGGCACCACCGGTCGCGGTATCGGGCCCGCCTACGGCGACAAGGTTGCGCGGCTCGGGGTCCGCGTGCAGGACTTGCTGGACCCGTCGATCCTCGCGCAGAAGGTCGAGGCGGCGCTCGACATCAAGAATCAGATGCTGGTCAAGATCTACAACCGCAAAGCGCTGGATGCGGGCCGCATCGTCGACGAGGTCCTCGAGCAGGCCGAGGGCTTCAAGCACCGGATCGCCGACACCCGCCTCGAGCTCGGGCGGGCGGTGGACCGCGGCGACAACATTCTGCTCGAGGGATCGCAGGGCACGTTGCTCGACGTCGATCACGGCACCTACCCCTACGTCACCTCCTCGAACCCGACGGCCGGTGGCGCGGCGGTCGGCGCCGGCATCGGGCCGACGGCGATCACCTCGGTGCTCGGAATCCTCAAGGCCTACACGACAAGGGTCGGCTCCGGTCCGTTCCCGACCGAGCTGCACGACGAGTGGGGCGAGTACCTGCGCAAGACCGGCGGTGAGGTGGGGGTGACCACCGGACGGCTGCGTCGGTGCGGGTGGTTCGACGCCGTCATCGCGCGGTACGCGACACGGGTCAACGGGATCACCGATTTCTTCCTCACCAAGCTCGACGTGCTGTCCTCGCTCGAGCAGGTGCCGATCTGCGTGGCCTATCACGTCGACGGCCGCCGCTACGAGGAAATGCCGCCCACCCAAACAGGTTTCCACCATTCACGGCCGGTGTACGAGATGATGCCGGGCTGGTTCGAGGACATCTCCGGCTGCCGGACCTTCGACGAGCTGCCCGCGAACGCGCAGGCCTACGTGCGCCGGGTGGAGCAGCTGTCGGGTTCCAGGGTTTCCTCCATCGGTGTCGGTCCCGGCCGGGAGCAGACGATCGTCCTGCACGATGTGCTGGCGAAGGCGTCCGGCTGAACTCCGGCTGGCAAGACGCACGCCGAGCTCACCCCGGCGACCTGATCGGCGAGCCGCGGATCAGCCCCAGGACACCCTGACCTGCTGACGCCAGTGGCCCAGTGCGTCGACCGTGCCGTTTTCGGCGACGTCGTCCCCCCGGTTCCACAACCCCAGATACAGCGCCGCCGCACTACCGGTGAGCACCGAATGTGCGTCGCGGTCGACGCCCCGCTCCACCGACGGTGGTTGGCCCGAGACCCGGACCGTCCATGCCGCGTCCGCGTCGTTGGGCTTGATGACGACAGTGAACGGCTCGTCGGTGCGCAGCCGGCTGCTGCGTCGCGGCACGAACCCCGTGACCAGCTCATCGATCCCGTCCAGGGCCAGCCAGGTCCGGATGCCTGCCTCGGCGGTCGACGGGATGCGGCCCAGCCGAGCTGACAACGCGTCGACGCGGTGGATCGTCGCCTCGTGCGCCTGCCGCCGGGACCAGAAGTGCCGGGCTCCGTCGGCATTGCGCAGGAACATTGCCGCCCGCAGGTCCTCCGGCGCGGCGCACAACGCCTCGGCCAGCCGGACGGCTCCGGTCAGGAACCAGCCGATCAGGTTCCCGTCGGGCGCCGCGAAGAAGGCGGCCTGCTCCTCCGGCGCCGGAAACTGCTCGCGGGCGCCGGCGACGATAGCGGTGGCCCACCGCTGGACACCGCCGACATGGTGCAGCAGCTGCTGGACGGTCCACTCCGGGGACGTCGGAACCCGATCGGAGAGCAGTATGCGCTCCGCCTGCTCGGACAGCAGCGCGGATTCGGCCTGCACCACCGCGATCAGTTCGTCGGTCGTCAAGAAGCCGGACATGGCCGCAAGGGTGGCACGCGGTGTGGCCGGGCCGCACCGCGGGGCGCCGGCGGTTCATGAGCTGTTCGGGGGTTGTGGCCGTGGAGCGATACTGTGCGCCTCGTGCGCATTCTCGTCATCGGCTCCGGCGCCCGCGAGCATGCCCTGCTGCGGGCCCTGCGTCGCGACCCCGCCGTCGGTGAGCTGCACATCGCCCCCGGCAACGCCGGCACCTCCACGCTGGCCACCGCGCACCCCGTCGACGCCACCGATCCGATGTCCATCGCGGATCTCGCCGACCGGGTCCGACCGGATCTGACCGTCATCGGGCCCGAGGTGCCGCTGGTCAACGGTGCCGCGGACGAGCTCCGAGGCCGCGGGTTCGCTGTCTTCGGACCGAGCGCGGCAGCGGCCCGGATCGAGGGTTCCAAGGCCTTCGCCAAGGACGTCATGGCCGCGGCCCGGGTGCCGACGGCGGCCGCCATCAGCGTCACCGACCCCGGCGCCATCGACGACGCGCTCACCCGCTGCGGCCCGCCGTACGTCGTCAAGGACGACGGGCTGGCCGCCGGCAAGGGCGTGGTCGTCACCGGTGACCGGGATGCCGCCAGAGCACACGCCGTCGCGGTGCTCGAGTCCGGCCATCCTGTTCTTCTCGAGGAATATCTGGCCGGACCCGAGGTATCGCTGTTCGCGGTCTGCGACGGGGTCCGCGCCGTGCCGCTGCTGCCGGCGCAGGATTTCAAGCGGGCGGGCGACGGTGACGCCGGGCCGAACACGGGCGGGATGGGCGCCTACGCGCCGTTGCCGTGGGCTCCCGCGGGTCTGGTGGACCAGGTTCAGCGCACCGTGCTCGATCCTGTTCTCGCCGAGATGGCGCTGCGTGGAATGCCTTTCGCCGGGCTGCTGTACGCGGGACTGGTACTGACCGCGGCCGGGCCCAAGGTCATCGAGTTCAACTGCCGGTTCGGCGACCCCGAGACCCAGGTGGTTCTCGAGTTGCTGGACACCCCGCTCGGCTCGCTGCTCGCCGCGGCGGCCGCGGGCCGGCTGGACGACCGCTGCCCGCTGACCTGGCGCGGGGCCGCGGCCGTCACCGTCGTGATCGCCGCCGAGAACTACCCGGGAACGCCGGTGACGGGCGATGTCGTCACGGGAGCCGATGCGGACGGCGTACTGCACGCGGGGACCCGGGTCGCCGAGAACGGATCGGTGGTGTCCTGCGGTGGCCGGGTGCTGTCCGTGGTGGCCACCGGCGACGACCTCGCGTCCGCCCGCAGGTCCGCCTACCAGATCGTCGACGGGATACACCTTCGCGGATCGCACCACCGCACCGACATCGCGGAGGCCGCCGCGCAGGGTCGGGTTCTGGTGCCCGGCACCGCATGAGGGAGCACATCGCGACATGACAGGCGCCCGCGTCACCCGCTCCGGCCCGCCGCCCGACTGCGACCCTGCCGGCTTCCGCCCGTCGGACCGTTCGGCGGTGGCACCGTTCTACGTCATGCGCGTGCTGGCGGCGGCCGCCCGTCGGGCCGAGAGCGGGGCGCCGCTGTTCAACCTGGCGGCCGGCCAGCCGTCCACCCCCGCCCCCGTGCCGGTGCTGGCCGCGGCGCACCGGTCCCTGGACGAGCACATCCTCGGGTACACCGAGACCCCGGGTATCGCCCCGCTGCGAGCGGCGATCGCCGGCCATTACCTGCGTAGGTACGGACTGGAGGTGGACCCGCACGAGGTGATGGTGACGACCGGTTCGTCCGGTGGCTTCCTGCTGGCCTTCCTCGCCGCCTTCGACGTCGGCAGCAGGGTCGGGTTGGCGCGTCCTGGGTACCCGGCCTACCGCAACATCCTGCACGCGCTGGGCTGCGAGGTTGTCGACGTGCCGTGCGGCCCCGAGACGCGGTTCCAGCCGACGGTGTCCGAGATTGCCGATCTGGGGCTGGACGGGCTGATCGTCGCGAGCCCGGCCAACCCGACCGGGACCATGCTGCCGCCCGCGGAACTCACCGCCCTTGCTCGGCACTGCGCGCAGACCGGCGTCCGGCTGATCTCCGACGAGATCTACCACGGCATCACCTACACCGGGCACACCGCATGCAGCTGGGAGACCGACCGCACCGGCTTCGTCGTCAACTCGTTCAGCAAGTACTTCTCGATGACGGGCTGGCGGATCGGCTGGCTGCTGGTGCCGAGCGATCTGTGTGACGTGATCGACGCGCTCGCAGGCAATCTCGCGATCTGCCCGCCTGCGCCGGCGCAGTACGCGGCACTCGCCGCGTTCGACGGATATGACGAGTGTGACCGTCACGTCGACCGGTACGCCACCAACCGCGGGCTCCTGCTGACCGGGCTGCGCAGGCTGGGTATCGACAAGCTGGCGCCCGCGGACGGCGCCTTCTATGTCTATGCAGACATCTCGCACCTCACCGACGACTCCGCCGTCTTCGCCGCCCGTCTGCTGGCCGAGGCCGGAATCGCCGCGGCACCCGGGGTCGACTTCGATCAGGTGGACGGACACCGTTTCCTGCGGTTCTCCTTCGCGGGTTCGACCGTGTCCATCCAGGGGGCACTGGCCGCAATGGAGACGTTCCTGCAGTGAGCAGCTGAGCACGTCGGGCACAGCGATGACGCCGTTCCCTGCTCCGGGAACATCCAGCCGCCGCGAGCCGTTTGCCCGACTGGTAGGGGTAGACCGCGGCGTCAGGTGGTGGCCAGCAATGGGCACCTGACCAGGGCGACCATGGAAAACCCTCAGCCGGAAGTCAGGGTCCCCACCTGACGCGGGGCAGTCGCGGCAGGAGGACAGTAGGAAATACATCGGCCGGTCGGCCGTACCAGGAGTCCAGCACCGCAGGAGGAAAAAATGGACAAGGTCTTGAAGATCATCGGCATCGTCGTGCTCGCGTGGCTCGCGCTCAGCTTCATCGGTTGGGTGATCGGGGCGGTGTTCTCGGGGCTGTTCTGGATTGCCCTGGTCGCCGGTGGCGTGTGGGCCGGTGTCGCCATCGCCAACCGCAAAAACCGCAACCAGGTGGGCTACCGCCGCTGATCCGCGGCGCGGGCGGCACGGCCAGTGCCGGCACCAGAGCCAGCTGCCGACCGGTTGACGACGGCGGGGCTCGCATCCCCTCGGGGGTGCGAGCCCCGCCGTTCGTGTGTCCGGGCTTCGAGGCTGGGGGTCAGTGACGGGTGATGCGGCCCTCCACCACCGGCGCGACCGGCGAATTGGCCGCGACGAAGTCGATCACGATGTCGAGCAGGGCATCCCCGGGCTGCTGCACGTTGGTTCCCCCGGTCAAGGCGGTGTAGCCGTCGCCGCCGGTGAACATGAAGTCGTTCGTCACGATCCGGACGGTGTCGCTGTGCCCGATCGGCGTCAGCGGGCCGCCAGGTCCTGTTGGGGCCTTCCACAACCCGGTGATCAGAGGAGTTGTGTCGTTGCAGGTGTAGCTCACGCTCAACCCGGACACCTGCGGGAACCGCCCTGTTGCGATGGCGTTGTCGCAGACGGGTGACAGCCCGTTCAGCAGGGCGCTGTTCAGTTGAGCACCCGTCAGCGTCTCGATCACGGTTCGGTTGCCGAACGGCAGTACCGCGAACACCTCACCCCAGGTGATTTCGCCGGGCTGCTCTCCGGCTGTGGGGGGGCTCACGTTGAGATCAGCGCGGAGGCCGCCGGAGTTCGTCAGGGCAGCGTCGACACCGGGATATTTCAGGCGTGTCGCGTCGGCGACCAGATTGCCCATTTGCGACTCGCCGAGCCGGGTCGGGTCGCGTTTGATGTCGGCACGCTGGCTGCCGATCACCTTGTTGCGCAGCACGGCCGTCTGCGCGTTCGCCTTGTCGACGATTGCTGTGACGTCCGGCCGGGGCGCCACGCCCAGCGCCGTGGCGACCCTGGTCGATCCGCCCGCCCAACTGACATCGCCCCCCTTCACCATCAGCTGGAGCACCGAGTACGTCGCCCCGGCATTGATGCCCTCGGTGACCAGGATCTTCCCGACCATCAGGTTGGACACCCGGTGGGTATGCCCGGCGATGACGGCGTCCACCGTGGTGTCCTGCAGAGCCTGGGTGATGCCGATGATCGGTCCGTCCCAGGGAACTGCGGCGTTTCCATCGATCGTGTTGGACCCCACCGCGGTGCCCTCGTGGATGACCACGATCTGCACCCTGACACCTTTGCGTCGTAGTCGGTCGGATTCGGCCTTGATCCGCTCGGCCGCCGGCAGGAACGTCAAACCCTTGGTCGCGCCGGCTGAGACCAGTTCGGGGGTGCTTTCCAGTCCGGCGCCGATGACGCCGACCTTCACCCCGCTGACGGTGAAGATTGCGGACGGCTGCACCCAGGACGGTGCCCGGCCGGTCGCAGTTTCCACGATGTTGGTTGCCAGGAAGGGGAAATCGGCGCGTGCCTGCTGCTCCAGCAGGCGCTGGATACCGTTGTCGAACTCATGATTGCCGTAGGACGTCGCGTCCAACCCCCATGCGTTCTCGACATCGATCGCGGGCTTGTCCGCCAGAAGCCCGGAGTTCGCCGGTGAGGCACCGACATTGTCTCCGGCGGCGAGCAGCAGCGCAGGCCCCGGCAGAGCCGCGGCGTCCTCGTCGAACAAGGTGGCGAGCGTCGATGCCCCACCCACCAGTGTGTTGATTCCATCCACCGGCAGCGTGGTCGGGTCGAGTTGGCCGTGGAAATCGTTCAGTCCCAGGATGGTGAGCGGCTTGACGGAGCCATCACCTCGCAGGGCCTCGAGCAGTACCCTGCCTTGACTCTGCTGCGGGAGCGGAACACCGAGCAGGTAGGCGATGGTGGGCGCGATGTCGATGGTGCGAACACCATCGATGCGCTTGTGGGCGATGGCGCTGCCGCCCGCCAGGAAGGTCGCTCGCATGTTGACGTTGGCGGCGAGATGCTGCACATCCGGCACGTAGCCGTGCTGGCCGAAGAACGCCGACCGGGCGATCAGAGTGCCTGGCGTTGCCGCGTCGAACTGGTACGGCGGGTAGGCGAACGCAACCACGTCGCCGGTCCGGGTCGGGTGGGCCATGTTTGCGGTGGACCCCTCGCCGTTCGGGATGTAGCGAGCCTCGGCCTTCGTGAAGGCGCGGTCCATCACCTTCCAACCTTCCGGCTGCCCGTCGCCGGTCCAGTCGTTGGGATCGGCGACAGCCAGGTAGGCCGCCTTGATCGCCGCGACCGTCGTCGCCTCATCGGCGGTCGCTACCTGCTGGAAGCCGGCACCGACCGGATCGCGGCCGGCCAGGTTGAGGTAGATCTGCACGGTTCCGCCGGCCCAGCACGCCTTGGCCCTACCGATCGTTTCACCGGCGGCCGGCCGGCAATTCGAGGTCTGCGGTTTCGAGAGCAAGCCCAGGTCGACCAGCACCTGGCTGGCGTCCACGGCTGCGAACTGTGGGGCGAATCCGTGGTCGGAGGCGACGAAGGTCGTCTGATGACGCAGCTTGCGCTGGGCGAGGGTCAGCATCGCGTCTGCGCCCTGGTAGGCGCGGCGGATGAACGCCTCGCGCTGCGCGACCCGGCCGTCGGGCGTGCCGTTGACCTGGACGTCGTCGTAGGCGGGATTGCGCTGGCCGTTCGGCAGCTTCTTCGAGACCAGCCCGAGGAATTGATGCTGGAACTCGTCGGTGACCGGGTAGCCGATCAACGCAAGGTCGGGTTTGTAGGTGTCCAGAATGTAGGTCGCCAGCGGCCGGGCGCTCCGCTCCCAGTACAAACCCTGCTCGACATAGGTTTCCTCGCTGACGATCCCGGACTCGAGGATGGCGAAGTCCGCGGCCGTGGAGCTCGGGAACTTCTGTGCGACGTACTCCTCGAAATCACCGGTGAAGCCGGCCGCACCGGGCCAGGTCGGCCAGGTGGCGTTCGCCCGGGCCACTGCGGTGTGGAACAGCCGCACCTGCGATAGATCGCGGCTGAGCCGTTCCACCTTGAGCAGGAACCCGGCCGTCTTGCCATCGAGTCGGCCGCCTTGGATCGCGACCTTGATGTCGGCGGTCTGGCCCTGACGCAGGTCCGCGACCGGATCGGCGGCGTTCTTCTCCCGCGCGAAAAGCACCCGGTTGTAGTTGGTGCGGCCGTCGTCGAGGCTGTCGTAGAGATAGGCGTCGAGGCCGTACTTGTCTGCCCCGGCGTCCAGCACCCGTAACCGCATTTCCTTGGCCGGGCTGTAACTCGCCGGGACGCCGGTCCACCCGGTGGCCGCGGTCGGCTCCGCCTGCGGGAAGGCAGGGTTGCCAGCGAACCCGGCGGGCTGGTCGAACTGCAGGCCGAACGACGCGGTGAACGCCGGGTCATCGGTCGGGGAGATGTAGTTGGTCGCCACTCCACGGCCCGAGAAGGGTTGGCGGAAGTCGAGAGTCGGCCCGTTGATGGTGCCGCCCCGCCCACCGGCCCACTCGATCTGCGCAACCTTGAGGCCGCCACGCTCGGCGGACTGCGCGATCGTTTCGGCCTGCAGGACGCCGCCATCGAAGGCGGCGGTGCGGTTGCCGAAGGGCTGCCCGTTCACGTGGAACGTGTTGTTCGTCGAGCCGGTCACCGCCGGCCAGGCACCTGTTGCCAGGCTGAACCAGCCCGCGCCGGTGTTCGGCGGAGCCTGGGTCAGGAGCCCGCCGCCGGACGCGGACGCCCCCTTGCGGAGCAACTGCGACAGTTCCGGAAACGACTTCTTGTCCTTGGCGTACCGCTCGATGATGTCCTGTCGCATCCCGTCGGCCGCGAAGAACAACACGGGGTCCGGCCGATCATGCCGTCCTGCCTCAGCGTTGAAAGACGTCAGGGCCGCCGGCGGAGCAGCGGCGCCGGCTACCGAAACGGTGCCGAGGGTGGTCACCGCCAGCGCGCCGCACACAACGATCGAGATCAGGGAACGGGCGGACCGACCGGTCACAGGGCCTCCAGAGCCGAGGAGCCGCGCACTCGCGGCGCACGCCCAACCAAGCATCACCTGGGCTCGGCGTCAACGGGTAGATGTGGACCTCGTCACACCGAATCCCTTCCAGCGGGGGGATATCTGGATGCGTACTGGGACATGGTGTTTTCTCCCGCTTCGTCCGGGGCCGTCACCTGAAGGTGAACGTTCGGGCCTGCGCGGCGCCGGCCACCGTCGTGGTGGTCATTGCCACCGAGATCAGGCGAGGAACACAGCGGCCGCCGAACCGGCCCGACCCGTAACCTTGTGGCCGATATGACGACGGTGCCCGGATCGCAGCATCTGTCGCAGGATCCTGCGCTGGACGGCATCGCCTCGGCAGCCGCCGGTGACGCCGGTCTCACCGACGCAGATCTGCTGACGGACTACCTGCCCGTGCTGGCCCAGGCGGTGGCAGCCGGAAACCGCCTGAGCCGCAGCAATCTGGCCTCGTTCCGGGATGCCGGACGGACAGCGGCCGCTCGCGGCATTGCGCTGCGGTCGGTGCTCGACCTGTTTCTCTCCGCCTCCTGGCGGCTGTGGCGTTACCTGCCGGCGGTCGCCGATCCAGCGGTGGACCGGACCGCCGTGGTCCGGGCCGCGGAGCTGATGCTGCGTGCCGCGGACGACGTGGTGGGCGCACTCACCGAGGGGTTCCAGTTGGCCCGGCGTGAGCTCGTCGCTGCACAGGCCGCTGCCCGCCGCGAGTTCGTCGACGACCTGTTGCTCGGTGGCACCCAGGAGCTGGCGGTGCTGGTGGAGCGCGCGGCATCGTTCGGCCTGACCCTGGCCGGCCCGCACGCCGTCGTTGTCGTCCGGGCGGATCAGTCGTTCACCGACGCGTCCCCGGTGACCGTCATGCTGGAGCGCGCGATCCTGGGTAGCAAAGCCGATGCCGATGCCCTGGTGACGACGAAGGACGGCTCGCTGGTGGTGATCTTCGCCGCCCCCGACCGCGCCGCCGTCGAGCAGGTGATCAACGGACTCACCGGCAGCCTGCCCGCCGCTGCCACCGCTTCCGGTGTGCAGCTGCGCCGGACGGCACAGGTGGGCGCGTGGCGGATGGGCGTCGGGCTCGCCCATCAGGGCCCCGGAGGCGTCCGATTGTCGTACGACCAGGCTCGGGAGGCGTTGCGACTGGGCAGCCGCAGCGACGTCAGCGGTCAGGTCCTGGATGCGGCCGACTTCATGGTGCACCGCGTCCTGACGCGTGACGAATCGGCCATCCGCGAATTGATCGACGCCCTGCTCACCCCGCTCACCGTTGCGCGGGGCGGCGCCGAGCCGCTGCTGCGGACCCTCGAGGCGTACTTCGCCGCCGGCGGCAACGCCTCGCTCGGCGCGCGTTCACTGCATCTGTCCGTCCGTGCGTTCACCTATCGGCTGGCGCGGATCGGCCGGCTGACGGGCCGCGATCCGGCCGACCCCGCGCAGCGCTTCGAATTGCAGACCGCGGTCGCCGGCGCACGGTTGCTGGGCTGGCCCGAAGGACGGTAGACCTTGCCCACACATTGCCGGGTGCCGGCAACTAGCAACGCCCGATACAGCGCACTGTTGCCATGGATCGGCAGTTCAAACGTCAGCACTATGGACGAGTGGGCGCGTACCGCTCCCACACTTCGGCGTTGCTTCTTCCACTGAGGACATCTGTGACCGTTCCATTCTGGGCCTGGGCCGCATTCGGCTCCGTGGTCGTGATCATGTTGAGCATCGATCTGCTCGCCCACCGCGGCGCGCACATCATCAAGTTCAAGGAAGCGGCGATCTGGAGCGCCGTCTGGGTCGGCATTTCGCTCGTCTTCGCCGTCGTCGTCTTCTTCACGCTCGGCGCCGACCCCGCGATCGACTTCACCACCGCCTGGCTGCTCGAGAAATCGCTGAGTGTCGACAACCTTTTCGTCTTCGCGCTGATCTTCGCGTACTTCAAGGTTCCACGTGAATACCAACACCGGGTTCTGTTCTACGGCGTCATCGGTGCGTTGGTGTTCCGCGGCATCTTCCTGGCACTTGGCGTCGCCATCGTCTCCACCTTCACGGCAGTGCTGTTCGTCTTCGGCGCCATCCTGATCTGGAGCGCCATCAAGCTGCTCAAGGACAGCGACGAAACAATCGACCCCGGAAAGAGTTTCGCGGTCCGGCTGCTGCGCAAGTTCGTTCCGATCTCCGACGAGTACCGCGGCACGAAGTTTTTCTACAAGGAGGCCGGCAAGCGCATCGCCACGCCGCTGTTCGCGGTGGTGGTCGCCATCGAGGCGGCGGACCTGATCTTTGCCGTCGACAGCGTCCCGGCGGTCCTGGCGGTCAGCGACAATACGTTCATCATCTACTCCAGCAACGCCTTCGCCATCCTGGGTCTGCGGGCGCTGTACTTCCTGCTCGCGGGGATGCTGAACAAGTTCCACTACCTCGGGAAGGGTCTGGCCTTCATCCTGGCCTTCATCGGCGTCAAGCTTTTTCTGCAGGCCGGACACAAGGTCATCTCGACCTCCATCCCGGAGATCCCGTCGCTGGTCTCGCTGGGCGTCATCGTGGTCGCACTGACTGTCTCCATCGTCGTGTCACTGCGGTTTCCGTTGCCCGACAACAAGGTTGACGCTGCTGCAGAGCCGGCGACACCCGAACCCGGCGAGCGTGCCGTCGAGGCCCCCATCCAGCAAGCGCCGGACCTGACCGTCGATGCCGGCGCCCCGGCGGAGATGAACGGTCACGACCCGGCCGCCCGGGCCGGTGAGTCCGACCCGGTGCCGCTGGGCTCTGGGCCGGAGCGAAGCTAGCCGCCGCCCTTCAGGCTTGCAAGGCAGCGCGTGATCGCAACCAGGTGAGGTGGCGGGCGGCGACCACTGGCGTACTCGGACCGACGACGATGCCCTGGGGTAACCAAGTCAGCTCCGGGTGCGCCAGGGCCCGCTCGAGACTCCGCCGCAGTTCGCCGGGCCGGTATGGCCACAACGCACCGGGCATCCGTCGCTCGAGTTCGGCAACGTACCGGCCGGCCGGGACCAGTGGCCGGCGGCCGGCGGCGAGCCAGGAATTGATGGATCCCGAGGCGGAGATGTGGGTGTGCGGTGCCAGCGGGACGGTCACCTCATGGAGCATGCGCGGCAATTCTGGGTCTGGAACATAACCTGTGCAGTGAAAGGCGATTCCGCGAGAACCGGCGAACGTGACCAATTCGTCCAGCAGTTGAAGATGACGATCCGAGGCCCTGCCCACCGCAACGAGCGAGGGAACGGGATCCATGCCCGTCATTTCCTCGATCACCTCGCGATGCCCCTTGCCCGGATAGAGATATCCGAAGATCCCCACGGTCAGTGATGTCCGTTCTCCGGAACAGTCGGCGTCCGTCTGGTCGACGAACGGCGACGGGACCAGCGGATCGATGGGTAGCGGGATGACCGTCACGGGTTGGTCGGGAGGCTGCTGTCGCGGTCCGGCGGCGATGCCGGCCTGCTCTGCTTGCGTGAGTGCCTCGTGCAAGAGCAGTCGCTCGTGCTCGCTGGAGACGACGACGCCGACCGTAGCTGCGGCCAACTGCCGATAGGTGTGGCACCGCCGCTGGTACAGGGCAGAACCGTCGGACAGCTGGGGGAGGTCGTGCAGGGTGAGCGACAGCTCGACCTGACGGCACCGCAAGCGGCCTGCCAGTGTCGCGATCGCCTGATCGACGTCGGCTCCCGCGTCGGCAAACAGCCAGTCGTTCAACTGCAGGTGCAGCAGCCGCGTCGCCGCCGGCAGCCGATCTACCATGGCTATCAGCCGGGCCGGCTGAACTTCGTGCACGACCGCGCCACCGAAGCCGAGAACAGTTGCAGCATCGGCGATCTGCCGGGAAACCCGGGCAATGCCGTGCTCGTCCGGCCCGCACCAGCCCATGGCGATCGATGCGTCGAGGCCGCTTCCGTCATGTCGCGCGAGTTCGGGGGGCATCACCTCAGGCCGAGCAGGGTCGGAATCTCTCGGTGCCGCGCGTATTCCACGTCCACCACCGACGGGTTGTCCAGGTACCACCACAGGCCTGTTCCCAGGATGGTTGATGGTGAACACGTCGGCGGGTCGAGGCTGATCGAACACCTCGGAGATGCAACGGGCGGTCCGGTAGCAGCCCGGTCCGCGAGATCGAGGTCATCGAAAGTTCCGTAGTGTCGCGTCCGACCAGCGACATGCCCGCTCGTGGTCACCGTTCGGACGGTGCCTGTGCCCAGCACGGCAACTGTTCGCTGCACAGTCAGGGGACGCCGTGGTCATGGCCGGCCAGATCAGGGTGGCGTCGATCCCGTCGAACCATCCCTACGTGCGGAATCTCGCGGCCCAGGAGACCTCTGACGGCCGCGGCCCAGCCGCCACCGGCGTCGCGGCCGGTGGGACCGTCGATGCCGTTGTCCGGCTCGCCGACCCAAGACCTGACGTTCCCCATCCGCAGCCCGGCCAATGGTGGCCGCCGGTGATGCTCGACGCCCGGTGGGTGCGGGACCACCATGCGGAGTTCGATCTCGCGCACCTGCATTTCGGGTTTGACGCCGCGGATCCGGCGGAACTTTGCAGCTGGGCTGACGAACTCGCGCGCCACGACCTGCCGTTGGTGCTCACCGTGCACGACCTCGTCAACCCGCATTTCGTCGACCAGCGCCGACATTCAGAGCACCTTGACGCGCTCGTCCCCGCGGCGACGGAGGTGATCACCCTCACCCCGGGCGCGGCAGCCGCCATCAGGGCCCGATGGGGCCGGACCTGCGAGGTGATCCCACATCCCCACGTGGTGCCGCTGGACCATGCCGCCGCGCCGGCACGGAGCACCCAGGATGCCAGACGATTCGTCATCGGCGTCAACGCCAAGAACCTTCGGGCCAATGTCGATCCGCTCCCGGTGCTGCTCGCGCTCGACGCGGCGATGCGCGATCTGCCCCGGGCCATCGTCAGGGTGGATCTGCAACCCGAGGTCATGTCGCGCGACGACGCCAGGGCGATTGCGTTTCGAGAGTGGTTGCGCACCAAGCGAGGTGATCCTCGGTGGCTGATCAGCGTGCACCCGATGTTCACCGACGCCGAACTGTGGGCCTATCTCGGTTCCCTCGACCTGTGCGTGTTGCCATACCGGTTCGGCACCCATTCCGGGTGGCTGGAGGCCTGTGTCGACCTCGGAACCGCGGCGCTGGTCCCCCAGACCGGTTACTACTCCGAGCAGCATGGACACCCCAGCTACCGACGGGGACCGGATGGCAGCATCGACCAGCCGGGCTTGGCCGACACACTCCGGCGGCTCTATGCGAACCTTGCGCCGGCTCGGCCGGCCCGACCGGACCGGACTGGGCAGCGCAGGGACATCGCCGCAGCACACGAACGGCTGTATCGCCGGGCCCTCGGCGGGCCTACCCATCCGGTCCGGATCGCGGGGCCCTGACCCACCCGCTCAGCACATCCTGATTGGACGCAGCGTCCGCGGGTACCCTCTCGACCAGAGCGGCGTCGCTCGGTGAACGGCCGGCCAGCATCCGACCGGCCATTTCGGAGCGACACGAAACGTAGCCACTTGCACGGGTCTCGTCGCGGGAAACGAGAGCGAGTTCAGTGGAATGAGTCAGTCAGGGATGCGGGGGATGACGCAGTCGCAAGAGATGACCGGGCCTGGCTCGCAGGACAGATTCAAAATTCTGATCATTGCCTCCTTGCGATACCCGATCGCCGAGCCGTTCGCCGGTGGCCTGGAAGCGCACACCTGGGCGCTGGCACAGGGACTCCGTGAGCGAGGGCACTCCGTCCTGGTGGCCGGCGCCGTGGGCAGTGACCCGGACATGGTCGGTTACGAGTTCGGCCAGTTGCCGACCGGTGATCCTTCGGAGCGTCCGGACACCACGAATCACCCGGTGGTACAGGCGGCCGAGCTGCAGGCGTTCACCTCATTGATGGGCCATCTGCACGATGGCCTGCTCGGCGCCTTCGACGTGATCCACAACAATGCACTGCACCCCTTTCCCGTCGAGCGAGCAGGCACCCTGCCCTGCCCTTTGGTCACCACCCTGCACACCCCGCAATTGCCCTGGGCGGAAAGGGTTCTCGGAGCCCGCGAGCAGTCCGGCGGAGAGTTCGTCGCGGTCAGCCGGGCCACGGCCCGGCTGTGGCAGCCACTGCTCCGACCGCGAGTGGTCCGCAACGGAGTGGACACCCGGGTCTGGCGATTGGGCCCCGGCGGCCCCGGCGCTGTCTGGTCCGGCCGGATCGCCCCGGAAAAGGCCCCGCATCTGGCCATCGAGATCGCCGCGGCGGCCGGACTGGAGCTGACCGTCGCCGGTCCGATCGTCGACGAGCGGTACTTTGCCGCGATGGTCGGCCCGCGACTGGATGATCGAATCCGGTACGTCGGTCACCTGGATCGGGTCGAACTGGCGGATCTGGTCGGCCACAGCTCGGTTGCGCTGGTGACCCCGGTATGGAACGAACCATTCGGCATGGTCGCCGCCGAAGCGATGGCCTGCGGCACCCCTGTCCTCGCCCTGGCCCGTGGCGGTCTCGCGGAGATCGTCGACCCGCTGTCCGGGCGACTCCTGCCGCCCGCCGACCCAGCCGGCTTCTGCGCGGAAGGGTTGCTGGCCGCGGTCCGCGCCCTGAACGAGGCGGTAGGTCTTGATCGCAGCGCCGTCCGCCGGCGCGCCACCGTCACCTGCGGATCGAGCGCCATGATCGACGGGTACGAGCGGGTGTACCAGGACGCGGTCCGGCGGTGGGAACCGTGATCGGGTACTACGTGCATCATCAGGGACTCGGGCATCGGCAGCGAATGCGTTCCATCGCCGCGCATCTCACTGAGCCGCTGACCGTGCTCAGCTCCCTCTCGGCCGGCGACTCGGAGCACCCCTGGGTCACCCTGCCGCTGGACAACCTGCGGCGTCCGGTGGATCCGACCGCACACGGCACCCTGCACTGGGTTCCCCGGCACGATGCCGGACTGCGCCGCCGGATGGCACTGATCGCCGACTGGATCAATGCCGCGGACCCGGACCTGATGGTGGTGGACGTCTCGGTCGAGGTCGCCATGCTGTGCCGCCTGCTGGGAGTGCCAACGGTCGTGGTCGCCATGCGCGGCGATCGACTCGACCGGCCGCACCGCTCGGCATACGACGCCGCGCACGCGATGCTTGCCTCCTGGGCGCCGGAGTTCGCCGTCACCGAATGGCCGGCAGCGTGGCGCGAGAAAACATTTCACGCCGGGGCGATATCCCGCTTTGCCGATCGTCCGCCGCCCGCCGAAGTCGCGCATCGGGGTCCGCTCCGCGCGTTGGTGCTCTGGGGAACCGGTGGAGGGGGATACCCCACAGCGGCTGTCGCGGCTGCCGCCGCCGCAACACCGAACTGGACTTGGCGGATCGCGGGAATGCCACCGAATGGCACCGGCGCCGTCTGGGACCAGCTGAGGTGGGCAGATGTCGTCATCACCCACGGTGGACAGAGCGCCGTCGCGGAAGTCGCCGCTTCCCGCCGGCCTGCCGTGGTGATCGCCGAGGATCGACCACACGACGAGCAGGCAGCCACCGTACGCGTGCTGGGTGACGCCGGGTTGGCGGTCGCCCTCGGACACTGGCCCCCGCCGGCGTCCTGGCCGGAGACTCTGCGGTCCGCTCGAGCCCTGGGCGGCGCGCAATGGGCTCGCTGGGCACCACCGGATTCAGCGCGGCGCGCGGCCGGTTTCCTGGAGAGCACCGCACGGCTGGTCCGCACCGAAACCGAGGAGCCGGTCGCGTGAAGCACCTGCGGCCATGACAACCGCGGTGATCACCATCGTGACGGGTCGGCACGAGCACCTGCGCAACCAACAACGCGGGCTGCTGGACGGAACCCGCCGCCCGGAGTACTACGTCGTGGTGGCGCTGGACGATCCGGAGGCGTTGCGCCTGACCGCGGATGGACCGCTGGCGGGCACCGGATGCGCTCTTCACCTGGTACGAGTTCCCGTCGACGACCGTCTCCCGTTGGCCACCGCTCGGAACGTCGGCGCGACGGCGGCGCTTGCGGCCGGCGCCGACATATTGATTTTCCTGGACGTCGACTGCGTGCCGTCGCCGTCTCTCGTCGATACCTACACCAAAGCTGTTCGAGCGCAGCCTGTTCCGGCGCTGCACTGCGGTGTGGTGCGGTACCTCGGCCCCGAGGTCGACGCTGGGGTCGTCGATTCGGTGGATCTGCTGGGCGTTCCGCATCCTGCGCGGCCGAATCTGGCAGCCGGCTGTTCGGCGGATTCCGCGGACTGGCCGTTGTTCTGGTCGCTGTCGTTTGCGGTGTCCGACCGGACCTGGCAGCAGCTCGGCGGCTTTTGCGAAAAATACCGCGGCTACGGTGCCGAGGACACGGACTTCGGCTATCACGCCTTCCTCGCCGGGGTGAACATCACCTGGCTGGGCGGCGCCGATGCCTACCACCAGTACCACGAGACACAGCATCCCCCCGTTCAGCACCTTCACGACATCGTCGACAACGCAACGGTTTTCCACCGACGCTGGGGTTTCTGGCCGATGTCGGGATGGTTGACGGCGTTCAGCGAGCTCGGGCTCGTCGAGTACAGCGGCGAGCTCGATCGCTGGATGATCACCGCTCCGATGAACACCGTTCGGACCGGATGATCCCCGCAGGCAGTGGGAGAGTTCCGCCCCACCCGCTCGCGGTCCTGCGTATCGCACGACTGACCCGATGACGGACCGTCCCGAGGCGTCCGTGGTGATTCCGTACTTCGAGGATCAGCCGCGGCTCACCCTGTTGCTGCACAGCTTGGACCAGCAGCAGGGCAACGTGCGGTTCGAAGTGGTGGTGGCCGACGACGGCTCCCGTGCGCCACCGACGTACCCATACGGGTTGAGCTTCGACTGTGCCGTCGTGCGTCAGCAGAATCTGGGTTTCCGGGCCGCGGCGGCCAGGAATGTGGGCGCGGAAGCTGCTACCGGCGAGTTCTTGATCTTTCTCGATGGCGACACCTTCCCGACGGCCGGCTATCTCGCCGCCGTCATCGACGAGCTGCGGGCGATCGATGACGGGCACGGCGCCCTGGTGGTCGGGCGCCGTCGGCACGCCGATCTGGGTCCGGCTGATGATGCGACCATCCTCGCTTTCCTGCGCGGGGAACCTGTACCCGACGACACCCGGCTGACTGAAATGGCCCATTCAGTTCCGCAGTCCGGTCCATGTTCCATCCGCATGCTGGCAGATCCGCAGTGGTTGCTGGACGGATATGGCCGGACCGACAATCTGCGTTCCGCGGCCGACGAGGACTTCAGGTTGGTCATATCGGCTGTACTGGGGGTGAACCGCCAATTGTGGGCCACGACCGGGGGATTTGACGAAGACTTCGTGGGATACGGCGGCGAGGACTGGGATTTTGGTTGGCGGGCTTGGCTTTCCGGGGCGGATTTTGCCTACCGACCAGATGCGGTGGCCTGGCATGACGGCCCCGATGCCGGCGGCCGGGGTGCGAATCCGAGCATCAAGAATGCCGAGTCGCTACGGCTTGCCCAGACGATCGCGTTGCCATCCGTACGCGGTACCGGACTGGTTCTCGGTCAGCCGGGGATCGTGGTGCGATATCTGGGGCCGACGACCGGAGATGCGGCTGATGCTGCGGTGGTGGCGTGTATCGCCGGCCTGCTGGATGGGAGCGATGCGGCAGTGTGGTTTCCGCGCTGTTCCTCGGACCCGTCTTCGGAACGTGCGCTGCCGCCGGTCCTGCGCGCAGATCCACGGGTTCACGCGGGGGACGTTCCCGGACCAGTTCTCGACCGCGCCCGCTTTCAGGTGTGGATCGAGCAGCCAGTGCGACTGGCTGCGCATCTGCACCGGTACTGCGACCTGGGGGAGTGGGCAATTCCAGGAATGCTGCGGATCCGGCGGACCAGGTCGCTTCGCCGACATGAACGCGCGCCCCAGGGCATTCCCGCCGACCTTGCCGAGGGGTACGCGGTTCACGGGATTCCGCAGGATGTCTCATTGGAGCGGTGGTGGGCCGGCTGGTAGCGACCACGTCACGACCGGCAGCCGATCAGACCGGCAATCGTGAGGTGGCCAGCGACCGGTAGGCACTGCCGGCGCGGTCGCCGAGCACCCCGCGGCCGATGAGTTCCAGGACGCAGCGGAGTGCCAGCCCGTAACTCCCGTAGACCACATCGGCGATCAACGCGAGTCGGGCCACTTGGCCGTCGTCGAGCTGCGCCATCCGGACCGGATCGCGGACGTACAGCACGTCGGCCTCGACCAGCTGGCGGGCCGACCGTTGCAGCGGATCGGCCCACACGACCGGCGCCATCGGCCAACTCCGGGTGCTGACGAACTGGTGCGGAACGAAGCCCTGGTCACGCAGTTCAAGATCGACATCGGCGAACGTCGGTTGGTCGCGGTACAGCCGGTGGAAGCCCACCTCGGTTTGGATGGCCACGGCGTTGGCGAGCTTCTCCCGGCCAGCCCGGAGCACGGCAAGCTCGCCGCCCTGGATGTCGATCTTGAGTAGATCAATGCGTTCGATCTCCGCGATATCGTCCAGCCGTCGGGTATCGATTGACTCGCGTCCGGCGACCCTGGCCAACTCCGGGAAATCGATCAACAGCTCCAGCTGCCGATCATCAGGTTCGAGCAGGCTTGCGAAACCTGTTGTCGCGCATAGATACAGCGTGTGCCGAAGACCATCCCCCACCGCGTACGGGAGGTAACTCTCGGATGCTCCGGCGAGCTTGTGGAGCTCGGCCAGAGCCTGCGGTTGTGGTTCGAACCCGGTGACCCTGCACAGGCCGGCGTCCAGCAGCAGCCGGTACGGGGGGTCACCGTCGATCGGGTTCGCGCCGATGTCCACGACATCGACCGGCGGCCGCGTGGCGGACGAGTCACCCATCGCCGGCGCCAGCACATCTCGGACAGCACTGGCCGTCTCCGCGTCTGGACCATCGACGACGGCCGGGTTCGAAACGGCAGAAAGGGAGAGATCAGCCAACTCGGTCACCCGGTCAACCTACCGAGCATGCAGCGATCCGGTGGTCGGGGTTGAGCCTCAGCCGTGCGCGTCGAGGAACTACAGCACCTTCGTCAAACCGGGCCGATGGCGTCGGCGGTGCCCTGCTCCGGAAAGTCCGCCCCAGGATCACCAGGAACCGCTTTTCGCAGTCGGTGAGGTGTGGCGGTCGTCCGGGCGGCGGCAGTGGTGAGGGCGTGCACCGGTTCGATGTTCGCCGGGACCGGTGGTGCACCAAGCTACATTGCGGTATACCAAGGTTAAGCAGTTCGAAGAAGCTCGCCGGACCAGTGCCCGCGGCATCCTTCGTAGCAACCGGAGCACCGGTCCACCGCGGAGGACGAGAGGATGACAGAGACGATGAGTACCTCAGGGGACGCCAGTACCTCGATCAGCACGGATGACGCATCGGCGACAGCCAATTCGGGGACACCGACCGAAGGAAAGCCGGTCGTCAGCAGGACGGTGGCCGCACCGGCCGACGTGGTGTGGTCGGTGCTGTCCGACGGCTGGATGTACGCGACCTGGGTCGTCGGTGCCTCCCGGATCCGGGCAGTCGAAGCGAGTTGGCCGGCGCAGGGCAGTTCCGTTCATCACTCCTTCGGCCTCTGGCCGCTGATGGTCGATGACCGCACCGAGGTCCTGCGGTCGGTCCCGGAACGCGAATTGGTGCTCAAGGCCCGCGGTTGGCCGATGGGTGAGGCACACGTCTGCATCACGTTGACTCCGGAGCGGGCGGAGCACACCACGGTGAGCATCTCCGAGGACGTCACGGCCGGGCCCGGCCGGATGATCCCCGTTCCGGTGCGGCAGTTGGTGATCGGACCGCGGAACGTGGAGACCCTGCGCCGCCTGGCGCTGATCGCCGAGGGGCAATTCCGGTTGCAGCTGGACCGAACGCCACCGGGCGGCCAATCCGGTTCAGGACTTGCCGGAGGGTAGTAGCCGAGACCACGCCGTGCTGTTGAGCCGGCGTCGCACAGCGCCCACCTTGCTGTTGGCGCCGAGCGCGGCGTGCGCGGCATTCCAGCCGCAGGCGCCGTGCACACCGCCACCCGGATGCGCGGCGGCACTGGCCAGATACAGCCCGGGCACTGGTGTTTCGGGCCGTCCGGTGCCCGGAACGGGACGGAAGAACAGCTGCTGGTGAAGGCCGGCCGTGCCGCCGTTCGTCGCGCCCTGCACGATGTTCGCATCCGATGCTTCCAAACCCGCCGGGGTTTGGACGTTCTTGGCCAGGACGCTGGAAGAAAAACCGGGCGCCAGCAACTCGATCTGGTCCTGCACCCGGATCGCGTGCTGTTCCATCTGCTCGGTGGTCCACTGCGGCCCGTGCGGCACATGCGTGTATGCCCACGCGGATTCGGTGCCTTCCGGCGACCGGGTCGGGTCAGACGTGGTCATCTGCCCGAACAGCGCGAACGGCTTGCGGGGCAGCCGTCCGCAGGTGAGATCGGCTGCGTAGTCGACGAATCCGTTGCTGTCGACGCCGAGGTGGACCGTCCCTGCGCCTCTCGCGTCGGCCGCGCGCCACGGCACCGGACGATCCAACGCCCAGTTGATCTTCAACGTGCCGTAGTCCCACTGGAAACGGTCCAGCTCGCGGCGCATGCCCGGTGGCAGCCGGTCCAGGCCGACCAGGTCGCGGTACAACGCAGGTGCCGAGACATCCGCCAGCACAGCGCGTCCGGCCCGCACCACGGTTCCGTCCGCGCAGCGGACGCCGCTCGCCCGGCCGCCGGTCAACTCGATCCCGACCACCTGCATGCCGGTCCTGACCTGCCCGCCCCGCGCGATGAGCCGGTGCTGCATGGCGTGCGCGAGATTTCCTGCACCGCCGCGGGGGACCGGGAATCCGACGTCCTGCCCGAGCATCGCCAGAAGCCACCCGAACACGCCGCTACCGGCCGCGTCCGGGCCGAGGTCGCTGTGCAGGGCGTTCCCGGTGAGGAGCAGGCCGGCACCTTCACCGCTGAAGTTCTCCTGCGCGAGCCTGCGTACCGGCAAGACCGCGAGCCTGGCGAGGTCGATGGTGCCCGACGTGCCCAATCGGCGCAGCAAGGACAATGCGGACTTGATCGGCGGAAACGGCGTGAACAGAGCGTCGAGCAGTGGGTCCCGGATTCGCTGCCAGTGGGCGAACATGTCCAACCAGGCCTGCCCGTCGCCGGCCGCGAAGCTGTCCAGACTCGCGGCGGTGCGCTGCGGGTCGGTCGAGAGCACCGCGGCCCGGCCGTCGTCGAGCGCGTGGGCGAGCACGTCGTGCGCCTGGACCCACTGCAGCCCGTGGCTTTGCAGATCCAGGTCTTTGATCACAGGGGACGCCGCGGCCAGCGGGTAGAACGCGCTGAACAGGTCGTTGGCGAAGCCGGGTGCGGTCACTTCGGCGGTCCGTACCGCACCGCCGATGCTGTCCTGCGCCTCCAGCACCAGCACGTCCCAACCGGCGTCGACCAGGGCGTTCGCCGCGACCAGGCCGTTCGGACCTGACCCGATGACGACCGCGTCGACTGTCGTGGTGAGGCTCACGGGACTTCCCTTCCTGCCTTTGGCGCGGTGCGGTCGAGTGCGGAGGCAGTCGGCATGCGCCCCGCCAGCTGCCTCCGCACTCCGTCACCGTCAATGGTGCCCGGCTCGTAGCCAGGCCCGTTCACCGATCTATGAGACCTGCGGTTCTTCCGGCTCGAAGGTGTCCGGCTCGCCGGCCGAGCCGATCCCGACGCCTTGATCACCAGCGGGCACATCGCTGTCCTGGTCCGGGCGGTCAGCAGGTACGGATGTCGCCAGGTCGGCATCGTCACCGGATGGAATCGATCCTGTGCTTTCGCTCATCGTGAGGCCTCCTTGCTGTCGGTGGTGCGCCGGACGCCGGCCGATGCCGGATCCTTCGTGCTCTGATCGGTGCTCTGATCGGTGTTTGCCCCGGGTGTCTGCGAGTCACCGCGGCTGAGCCGCAACTGTGCTCCGTGCTCGATGTCCTCTTGCTCCTTTTCCGCCTTCTTCTCGATGGTGGTGGTATCCCGCGGTGGCAGCTGGATGTCGCGCTCTGCCGGGACGCCGGCTTGCAGTTGCCGTCCGCGCTCCATCTCCGCGTCCAGCTCGGCGCCGAACAGCAGGGCGAGGTTGGTGATCCACAGCCACAGCAGGAAGATGATCACACCGGCGAGCGAGCCGTAGGTCTTGTTGTAGTTGGAGAACTGCGAGACATAGAAGCCGAAGGCGGCCGACGCGAGCACCCAGACGAGGATGGCGACCAGTGCTCCGATGCTGATCCAGCGGAACTTGGGCTGCTTCACGTTGGGTGTCGCGTAATACAGGATCGCGACCACCAGTGCGGCGAGCAAAGCGAGAACCGGCCACTTGGCGATGCTCCACACCAGGACAGCGGTCTCGCCGAGGCCGATGGCGTCACCGATGGCCCTGGACAGCGGCCCGGTCACCACCAGGCCGATGGCGACCACGGCGGCGAGGATCACGGCGATCAGCGTGACCACGATCATCAGCGGGCGCAGCTTCCAGAAGGGCCTGCCCTCGTCGATCTCGTACACCCGATTCATCGCGCGGCCGAAGGCGCCGACGTAGCCGGACGCCGACCACAGCGCACCGGCCAGGCCGAGGATCAGACCGAGTCCGGCCGCCGAGTTCGACATGAGGTCCTGTAGCGGCTGCCGGATGGTGCTCGCCACCGATTCCGCCCCGACCTGGTCGAGGATGTCCAGCAGGGACTGCGTCGTACTTTCCTTACCGATCAGTCCGAGCAGAGACACCATGGCCAGAAGTGCGGGGAACAGGGCCAGCACGGCGTAGTACGTCAGGGCTGCTGCAAGGTCGGTGCACTGATCCTTCGAGAATTCCCGCACCGTCTTGCCCAGAATGTATTTCCACGACGACTTCTTCAGATCCGTCGGTGTATCCGGCTGTTCTTCGCCGTCGGCATCCCTGCCGGCGTCTTCATCCAGGTGGGACGAGGCGCGATTCTCTGTCCCTTTTAGGCCGTTGGTCGCTTTTGCACGATGTGCCATGTATTTACCCTTCGTCTATTCGCACCTTGTTTGCCCCGCATCCGGGTCCGCCGACTTCTGCTGCGCCGCAGAGGTTTGCTCCCAGTCCGAACTCTGGTGTGGTGCCCGGCCGCGTCAGAATCAAACCCGTTGTGACAGGCGAGTGAGGCAGTGCGCGCGAGCGGAACGACGGTGGCAGCGTTGGCATTCGGTACGAATTGCCGGCGCGGTGATGATTCACCGCCGTCTCGACGGGAACTAGCCCATGCAGGGCGGCAACAGGGCTGCCCGATTCGATCCGGCACATCCCATGAAGAGAGGAACGGATCACATGAGCGAAGGATATTCGACCACATCGACCAGCGGGTCGACGTACCCGCCGGCCGCGATGGACACGCACCCGGCTGATTCCGGCGTGAACACGGGCCGCGGAGAGGAGAGCTCCACGACCGGTGCGGCGAAGGAGCAGGCGGGCCAGGTCGCACAGACGGCCCAGCATGCCGGCACCCAGGTCGCCGGCACGGTCAAGGAGCAGGCAGGCGCCGTCACGGCGGAGGCGGGCCATCAGGCACGCAATCTGTTGAACCAGACGCGCAACGAGATCGCAGACCAGGCCTCGACGCAGCAGCAGCGCGTCGCCGGTGGTCTGCACTCGCTGGCCGACGAAATCCAGGGCATGGTCAACGGGGAGCCCCAGGACGGCATGGCGTCGGACCTCGCGCGGACGGCCTCCGACAAGGCGCGTGAGATCGCCGATTGGCTCGACCGGCGCGATCCGGCCAGCCTGCTGGAAGAGGTGCGCTCGTACGCGCGTCGGCGTCCCGGTGTCTACCTCGCAATCGCCCTCGGGGCCGGCATTCTTGCCGGCCGGTTGACCAAGGGCCTGACCGCGTCCAACGACGGTGGCCAGCAGTCGGGTGGCCAGGGGCAGTCCGCGGTCACTCGTGGCCACGGTTCTGCGGGCACGGGTTATTCGGGCGGCAACGCGGAAACGGGCTACGCCGGCACGGCCGGCTATGAGCAGACGGGTTACGGAACCACCGGTTACGTCCAGGATGATGCTCTGCTGACCGCCGGCGATCTGCCGGCCGTCCAGGCCATGACGCCGGTCGAAGGTTACGGTGCGACCGGCGGGACGCAGGGAGATCTGACCCGATGAGCTCGCCGACGGAAACGGGCAGGCAGCCGTCGGATCCGATGGGCGTCGGTGATCGTTCCTTGGGCGAGCTGATCTCCGAGGTGACGCAGGACCTGTCCACACTGCTCCGCCAGGAGATGGAACTCGCCAAGGCCGAGGTGCAGCAGTCGGCGTCACGGGCCGGCAAGGGCGCCGGGATGCTGTCCGGCGCAGCGGTTGCCGGCTACTTCGTGTTGCTGTTCCTGTCCTTGACGCTGTGGTGGGCCATCGGCTCCGCTACCGGCCTCGGCTGGTCCGCGCTCATCGTCGCAGTGATCTGGGGCATCATCGCGGCCGTCCTTGTGCAGGTGGGACGGAAGGAATTGAAGAAGGTCCGCGGGCTACCGAAGACGACCGCGACGGTGAAGAAGATCCCTGATGCACTGAAAGGAAACGAGGACCAGGTATGACCAGCGACCCGGAACAGATCCGCCGTGACATCGAGCGGACTCGCACCGATCTCAGCGAGAACGTCAACGCCCTCGGCGAAAAAGTGAATCCAACGAGCATCGCTCGGCGGCAGACGGACCGGGTGCGGGGAGCCGCAACCTCGGTGAAGGAGTCCATCATGGGTTCAGCCTCGGACGCGAAGGACTCGATCATGGGTTCCGCCTCCAACGTCGGCGACACGGGCCAACGGGCCGCGGGCGCGGTGAGCGACACCATCTCCGATGCGCCGGACACGGTGGTCAGCAAGGCCAAGGGCAACCCCTTGGCCGCGGGCTTGATCGCCTTCGGTGCCGGACTGTTGATTTCCTCCCTGCTGCCCGCCAGCCAGAAGGAGCAGCAGGCGGCACAGGCGATCAAGGAGCAGGCCGAGCCGGTCGTGGGCAAGCTGACCGAGGCTGCCAAGCAGGTCGCAGGCAACCTGCAGGAGCCGGCACAGCAGGCGGTGGAGGAGGTCAAGTCCACCGCGACCGATGCCGCGCAGACCGTCAAAGAAGAAGGCGGTTCGGCGGCACAGGATGTCAAAGGACAGGCTGCCGATTCCAAGGACACGGTCAAGCAGCACGCCTCGAGCTGACCTCCTGCGCGGCCGGCCGGCCGGTGGATCCGGCGCCACCGGCCGCGCGGCTCCTGGCGGCAGGGCCCGGGAAGCATGGCTTCCCGGGTCCTTTCGTGCGCCTGGCCGCGTCTCTGGCCGACTCTTCGCCACTCACCCTGTGCGGTCCTGGTCCAGGAAGAAGCGCACCATCTCCGCCGACGCGTCCGGACCTTGCGGGTCGGTGTAGCTGCCCGCCGGGTGTCCGCCGAACCACGCGTGGCCACCATCCTGGACGAGCCACTGTTCCGCGATGACCCGGCCGTCGGTCGCGGTGTGGACGGTTCGGGTGAACGAGCGGGTTCTGGCGCCCGACTGCCCGGAAAACCTCGACGATCGCACCGGTCCCGACCTGGCTGCAGTGGCAACCTTTGCGCCGACCAACTTCTCGGCGCTGATCGGGGCGACAGTGCTGTCAGCGGCACCGTGGAAGGCGATCAGCCGCACCGGGCCCTGTGCAACGGGATGCCCACCGAAGCGCATGGCGGCGACGGCGGACGGTAGGTCGTGTGCACTGCGGTATCCCAAACCCGAGTGCACCCCGACCGCGGCGAACAACGACGGATAGGTCTCGGCCATGACGGCGGCCATGGCTCCACCGGCGGACAGCCCGGCCACGAAAACCCGGGCTGGGTCGACTGCATGCTCCGCGATCACCCGCCGCACGATGCCGGCAATGATCGCGGGCTCGCCCTTACCCGCCTGCTGGTTCTCGGTGCGGAACCAGTTCCAGAACCGCTGTGGATTGGCGGAGCGGGACTGCTCGGGGTAGGCGACGAGGAAAGACTGCTGTTCGGCCAGATCATTCATTCTGGTGCCGGCCGCGAAGTCGATCGCATTCTGCGTGCCGCCGTGCAACATCACCACCAACGGGAGCAGACGACCGTTGTGTGCGGTCGGCACGTACAAGCGGAAATTGCGGCTGCCTGACGGTTCGCTGTGCTGCAGAAGGTCGAAACGGCCGCCGGGTGCGGCGGAAGTCCGTGCCGCAGCGGACGTCTCAGCGCCGGACGCGCCGCGACGGTGCCCTCCGGTGAGGAGACCGCCTGATGGGCTGTTCACCATGCCGGGCAAGCCCCCCAGGGCCTTGCCGAGTCGATTTGTGATCGAATGCGAGCGGGCGGGTTCGGATTGCACGTGCCGTCCATCGGCACCACCGGCGTTCGGCCTGCCGGTCAGACCCAGCTGGGCGAGAATGCCGGTGGGGTCAGGCAATTCCTGGTTGCCGGCCGAAGTCAGGCGCCGCCAAGGGGGGTGCGGGCCGCCGGAGCCTGTCCCGCGCTGGAGGAGCTCTCGGGCGCGGTTGATCGTTGCGGCCCGGTCCGGTGCCGAGTGTGGCGAATCGTCGACGTTGTCGTTGGTGGAGAAACTTTCGGGCATGACAATTCCCCAGTGTGGTGTCGATTGGTTGGTCCGCCCGCTGATGCGTGCGGGACAATGTGTCACCGACGGCGTGCGGCTGCGTACGGTGCGCTCGGAACGGGTGCTCCGCTCGGTGAACGCGATGCCCGTACCGCCCGATCCGGTTACACGATGCGATGGGCGAGCGCGGCCTTGACCGCGCGTGGCGCCCTGAAGGCGCCCAGCACCTCCACGGATTCGATGGTGGCCAAAGCCAGTTCCGGGGACACATCGGCGGCGATGCTTCCGAGTCCCAGGACCCGTAGCTGAACGGTCCGGCCCTCACGACGAAGGGCCTCCAGTTGCGCGCGGTCGTACTGGACCGTGCCGAGCGCTAGTGTGCGTCGCTCGACGGTGTCTTTCACCGCGGCGGAACGAGTTTCGAGTTGACGCCGGATTGCCGTCCTGATGAAGTCGGTGCGGTTGGCAAAAAAGCCTTCACCGACGAGCAGGTCGATTTCTCCGAGATCGACCAACCCGATGTTGATGGTGATCTTCTCGGACTTCTCCACTTCCGCCATCGCTGTCCTCTCCCGGCCGGCCGCTTAGCTCACAGTACACCATCCCGAGGGATGGCGCAGAGATGGCCCAAGGATGGCGCGCCGGGATCAGGCAGGGATGGCGAGTGCGGTGGACGCTGAGAGAGATCGGTCTGACCGGCGTGTTTTTCAGCCGGTCAGACCTGGGGTGTGGGGTCGTCCGGACGGCGCCACGCCTTGCCGAGGCAGTTCCCGCTGAGGAGCCCGTCAATCGGATGGTCAGGCAGCCAGGACTTCGGCGCGACGGTCCGGTTCAAGATCGGCCGATCGGCACCTGGGCGTCCTCGGGTGCCTGGGTGGGTAACCCACGGGTGTTCGCACCGGTCGCCACCCACCAGGCTGCGGGCGAATGCCGAGATTGTCCGGATGACGAAGTCGTGGCATCGCTCGACCCAGATGACGGGCGGGTGACGGGGATCGCGTCGGGTCTGTTTCTCCTGAGGCGTTGCTGGGAACACAACGACCACGGGGGCGAGCGGACGGGGGCTTGATGAGTGCGCCAAATCCGCAAAACGATGGTGTGACACCGGCCGAGAAGGAGGCCCGACAGCTGATGGCTCCGGCATTGAGTTGCCTGGACCAGTCCGACAGCGTCGTCCAGGCAGCGAGGACAACCGCTCGGCATTCTTCCCGTCGTCGACGGCGGTGCGCTGGTCGGCGTGATCACCCTCGCCGGCATTGCCGCGCATCTGATCGACGACGGCAACCTCGACGCCGCGATGGGAGACCCGTGGTGGCCTGACGAGGGTCGGACGGGTACGCCGGAGGCGAGCTGACGGCAGCTGCGGAGGTGAGGATGCGTTCGAGCGCGCTCGGCTGCGGACCTGAAACTCGGGTAGGCCCGCCGCTAGCTGTCGGTGTCGGCCAAACTCCTCCGCCGCGCCACGATGTCCTCGGCGAGGGACTGCACGCTCCGGTTGTGGGCGAAAGCGGCCGCCCGCAAATGAGCGAGCGCCTCCGGGATCGACACGTCGAGTTGCCTGGCGACCATCCCGGTGGCCTGGGGGATCTCGCCGCTGCCGAACAGTGGCTCTGCTTCGGTGGTGCTCGCCGCGAGGCGGGCGTCGGTGAGATCGCGCAGGACGACCCGGACGATGTCGTCCACGAGCAGCAGCGCGGTGGCGAGATCCGTTTCGTTCAGGCCACCCTCCGACTTGCGGTAGAACTCCAGGACCCCGAACGGGACGGCACGGACCTGCAACGGGAAGGCGAACACCGCTTCCGCGCCGGCACGCGTGGCCTCCCTGGCGAAACCGGGCCATCGGTCGGCTGCCGATGCTCCGGCAAGCCGTGGTTCCAGCACCGGCATCCGGCAGCGGTAGGCGTCCAGGCAGGGGCCTTCGCCGAGGACGAACTGCAGATCGTCCAGTCGCGTGATGATTCCGTCGGTGGCGTAGACCATCTCGCGGTGATCGCGGCCGCTCCTGACCACCACCGAGGCACCATCGACGGGTAGCACCCGGAGGCACAGCTCGCACAGTGTCCGAGTGTGTTCGGTCACCGAGCTCATGACCGAACCGGACGCCTCATAGGCGCCGGTCCCCTCCTCGGTTGCCGCCACGCGCACCGCCTTCGTTTCAGTTCGCTTGCCCGCCGTGCTTCGTGAATAGTCACCCTTTTCGAATCCGGTGAAACCCCGACGGCGAACCGGACCACCGGTAGCGCTGTGGATCTGCCGTTGCGCGATCTTGACCGAGGTATCGGTTGAACCGCTGCCCGCCCGACCCCGATGTGCCGTCTCGACGAAGTACCTGGGGCCGTGGGCTTTCCACCTATTCCGCAGGCAATCGGGAGACGGACGCGATGCGCCTGCGGATGGCGCTCGGCTACTTGGAGATGATCAAGCAGCGATCGGCGTCCTGATGTAACACCCCCCGCTGACGAAGCGGATCGACAACCTGGACTGTCGTTGTCGGTGGTGGCGAATACTGTGGGGCAATGACGCAGCAGCAAGACAATGACACCGACAATCCCTCCACCACAGGCGAAACCATCGGATCCAGCGCGGACCGGGGCAATCCCGACACGATCGGTGGTGCCCGCCCGGACCCTTCCAGCACTGCCAGTAAGGATCCGGATGAGTGGGTCACCGGCGACGAGCCGATGACGGGGCCGCAGCGGAGCTATCTCGACACGCTGGCGCGCGAAGCGAATGAGGAACTGTCGGCCCACCTCACCAAAGCAGAGGCGGCCCAGCACATCGATCGGCTGCAGGGTGCCACTGGCCGCGGAAAGGGTTCCGCCGAGTAGAACCAAAATGGTGGCAATTGACGGACGGGCGCCGTTCGGTGTTGGGCGCCCGTCGGTGAGAACCGGTTCCGCTGGAGCAGCCGTCACCCACCACAGCGTCGTGCCCTCTGGGTACTGGAGGTCTTACGGATCGTTGGGCGCCGGGGACTTCTGCGCAGTCTGTCGGGTGTGGTCAGCGTGCGCGGCCGACGGCGAGATAGCCGGCGCCGAAGGCCAACTCCTGAACGTGCAGGTCGGCCATCTGCTCGCTGAGCAGCCGCCAGGGTCTGTCGAACCCGGTGAAATCGTCGACGTAGGGCGCATGCAGCGCGGTCACCGCGACGCGCATCCCCCACAGCCATCGGGACGGCCACTTGCCGCCGCCGGCCGCGACCGCTGCGCCGGGCCGCAGATGCTGCCGCACGTTGGCCAGCGCGACGGGTGATTGCAGCACGTCGTGGGTCGCGCAGAACAGCACCGCGTCCGCCTGTGTCGGGATCTGGGCCGTCTGGATCGGTGATTCGATCAGCCGCACGTTCTGCCAGCCGCGCGCGGCGACCCGCCGGCGGGCGTGTTCGAGCATGTCCGGTGCGGGGTCGATGCCGATCACCGTGCCACCAGCGCCGACCTTGGCCAGTAACGCTTCCAAGCACAGCCCGGTCCCGCACCCCACGTCCAGCACCGTGTCCCCGGGTCGCAACGGGAGCCGGTCGACCAGTTGGTCGCGGACGGCTTGGAACATTCCGGTCCGCTGCTCGTACCGGTCCGCGTCCGGGCCGTACGCCGCGCTCACGGTCGCGGCGGGTGTCGCCGCCTGCTCGCGGGCCGTCTCGATTCGCGCCGGATCACCTGCTTCGGTGTGTGTCACCGTGTTCTCCCACCATTCATCGTTGTTGATACCGTGCTTTCGGTCGGAGACGCAACGGGTGGCTTCGCCAAGCACCAGGACCCCCGTCGTCGCGGGTGAACGCGGCACTGACCGTGATGGGGTCCGAGCCGGCCAGGCACACGGCCACCCGCTACGGCTGGCTCGATCTGACGGGCCGACGTGGTGGCCGAGGTGCACTCTGGGACCAGGTTGATACCGACAGGACCGGAGAACTATGTGCTGTGTCATCCGGGCCTGTCGGACCCCTCTATCAACCCGCTCTCTCAACCCGCCGGGTGGGGGCGGGCGGCCCGGGCGGCCTGTGCCATGGCCCGCCGGCGCACCCCAGAGGGTGCCGACCCCGAGGACGCCGCCCAGGCCGGGGAGGTCGGCTAGGGGTCGCGGCGGGGGTAAGTCCGAGCGCGAACGGTCCGGGTCGAAGCGACAGCGGTGTGGTCATGGCTGGTCATGACACCTGCCGAGCAGAACTTTCCGGCGCTGCTCGGGTTTTGCCACTGCATCTGGACCGCGGCCCAGGGTGACACGGTGGTGCGCTGATCGGCGCGGGTGGCGCGTCATCCGGGATGGTGATAGCTCGGCGGCGTTTTGTCGCAGTAGCCACTGGCGGTCCTCTGCAGGTTGCGGACGGGCGCGCCACCCTTGAACAGACCATCAAGACACGAGGGGGGCTGGTCGCGCGCACGCCCAAAAGGATTGGGCGGCTGCAGTTCCAACCACTGGCAACCTACCGGATGAAACGGACGCCGTCCCCATCAGTGCCCCGATGGGGCCTGCGTCACCATCCACCCAGGCCCATCCCCGTGAGAGCCGGGAGGTTGATCCCAGGTCAGTCCGATGCTTCTGGGTTGATGGTCCTGACCACCAGGTCGGCGGCGACCTCCCGCAACTTCAGGTTCCGGTTCTGCGACACGGTGCGTAGCAGGTCAAACGCCGTGTCGGCCGGGCAGTGCTGCATTCCGATAATGATGCCGATGGCCTGGTCGATCACCGAACGGGACGACAACGCCGTCAGCAGATGGTCGGTCAGGGTCAACTCGTCGTAACGCCGCAGCACCGCGGTCACGGTGGCCGCCGCCAGCCCGGTCAACTGGGCCGCCGCCGCCTTGGAGTCCTCATCGAAGGCATGCGTGTCCCGGGCGTACAGGTTCAACGCGCCGATCGACCGCCCGCCCACCAGCAACGGGGTGGACAACACCGACCGCACCCCGTGCGCCACCGCCAACACCGGGTACCCACTCCACCGGGTCTCCGTAGCCAGGTCCACGGAGAAGACCACCTTCGCGGTGCGCGTCGCCTGCAGGCACGGCCCGTCGTCGAACTCGTACTGCTGCTCATCCAGCAGCCCGGCCAATCGATCCGCGGACGCGACCGTGATCACATGCCCCTTCTCGGTCAGGGTGATCCCGCACGTCAACGCCGCCGGGATCATCCGCCCAGCCAGGTCCGCGACGGACTGCATCAGCTCCTCGAACGAGGTCGTCGCCATCAACAGGCCCGCCAGCTCGGACAGCGCCGCCCGGGACACATCACTCGCCGATACCGCCATGACACACGCCTCCGTTCCGATGCACAGCACCGACTACGGGCAATCGTCAATAAACGGCGCACAGACCACACCGCGCCGAGGACGTCCTCGGCGCCCCCAGTGTGCTCCCTCGAGCCCAACAGGCACCCATCCCGTGCGGCCACCGGTGTCGACCACAGTGAACGCAGGCCAGGGTTTTTCAAGAACCTGGGCGCGCACCACCCAAAAGGCGGCTGCAGTGTGGGCCGGTGAACTGACCTGAACTGCTGGGCGATCGATGACC
>JBBRVZ010000026.1:0-42198 GCA_038246445.1 Mycobacteriales bacterium
ACCGGGCGCCGCGGTCACGACCGCCGTCGCGGTCCGGGCCGGGCGACCCGATGATGTGCCGGTGACCCTTCTGCTGGCCGGGATCAGCTCCCGGCGCGTCGATACCGACCGGCTCACCGTCAACACGCTCGAGATCACAGGGCGGGCCGGCGTTCCTGTGCTGTTCGTGCACGGCAACGTCTCATCGAGTCTGTTCTGGCAACCGCTGATGCTGTCGCTGCCCGCGATCTCCGGCCGATCGCCGTCGACCGGCGCGGCTTCGGCGGCACCGCCGCCGAGCCCATCGATGCGGGCGGCCCGGTGCCCGATCAGGCGGGTCGCGTCGCCGGGGCGTTCCGCGCTGTCATCGCCGGGTCGGTGGTGATGACGGCGTCGAGCACGCCGTCGATGCGCCGTAGCACCTCGGCGGGAATGCGCACTCCCACCGCCTTGACGTTCTCGTTGACCTGCTCCGGCCGGGAGGCGCCGACGATTGCGGCGGCGACGTTGTCGTTGCTCAACACCCACCCGACCGCGAGCTGAGCCATCGTCAGGCCCAGCTCGTCGGCGATCGGCCGCAGCCCCTGGACCGCATCGAGCAGGTCATCCCGGAGGAACCGGCTGATCATGCCGGCGCCGCCCTTCTGGTCGGTCGCCCGCGACCCGGAGGGCAATGCCGCGCCCGCCCGGTACTTGCCGGTGAGCACACCCTGGGCGATCGGGGAGAAGACGATCTGGGACAGGCCCAGCTCGCGTGAGGTCGGCACCACCTCCTGCTCGATCACCCGCCAGAGCATCGAGTACTGCGGCTGGTTGCTGACCAATCCGATGCCCAGCTCGGACGCCAGCGCCGCACCCGCCCTGATCTGGTCGGCGGTCCATTCGCTGACGCCGATGTACAGCGCCTTGCCCTGCCGGACGACGTCCGCGAAGGCCTGCATGGTTTCTTCGAGCGGCGTCTCGGTGTCATACCTGTGCGCCTGGTACAGATCGACGTAGTCGGTGCGCAGCCGTCGCAGCGAGGCGTTGATCGACTCGAAGATGTGTTTGCGACTCAGACCAACGTCGTTGTGGCCGCGGGAGCCGGTAGGCCAGTACACCTTCGTGAAGATCTCCAGCGACTCGCGCCGTTCGCCCTGCAACGCCTCGCCCAGGACCGATTCGGCCGCGCCGTTGGCGTAGACGTCGGCCGTGTCGAAGCTGGAGATGCCGGCGTCCAGCGCCGCCCGCACACATTGCGCTGCGACGTCGTTCTCGACTTGGGAGCCGTGCGTGAGCCAGTTGCCGTAGGTGATGGCCGAGATCTTGAGACCGGAGCGGCCCAGGTGGCGGAATTCCATCAGTACACGGTAAGCCCAGCGCCGCGCGTGGATGCTCCGGGTGCTCCGGGTGCTCCGCTAGGCCGTTCGGACCGCCAGAACGCGGCCGGCGCAGCGTTCACGTGATCGGAACGTCACCGCATCATGTTCGTTACAGAGGCGTGCATCACACTTCTCCCGACAAGCGCCGACGGAACGTTTCGGCCAGGATGCCTCCAGGAGGTAGACAAATGGACGATTACGACAAGGTATTCCGCGCCAGTGTCGAAGATCCGGAAACGTTCTGGCTCGACGCGGCATCCGCAGTCGACTGGCAGGTGAAGCCGACAACCGCTCTCGATTCCAGCAACCCGCCGTTCTACCGCTGGTTCCCCGACGGCGAGCTCAATGTTGCTTACAACGCCCTCGACCGCCATGTCGACGGGGGCCGCGGGGACCAGGCCGCACTGATCTACGACAGCCCCGTTACCGGCACCACCAAGACCTATACCTATCGCGAGTTGCGCGATGAGGTAGCCCTTTTTGCCGGCGTGCTCGCCGGACTCGGGGTGGTCAAGGGCGACCGGGTGGTGATCTATCTGCCGATGGTCCCGCAAGCCGCGATTGCCATGCTGGCCTGCGCGCGACTGGGCGCCGTGCACTCCGTCGTCTTCGGCGGGTTCGCGCCGAAGGAGCTGGCGATCCGCATCGACGACGCCGCACCCCGTGTCATCGTCTCGGCGTCCTGCGGTATCGAGGGCAAGCGGGTCATCGAGTACAAGCCGCTGCTGGAGAAGGCCATCGAGCTGGCGACCCACAAGCCGGAGTCCTGCGTCATCTTCCAGCGGCCGCAGGCGCTCGCCGTCCTCGGACCGGACGATGTGGACTGGGCGGAGGCCGTCAAGACGGCGACGCCCGCGGATCCGGTGACGGTCAAGGCCACCGACCCGCTGTACATCCTGTACACCTCGGGCACCACCGGGAAGCCGAAGGGCGTCGTTCGCGACTGCGGCGGTTACGCGGTGGCGCTCGCCTGGACGATGCCGAATCTCTACGACATCGGACCCGGCGAAGTCATGTTCACCGCCTCCGATGTCGGCTGGGTCGTCGGTCACTCGTACATCGTCTACGCCCCGCTGCTGGTGGGCGCCACGACGATCCTGTACGAGGGCAAGCCCGTCGGAACACCCGACGCCGGCCAATTCTGGCGGGTGGTGGCCGACTACAAGGCCAAGAGCATGTTCACCGCGCCAACCGCCTTCAGGGCCATCAAGAAGGAAGATCCCAAGGGTGAGTTGCTCGCCTCCTACGACGTCTCGGGGTTGAAGTACCTGTTCCTCGCCGGTGAGCGTCTGGATCCCGAGACCTACCACTGGGCCTGCGATCTGCTGCAGATCCCGGTGATCGATCACTGGTGGCAGACCGAAACCGGCTGGGGGATTGTCGCCAATCCGGCCGGCATCGAGTTGCTGCCGATCAAGCCGGGGTCGCCGACCAAGGCGCTGCCCGGGTGGGACGTCAGGGTGCTCGATACCTTTGGCAAGCCGGTCCCGCCGGGGGAGGACGGCGCAATCGTCATGAAGCTACCGCTGCCGCCGGGCTCGCTGCCGACGCTGTGGAACGACGACGAGCGGTTCGTCAATTCCTACATGTCGGTCTACGAGGGCTTCTACCTGACCGGTGACGGCGGACGGATCGACGAGGACGGCTACGTCTACGTGATGGGACGGACCGACGACGTGATCAACGTTGCGGGGCATCGTCTTTCGACCGGCAGCATGGAAGAGGTGCTGGCCGGCCACCCGGACGTCGCGGAATGCGCGGTCATCGGTGTGGCCGATGAACTCAAGGGTCAGGTCCCTCGCGGGCTCGTCGTGCTGAAATCCGGCGTGGATCGCGATCCGGTCGAACTACAGGCGGAACTCGTCGGAATGGTCCGGGCGCAGATCGGTGCGGTCGCGGCCCTGCGGGACGTTGCGGTCGTTCCGGCTCTGCCCAAGACCAGGTCGGGCAAGATCCTGCGCAAGACGATGCGCGGTATTGCCGACGGGGTCAACGAGCCCGTTCCTTCCACGATCGATGATGCGAGCGTCCTGGACACCCTGCGGCCGATCCTTCGCCGCAGCTGATCCAGCGGACGACGCGCGACCGGGTGTTCCTCGGAGCACCCGGTCGCGGCGGCCGTTCGACGTGACTACCGATCAGGTGAAGTACAGCTGCCGCGCCTGCGGAAGCACGGTGTCGAGCTCATGGGTGAACCACGCCTTGAGTTCGGCCATGACGGGCGCCGGGTAGACGTACTTCACCGCCCCGAACTTGCCGCGCTTCTGCCGGCGCAGGTCCTCGGCCATCTCCAGATGGGTCTGGGGATACCACTCGAGCAGCACATCGCGACTCCTGCGGGTGAAGCGGTGAGTGATGAGCTCGACCGTGAGGTCAAGACCGCGGACCGGCGCCAATTCGGCACGCACCGCCTGCAGCAGGGCGCCGTACTCCTCGCGCCAGCCGTCGACCGGCATGATCGGGGCGACCGTCAGACCCACCGGGTAGCCGGCTCCGGCGAGCCTGCGCAGGGCGGTCAGGCGTTGCTGCATCGATGCCGTTCCGCCTTCGAACCGATCACCCACCGACCCGGCGTTCACCGACATCCTGATCCTGGTCCGGCCGCTGTGCTGCAACGCTAGGAGTGGTTCGACGTCATCGAACTTGGTCGTCGCCCGCAACTGGACGGGTCCTGGCCAGTCATGACGCCCGAAGTAGCTGATGGCGGCACTGAGCGAGCCGGTAACTGCCTCGATGCCCAGCGGATCGGTGTAGCAGGACGCCTCGAAGGTGGTGCCCTCGGCGTTTCGGGACACCGATCCGGTCGTCACCGATCCCGCGCCGACATGAGACTCCAGCGAGCCGAGCACATCGTCCAGGTTGGCGTAGGCGCGGATCACCGGTGGACCGGTCAGAGATCCGGCGAGATAGCAGTACTGGCAGTGTGCCGGGCACCCCTCCGCCAGATCGAAACGCCAGTCGGCACTGGGTGGGATGGGCTGCAATCGCAGCTTCGAGGGCGGCGCGACGACAACCGCCATGGTCGTCTTGGCCCGCGCGTAGCTGCTCCGGGGGTTGGCGCCGCCCAGTGCGGGAAGCCGGTCGCCTGCCAGCAGCGTGATGTCGGAGACGCCCGCCGCCTCGCACCGTTCGACGATGAGCCGGCCGTGCTCCCGCTCGAAGGCTGATTTCGTCACCAGCACGTGCTTCGGCCGCCATCGGCGGGCGCTGCGTTTGGCTCTCGAGCCGGCCCGTCCGATGTCGGTCGTGCCGAGCGGGGACACTGTTGCTGTCACCTCTGGAACAACGCCGGGCGCGCGGTACTTAGTCCCGCTCGTTCCGGTCCCGCCCATCCCGCGCAGCTGCCCATCAGCGGCGTGAAAACAGCTGGCAGCACGGGTGTGTCGGTCGCGGCGCCGAGCAAGCCGAGCCTGCTCAGGATTTGCTGTCGGTCGACCGGGCGACCACTACCGGACACGCACTGCGGTAGAGGAGCTCTTGACCCGTCGAGCCGAGGAAGAGCCCGCTGTTCACCCCGCGGCGGGCGTCCCCGATAACCAGAAGGTCAGTCCGGTGCGAGAAGTCGAGCAGGGTGGCGGTGGGGGTGCCGAACAGGACGACGGGTGTGACGTTTACACGTGGGTACCGACGCTGCCACGGGATGAGTTGCCAGGCCATCGCGGTCCGGTCCTCCTCGCTCTGCGCCGAGGTGCGGACGGTGGGAATGGTCGCAGTGCCGACGCGATCGCGCACCACCTGGTACGGGAAGGCGCCGTCGATGGCCACATCGTGTCGGACGTGCAGAACGAGAAGCCTGACGTTGCAGGCATCCGCGGTGGCGAAGCCGAACTCGAGGGCGCCATGAGGAATGGACCGCGCGTCGACCGCCACGGCAACCGGCCGGCGCACCGGTCGTCGGTGCTCCGGGCGGACGACAGCGACGGGTGTCGGGCTGGTGGACGCGACGCAGAAGGCAACAGACCCCAGAGGTACTCCCGGCATCCGGCCGCTGCCCCATGACCCCACCACGATCAGCTGAGCTCGGTCCGCGCACTCCCGCAACGATGACGCGGCCGGCGAACGGGCGAATTGCGTGGTGACCCGCAGCGACGGATGCTCCTGCCGCACGCGGGCTTCGGTCGCGGCGAGCAGTGCAGCCGCCCGATCGGCCTCAGCCTGGTCGGGCAGATCCGTCGCACACACCAGCAGCAGCCCGGTACCGCGTTGATCGGCGGCCGCGGCGGCCCATCGGGCGGCGTGTAGAGAGCACTCGGAGCCGTCGAAACCCGCGACCACCAGCCGTTCGGTCATGGCGGTGTGTTCACGTCGAGCGACATGGGGAACTCCACCAACAGTGTGTTGTCAGGACGCGGATGGACCGCCCGGCGGCCCGCCCAGACGGATCACCGATTGCGGCCACAGGCCACCGCCGATCACATCGCGGACGCGCCTGCGGTCCTCCCCGCTGGAGACCGGGACCGCCAGGACGGCGGCGTGCACATCGCAGGCCACGGCGGTGAGCAGTACCCGCTCCAGTGCCTGACCGGCTTGCAGTCTTGCCGTCGGCAGGTCACGCAGCGAGCCGATGACTGCTGTGACACCGCCGCGCGGGTCCGGTGCAGTGGGCGCCCCCAGGTCGGCGCCCCACAGGCCCTGCACCTGATCGATGGTCAGGGTGGCCAGCCAGGCCTGTTCCATTTTCGCGGATTGCCGCAGGCGGGTGATGGTCGCAGCATGCACCCCGCGGTGGGTCACCGTTTGCTGCAACCGGTCGTGCACCAGCGGAATGGCCTCCATCAGCGCCAGATCGTCGGGGGCCGGCACCCCTGCGCCCTGCGGCTCCACCACAGCGATCAGATCGGACTCGTCAGCGTCGGGCAGCAGGTGAACGGTGGGGCGTACCCCGAGGGCGCGCACGGCGACCCGCAGGTCGAGAACGACCCGGCCGCATTCGATCAGCAGCTCGCGGCTCGGTGAACCGGCTTGCGAGCCACCGGCGGCCGCCGAGTGTCCGGCCGCCGCGGGACAGCGCAACTCGAAACCCTGACCGGTGCCTTCCAGGGTCCAGGATCGGTTCTCATGACGGAGATGACGGACCGCGCCGAGAACGAAGCGCACCTCGTCGGGCGCAAGGCTGCCAACCGCAGCAACGCTGGAGTACATCGATCACCCTCCATTCGTCCGACCGCGCTTCGCATGCGGCCCCCCGGCCGGTTTGCTCGGTCTTCCTGACATCACTGTGTCCCGACCGGCAGTGGCTCAATAGGGCCGAACGACCCGCGCCCGGGGCGATCGAAAGGGCCCACTTCCCATGGCAGGCGCTCCTGCGGGCGGGTGTGCCACAGTGAGCTCGTGAGCAACGGTGGCCGCCGGGCGGCGAGCCGGGTGGACGCCCTGCTGGACGCAGTCCTGGCGGTGTCGTCGGGACTGGACCTCGAGGTGACCCTGCGCAGCATCGTGGATGCCTCGCTGCAGTTGGTCGATTCGCGGTACGGGGCGCTCGGTGTGGTGGACGACGACGGCGAGCTCACCCATTTCGTGGTGGCAGGCATCGATCAACGCACCCGGGACCTGATCGGCGCCGAACCGACGGGAAAGGGGCTGCTGGGCAGCGTCATCCGAAACGGCCATCCGATCCGACTCGATGATCTGACGGTGCATCGCGCGTCCGTCGGCATGCCGGCCAACCACCCGCCGATGAAGACATTTCTCGGCGTGCCGGTGCGCGGTCGGGGCTCGATCGTCGGGCGGCTCTATCTGACGGACAAGAACAACGGACAGTCGTTCACCGCCCACGACGAGACGCTGGTGATGTCGCTGGCCGGCGCGGCGGGGGTGGCCATCGACAACGCCAGGTTGTACGAGGATGCCCGGGGCCGGCAACGCTGGCTGGAGGCGAGCGCCGACGTCACGGCCGTGTTGCTGGCGGGTAGCGAGACCAGTGACGCCCTGCACCTGATCGCCAGCCGCGCCCGCGATATGACCGGGGCGGATCTCACCTTGATCCTGCTGCCAACGGGCGGGCGCCCGGCCGCCGGCGGGCCGGCGGAGCTGACCATCGTCGTGGCGGTCGGCGAGGCTGCGGACCGTATTGCGGGCCATCGGATCCCCACTCGGGGATCGACCTCGGGCGCGGTCTACGCCGACCACGTCCCGCGCAACGTGCAACAGCTCGCCGAGAGCGTGGAGAAAGCTACCGGGGTGCAATTGGGGCCGGCGCTCGTGCTGCCACTGGGATCCGATGACGCACCGGGCGGCGTACTGCTCACCGTCCGCAGGGCCGGCGCACCGCCGTTCAACGACACGGAGCTTCAGGTCGTTTCCTCGTTCGCAGACCAGGCAGCGCTCGCTCTGCAACGTGCCGACGTGCAGACCTCACGTCGTGAGCTGCAGGCGCTCACCGAACGGGACCGAATCGCCACCGAGTTGCACGACCACGTGATCCAGCGGCTGTTCGCCGTGGCGATGGCGATGGAGGGAACGCAACGCCGGGTGCAGGACCCGCCGATCGCAACCAGGCTGGCAGACCATGTCGATCAATTGCACAGGACGATTTTGCAGATACGCAGCGCGATCTTCGATCTCCGGCGCGAACCTCCCGCCTCTCCGGAGTTGCGCGGCGCACTGTCGGATCTGATTCTCGCGATGACTGCGAACCATCCGGCGGCGGTCACGATGACGATGTCCGGTCCTGTAGACGCGGTGTCACCCGATGTCGGAAGCGACGCACAGGCTGCTCTGCGCACGGGACTGGCGCAGGCGCTGGCCGGACCCGGACCGACCGGCCTGACCGTCACCGTCTCGGCGAACGACACGCTGTGTCTGACGATCACCGCGGACACCGACCATGGCGGCTCAGCGAGCGGCGTACTGATGCAATGGTCGAGTCCGCTCGGGGCGGGTGCGGTTCCGGGTGAAGACACCTCGAGACCATGACCGTGCTCCGCTGACGGTGGAGCGTGCGGTCAGCGGATCCTGCGGTTCGGGGATGCGGCGGTTCGGGGATGCGGCGGTTCGGGGATGCGGCGGTTCTGGGGGATGCGGCGGGTCAGGGGAGCCGGCGAGCGGTTCCCACGAAGCGACGGTCCGTGGTTGCCAGGCACGGCCGGCGGTACCGGGTCGCCCAGGGCAGCTCGCCGTGCCCGACCGGGAGCCAGCCTTCGCCCATCAGCTCTGCGTTGAGGTTGAGCAGGCTCCGTGTCATGCCCGGCGCCCACTTCTCCTCCGGCGGGACGTTCGCCAGAAAACCGCGCGGAGCGGGGAAGGTGTCGCCGGGGATCCGGTACACCGGCCACCTGGTGTCGGCGCTCTTGGCAACACCGACGAACCGGTAGTGGCCGTTGCCGTCCTGAGTGCCGAGCGTGGCCAGAATGCTGGAGACCCACGATTCGCCGCCGGAGTCCTCCAGCGAGATCTCCGCGGTGTCCTCACTGGTGTCCAGCTCGAACCAATGCTGCTCGCTGTCGTCCCACCAGCGCCGACGATCGGCGGAATAATGTCCGCGCCCGCGCTCGGGCTGCGCGTGGGACTTCCTCATTTTGGGTGTCATCGTCCATCAACTCCTCGGCACGACCGTAGGGGGCGGTCGCGGCAGCCCCCAGAGGCAAAGGTCCCTGGGCGCCGATCAGCATGCTCGCAGTGCCGAGAACCCGCTGTCCGGTGCCGTGCGCAGCTGATCGGCCCGACCGCGAGCCTGGCCCACGGCATCCTCACGCGGGTGTCGAGCTGGTGATGAGGCGGACCCTGGCCAGCAATTCCTGCGATGAGAACGGCTTGGCGATGCAGTCGTGGCCCCGAGGTTCAGTCCCTCCACCGGACCATCACCCGCAGCAGCGACGGCTACGACCCGACCGGTCCCAGCGAGGTGCTCGCCCAGTCCATCCGCCGTAATCGCTCGCGCGTCTCCCCGGGGCCGCGAAATCCGACTCGGTCCGTTCCGCGCCGGTCACCCGCTCGTACCTGGTTGTCCTCCCGGGCAGCGGAGTCCGCGCCCGCACTGCCCCCGACCGTCGACAGGACCATTGTCCTTTGTTGCCCGGGTCCGACGCCTCTGCTTGTCGACCGACACGTCAGCGCAGAGTCGGAGCAGGAACGAAAACGCCTCGGCGCCGGCCGCAGAGGTGGCGATGGTCCGCGCAAGGGACCTCGCAGACCCGGAAGGAGCACCCCATGATGGCCTACGGTCCCTCAGCGCGCGCAGGATCCGTTGCAGCGCAGGTTCTGCCGTCCGATCCAGTGCGGATGATCATGCGGTCGCCTGTGGCGACGGCCGACTGCGGTGTGACGCTGCGCGAGGCGGCTGAGCAGTTGGCCTCTGACGAGATCGGCGCGCTGCTCGTCATCGGCGAGGGGACGCTCGGGATCCTGTCAGAGCGGGATGTCATCTGCGCCGTGGCCGTTGGCGGTGACCTCGACGACATCCAGGCCGGCGATGCACTCAATCCCGAAGTGGTGTGGGGCGATCCGCAGATGCCGATTCACCTGGCGGGACTGCTGATGCTGGACAGCGGCATCCGTCACCTACCGATCGGTGACGGACGCCTGGCCGTCGGGATGGTCTCGATGCGGGATGTGCTGGGCGTGTGCGTCGGAGCCTGAAGCGGGAGAACATCACAATGACCGCCGATCCTGGGATCGGCGGTCATTGTCATTGTTGCCCGTATCAGTCGCCGGCGGTCACACGCCGTGCATCGAAGCCGCGTCAGAACTCCACGTGCCGTGCGCTACCCCGAAGTTCGGTCATGTGGAAGGTCCGCAATTGACCCCGACTGACGCCGTTGGGACGCGTCCGGTGCATGGTGATCAAGCCCATGGTGGCCACCGTCTGCGGGCCCTCCGATACGTCGACCGCGGGGATGACGAGAGTGAAGGACGTATGGCCGATGTCCTTGGTACTCATCGTCGTGACCGTGGCGAGCTGGCCGAGTGAGGTTGTTTCGAGGTAGATCTCGGCACCGGAGAACTCCATCGCGTGATGCGAATCCTGGTATTGCAGGTGCGGTTTACCGTCCACCCCGCTGAGCGACAGCCTGATCAACAGGTTTCCGCCGTTGAGGACGAACTGGTTAGGATCCTGCACCCTCGTCGGGGCAATTTGAGGCTGGGTCATGGCCGGCTCCAATCCGTGGGCATCGTCGGGCAGGGATTCCACCGGCGGATGGTCAGATGCCAATGGTCCGCTCGGGCCCCAACTGGTGGTCACCTGCATGTCACTCAACTGGATGTGGCGGGAGCACAACAGGGTCCTTCGACCCGCCGGGCCGGGGTCGTCGGTCCGGGCACCGGCAACGTGCTGCAGCCAGAATTGTCAAAGCTGTCAGTAGTGATGCGGGGGAGACGTGTCCGATACGGGCCACTGTCTCCACGGCGCTGTGTGCTACCTCATTGCCCCGCGGGGGGCTCAGGTATGGAGTGGCACTCGTCGCAGAAACTGATCCGGAGGCTATTTCTCCGACGACGCCATGGTGTTCTCGAGTCGCACGGTCGCGAGCCGGATCGCCATCTCGGGTAGCGCCTGCAGGCAGATGGAGCCCAGCAGGTCCTGCACTGCTCTGGTTGCGCACTGCGCGACCGCGGCGGCGGGCAGCACGCCAAAGAATGTCCGCTGGAGCTCGATCACGATCGCGGTGATCGTAGGGGACAGGTCGGACTGCAGAACAGTGCGCGACGGCTGTTCCGCCGGCGGTGGGGATGAAACCGGGAACGAGACCCTCTCGCTCGTTGTCATGCCCCTCAGTATCGTGTCCACCGCAGCAGGATGACAGGGGCGAAGGTCCTGAACCACGGATGCCAGGCGGTGCCGCCGCCGGCAGGCGAACCCGGGGTCGGGCGCTCGTCAGCCTTCTGGGTTGCCCGAGGTGTTGCCGCGGTCAGGTCTGGTCGCTCACATAGGTATCGGGATCCTTGTCCTGCACGTTGATGCCGCCGGCGTGGTTCGCCTCGAAGGTGGCGAATGAAACGGCGATGTCGTGGCGCAGTTGGAAGTCCGCATGATGGCGGAAATCGGCGAGGTCCTGGCGCTCTTCCTCGGCCATGTGGTCGCTATTGGCTTCCCGTGTCTTGACCACTGCCTGACGCCAGGCGTCGCTGCCGACCTCATGCCGGTCTACATCGGCGGCTGCGTCGCGAATTTCGTTGTGGTCCTTCATGACGTCCTTGGTCTCGCTCGCGGCGCTGTCCTCCCCCCCTGCACCGGTACCGATGCTCAGCAGGTGTGGGTAGAACAGCTTCTCCTCGGCGGCGGCGTGCACATCCATCAGGATCTTCAGCCGTCGCCACACAGCGCTGAGCGCCTCGGTATTCGCTGGGTCGATGTCGTCGAGGTAGGCGAACAGACGACGTTGTTCATGGTGGTCGTTCAAGATCAGATCTGTGATGTCCATCGAATACTCCAAGTTGGCTGAGAAGGTGGCTCAGGGGCTCTCGGGGAACCGCCGCGGTAGGTCCACGCACGGGGTCGGCAGCTTCGGAGGGTCCCGCCCGAGGTGATGGCCTGGGCGATGCGGTGGCTCTGCGTCGGTTGCCGGCGGCCCGGGTCGGCGCAGATCATGCCCGGCTGCCCCGGTGCGGGGCGGTGTCCGGGTGCGCCGGTGTCGTCGACCGGCCCGCGTGTGCTTCTGCGCGCATCCGTTCGATCATGTAGGGGTGGTGTAGTTCGAACGCGGGACGTTCGGAGCGGACCCGGGGCAGGGAGTCGAAGTTGTGCCGCGGTGGCGGGCTGCTGGTGGCCCATTCCAGGGAGTTGCCGTACCCCCAGGGGTCGTCGGCGGTGGTGATTTCGCCGTACCGCAGGGACCGGAACACGTTCCACAGGAACGGCAGCAGGGAGGCGCCGAGCAGGAACGCGCCGATGGTGGAGAGCGTGTTGTACAGGGTGAATCCGTCGGTGGGCAGGTAGTCGGCGTACCGGCGGGGCATCCCGATGACCCCGAGCCAGTGCTGAATCAGAAAGGTGAGGTGGAATCCGATGAAGGTGGTCCAGAAGTGCAGCCGCCCCAGCTTTTCGTCCAGGAATTTCCCGGTCATCTTGGGGAACCAGAAGTAGATCCCGGCGAAGGTGGCGAACACGATGGTGCCGAACAGGACGTAGTGGAAGTGCGCGACCACGAAATAGGTGTCGGTGACGTGGAAGTTCATGGCGGGGGCGGCGAGGATGACCCCGGTCAGGCCCCCGAACAGAAACGTGACCAGGAAACCGCAGGCCCACAGCATGGGGGTTTCGAAGGTGAGTTGCCCTTTCCACATGGTGCCGATCCAGTTGAAGAATTTAATCCCGGTGGGGATGGCGATCAGGAAGCTCATGAAACTGAAGAAGGGAAGCAGAACGGCTCCGGTCGCGAACATGTGGTGTGCCCATACCGCGGTGGACAGGGCGGCGATGCCGAAGGTGGCGTACACCAGGCCGCGGTACCCGAAGACGGGTTTACGGGAGAAGACGGGGAACACCTCGGTGACGATGCCGAAGAACGGCAACGCCACGATGTAGACCTCGGGGTGGCCGAAGAACCAGAACAGGTGCTGCCAGAGGATCGCCCCCCCGTTGGCGGGGTCGAAGACGTGTGCGCCGAAGTGCCGGTCGGCTTCCAGGCCGAGCAGGGCGGCGGTCAGAACGGGGAAGGCGATCAGGATCAGGATGGCGGTGGCCAGGATCTCCCAGGTGAACACCGGTAGCCGCCACATGGTCATGCCCGGGCAGCGCAGGCAGATGATGGTGGTGATCATGTTCACCGCCCCGAGGATGGTGCCGATCCCGGCGACGACCAGGCCCATGTCCCACAGGTCGGCGCCCACCTGCGGGGAGTAGCTGATGCTGGACAGCGGGGCGTACGCGGTCCAGCCGAACGCGGCGGCACCACCGGGGGTGGCGAACCCGGACACCGTGACGAGCGCGCCGAACAGGTACAGCCAGTAGGACAGGGCGTTCAACCGGGGGAACGCAACGTCGGGGGCACCGATCTGCAACGGCACCACGAAGTTCGCGAACCCGAACACGATCGGGGTGGCGTAGAGCAGCAGCATGATCGTGCCGTGCATGGTGAACAGCTGGTTGTACTGCTCCGGGGTGAGGAACTGCATCCCGGGTCGAGCCAGTTCCGCCCGCATCAGCAATGCCAGCAACCCACCGATGAGGAAGAACCCGAGGGCGGTGACGATGTACATGATGCCCAGCGTCTTCGGGTCGGTGGTCTTGAGGTAGCCGAGGAAAGCGACCCCGCGTGGGGACCGGCGTGTCGGGTAGGGCCGGGTCGGACGAGGAACAACAGCGGTCATCGTGGACCTTCTCGTCGGGTGGTAGAAGTGATTCAGGGTTGGTCAGGCCGGTGGGCCAGGCGGGCGGCGGTTTCCAGGTGCAGGGCGTGCACGAAGGCCTGTGGAAGGTTGCCGCGGAGTTGGTGCTGGTTGACGTCGAACTCTTCGGAGTACAGCTCGGGTGGTCCTGCGGTGGCCCGGGTGCGTTCGTACCAGCGGGCCGCCTCCACTGGTCGGTGTTGTTGGTGCAGGGCGAGCGCGACGAGGAAGCCGCAGAGGGTGAAGGACCCTTCCGCGGCGGCCAGCGGCCGATCGTCGTGCCGGAAGCGGTAGGCGTACCCGTCGCGGGTGAGATCGGTGAGGTACCCGGCGAGGGTGGCGGTGGTGCGGGGGTCGTCGGCGGCGATCGCGCCGCGAAGTGGTGGGAGCAGCAGGGCTGCGTCCGGTGCCGGGTCCTTGGGGGAGCGTTGCCACCGCCCGGCGGGATGCACCGCGGTGGCTGCGGTGTCGGCGGTGATCCGGTCGGCCAGGGCGAGCCAGTCACCGGTGGTCGCGCCGGCATGCGGGAGACCGGCGATGGCCCGCAGCCCCGCGGCGCAGGTCAGCCGGCTGTGCGTCCAGGGTTGGTTGTCGATCTCCCAGATCCCGGCGTCCGGTTCGGTCCACCGGGCGGCGACGGCATCCGCGGCCAGAACGGCGGCCTTCCAGTGTTCGGTGTCCAGCCGTCCGGCCCGGCCGGCCGCGGCGAAGAGCAGCAGGGATTCACCGAAGGCGTCGAGCTGGAACTGCCGGTTGGCCCAGTTCCCGATCAGGTTGTTGCCGCCGGGGTATCCAGGCAGTTCCAGCGCATGCTGGTCCGGCACCGCCGTGCCCTGGGTGGTGTAGGCGGGTTTCAGGTCGGGCCCGTGGTCGAGCAGCCGGGCGGTGACGAACCGGACCGCGTCGTCGAGCAGACCGGGGGCGTCAGCCGCCGCGGCGGCTTGTCCGGCGTAGCACTGGTCCCGGATCCAGACATACCGGTAGTCGTAGTTCCGGCCGGCCTCGGCCCGCTCCGGCAGGCTGGTGGTCGCTGCCGCGACCATTCCGCCGCTGGCGGAGGTCAGCCCGCGCAGGACCGCGTAGGAGCGGCGGGCGTCCCGTGGTTCCAGGCACTCCTGCAACGATGGAACGGCTGCGGCCCAGGCGGTTTCGGTCGCGAGCCAGCTGTTTGCCGGGTCCGGCGGCCGGTCCGGGAGCGGCTGGTCACTGACCTCCAGGATGAGGTCGTGATGTCCGCCGGCCGGGACCAGCAGGCCGGCGGTCAACCCGTCGTGCCGGTCGACCGCCCGGGTGCTGGCCGGTGCGCCGCGCAATCGCAGGTGCAGGCCGCCGCTCCGGCCGGTCCAGGTTCCGTCGTGATCGTGGAGTCCGGTGAGGCCGTGCCGGCCGAAACCGGCCCGGGGGGCCAGGTCAACACGCACGGACGCGTCACCCTGGACAGCGATCACCCGGCGCAAAATGACGGCGCGGTGTTCATCACCCGGGAATGCCAGTGCTTCCCGGCATTCGATGATGCCGTGGTTGGTGATCCAGCGGCTACGCCAGATCATGCTGCCTTCTTCGTAGAAGCCGCCCCAGACGAACCGGTCCACCGGGGTGATCGAATACCCGCCCGGCCCGTCCAGCAGTGCGGCGAAGACCGCGTCGTTGTCCCACCGGGGTGCGCACATCCACACGATGTCCCCGCGTGGTCCGACGACGACGCCGCGTTCCCCGTCGGCGAGCACGGCGTACTCCCGCAGCACATGCGGCGGGAACCGCTCCGGCTGTGGATTGCCCGCGTAGTGAGCAATCATCCGCGTGGGACAGCGCGCAGGATCAGCGCCCCACCGACAGCCGAGGTCCCGGCAACGGCGGCACTGGCCAGCGCCGGCCGACGGTACCCCGGCCGGATCACCGCTGCCGCGAGCATGCTGGTCGCGTGCAGGACGTCAACCGCGAGACCGCCGATCACCAGCAATGGTGCGGGCCGGATCAGCACCGCGGTGCCCTGCAGCAGTTGCCGCCCACCCAGAATCCTGACCACGGCGGCATCCGGGGTGGGCCCGTTCCCGCTGACCAGCCCGGCCACCGTGTATGGACGCATCAGGCTCACCGCGCCGGCCACGGCAGTGGCGGCCCCCCAGATTCGAGCTGCGACCCGCGAGGCACCCGCCGACGATGTGCTCATCTGCGGCGACCGAGCACGACCGCGACCCCAGCGGCGGCGACCGCGGTTGCGGCGCCGGCGAGCAGGCCGTGATGGTGCGAGGCCCACAGTTGCGGTGCGGCGTGCTTGGCCTTGCCGTCGAAGATGCCGTGCGCGCCGAAATCCTTGCCGTCGGGTCCGTCGGCCGGTTCCCACAGGTTGACCGGCGCGTCCGGGTCCTGCCGCTGGTCGGTCTGCTGGGAGGAGAACCCGGTCCTGCCCAGGTACCGGTCCAACAGCCCTGGGGCGATGGCGTTCGCGGCCAACGTACCGGCGGTACTGGCGCCCACCCAGTACTCCCGACGGCGCGGGTGGTCGGCGGCGTACAGGACGCCGCGGGCGGCGACCTCGGGTTGGTAGATCGGTGGCACCGGCTGCGCTTGGTGCGGCAGCCTGGACAGCACCCAGGAGAACTGCGGGGTGTTCACCGCCGGCATTTGCACCATGGTGACGTGCACGTTGCTTTTCTCGTGCAGCAGTTCGCAGCGCAGTGCCTCGTTGAAGCCCTGGATGGCGTGTTTCGCCCCGCAGTACGCCGTCTGCAACGGGATGCCGCGGTAGGCCAGCGCGGACCCGACCTGCACGACGGTGCCCCGGTCGCGGGGTTTCATTTTCTGCAGCGCGGCCATGGTGCCGTACACGTAACCGAGGTAACTGACCTCGGTGACCCGGCGGTATTCGTCCGGGTGGATCTTCTCCAGCGGTGCGAACACCGAGGTGAACGCCACGTTCACCCACACATCAATCGGGCCCAGGTCGGACTCCACCCGGTCGGCGGCGGCGAAAACCTGTGCCTGGTCGGCCATATCGGTCGGGATCACCAGAGCGTTCCCGCCGCCGGCCCGGACATCCCGGGCGGCGCCGTCCAAGCCTTTCGCACCGCGGGCCAGCAGCGCCACGGACGCCCCGCGGGCACCGAACGCTGTGGCCACCGCGCGGCCGATACCGCCGCTGGCCCCGGTCACCACCACCACCTGTGCAGGCATCGGAACTCCCTTGAACATGTGCGGTCCGCGCGCGGAGCACCCGGATGATTCGGTTGCGAGTTCGAGGAATGAATACCCAGATGGTCAGCGATAACCTGGGTCGGGACCTGATCCGCCCACCGGGGATTCGGTCGTCAAGCCGACGGCCCACAGATCGACGTCTTGGGGTTCTCCCCCGGCGTCGGCGAACCGGGTGAGCACGGTGGCCAGCTGGGTGCGGTCGTCAGGCGGCATCTCGCGCAGGATCTCCCCGATTGCCGCCCGCCGGCGGTGCAGCACCCCGTCCACCAACCCCCGGCCGGCGTCGGTCAGGGTCAGTTGCAAATGGCGGCGGTCGGCCGGGTTGTCCCGACGGTCCGCCAGCCCACCGGCGACCAGCCGGTCACAGGTTCTGGTGGCATTGCTGGGATGGACCTGCATCGCGTCGGCGAGGGCGGCCAGATGCAGCGGGCCCCGGCTGGCAATGATCACCAACGCCCGGAACTGGGTCAGAGTGACGCTGTCCTCCACCGGCGCCAGCGACCTCGCGGCCACCCCGACCAGCACCCGGGACGCGGCCAGTACGGCTTCGACCTCACCGCTGAACGCCGGGTCTGCTTGAGCCATCACCGATCCCGGAATGGAACCACCCTCGTGCATGACGCAAGTGTCACGCAATCCTTGCGCTACTGCAATGGTTGGGGTAATTCTGTCTGGGGAACTTTGACGGCAGGGAGCCTGCACTCGCCGGCCGGCGGATGGACCGGTTCATTCCGCCGGGCTGGCAGATCGAAGGAGCACAGACGATGGCCGAATTGGTGGCGGATGTGGATTTGGCCCGGCTGCGGAAAGGGGGAGTGCAACCGCGTTCGAGGCGGTCGAATTTGCGTAGTTCAGCGTCCGGGTAGGCGTGTGCGTGGCGACCAGCGGCCCTGGCGCGATCCACCTGCGCAACGGTCTTGTGCAACCGGTGGCGTCGTCATCGCCGCGGCATGCGCCTACTCCGCCACCTTGAGGATTGGGGAACGCAGAAGATGAGCAGCAGAACCGTCAGTGATTTCGTCATCGATCGGTTGATCGAATGGGACCTGCACCGCTTCTACGGTTTCCCTGGTGACGGCATCGGTGGTTTCGACGGCGCATTGGAACGCGCGGAGTCCGCGGGAAAGGCCTTCGCTACATCCGTCCCACCCACGAGGAGATCGCCGCGTTCATGGCCTGCGCGCACGCGAAGTTCACCGGTGAGGTCGGGGTGTGCATCGCGACCTCCGGCCCCGGCGCCATTCACCTGCTCACCGGCCTGTACGACGCCAAGATGGACAACCAACCGGTGGTGGCCATCGTCGGGCAGCAGGGCCTGGTGTCCCTGGGCAGCGACAAGCAGCAGCAGGTCGATCTCGAACGGGTCTTTACCGACGTCGCCGGCTATGTGTAGACCGTGACCACCCCGATGCAGGCGCAACTGGTGCTCGACCGGGCCGTACGCATCGCTCGCGCCGAGCGGTGCCCGACCGTGGTGATCCTGCCCGCCGACATCCAGGACGAAGGCATGCAGGAGCCGGAGATGCGTGAGGTCGGCGACCCCCGGTGGAACACCTCCCGGCGGGCGGAGACCATGGACTACGCCGCCTATGCCGAGGTGCTTGGTCTGCGCGGCATCACAGTCGATAAGCCCGAACAGGTTGCTGATGCCTGGGATGCCGCGTCCACCGCGGACCGACCGGTGGTGCTCGATGTGCATACCGACGCCAATGTGCCGCCGCTGCCCGCGCACATTTCCTTCGAGGAGGCCAAGGGGTTCCTGGCAACCCTGGTCAAGGGGGACCCGGCGGAGTCCGCGGTCATCCGCAACTCACTGCGGGCGGTCGGCGCTCAGCTGTTCGCCAACGCCAGTAACTTATTGTCCCGCGACAAGACCTGACCGTAGGCATTGTCGCGAAGCGCGTCTCGTACTCACTGGTAGGAAGAGGAAGAGCGATGTCAGTCGAATCCGACGTCGGACCAGCGGCTGCGGCCGAACATCTGGTGGACCGGTTGCTGGTGAATGTCGAACGCGGCCGTTTCGAACGCTCGTTGTCGGGCTTGACCGCGGTGGCTGCCCTTGTCACCGGAGCCGAGGTCTACCTCGAGCACTACAAGGCCAGCTTCGGCAACAAGGTGATGTGGAGCCCGATCCTGGTCACGCCACCGTTGGTGGTGGCCGGCATCGGTGGCGTGTTCAGCAAACGATGGGCCAAGACCGCGTTGCCGATCACCGCCGGCATTTTCGCACTCAACGGGTTGGCAGGGGAGTACTTCCACGCCCGAGGTGTCGCGCGCAAGCCTGGCGGATGGGCCTTGGCCTCGTACAACTTGCCGATGGGTCCGCCCATCTCTGCCCCCGGCCTGATGGCCATGGTCGGTGGCATGGGGCTGCTGGCTTCGGTGCTCCGGCGAGAGAAGTAGGCCGCGGTGCCCGATTTCCGTAAGCCCGCGCACCTGCCCAATCTCCGCACCGATCGTCAACCTCCGCATCCATCCTGGCTACCGCGGCAGCAGGCCGGAGTCACCCCGCAGATGATAGGCCGCTACCCCGACTTCGACGTCCTCACCGCTGGCGGCACCTGGGACCACGCAACCGCGGCGGTCGTTCTCGCCCGCCTGGAGCCGCCCGGCCCGCTGCAATTCTTCACCGCTGAACAGGAACCCACCCTGCGCGCGTTCTGCGACACGGTCCTGGCCCAGGACGGTGAGCCCCGCGTCCCGGTGGCCGAGTTCGTCGACGACAAACTCGCTGCCGGTCGGCTGGACGGCTACCAATACGCCGACATGCCCGATGACCGCGATACGTGGCGTATCACGCTTCGCGGCCTGGACCACACGGCCACGGTGCAGGGGGCGGAAAGCTTCGCTGCTGCTGACATCGACAGCCGCGAGGGCATCATCGACGATTTCGCTCACGCCCGGCTCGCCGGCGGGTCGTGGGCGGAGGTCAACGTCGCACGCGCATGGAGCGTGTGCCTGCGATCGATCCTCGCGGGCTTCTATTCCCATCCCTGGGCCTGGAACGAGATCGGATTCGGCGGCCCGGCCTACCCGCGCGGGTTCATGCGCCTGGGTCCGATCAGCACCATCGAACCGTTCGAGCGACACGGCGCCACCGACGAAGACCCGGCCCATGCTGCGCGGGACGGACACGACCATGGGTGACCTGCTGCGCGGCATTGTGAAGGGCGCGGTGGGCCCACCCGACAACGACTCCCGGTTCCTGCTCGATGTGCATTCACGTGAGCTTCCCGGCGAGGAAACGATGCGCCGCTACCCACCGGCCGAGGAAGTCGACCTGGTCATCGTCGGTGCCGGTGCCGGCGGATCAGTGCTGGCCCAACGACTGGCCCGGCACGGCTGGCAGGTCGTCATCCTGGAGGCCGGACCGTTCTGGCACCCCGACGAGGACTGGGTCTCCGACGAAGCCGGGTCGCACGGGCTGTATTGGACCCAGAAGCGCATCATCGGCGGCGACGACCCGATCGAGCTCGGCAAGAACAACTCCGGCCGCGGCGTCGGCGGTTCGATGGTCCACTACGCCGGCTACACCCCCCGCTTCCACCCCTCGGACTTCTCCACCATGACGGACGACGGGGTCGGCGCGGACTGGCCGATCAACTACCAGGATCTGCGCCCGCACTATGAACGCATCGAGGCCGAGCTGCCGGTCGCGGGGCAAAACTGGCCTTGGGGTCACCCACACCGATACCCGTTCTCGCCGCACCCGATCTCCGGTGCGGCAGCGCGGCTGTGGGCGGGCGCCCGCAAAGCGGGCATCGAGATGCGCGTCGGCCCTGTCGGGATCGTCAACGGCACCTTCGGCAACCGGCCGCACTGCATCTACCGCGGCTACTGCCTGCAGGGCTGCAAGGTCAACGCCAAGGCCAGCCCGTACGTCACCCACCTGCCCGATGCACTGGCCCACGCCGTGGAGATCCGCGCCAACTGCATGGCCACCCGAATCGAACTCGACCAGGCCACCGGGCACGCGGTCGGTGTCATCTATCACGATGAGGTCGGCGGAGCGGAGATCCTGCAGCGCGCCCAGTTCGTCGCCGTCGCCGGCTACTCCATCGAGACCCCCCGGCTGCTGCTCAACTCCACCTCGACCCGCTTCCCGCACGGCCTGTGCAACAGCGAGGATCAGGTCGGTCGGTACGTCATGGTCCAGGGCGCGAGTCAGACCGCCGGACGGTTCCCCGACGAGCTGCGGATGTACAAGGCGCCTCCGCCGGAGGTGTCCTCCGAGCAGTTCTACGAAACCGACCCGACGCGCGGGTTCCGCCGCGGCTTCTCCATCCAGACCGTCTCTCCGTTACCCATCGGGTGGGCCGAACACGTCCTGGCCGACGGGCACTGGGGCCGCGCGATGCGCGAGTACATGCGCGACTACAACCACTGGGCCACCATCGGCGTCCTCAACGAGCTGCTACCACAACCGGACAACCGGATCACGATCGCGGACCAGACCGATCCCTACGGCATTCCCATCGCCCGGATGGACTACTCGTTGTGTGACAACGACAAGGCCAACATCGATTACTCGACCAAGGTCATTACGAAGATCCTGCACGCCGCCGGCAGCCAGGACGTGCTCACCATCCACCGCTATGCCCACCTCGTCGGCGGCGCTCGGATGGGCACCGATCCCGAGGACAGCGTGATCGATGCCAACCAGCGATCCTGGGCAGTGCCGAATCTGTTCCTCGCCGACGGCTCGGTCTGCCCCACCCAGGGCTCGGCCAACCCCGCATTGACGATCATGGCGTTGGCCTCCCGGCTGGCCCAGCGGATGGCTTCGGGCGCTGCGATGGACGACGACCCGGCGCCCCGATCTGGACGTCCTGCTGCCCGCTCGGCAACCCGGTAGGTCTTGGTGATCTGGGTACGGGTGCCGAGCTAGGGCAACTCGGCCAGCAACAAAGACACCGGATGCTCGGCCTGGCTCCCGACGTCCAGCCGGTAGCCCACGAACGCTTCGGCAGCAAGGTGCTCGAAACACGGGGCAGGTGGGGAACAACTGCATCCCGGGCTGGACAGCCATCGCCGAGCGGGCCGGTCGGCCGGAGCAGTCAGAGGGCCTACTGCGATCGATCAAAGGAGCAGCCATGACGGGCAATCGTGACGCACGGCCCGGAACCCGAACCGGCGGCGCGTCCGGCCAGCAGTTCGACATCCGCTATGGCGCGCACCGCGCCACCGTCGTCGAGGTCGGCGGGGGTCTGCGGCAGTTCAGCGTTGACGGTCATTCACTGCTCGCCGGCTACGACGCCCGGGCTCGTTGTACCGGGGCACGTGGGCTTCCATTGATCCCGTGGCCCAACCGCATCCGGGACGGCGCGTATCCGTTCGGCGGTAGCAGCTATCAGGTCCCGCTCACCGAGCCGGACAAGCACAACGCCATTCATGGATTCCTGCGCTGGCGCAACTGGACCTGCCGACACCAGGACACGGAGCACGTCACGATGGGCACCGTGCTGCACCCGATGATGGGCTATCCGTTCACCCTGGATGTGTCCGTCGATTATCGCCTCGACAACGACGGCCTCACGGTCCGGACAACAGCGACCAAGCGTGGAATCGTCGCCGGTTGCCGTCGGCGAGACGTTGCTCGGGCGGCGCTCGCGTGTTCCCTGTCTGTCATTGCGGCCGCGGCGCTGTCCGCTGGTTCAGGTCAGTGTCTGGCGGGGAGAACATCTGGGAGAACTTTTGGGCCGGCTGTCTGTCGCCGGCGATGGTGAGCCGGTGGGCCGCCTCGGCGTGACTGACCGTTTCGCGGCCGAACGCTACGGCGCGCAATGTTTTGGCATCTGTGGTCAGGTGCGTTGGCGCATCGGCGGCGGCGCCGCGCCGAACGTTGATCGCGCGGTCGTGGACGACGATCCGGAAGTCCTCCCGGTCGACGGTTATGCCGAAGATCGCATCGAAGGCATGTTCGGGTGCGAACAGTGTTTTCAGTGCCAGCATCAGCGCGTCGACACCGAGATCAGAGTTGGTGTCGATGGGCTCGCGGCTGCCCCATCGGCCGAGCTCCAGGAGAACCGGTTCCAGAGCTCGGCCACGCGCGGTGAGCTCGTAGACCGCGACATCGGCCGGGGGCGGGAGGGTGTCCCGCCGGACCACTCCGGCACGCTCGAGCTCCCGGAGTCGCTGTGACAACACGTTCGGACTGACCCCGTGCAACCCAGCACGGATTGCCCCGAACCTTTTCGGGCCAAGCAGTAATTCACGCACGACCAGCACGGCCCAACGCTCGCCCACGACCTCAAGGGCGCGGGCCGTTCCGCACGGATCATTGTATCGACGTGTCTTCGGCACGCTCCGATGCTAGTCCGGGGGTTGCGCACCCGTAACTGACAGTCCTAAATTAGGAGCATGACTCTCGCGCAACGAAGTCTTGAGCTACTCCAGGATCCGATCGCGGCTCGGCTACTCGGATCGACCGAGCTGGCCCGGCTGGCCTACAACGCCAAGGACGGCACCCCCCGCGTCATCCCGATGCTGTTCCACTGGACCGGTCAGGAGGTCGTCTTCGGCGCCTATGCCGGCAGCGCAAAGCTCGGCAGCCCGCGGGCCAATCCCGACGTAGCGATCACCATCGACACCGCAGGGCCGCCGCCGGACGTGCTGTTGATCAGAGGACGAGCCGAGCGGGGCGGCGTCGGCGGCACCAGAAATGTCGAAAAGATGGCGGGGGACGGTATCCGTATGGTGCGCATCGCGGTACGGCCCACCCGGGTCGGTGCGCTGGATTTCCAGACCCGGCTGCCGGGACGGATGTCATGAGGTACCTGCTGGTACCCGGAGCGGGGGGCTCCGCCTGGTACTGGAGCCGGGTCGTGCTGTTGCTCGAATCAGCCGGCCACGACGCGATCGCGGTCGACCTGCCAGGCGAGGACGAGTCGGCCGGCCTTGCCGAATACACCGACATCGTCGCGGCGGCCGCGGCCGGATCGCAAGACGTCGTCCTCGTCGCCCAATCCATGGGCGGCTTCACCGCCCCGCTGGTCTGCGAACGGATCTGCGTCCGCGAACTGGTCCTGGTCAATGCGATGATCCCCACGCCCGGCGAGACGGCAGGCCAATGGTGGGGCGATGTCGACTCGGCGACCGCCCAGCGGCCGGAGGCCGACATCGGCTTCGCGCAACCGTGCGCATTCCCCGCCTGGCCGAATGTTCCGATCCGTGTCCTCGTCGGCGCCGACGACCGGTTCTTCCCGGCCAGTTTCCAGCGCCGGGTGGCGCAACAGCGACTGGGCATTCAGAGCGACATGCTGCCCGGCGGTCACCTGCTCGCCTTGGCCAACCCGACCGGCGTGGCCCAGTACCTGCTCAAGCAATGACCTTTCGATGCCAGCCCGGACACCGGCCAACCAACCAAGGTTTCATCACCCACCGGACCGCCTTCCCCTTCCCACCGGTTCACCGCCAACCGAACTCACCGACGGCGCACACACATCTACCGAAGACGGGTAAGATGTCCCGCAGCACGATCGGAGACCGGTCAGCGATCGTTGTCCGGTCGGCGATCGGCAACCGGGACGAAGCGACCATGTCCAGTCCGAGTGTGGAGGCCCACACCATCGGACGGCTGCTGGACGCCTTGTTACCGTCCGTAGTGACGACCGACAATCAAACAAGGTAGGTCCTCGCTGCCGGAGCCGGTGCGTCGTGCCGTTCATGCCTGATCAGTTGTCTTGATCGAGCCGCCCGAACTCCCCTCATCGTCGGCATGCACCTTGACGATTTCGTGGGTATCCAGGGTGACGGTCAACAGCCGATGAACCCGGACCGCTCGAGACGGTGGTCCATTCTTCCCGGGCCATGGCCGGCGCCGAGACGGCGACCGGTTTCCAGCTCAAGAGCAGAGCGAACGGTCGCGATCCCGAGGTGGTGTATCTCCGTCGCAACAGCGCGGGAAGCCGACCAGCGCCGACGCCGCAGAGCACCGCTCATCTCGCGGCATCCCGACACCTGCATGTCACCGGCATCCCGCTGGCGTTGTCGCCAACCACGCGGGCCTTCGCCACCGATGCGATTGCACCGCCCGGGCCAACGGGGTCACGGTCTCCTTCGATCCCAACCTGCGCCCGTCGCTGCGACGCCGATGCCGACCGCGTTACCGCATTGTATCTCGAGCGAGGGGTCGAACGCGTCGTCGTCAAAGGCGGGGCCGGTCGCCGCCACGTTGTACACCGCCGGCGGGGACCGCTTCGACCAGCCGGTGTTCCCGGTGCTCGGTTGAAAAAGGCCCCGGTGTCCCGACCGGTCGACGGGTAACGGGAGAATCCGAGGGCATGAAGAATATGCCGTTGACGCTGTGGTCGATCTGGTCCTGGTTCGTCCTGGGGGTTTGTGTCGTGCTGTGGTTGCCGCTGATGGCGATCGTCTGGGTTGTCACGGCACCGTTCGATCCACCCCGGTACTGGACGGGATTCCTGTTCCGCAAGCTAACCGTGGTGCATCTGCTATTGAACCCGCTGTGGACGTTTCGCACCGGCGGCGTGTTCCCGGCCGATCCCCGCAGGCCATATGTCATTGTCTCGAACCATGAATCCTTTGTGGACATCCTGCTGATCAGTCAGCTGCCGTGGGAGATGAAGTGGCTCTCCAAGTCCGAGTTGTTCGGGCTCCCGGTCGCCGGCTGGTTGATGCGGATGGCCAACGACATCCCGGTTGACCGCCGCGATCGCGCGAGCGCCGCCGCGGCTATGGCGAAGTGTGCCCGGCTGCTGGAGCAGCACGTCTCGGTGATGATCTTTCCGGAGGGCCGGCGGTCGACAACGGGGGAGCTGTTGCCGTTCAAGGACGGTGCCTTCCGGCTGGCTATTGCGGCGCAGGTGCCGATCCTGCCGCTCGCGGTGCACGGCGCGGCGACGGCGTTGCGCACCCACAGTTGGCGGCTCGGCCGCGCCACCGCGCAGGTACAGGTGCTGGAGCCGATCAGCACGAGCGGGATGACCCTGGACGACGTGGCTGTCCTCAGGGAGGATGCACGCAACCAAATTAGTGGCGCGCTCCGTGGAATGCTCGCGCGGTGACGACCGCCGATGTCCCGCATCGTTCCGCACATCGGGTACGGATCATCGAGCGGGTTGCGGGTGCTCGGCCAAATCCTGCGGGCACCACCTCCGCGCACCGCCGACCCGGAGCAGCCCGGTCCCGATCCCGCGGCCCGGCTCGTCGACCCGGAAGAAGCCATCCTCACCGAATTCCACCGACGTACGAGGGACACGATCAACGGCCATCGGCAACCGACTGTTCCCCCGCCACCTGATAGAACACTGAGCACATGGATCGCGACGGGCACCAGGCAAACTGGGGGATCACCCCCCGAGTGCTGACCCGGTGGCTGCTGCTCACTGCGGTGCTGACCGGTCTGTTCGGCATGCACGTGCTGACGGCCGAGGATTCTTCCGGCGGGCACGGCGCCCCCCCGCAGATCACCGTGACCGCCCATAGCCCCATGACCGCCGGCACCGGAGTGCCTGCCTCCACGAGCACGGCGCCCGCAGGTCACACCCCGGCCGGTGAGCCGGGGCTGTTCACGGCGGTGCTGCGGTCCGCCCCGGACGGCATGGGTGGAAACGGCGACATGGGCAGCTGCGTCCTGCTCCTGGTCGTCGGCGGAGCCGCGCTGCTGCTGGCCTGGCTGGCGGCCCGCCGGGCAAGCCGGGTGGCCGGCATCACCCGTCCCGCCGGGGTCACCCGCGGCGAGGTCCGCAGGCGTGGTCCACCCGGCCGGTACCGGCCGCGGGTGGCCCTGTGCGTGATCCGGATCTAGAGCACCCAACACCGTCAACCCCTGGTCGACGGTGGACTCGGCATGCCTTCCGTCCGCACCACCACCCCGCTCGAGGAGCACCCGCACATGAACCTGTCCACCCGCCGTACCGCGCTCGGCGTCATCGCCGCGGCCGTATCTGTCACCCTCGCCGCCTGTGGCGGCACCACCAGCACCGCCGGATTGACCACCACGTCAGCGGCGGCGTCCACCACAATGCCCACCACCGCCACGTCCGGCAGCGCGGCCACCGCCGGGTCGTCGTCGGCTGGCGATCACAACGACGCGGACGTGCTGTTCGCGCAGCAGATGATCGTCCATCACCAAGGCGCCATCGCTATGGCTGAGGTGGCCGCGACCAGGGCCGGAAACCAACAGGTCAAGGACCTTGCCGCCACCATCAAAGCCGCGCAAGCACCCGAGATCGAGAAGATGACCGGGTGGCTCCAGGACTGGGCTCCGGAAACCGACCTGAACGGCATGCCGATGACCACCCAGATGAGCAGCAGCATGCTGTCCAGCTCGGCCATGATGTCCAGCTCGATGGGAATAGGTGGCATGGACCATGGCGACGTGTCCGGCACGGTTCATCGGGGTTCAACGAGCGGTTCTGCCGGTGAATCCGACAATTTCATGCCGGGGATGATGACCGACCCCGAGCTGGCCAACCTGACCGATGCGACCGGCGCGGCGTTCGACAAGCTGTTCTTGCAGATGATGATCGCCCACCATCAGGACGCCATCGAGATGGCCGATACCGAACTCGCCCAGGGACGTAGCCCGGACGCGAAAACCCTTGCCCAGACGGTCACAACAAGTCAAACCCAGGAAATCGCAACTATGCAGCAACTGCTGGCCACCCTGTAGACCAACCCGTCCAACGCCTGCGGTGGGTGGCCGGATCGCGTGACCGAGTCACCCACCGCGGGCTTCCGGTTAACCATGTTGACCAGGCGGCCGCCCGCTTGAGGTGCGCACGGGGCCGGTTTCCTGGGCGCCCCAGCATTTCGGCCCTCCACCGAGGGGTGCCGTCGTTCATGCCGCCCTGACGCCAATCCGGCTGTTCCACTACGAGTGGCAGCAGGGCGGCCCAGCCTGACGGTGACGCCCGGGCACTCGACAATCTCAGGACAAGGACAAGGGAGACGGCCGGTGGGTAACACGAAACATGCGCTGCTGAGGGGTTTGGCCCCTCACCCCGGCGGTAACGCCGTCGGTATGTCCGACATCTTGGGCCTGGCCGGCATGGGTGCGGTGGCGCTGGCCGGGATCGCCGGCCTGTTCCTGCTGCACCGAATGATGTCCGGAGAGTGGGCGACCGGTTCGCCGCAGCTGCCGTTCCTGTCGGGCTGGGAACCGGCCGAGCACGCTTTGTCCCGCTACCACGCGCGCTGGTACCCGCTGACGCTGCTGTTTCTGGCCTTTGATGTGGAAATGCTGTTCATGTACCCGTGGGCAGTGGTCGTCGCCCGGGTGGGCGGCAGCGCGGTGGTCGAAATGTTCGTCTTTCTGGGTCTTTTGATGGTGGGGGTGCTGTGGGCCTGGCGTGAGGGGGCGCTGCGGTGGGTCTGACGAGCTGGATCAATCGAACCGCGACGGGTGGGGCCCGGGTGCTGCTGGTCGAGGTGCCCGGCTCGGCACACACCAGGATCGCGGCGGAGCAGGCTGTCAGGGCACTCGGCTGGCGACCGGCGCTGTCACCGGCCGACGCCGACGTGCTGCTGGTGTGCGGACAACCCGGGGATGCCATGCGGATGGCCGTCGAGCGACTGTGGGCGCAGTTACCTGGGCCCGCCGCCCAGGTCGGTGCCGCCCAGCCGGACCAGGTGGCTGGGGCGTTGCACCGGGCGGTGACGGTGCTGCTGCGCGGCGATCGTTCAGCCGAACAGGACCGGCCGCCCCGGGCCTATCCGGAACCCGGGCAGCACTCAGGCGGACACGAGATGCCGGCACCCGAGACGGGTCACGACGACGACATGGGCAGTCACGACATGGACATGCCGATGCCGGGCGGCATCGGGTTGGCCGAGGGTGATCAGGATCGGGACGGTCTGGAAATGGATGTCCTGTCTCTGTCGTTGGGTGCGGTGCTGCCGCACTGGCCGGCCGGGCTGGTGCTGCACTGTGTGGTGCATGGCGACGTGATCGCGTCGGCTCGACCGGAAATGCTGTCGGGTGCAAATCCAGAGGCCCCGATGGACGGCGAGGACGCCCGGTTCCGCGCGGCCTGGGACTGCGACGCGGTGTCCCGGTTGCTGGCGTTGGCGGGCCGCACTCCGGAGTCGGCGGGGCTGCGCCGGATCCGGGACGACCTGCTCGCCGGTGACCCGCGGGGCGATTCGCTGAACGCCGTCCAGCGGTGGTCCCGGCACGTGCGTAGGTCCCGGCTGCTGCGCTGGTCCCTGCGCGATCTGGGCCGGGTCAGTGCGCGGGAGCTGGTGGAGCGCGGGCTGTCGGGGGAGATGGCAGGCGATGTCCATGACCGGCTGCTGAACCGACTGGACGGGATAGCAGATTTTCTGCGTTCCAGCGATGGTCCAGATGCCGCGGGCAGGGGGGACGACGCCACGCGCGCCCTGGCAGTGGTGGAGCTGCTGCCCACATTGGTGGTGGGGCTGGATCTGGGTGCCGCTCGACTCGTCGTCGCCTCCCTCGCTCCGGACGTGGCGGCTGCGCAACGACTGGAGTCGAACCATGGCTGAGCTGGCTGTTCCGTTGCTGGTGATGCTGGTCGCGGCGGGTCTGGTTGTGCTGGCCACGGTGACGGCCGTGCTGGACGCGGCGTTGAACGAACCGCTGCCGCATACCGGGGGCGCCGGTTCGTCGGCATCCACCCGGTGGGCCGGTGCCCTTCGGCTGCCACTGGTGCAGACGGTTCGGCTGCTGCGGCGGCGCCGTCGCACCACGATCGCCGCGGATTCGTTGTTGTGGCGGGTCGGGGTGGCCGGGCTACCGGTGGTCGCTTTGTTGATGGCGGCGCTGGTCCCGATCGGCCCCCGGGTGGTTGCCGATTCGACGGTCGGGATCGTCTGGTTCAACGCCCTGGATGTGGCGGTGTGGGCGGTGGTGTGGATGGCCGGTTGGGGCCCCAACAGTGCGTTCCCGCTGGTCGGCGGTTACCGGTTCCTGGCGCAGGCGTTGGCCTACGAGTTGCCGTTGATGTTCGCCTTGACGGCGCCCGCGGTGGCGGCCGGCAGTCTGCGGTTGACCGACGTGGTAGCCGCGCAGCACGGGTTGTGGTTCGTGGTGTGGATGCCGGCGGCGTTCGCCGTGTTCTGCCTGGCCGTGGCCGGGTTCTCGGTGTGGGGTCCGCTGGGGCATCCGGCCGGTGCGGACATTGCGGGCGGGGTGCTGGCCGAGCTGTCCGGGGTGGATCGGCTGCTGATGCTCGCCGGCCGGTACGCATTGTTGACTGCCGGGGCGGCGATCGGGGTGACCTTGTTCCTTGGCGGCGGGGCGGGCCCGGTGCTGCCCTCGTGGTTATGGGTGCCGGTGAAGACGGTGCTGCTCGTCGCGGGTTTGCTGCTGCTGCGCCGGGTGCTGCCAACCCTGCGAGCGGACCGGTTCGTCGAGGTCGGGTGGCTGATCCTGCTGCCCGTCACATTGGTGCAGGTGCTGGTCGTGTCCGTTGTCGTCGTCGGGACGGGGGGCTCCTGATGAGCATCGGACTGCTCGGCACGGTGGTCTTCTGGATGCTGGCGGTGATCGCAGTTCTCTGCGGCGCCGCGGTGTTCCGGGTGGATTCGATGGCCCGCGCCACCTACGCGTTGGCCGTGTCGTTCATCGCGGTCGGGGCGCAGGTGCTGATCCTGGGGTTGTCCTACATCGGGGTGATCACCGTGTTGATGATGATCATGGAGATGGCGATCATGGCCGTCTACATGATCATGTTCATGGGGATGAACCCGGCCTTGATGCCGATGAACATGGTGCACGGCAACAAGGCGGCCGCCGTCACCGCCGCAGGGGTGTTCGCCGCTTTGGCAACCGGCATCCTGCTGGCTCCCTGGCCGGATCGGGCCGGCGTTCCCGACCCCGATCCGACGGCCGCGCTGGGCGAGGCGTTGATCGGCTCCAAGATGCTGGTGATGATCGTGGTCAGCGCGGTGCTGCTGGCCACGGTGGTGGCGGCCCTGGTGTTGGCCCTGCCCCGCGGGCGGTACGACCGGTTCGGGGATGACCTGCGGCGACGGCCGCCCGCCGACCCGCAGCCGGGCGGGGTGGGCCGATGACCGTGCAACTGGTGCTGTTGGTGGCCGCCGCGCTGTTCAGCGTCGGCCTCTACGGGGCGCTGTCGCAGCAGGTCGTGGTGATGGTGATGATGGGCCTGGAACTGATGATCAACGGGGTCATCCTGGCCGCCGTGGCCTGTTACTGGTTCCTCACCCCCACGCCGACCGCTCAGGTCGTGCTGCTGGTGGTGATCGCGGCCATGACGGTGGAGATGGCGATGGGCTTCGCCGTGGCGACCCTGCTGCACCGCTCCCGCAACTCCGACATGACCGACATGGCGACGGATCTGTCCGGATGAGCGCACTGTCGCCGGGATTGTTGTTGTGGTTGCTGGTGACGCTGCCGGCCGCGGTGGGCGCCGGGTTGTGCCTGGCGGGCCGGCGCACGGACCGGGTCGCCGGTCCGGTCGGTGTTGCCGTCACCGTCGCGGTCACCGGTTCGGCGTTCGCCGCGGCACTGGTCCGCCCGGCGGTTGCGGTGCCATTCGTCGCCGGTGCCGACTTCGGCCTTGGGGTGGATGCGCTGTCCGCGCTGGTCGTCTGCACGGTCTCGGTGGTGGCGTTGCTGGTGATGATCTTTGCGGCCGCGGAGCGGGGCGGGGACGTGCCCACGGCGCCGTCCCGGTTCTTCGGTTTGATGTTGCTGTTCCTGTCGGCCGTGCTGATCACAGCGACGGCGACGACCCTGCCGGCGCTGCTGTTCAGCTGGGAGGTGATGGGCGCTACGTCCTATGCGCTGATCGGGTTCCGTTGGCGGGTCACCGAGCGGGTCGGGGGTGGGCTGACCGCGTTCCTGACGACCCGGGCCGCCGATCTCGGCCTGTACCTGGCGGCCGGGGCTGCGCTGGCCGGGGCGGCGGTGGCCGGGGCGGCGGTGGCCGGGGCGGCGGTAGGTGGGGAGCCGGTGGGCGGCGCGGTCGGTGGGTCCGGTCTGGAGTTGGCGAATCTTCCGGCGCTGCCGGCACCGTGGCGGGATGTGGTCGCCGCCGGTGTGCTCGTCGCGGGATTGGGCAAGGCGGCGCAGTTGCCGTTCTCCTTCTGGCTGTCCCGGGCGATGCTCGGGCCGAGCCCGGTCAGTGCGCTGTTGCATTCGGCGGCCATGGTGGCGATGGGTGGTTACCTGTTGCTACGGGTGGCCCCGCTCTTGGCGGCCACCGGGTGGGCCGCGACGGCCGCCGCCTGGGTGGGGGCGCCCACCGCACTGGTCCTGGGTGCGGTCGCGGTCGCCCAAACCGATCTCAAGCAGCTCCTCGCCGCGTCGACGGCGGCGCAGTTGGGTTTCGTGGTGCTCGCGGCCGGGGTGTCGGCCACCGCCGGCGGGACCGCGCACCTCGTCGCCCATGCCGCCACCAAGGCGTTGCTCTTCCTGGCGGCCGGTGCCTGGTTGAACGCGTTGGGCACCAAAGCGCTGCCCGCCCTGCGCGGCGCGGCCCGGCGGTGGCCGCTGGTCGGGGTGTGCGCGACGGTGGGGTTGCTGGCCCTCGCCGGGGTGGCCCCGTTCTCGCTGTGGGCAACGAAGGATGAGATCCTCGCTGCCGCAAGGGAACGTTCCCCCGTGTTGGCGGTGGTCACGCTGGCCGCGGCGGTGCATCCGCGGCGTATGCCGGCAAGGTGCTGGCGGTGGTGTGGGCCCGACCGGCCGATGACGCTGCCCACCGGTATGACGAGGAGGAACCCGGCACCCGCCGGGTTCCGGGCGCGGCGCAGGCGGCGCTGCTGCCGTTGGCCTTCGGTGCGGCCGTCCTCGGGGCGCTGGCCCTGCCGCCGCTGTCCAGCCGGCTGGCCGCCGCTCTGGGGGTTCCCGGTGAAACCGGGTCGTCCCCGGTCGAGCTGATCGGCTCGGCGGTGCTGGCGATCGTGGCGCTGGCCGCGGTGCTCCGGTGGGGCACACCGACCCCCGGCTGGGCGCTGGACTGGCTCCACCTCGACCCGGCGGTCACCCACCTGGTGGTCGACCCGGTGCTGCGGTTGGCCGCGGTGTTGGCCCGGTTCGACGATGGCGTCATCGACCGGGGGGTGTCCGGCGCGACCGGCGGAACGGTCCGGGTGGCGGACGGCGCGGAGCGGATCGAGCAGCGGGGCATCGACGCCGCCGTCGATGCCGTTGCGCAGGCGGTCCGGCGGTCGGCCCGGCAGGCGCGGCGACCACAGACCGGTCAGCTCTACCAGTACTACCTCCAAGTCGTCCTGCTCTTGCTGGCCGCCGCCCTGCTGCTGATTGTGGTGAGCTGACGTGCTCAGTGTGCTGGTCTTCCTTCCGCTGCTGGCCGCGGTGATCCTCGCCGTGGTCAAGATGCCCGACGCGGCCGCCAAGGTCGGGTGGCTCGTCCTGTCGGGCCTGGAACTGCTGATGGTGGCGCTGATCTGGACCCGGTACCAGACGCCGCCGCCCGGGGAGATGGCCTTCGCCCAGCGGGAGCCGTGGCTACCGGGCGTGGGCAGCAGCTATTCCGTCGGCCTGGACGGGTTGTCGCTGCCGCTGATCGTCCTGACCGTGGTGGTCTTCGCGGCCTGCGCGGTCTACGCCTGGCGGGAACAGCACCGACCCAGAGCCCAAGCCGCCCTGTTCTGCTTCCTGCAGTCGATGTGCCTGGGGGTATTCGCCGCCCAGGACCTCGTGGTGTTCTTCGTGTTCTTCGACCTGTCGATCGTCGGGATGTATTTCGCCATCCTCGGCTGGGGACACGGCCAGGCGGCGCGGTCGGCGCTGAAGTTCTTCCTCTACACCTTTCTGGGATCGCTGGTCCTGCTGCTCGGATTCATCGGACTGTATGTCGCCGCCGACCCGCACACCTTCGACATGGCGGAGCTGACCCGGCAAGCGCCGCTGCGGGACAGCGGCTGGATCGGTGGACTGGTGCTGGCCGCCGTCGTCATCGGGTTGGCTATCAAGACGCCCACCGTGCCGTTCCATACCTGGCTGCCTCCCGCGCACACCGACGCCCCGGCGATCGGCTCCGCGGTGCTGGCCGGGGTACTGCTCAAACTCGGCACCTACGGCTTCGTCCGGATCGCCATGCCGATGCTGCCGCAGGCTTGGCAGGCCTGGACGTGGGTGATCATCACCGTCGGGATCGTGTCAGTCCTGTACGGCGCTCTGGTGGCGCTGGCGCAGAGCAACCTCAAGCGGATGATCGCCTACACGTCGGTCAATCACATGGGGTACATCGTGCTCGCGGTCGGCGCGGCCGGGGTCGTCACCGCCGACACCACGACCCGTCAGATAGCCGTCATCGGTGCCGTCACCCAGATGGTCAGCCACGGGCTGATCACCGCGGCGCTGTTCCTGCTGGCCGGGGTGCTGCACGAACGTCGGGGCAGCTATCAGATCGCCGACTACGGGGGCCTGGCCGGGCCGGCACCCCGCTACGCCGGGCTGCTGGCGGTGGCCGCGTTCGCCTCCCTCGGGATCCCCGCGTTCAGCGGATTCATCGCGGAGTTCCAGGTCTTCACCGGCAGCATCGGCGCCGCACCGGTCACCGCATTGGCCCTGCCCGGCATCCTGATCGTCGCGGCCCTGTTCCTGCGCGCCCTGCAGCAACTGCTCACCGGGACCACCCGGGGCAAGTCACCGGACTTCCTGGACGTGCGGACCTCGGAAACCCTCGCTGTGGCACCGCTGTTGCTGGCCTCACTCGTCATCGGACTACTGCCCCGGTTCCTGCTGGACGTCATCGAACCGGCTTCGCGGGTCGTCGTCGACCTGGTCAGCCGGTAGACGCGGGATGGACTCCATGTCGGGGCAAGTGGGCCCGCTGCTGCCGGAAATAATCCTGCTGGTCGGTGCGGTGGCCACCTTGCTCACCGGTTCGTTCCTGCCCCGGCCGCGGCAGTGGGTCGCCCGGATCATCGCGGTGGCAGCGCTGATCGCCGCCGCCGCGGCCGCCGTCATCGGTCTTGCCGCGTCCCCGGTTCAGGTCTACGACCTGACCTACACGATCGACGTGCCGACCGGTGTCGCCCGGTTGGTGGTGATGACCGCGACGCTGTTGGTGATCGGCCTCGGGGTGGACGAACTCGCCGGGAACAGCCGGGAAAGTGAGACGTACACGCTGCTGTTGCTCGGCGCGCTCGGCACCGTGGTGCTGTCCGGGGCCGCCGACCTGCTGGTACTGGCGGTCGGGTTCCTGCTGGCCAGCATCCCGCTGTACGCACTGATCGGGATGATCCGCACCCCTGCGGCCGCGGAGGCCGCCATGAAGACCTACCTGCTCGGTGCCCTGCTCGGCATCCTGCTGCTGCTCGGCGTGGTCCTGCTGGGCGGGGTCGGCGACAGCACCCGCTACACCGAGCTGACCGCCGGCCTGCCTGCCGCGCCGACCGGAGTGGTCGCGGTCGCGGCGGTCGCCGTCCTCGGTGGATTGATGTTCAAGGCAGGTGCGGTGCCGGGGCATTTCTGGGTACCGGACGCCGCCCAGGGTGCGGGCGGCACTGCCGCCGCTTTCGTCACCACCGTCCCCAAGGTCGGCGCCCTGGTCGCGGTGTACCGGCTGGTCGAAACCGTGCCCGACACCACCCATCTGCGACTGCTCGTCGCCGTCATCGCGGCGCTGAGCATGACGCTGGGCAACCTGGCCGCCTTCTGGCAGGACGATCCTCGCCGGATGCTGGGCTGGTCAACCGTCAGCCAGGCCGGGTATCTGTTGATCCCGGTCGCCGCCGCCGGCCGCAGCGACCTCGCCCTGCCGTCGCTGCTGGTCTACCTCGCCGGGTACGCCGTCAGCAACGTCACCGCCTTCGCCGTCACCGCGGCGCTGCCACGCTTCCGCACGCTCGCCGACTACCGCGGACTCGCCGCCGGGCGGCCGTGGCTGGCCGGCGCGCTGCTGGTCAGCCTGCTCAGCCTGGTCGGTACCCCACCGACCGCAGTGTTCGTCGGCAAACTCAGCATCTTCACGGCCGGCTGGGATGGCGGGCTGGGGTGGCTGGTCGTGCTGGCCGTCCTCAACTCCGTCGCCAGCCTCTTCTACTACCTCAGGTGGATCGTTCCCAGCCTGCGTCGCGGCGCCCCGGACAGCGGTCCACTGGCGTATCGACCATGCCCGTGGGCCACCACCACCGCCATTGTCGGCGGCACCGCCGTCGTTGGCGTCGGCCTTACCGCCGGGCTCATACTCGCTCTCGCCAGCTGATCCTCATCGTTCCCCGGCGATCTCGATCGACCCTCGCACCGCACCGCCAAGCGCAGACGGGTCATGGGGTCGTCATCAGCGTCGCTGCTACTGTTTGCATATGGATGCAGATAATCAACCAATGGTGGGACCGTTGCCGGTGGATCAGGTGGCGTTGGCGGTGGAGGTGTTCAGGATGCTTGCCGAGGGCACCCGCATCCAGATTCTGTGGTCGTTGACAGCGGGGGAGATGTCGGTCAACGACCTGGCGGTGACGATCGGTAAGCCTGGTCCGTCGGTGTCGCAGCATCTGGCGAAGTTGCGGATGGCTCGGTTGGTGCGGACCCGGCGGGAGGGCACCACGATCTTCTACCAGCTGGAGAACGACCATGTCCGGCGGTTGATCATCGACGGGTTGCACAACGCCGAGCACGCCGGCCCCTCGGTCCCGGCGCATCATCAGGGCGCGGATGTGGTTCCCGTGCGCCCGAAGGCTGCCCGAAGCATTGCGGACGGCACCTGATGACCGAACCACACGGTCAGCACATCCCGCAGCCCGACGGTGACGATCAGCACCCACCTCCACATGGCACCCACGACCATCATCCGCACGGTCGGCACGGCCCCGACCACAACCATGGTCACGAGCACCCTGGCGGGGTGAGAGGTGTTGTGCTCTCAGTATTTCGGCCGCACAGCCATGACAGTGCCGACTCGGTGGACTCGGAGTTGGAAGGCAGCGCGCAGGGCATCCGGGCGGTCAAGATCAGCCTGGTCGCACTGGGTGTCACCGCGGCGCTGCAACTGGGGGTGGTAGCGGTCAGCGGGTCGGTGGCATTGCTGGCCGACACGGTGCACAACTTCTCCGATGCGCTGACGGCGATCCCGTTGTGGATCGCGTTCGCCCTCTCCCGCCGAGCCGCCTCCCGCCGCTACACCTACGGGTACGGGCGGGCCGAAGACCTGGCCGGGTTGTTCATCGTGCTGATGATCGCCCTGTCCGCGGTGATCGCCGGCTGGGAGGCAATCCGCCGGTTGCTCGAACCCGCGCCGATCGAGCACCTGGGCTGGGTCGCTGCGGCCGGGGTGATCGGATTCGCCGGGAACGAATTGGTGGCGCTGTATCGGATGCGAGTGGGACGGCGCATCGGGTCAGCTGCCCTGGTCGCGGACGGGTTGCACGCCCGCACCGACGGCTTGACTTCTCTGGCGGTGGTGGTGGGCGCTGTCGGTGTCGCCGCCGGCTGGCCCGCGGCGGACCCGATCATCGGGTTGGTCATCGCGGTCGCGATTGTGCTGGTGCTGCGCACCGCTACCCGGGATGTGTTCCGCCGGCTGATGGACGGTGTCGACCCGACCTTGGTGGACACCGCAGAGCGCAGCCTGCTCGATACCCCCGGCGTGGAGGGGATCCGGCATCTGCGGGTCAGGTGGCTGGGGCACACCCTGCACGCCGAGGCCGACCTCGATGTCGACCCCGACCTCACCCTGGCCCAGTCCCACCGGATCGCGCACCACGCCGAGGCGCACCTGGTCGCCCATGTGCTACGGCTCACGGGCGCGACAATCCATACCAGCCCGGCCGGGAACCACCCGATTCCGGGGCCGGTCGAGGGAGTGAGCCATGCGAAGGGTATTGGTCGTCGATGACGAGCCCCATATCCGTGCTGTGCTGCGGGGTTATCTGGAGGCGGACGGATTCGACGTCACCGACGCCGCGGACGGCGAGGGGGCGATTGCCGCGCTCCGCGAGGATCCGCCCGACCTGGTGCTCCTGGACGTGATGCTGCCGGGAATGGACGGGCTGGAGGTGCTTCGTCAGCTTCGAACGTTCAGTGATGCCTACGTCATCCTCGTCACCGCGCGGGCGGAGGAGGTCGACAAACTTGTCGGGCTCGGCGTCGGTGCCGACGACTACGTGACCAAGCCCTTCAGCCCGCGCGAGGTGACGGCCCGGGTGAAGGCGGTGCTGCGCAGGGACCGGGGCGTCCGTAGCGGCGGCGGGGACGCCCCGCTGCGATTCGCCGGCCTGACCATCGACACCGCCGGCCGGGAGGTCGTCGCGAAGGGGGTACCGGTGGCGCTGTCCAGCCTGGAGTTCGACCTGCTCGCCGCGCTCGCCGGAGCGCCCGGGCGGGTATTCTCCCGGGCGCAGCTGCTGGAGCGGGTGTGGGGGTACGACTTCTACGGCGACGAGCGGGTGGTCGATGTGCACATCCGCGGCCTGCGCGCGCGATTGGGCGACCCGGCAGGCGATCCGCAGTTGATCGCCACCGTGCGCGGCGCGGGGTACAAGTTCGTGGGCAGCCCGGGATGAGGATGCGCCTGCCGCTGCGGCTGTTCCTGTCCCATGCGGCCGTCGCGGCCGCCGGTGCCGTCGTGGCATACCTGACGGTGCTGTTGCTCGCGCCGCGCTTGTTCGATCACCAGGTTGGGATGATGAACGGCGCCGGCATGGCCGGCATGGGCATGGCCCGTTCGACCCAGGACAGCGTGCACGCTGCCTTCCAGTCCGCGCTCGACACCGCGCTCCTGGTCGGGCTGTTGGCCAGCGTCGCAGCCGCCGTTGTCGTCGCCTTGTTCGTCACCCGCCGTCTGCTGCGCCCGCTCGACGCGGTCCGGACCGCCACCAAACAGATCGCGACCGGCCGGTACGAGGTGAGCGTCCCGCTGCCGTCGGAACCGGAGCTGGCTGCATTGGCCGTCGACGTCAATACCCTCGCCCGCGCCCTGGCCGACACCGAGACCCGGCGCACCCGGCTGTTCGGCGACGTCGCGCATGAACTGCGGACTCCGCTGACCGCCCTGGACGGATACGTCGAGGGCTTGATCGACGGTGTCTTCGCCCCGGACCCGGACATCTTCACCGCGTTGAGCGACGAGCTGCGCCGGCTGCACCGGCTCGCCGACGACCTGTCCAGCCTGTCCCGCGCCCAGGAGCAGGGACTCGACCTGCACCCGGTCGACACGGACCTGACCGACCTCGCGGTCCGCGCCGCCGGCAGGCTCGCCCCGCAGTTCGCGGACGCGCACGTCGCCCTGATCCGGGACGCCGCCACGGTTTTACCGGTCCGTGTCGATCCCGACCGGATCACCCAGGTGCTGACCAACCTGCTCGGCAACGCCCTGCACGCCACACCCGCCGGCGGGACGGTCACGATCACCGCACGTCCTACCAGCACGGGTGGTGAGGTCGTGGTGACCGACACCGGGGTCGGGCTGGCCGGGCAGGACGTCGAACGCGTTTTCGAACGGTTCTACCGGGCGCCCGGTCAGCCCCGACGGTCCGCCGGGTCGGGTATCGGACTGACCATCGCCCGCGGCATCGCCCGCGGTCACGGCGGCGACGTCACCGCATTATCGGCCGGCCCCGGCCGGGGGGCCAGCTTTACTCTCGCGCTGCCGCAGCCACAGTCGCCCGACCGGTCGGCGACCGCCCGCTTCGGCCCCTGACGCCGACCCCGGGAACTGCCCGCGGCGGTTCTGGCGCCGTCAGACGACCACGATGACGCCCATCATGCCGTTGTCCTCGTGGTCGAGGATGTGACAGTGATACACGGTGCGCCCGGTGTGGGTGTCGAACGCGATGCGCACGACGGTGCTGCTGCGTGCGGGGACGTTGACGACGTTCTGCCAGGTCGCCGGACGCACGGCGGTGCCGGCGACGGTGAGGACCTGCATCGGCCAGACGTGCAGATGGAAGGGATGGTCCATCTGGCTGGTGTTGGTGTCCGCTCCTGGACCGCACCGGCAGGCGGGGTCTGATCGACCCTGGCCGGGTCGAAGCCGCGCCCGTCAATGGTGAACAACGAACCGGACCCCATGCCCATGCCCATGCTCATGCCGAGGGTGAGGGTGCGTCGCGCGGTGACCGGTGTCGCCCGCAGGTCCGCTGCGGCAGGACGCGCCGGAATCGCCGCGGGCGCGGCGGCTGGGGCTCCGCCGACCGCCAGGGCGGCCAGATCGATCACCGGCCCATTGCCGGTGTCCGAACCCGGGGACCCCATCCCGCCCATGCCCATGCCCATCGCGGTTCCCCGGTCGTAGGGGAGTGCTTGCAGGGAGCTGGTCCCGGCGTTCGTCGTCACGAGCAGGTCGGAGCGGTTGCCCGGGGCGAGGAGCACCTCCTGCACCTGCTGCGGGTCACCGCCCAGCGGGAGATCAATGCCCAGCAGGGGCAGGTCCTGACGGTCCAGGCGCAGCCGCAGGTACCGCGCGACGCAGACGTTCACGATCCGCCGTTCCCTCTCACCGGGCCGGGCGGTCAGCTGCGGCCGTGATTGTCCGTTGACCAGGACCAGGTCGCCCTCCCGGCCGGTCATGCGTTGCATCGCCGAGACCGGTTGGACAGCCCCCGCGCCGTCCAGGGTGATGTCGGAGATCACCAGCACCCGATCCGCGCTGACCTGGGGTGGGTCCGGCTCGTCGATGACGATGGCCCCGTAGAGGCCGCCGAATACCTGGTCGGCGACCAGTCCGTGGTGGTGCGGGTGATACCAGAACGTCCCCGCGGGGTGGGTTGCGGGGATTTGGTAGTCGTAGTGGAACGTCCGACCGGGGTGCACCGTCACGAACGGGTTGTCACCGTTCGCCTGCGGACAGACCTGCAGCCCGTGGGTGTGCAGGTTTGTCGGCTCGTCGAGGCGGTTGACCAGGTCGACACCGAGATGATCCCCCGGCCGCAGGTGCAGGGTTGGCCCGGGGACGCCGCCGTTGTACCGCAGGTGGTGGCCTCCCGGCCCGCGAGTCGGACGCGGCCCCACGCCGCTTCCAGTGTCACCGTCAACTCCCCGGCAGCACTGGTGAGAAGTGGTGGTGCGGTGAGGGTCTCACCGGGCACGGGGTCGTGCAGGGCGTCGCCGGCCCAGGCCAGGCCGGCTCCGCCGGCTGCGATACACGCGACACTGAACCCGCCGAGTTGCAGCGCCCGCCGTCGGCTCAGCGGCCGCACAGTCACAGCCCCAGCGTGTGCAGACGTTCGGTGTATTCCTCGGAGCTCATCTCACCCCGGGCATACCGCTCGTCCAACACCTGCCGCGTCCGACCGCGACCGCCGGCCTCCGGTGCGGTCGCCGGAGCAGTGAGGCCACGGTTGGCGCGGTTGTTCGCGGCGATGACCGCCCACACCAGCGCTCCGATGAGGACCAGCAAACCGACCATCATCAGGCCGCCGAAGACCCACATCCACCCGCCGCCGCCACCTGCGTCGTCGTAACCCATCACAACATCAGCTCCCTTACCTGTGTCGACACCCGACGGTGCCCATCTGCGAGCGTGCCGACGAGGCATGAAGCCGTGGACACTGCTGGCATGAAGATCCGATGAAGGCTGTCAGTTGTCAGAGGTCAGTTGGCAGAGGTCGGGCAGTCGACCGGCAGCCGAGGTTGGTGTCGTCGTGGCCGACTTCGGCGCTCAATGTACGCCGCGATCTGTTCGCGGGCTGAACGTTTGGGTACATTCTCCGGCATGACGACAGCGCGCAGTGACGACGGGCGGGACTCGACGGATCGCGTCGAGGAGTTCACCGAGACCTATCAGTCCTCGCCGCTCACCGAGCCCGAGGACGCTTTCGACAAGAAGGCGAAGGGGATCGGCGCCCACGGAGATACTCCGCCCGGTGACGAGGCCGATGGCATCGCTTCGACCGCGCAGGTTCCGCCGAAGGCCAACCTGTAACCGGCCGGCGGCTTCGTCGACGGGCGTCGCGACAGGACGGGACAGGTCGGGACGCTCGGTTGGGTCCGGCAGATCCCTGAACCGGGGGAATGTAGCGGTTCGTCCGTTGGTCGTAGGGTTGCACCGCACGGACGGACTGAGCAGGAGCGCCGGATGACCAAGTACGTCTACGACTTCACCGAGGGCGACCGGGACCAGAAGGACCTGCTCGGCGGTAAGGGCGCCAATCTGGCGGAGATGACAAAGCTCGGACTGCCCGTTCCGCCCGGCTTCACCATCACCACGCAGGCGTGCAGGGAATACCTGGCGTTGGGCACCGAACCCGGCGAGTTGCGGGTGCAGGTCACGATGGTGTTGCGACTGCTGGAGGACGGGATCGGTCGCCGGCTGGGGGACCGGCACGACCCGTTGCTGGTCAGTGTCCGTTCCGGGGCGAAGTTCTCGATGCCCGGAATGATGGAAACGGTGCTGAACATCGGTCTCAACGATGCCAGCGTCAAGGGCCTGGCCGAGGAGTCGGGCGACGAGCGCTTCGCCTGGGATTCCTACCGGCGGTTGTTGCAGATGTTCGGCAAGACGGTGCTGGAGATGCCGGGCGAACTTTTCTC